>JAYKHV010000129.1:0-99147 GCA_035285085.1 Lyngbya sp. | reverse complement strand
TGCCGGGGTTGATGGGGTGAAAGGGTGATGGGGTGGTGGGGAGAAGATTTTTTTCCGATGAAAAATAGCTTTTTGTTAGTAAAAATTCCCCCCATCTCCCTACCTCCCTACCTCCGGTCCTCCCCACCAATCAAGTTTTCGGGTTAGAACGCGCACGGCCCGCCCCGGAGATGGGGAGAAAGATGTGTAGCATTATTTGTCGTATTTGAGATGACGATTTCATCTAATGAATCAACCGAAATTTCCACCCAAAAATCAAACTTCCGTACCTGATCAGAATCGAACACCAGAATATTATCTCAACAAAATTCATCCTCAAGTTTTATCCAGTTTGAATACAAAACAAATTGCAGCAATTCGAGATATTTTAGACGAAGCCATCCCCAAAAAGTCGCCCAAAATAGTGGATTTAAGGCTAACTGTTGACTTAATTATTTCTCGATTTTATCTCGTTTTATTGGTCGGGAAAGAACGGCGCAAAGGACAACGAGAATATCCAGTTCCGGGGATAACTCGAATCGGAAATCTAATCGCCGCCACGCTTTTACTGATAGGAATTAATTTGCTGATTAGCCTGTTTATTTTTTTGTTACTTTACCTGATTAAATCAGCCTTGGGAATAGACTTATTCTCTGGAGAACACCTCATCGATCAACTCAAAAAGTTTTAGAACATTCAATGCTGACTTGATTTGTGTCAAGGGTTTAAATTAGGAGGAGAATCAAATAAGCTTATAGAATCAGTCGTCAGAAAAGCTTCTGTTAAATCGTCCCTGTTTAAGAACGAAATAGCATCAGTAATATCTAGAAATTAAAATCTTTTGATCTCACCTAAATTTGAATGAAGTTCAACAGAGAGCTTATTAACCTCTCGGGTTAGAGAATCATCTAAAATATTTAAAACAGTTCGTTCAAGAGGATTTTTGATAGAACCAACCATTTCTTCTCCGATTTCAGCTTTCTCCTCTAGACTTAGGCTGCAATATTGACTCCAAGCTTGGGAAGCTATATCTCTATCTTTTTCTCTCCAATTAAATTCGATATCGTGTTGGCTTAATAATTCACAGATTAATTGGAAGGGTATCATAAAAATATTAATATCATAGCTTGTCATCATTGCCAAAGAAGTATCTGTCCAGTTTCCTGCTAATACAGCAATTGAACTTCTTATACTGGAATATCTTCTTCTTAAAGCCGAGTGAGTATTACAAATCCAACTCCCTTTATCCCGATTATGTTTGGTATAGCGAAGATACTTAGATTCAAATAAGATAATCGGCTGCATTGCATAATTAGCAATAACAGCATCAATTTTATGCTCTGTTCCAAATTGATCATACATAACTAATATTTTTCTGGGCTTTCCTTGCTTTGTGGTTCCTACTCCTTCACTAATAAAGTGATATCCTTCTTGATCTGCAATTTGTTCAAGAAAATTATTCAATGCTTTTTCAAGTTCTGCTCCAATTGCTTCCCCCAAAGCACTACCTGGGTTTTGTATATTCATATTATTCATAGCTTTTTATTCTTTTATCAAGGTGACAATCGATTCTCTTAATTTTTCTGTGTGTCGTTGAGGATTCTTTTGCCACTTGCCACCTCTTTGTCTCAAAATGTCTATTTTATAGCTAGAAAAACCGATAGCAACTCCCAACTCTCCAATAAATTCATCCGTAGGTATATGGACTCCATAAGGAGCAGAGTCTCCCAATACAAAAATCGCTTTTTTTCCCGGTTTTAAGACTCGATAGCAATCTTTTAAAACTTCAAAGATATCATTAAAATATCCGCCAACAACTAAATCATAATTTTTTTTACCGCCTTTAGTTAAACGGATTTTTCCAAGTTTTTCTATTGCTGATTCAAGAAAACTATAAATATCGGGTGCATAATCTTGTATTTCTGGTGAAAGAATATAGCGAGAATCTCCCCGAGATGTTTGCGTCGTAGCAGAAGTCATTAACTTTTTCCTCACTTGTTGAGTTAGATCTGCCCAATTTTTAGCATCACCCCAAAAATACATTTCTAATCGGGTTCTATCTGCATAATCATAGTTGTTTAAATAAGGAGGCGAAGTAAATATATGATCTATACTTTTTTCTTGAATAAAGTTTTCAGTGTTTTTAGAATCTATATTCAACAAGTGATGTTCAGACAAAAGATAATTTTGATTGACCTCCCTGAGCATGATTTCTATATCTTTAACCATTTTAAAGCTATTGATTTGGAATTCTGAAAACACATCCTTATTTTGAGAGGTTATTTTGACTTTCTTGGGAGCAATATAAGGCCAGCCTGTTGCAGCAGTAGAAACTTGCCTAAGTACGTTTGTTAACGATACCAGAAAGAATTCTTGGATTTCATCGTTAAGATCTAAATCGAACAACGAATCTCGAATTAATAATAAGTTTATCAAGCTGTCTTCTTCGTAGCACTTGAGAACTAATTCCGGAAAAGTTTCTTTTAAAATACCTGCGTCTTGTATTTTTTCTCGCTTTTCATTGATTAATAAAAAAAGTTCTTTAATTGCTTTTGTAACCGCTTTTGTTTCCACGTTCCAGTTTAATTTTGCTTGTGCTATTTTAAAAACAAAAGGATGAGCATCACATCCATAGGAACTCACCCCCAATTTTTTAGCAACAACATTAGTTGTACCCGAACCCATAAAGGGATCATATATAACTTCTAAGGGTTGAATTTGATATCGCTTAATACTCGACTCAACAGCTTTATAAGAAAAGCCTGCTGGATAGGTAAACCAGCTATGTATAGGCGTTTTTAAGTTATCTTTAAAAGTTCCCCATGTCGATATATCTAAGTTATCAGTATCAAGCCGATCTGATTCGTCGGGGAATAAGGAAAGCTGTTTCATAGAATCTAAAGTTTACCTTGACAAGACAATACCACACGATCTCCAAAATTGTAATCGCTTTAACGAATATTTATAAAATAGTCAAGTTTTAAAACATATCTTGTAAAACTTCTCGAATCACCTCAGAAGGAACTTCATCGGTAATAGTCACCACACCAATTGCAGTCGGTAAAATAAACCGCACTTTCTTATTTTGAACCTTTTTATCCGTTTGCAAAGAGGCTAAAATCTCATCAATATTTAGACCCGTTGGTAATTTTGTCGGTAAACCCGCTTTTTGAATTAACGCCAATTGACGGCGATCGCAATCTTCATCCCACATCCCCAATTTTACCGCAATTCGACTGGCGGCAACCATGCCAATTCCCACCGCTTCCCCGTGCAAAACGGTTGTATATCCCGTTAAACTTTCCACCGCATGACCGATAGTATGACCGTAATTTAAAATCGCCCGCAGTCCCAATTCTTTTTCATCTTTACTGACAACTTCCGCCTTACTTTGACAAGAACACTGTAGAATTTCTTGTAATAACGAAGGTTCAATAAACTGCATTTGATCTAAACGTTCGGCCTGTTCTAAATGGGTAAATAACTCCTTATCCCAAATTACCCCATATTTAATCACTTCCGCCATTCCCGCCCGAAATTCTCGTTCCGGTAACGTTTTTAAAACCAACGGATCAATAATAACTTTGCGAGGTTGATGAAAAGCACCAATTAAATTTTTACCTTGGGGATGATTAACCCCCGTTTTCCCCCCGATAGACGCATCCACCATCGCCAACAGCGTCGTCGGAACTTGAACAACATTAATTCCCCGCAACCAAGTCGCCGCAGCAAACCCCGTCATATCCCCAACGATACCCCCACCCAAAGCAATCATCGTCGAAGACCGTTCTAAGCGGTGTTCTAAGGCGATATCATAGACTTTTTGCAGGGTTTCTAGGGTTTTGTATTGTTCCCCCGCCGGAAGGGTACTGCAAGCCACCTCAAAGCCGCTCTTTTCCAAAGCGGTAACAACCTGTTGTCCATAATAGTGAAAAATCTCCGGGTTGGAGACAATCAAAACCTTTTGACCTAACTTCAGAGGAGTCAGCAATTCTCCCAATTGGTCTAGACTTCCCGGCGCGATCGCAATATCATAGGAAAGCTGTTCTAGATTCACCCGAATGACTGATTGCATAGTGTCTCCCTCATCAATTTACCCCAGCACAGATGTATTCTAGCTCACCTCGTGTTTCAATAGTTATGATGACGTTTTCTGGAGTAAAAACAATGAGTGTTGGTGCAGTAATCGCTTATGGTGGAATTTATGTGGCTGCTTTAGCCGTTGCATTTGGAATTTTCTTTGCATTCCGTTTGATTAAGCTGATTTAGTTCATCCTAGCAGGTTGACAACAGTAGAGACGCGCCTAAAGCGCGTCTATTGTTAGAGTTGCTATTGTCTCAATTTCAAACACTGACGAACATCATCCGACAGTCCGGAATTGTTACCAAACTTGGCTTGTTTGACAATCGCATCGATGACATTACTACCGAACAGGTTAGCATCTCGGAGATTGGTGTTGAACAATTTCGCCTTAGTGAGGTTAGCATGACGAATTTGAGCGTAGCCGAGATTCGCTTCACTGAGATCAACCTCAACCAGTTTAGCGCGGGTTAAATCTGCATTGCAAATTTGCGCCCCAATCATCACCGCTCGGTTTAAGTTCACCCGACGTAAAATGGCAGAATTGAGATTAGCATTGCTGAGATTGGCGTTTTTCAAATTCCCTTCGCTGAGATTGGCATTTCTTAAGTTAGCCGCAGTGAGATTGGCTTGAGTTAAATTAACCCGATAAAGATTGGTTGCTTCTAAATTAGCACTGCTGAGGTTAGTTTGAGATAAATCAGTATTCGAGAGGTTCACCCCACTGAGGTTTGCACCTGTTAAGTTCGCATCTTTGAGGTTTGCACCTTTGAGGTTAGCATAACTGAGATTGACTCCAGTTAAGTTTGCTCCTCTGAGATTAACATTTTGCAAATCCGCACCGCACAAATCCGCATAACTCAAGTCTGTGGCATTTAAGCTGGCTTCAACCAGATTAGCATGAGTTAATTTGGCTTGTCGGAGATTGGCTAAATCTAAAGTTGCTTTTGTTAAATTAGCATTGGTGAGATTGGTTTTACTTAAATCCGCTCGTCGCAGATCGGTAGCGAACAGACTCGAATGGCTCAAATCGGCTTGTGTTAGATTAGCAACTAACAGTTGAGACCCATCGAGAATTGCACCGCTAAGGTTGGCACCGCTGAGGTTGGCAAGTCGTAAGTCGATTTCAACAAGTTCGATTTCGCTGAGATCGCTGTCTCTGAGATCGGCACCGCGCAATTCTAGACTACTTAAGTTTACCCCTTTGAGGTTAGTCCCTCGCAAGTCAGGCCCTTTAGATTGACAAAAAACTTGATAACAGTCCAGACTGGTCAAAAGGGGAGATGCTTCTTCTTCCTGAACTTTGACGAGATGAAACTGCACGTTTTCAGTAAAAATGGTGAACACCAAGTTCAACACTTCTAGAAAGTGAATTAGACGTTGACATTGGTGTTCTTCATAGTCTTGATATTGTTGAATCAGTTTGGAGATACACAATTCTAAATAAGTTCGAGCCGAACTACAAATCAAGACAATTTTCAGGAGCAGAATGACCAGAGTTAAAGGATTTCCCTGAGAGGTTAATAGGGTAAAGATGGGAGAAGGAGTTTTGTTATCTTCGGTGGTGAGCGTTTCAATCAGGCGGTTACAGGTGCGGACAATTAAGCCTTTATTGATGATATTTTCTTCGTAATGGGTGTAGAGAATATCGAGTTTTTTGAGCAGTTTTTCCCGAACTCTATTGATCGGAAACTGATCGCTTCCCAAAATCATTAAGTATTGCGGTAAGGCTTTTTTGAAGTCGGCGTAATTCAGGTTTTGGGTATCTCGGAGGAAGAGTTTAGCTTGCTGGGTATAGCTGGAGACTCTTTGAGCGGATATTGTTTTTTTGATCAGTTGAATGACTTCATCTCCTAACTGAGTCGGATTCGCTCGTTTTTCACTCAAAATCGTTGTCGAATTTGAACGCGCCACATACATGGCTAAATCAAATTTATACTTGTCTTTAAGCTGTTTTGATAAATTACGAGCAAATTCTTTTTGTTCTCTGGAGTTTTGATCGTTGTTGATGTACTCGGGAACGAGCAGATAGGAAGTGTAACGATGACTCCAATCTTTCTTAGATTTTAACGCGCAGTTTTTGATCGCTTGATATTCTGCACTGTTAAAAAAGTTCCGCAGCCAAGTTCCTAAACGATTCAAATTGGGAGCGATAGCAATGCTCTCATCTTCTTGAGTTTCTTCTAATAGAAAAATCAGTTTTTGGACATACTGATGCTTTCTATTGATGTACCAGTTATTGATGAGAATATAGCAAACCCGCTTGAGAGTATTTCTAAAGATTAACTCTTGTTTGGACTCGATAATATTCGTAATCGCTTGAACAACTCGCTGGTGGTCCGGACAGCAGAGATGAATAAAAATATTTTCAAATTCATCTAAAACCTTTTCGGGTTCCCACTGATGAATGCGCTTGATAAAAAATTCGTAGATGACCTCTTGATCAATTTCTGGATCGGGTATGGTGGTATAGCCATCGGAATAAGATTCCGCTTGATAATCCTGATACGTACATCCGTTTGTCATGCTGTTCTGTTGTCTAGCGAAACAACCCTCTCACATTAAAAACAAACAATAAACACCCAATCCAAACTTCTGCTCAAACAAGCATAGAAAACACGCTCCCCAGTTCTCATCACGACGATCTCACGATCGGTCTGCATAAGAAGTTTGGAGATAGCGCAAAACCAAGTCCCAGCTTACAAGAATGGATCTTGAGCATTGAGACTTCGCTTTGAACTTGAACTTGAGTTAACTCAATGATAACTTCCTAGAACATTATACCTATTACATACCACTTCGGATAATATTTTTCGCATCCCGGCAGCAAATTAAAGATTTTAGGGCTCAGAGGTCGGGGAAGGACTGTCTTGTAAAGGCGGCGGGTACTGGTGAGCAGGTCACTGTTAACTGTAAACGGCCAATCACCGGAACACACAAGGACGGTGTTGTATCGAGTACAATAGGCACACAGATCAGTCTATATTGCCAACACACATCACCAACCCTAAAAAGGTCTGTTTTTCTGTCCGTCCTGTTCTGTCAATCAGTCAGTTATAATGCATCTTTCTAAATTCCTTAATTCAACTTTATCACGCTTACTGATTGCCCTATTATTACCGGGTGCTTTCAGCAGCGCAATTGTTTCTGAAAACTTGTTCAATCCCGCTATCACTCAAGCCCAACCCGCGCCTCCTCCCAAACAAGACCCCGCGACGGCGATGACGGTTCGCTCTGATATTCAAGAAGCAGATGCCAATACCGGAATTGTTACCGCTCGGGGTAATGTTCAAATTAACTATCCGGCTCGCAATATTCAAGCAACTGCCGCCCAAGCTCAATATTTTAGTCGAGAACGGCGAATTGTTTTGAGTGGAGATGTGTTTATTTTGCAAGAAGGTAACAGTATTCGCGGAGAAACCGTTACCTATCTCATTGATGAAGGACGGTTTGTGGCCCTTCCCGCCGGAGGTCAACAGGTGGAATCAATTTATATTGTTCCCGACGACAGCACCAGTGCCAAAAATGCTGCGGTTGAACCGTTTAACCCCAAACCGGCTTTTAAAAATCCGTTTAGCGCTCCTCCTGCTCCTGAGATCCAGACGCAGTGATTCTATACTGAATCTTCAAGCGATCCGGAGTATGGCTTTTAAGGAGAAAACTGCCGTTGCATAGGCGCACGCAAAGGAGTAGAGATTTTTTTAGGAATAAAGGATCGCCCCCATTGAACCCAAAAGGGACTTTTCCAGTCTAGGTTTTCATCTGGGCTTACTCTTTTGTTCGTCTCAATTCAACGACCTCGGCAGTTTAATGCTCGATCAGTGTATGAAAATTGTACTGGAGAATATTCACAAATCCTACGGAAAACGCAGCGTCGTCAGTCGGGTACACTTGTCGGTTTCTCAAGGGGAAATTGTGGGTTTACTTGGCCCCAATGGTGCCGGAAAGACAACCACATTTTACATCGCTACAGGACTCGAAAAGCCCGATCAAGGTAGCGTTTATCTCGATGAACAGGATATTACCACTTTACCCATTCACAAACGGGCGCGACTGGGAATTGGTTATCTGACACAAGAAGCGAGTATTTTTCGTCACTTAACCGTCAGGGACAATATTCTGTTAATCTTGCAACAAACCCAAGTTCCTCCCCATTTATGGCATTCTCGACTGAATACTTTATTGCGGGAGTTTCGCTTGGATAAAGTCGCTGATACGATGGGAAATCAAGTGTCTGGAGGGGAACGACGACGCACGGAACTCGCCCGTGCTTTGGCTTCTGGTGTGAGACTCCCTAATTTTTTATTGCTTGATGAACCTTTCGCCGGCGTCGATCCCATTGCGGTATCTGAAATTCAACAAATTGTCGCTCGACTTCGCGATCGCCAAATGGGAATTTTAATTACCGATCACAATGTTCGTGAAACGCTGAAAATCACCGATCGCGCTTACATTATGCGAGACGGACAAATTTTTGCTGCGGGTTCGACTGAAGAACTCTACAATAATCCTCTAGTACGACAATATTACCTTGGTGATAGCTTTCAATTATGAAAACATCAATGTCCAAGTCGATTACTTCTTTAAAATTTCCGACTTTCCATCTGTCGATTTTAGATCGCTATATTATTAGCGAACTCATTACCCCGTTTTTGTTCGGCGTGGGATTATTTACCTCGGTCGCCCTTTCGATCGATACGGTTTTTGACTTGGTTCGGAAAGTGGCTGAGTCGGGTTTGGATGTGGGAATTGCCGTGCAAATCTTTTTGTTAAAAATGCCGGAGTTTGTGGTCTTATCCTTTCCCATGTCAATGGTACTAACGACGTTAATTGTTTATGGGCGAATGTCTAGCGATAGTGAAGTTGTCGCCTTGCGAAGTTGTGGAATTAGTATTTATCGGTTGGTGATTCCGACGCTGATTTTCAGCTTGTTTATTACCGCCTCTATGTTTGTTTTTAATGAGTTAATTGTTCCGGCTACCAACTATCGGGCTTCAATTACTCTGGAGAAAGCACTGCATCAAGATCGACTCCCCGTTCAAGAAGAAAATATTTTCTACCCGGAGTATCGCCGAATTCCTCTCGAAGATTCCGATGAAGAAATTACCATTCTTGTGCGTTTGTTTTATGCTCAAGAATTTGATGGTAAATACATGAACGAAGTGACGATTTTGGATAAATCTCAAGATGGTATCACTCAAATTATCTCTTCTAAATCAGCGATTTGGAACGGCAAACAACAAAGTTGGGATTTTTTCGATGGCACGGTTTATATGGTCGATCCTCAAGGGTCTTATCGTAATATAATACGTTTCGATCACAAAGAATTAAAACTGCCCCGTATTCCTTTAGATTTAGCCAGTCGCAAACGACGCTATGATGAGATGAATATTATCCAAGCCCATGAATACTTAGAACTAATGAAAAGTAGCGGAAATGAAAAGATTGTTCAAAAAACCAAAGTTAGAATTCAACAAAAATATTCCCTTCCCTTTGTTTGTGTGGTGTTTGGCTTATTAGGTGCGGCGCTGGGCTGTCGCCCTCAACGAACCAGTCGAGGCACCAGTTTTGGCATCAGTATTGTCATTATTTTTTCCTATTATCTGTTAGCATTTATTACAGGTGCATTGGGTCAGAAAGCGATTTTAACCCCTTTTGTTGCGGGTTGGCTACCCATTGTTATCGGTTTGGGTGCTTCCGGGTTTTTATTGTATAAAACATCTCGTTAACACCTGGCAAAATCTCTATAAATTAGCGGGAGGCTGTCGTTTGAATCGCTTAAACCTTCAAAATTTAAAACCCTTTTTTCGTCAAGTTATTACTCCTTTACATCAATCTTTCACAACCCCAACTGTTTCTCAATCTCATCCTCATTTGATATTTTGTTTCATCCTCAGTCTGTTGATTGTGTTTTTCTACGGTTTTCTTTCCATGCAACAGGCTTTTAGCAGCGAATATATCATTCAAGATGATGCGAGACAACACGTTTTTTGGATGCAAAGGTTTGTCGATCCTGAACTTTTTCCCCAAGATTTAATTGCCAATTATTTACAATCCCTCGCCCCTTGGGGTTACAAAGTCTTTTATAAAATTCACGCAATTTTCGGAATGAGTCCTTTAATTACGAGTAAAATTTTACCGTTAATTTTAGGCTTAATTACCACAGGTTATTGTTTTGCAGTCAGTCTAGAATTACTCCCCATTCCGGCTGTTAGTTTAATCACAACATTAATTTTAAACCAAGCATTGTGGATAGAAGATGATCTGGTTTCCGCCACACCTAGAGCATTTGTCTATCCTCTATTTTTTGCCTTTTTATATTACTTATTGCGTCAATCCTTGTTTCCGCTGCTGATTGTTATCGCTTTATCCGGTTTATTTTACCCACAAATCACCCTACTTTTTTTAGCAATTCTCACCTTCCGACTGTTTCAAATACAAAATTATAAAATACAACTATCTCCCCATAAATTCAACCGTTTAGCTTGGTTAGCGGGAGGATTTGTCACCGTTTTAATCTTACTCCCCTACAAACTCAATACGACTGAATTTGGGGAAATGATTACCCTGGCTGAAGCCAAGTTAAGACCCGAATTTTACCCTTTAGACGGGTTGTTTGGACGGGCTTTTTTCTTTCACGATAATCCTTTGATTTACTGGTTAGTCGCCCCTCAAACGGGTTTACTCTTTATCGGACTTGTATCCCCACTGGCTTTATTTGGGTTCGCATTACCCTTTTTACTCAAACAAACTGAACGCTTTCCTCTCGCCCAACAAATTAATTATGAAGTTAAACTTTTAGGACAAATATTATTAGCGTCTTTGGCGTTATATTTTTTAGCTCATGCGGTTTTATTTCATCTTTATTTTCCGACACGCTACACTTATCATAGCTTCAAAATTGTGTTAATATTAGCCGCAGGTTTGGCTGTAACGTTAATTTTAGAAGCACAACTGAGAACTTTAATTCAACTGATGGAAAACGGTTTTACTCCCTATCAGTTTACCTTTTTTAGCTTAACGTTCTGTTTGGGAATTTTGCTGGTAATTGTTCCTTTTTTACCGGGCGTTATCCTCCCCAACCAACTGTATCGAACGGGGAAAGAACCGCTCATTTATGAATTTCTTCAGCAACAACCGAAAGATACTTTAGTCGCTACCCTTTCAGAAGAAGCAGATTTTATCCCAACTTTAGCCCAACGTTCGACATTAGTTGCACTGGAATATGACTACCCTTACCATACCCGATATTACACTCAATTTTACCAACGGTTATTAGACTTAGTAAATGCTCAATATAGCTCTGATTTACGTCAAGTTCAAGACTTTGTTCGTAAATATGGGGTTGATTTTTGGTTGCTGGATGGAGAAAGTACATTTCAAGCCGAATATATTTCAACTCGGGTTTTAATTCGACAAGTCGAGTTAGTTGAACCAATTTTAGACAAGATCGAACAAGGACAAGTCTTTATCCTCTCAACTTTAGTAGAAAACTGTGCGGTCCTCAAAACTGAACACCGACAATTACTCGATGCTCAATGTATTTTACAACAAGGTAAAAACCAGCTTTAAGGGTTAGCAAAGGTGTTAATTTCGCCCCCTCCAATTCGCCGTCCGGGAATCGGACGGGGAACGGAGTATGAACGTTGCTGATTCATTTGATTAAATTGATCGCCCGGACTGCTTTGAATGAGAGTATTTTGATTAACTTGATAGTCTTGGGGATTGATTGAACTGTTGTTAGAATAGCCCGGATAGGCTTGAGTTGGAGAAGCGTTATTATTCGGATAAGGAGCGCCGTAGGAACCGTTAGAATTGACGTTAGGATAGGCGCCATAGGAATTGTAAATGCTCTGTATATCCGGAGTCACTGCTATTCCGGTGCGACTGGGCGGAATAATGGGTTGAGAAGGAATAACAGGTTGAGTGATAGAAATATTGGTTTGATAAGGATTGGTTGTCGGTGTGGAAGGGGGGGTTGGGATAGCGGGAGTGGTAGTTGTTGGGCGGGGAACAATCCATGTGGCTTGGGGTATTCCGACAGTGGGTTGAGTGACAACGGTTGTCGGGGTGGAAGTTGTGGGTTGTCCGGGAATATTGACTGGGTTGACTTGAGGTTGATTTAAGTTAAGAATTGAATCGGGCAAAGATGAACTCGGTTGATTTGATTGTCCTTGTTCTTGGATATTATACTGATCCATCGCCGCCTGTAGGGGAGTATTTGTTGATGTCTCTCCCTCTGGGGTTGTAGTCGCCCCTGGATAGTTGCTCTCGAAGGGAATCGCAGGCGTTAAGCTGGAAGGATCTTGAGGTAAGGTTGGGGGAGAAGAGGGAGTGGGTAGGGTAGAATTGAAATTGAGAATATTATTAGGGTCTGATGGAGTGGGTGCAACGGGAAAATCAGGTAAACTGATATTCGATGCTGATTGTTGTTCCAACAGGGGATTAGAGAAGGTTGGAGGCGTTGCAGACTGATTCAAACGAGATTTACGCGCTTCATCGAGTACCCCTTCTGCTGCGTTAATCGGATCGTTGATGGGATAGGGTAACAGTTGCGGCCCTTCTAATTCTTTGAGTAACACCGCTGAACTGTCAATATCAGCAGCAATTGATCGGTCTTCTGGAGAAAACCGATCCTCGAAATTCCCCGAATTGGAAATGGCTTCTTTGAGATCGTCCAACTCAAACCATTCGGGATGTTCGGACAATTGCCAAATAAAGCCGACAACGACAGCCGTAACGCTGAGTGGCCCCCAAAATCTCGGTTGGGTCAGGGGTTTGAGTTTGGCGGTGACAAGGCTAAGAGTCTCAGATGGTTTTTCAAAGATAGACATCGGTTTAGTTTCCGTTACAGAGGGAGTAAACTACTGCCAACCGCCTGCGGCTGAGTTGGCAGCTTTCAGTAGCCCTGAGCTCTCATAAGACAAATCGCATCTTAGATAACTCGAACCTCCAGGCTGGTTTACATTCAGCCCCAACTGTTCAATGTTTTTTGCACCGTTTAGATCAGCATCACCACGCCAGCCACAGTTTCCACAGGAAAAGTTTTTTCCGTTGCGATAAGACTTACCTTTAATTGGATGAATATAAAGACATTGGTGGCACGTCTGGGAAGTATAAGCTGGATTAACAAACATCAACCCAACACCTTCTTTAATGCACTTATATTCAAGGAATTGTCGAAGCTGATCAAATGCCCAACTATTAGATCTTCTTCGCTCAGTTTTCGAGCGAAGTTTTTCGTTGGTGCGTTCTCGAATTCCAGTTAAATCTTCCAAAGAAATGAACTGATTGTTAGCTTTGGCGTGCTGGACTAGACGGTAGCTGATTGTGTGATTTTGCCAAGCTTGAAACCTGCGCTCACGTCCACTTAACCGTGCTAGAAGTTGACGGCATCTTCGCCGCGAACTTCTAGTGCCTTTGGACGCTTTTTGTTGAACACTTCGTCTAACTCGGTTGAATTGATCTCGAATTTTAGTTGTTTGTTCGCCACTAAAAGAATGACCCTCGCTCGTTACAGCAATGTCACGACGACCCAAGTCAACACCTAAACACTTATCCGTTTCTTTAATCTGTGGTGACTCCGAGTGTATCTGAATTTGCAAATAATAATCACCACTTCTCTTTTTGACAAGAGTGGCAGATTTAGGTCTCTGAGCTGTGAGCAAGTGCCGCTGATAGTTTCCAGTTGCTAGAGTGAACTTTTCTCTACCTTTCATCATTGTTAACGAGACTTGCCATTTGGATTCAACAAACGTAAATGTTCGAGAATCGTAGTTGACTGAGGTTGCTGCAAACTTTCTAACAGGCTTGTTTTTCTGTTTGGCTGTTTTTCGGTTTCCACAAACTCGACGAATCGCAAGAATCGTTAACTGAGAAGACAAACCTGAATGCTCTCTTGCCGCTTTGTAAATGAGCGACTGAACGGCAATCTGATTTGTCAGGTTCTTAGGTGTTTCACTATTAACGAACTCACAGCATTTGGCAAAATTAGACAGTACCGCCTCAAGCTTTTCTGCTTGCGCTGGCGATACCTCTAGCTTGCAACTAACTGTGAGAATTTGAGTCATTTTCAAATGGTGAAGTTTCTGCTGGCTATTGTAACACTGTTATTAGACTTTAGGGTATCGAACCCTAAAGTCTAATTCGCTCTACCTCCCCACTCCGCGTTGCTGAGAGTGGGGCAGATCGCGAGTGACGTTGAAGAAATCATTGAAGAAATTATTAGAGTTCTCATGCAAATCGCCTCAAAGCTGATAATCTCGTGTGTGTAACTAGCGTCTTGGCTGGATTGAGCCATTGTCACTCCAATCGCCTCGCTGATTGAACCCTAACAGTTTCATTTTAACTGTTCGTGTTGTTAACAGCGAGCTAACAGAGAAATCCGGGGTGAAACCCTTAATGGATAGACCCTTGCCGAGCTTGATTGCTTTAATTTGTTTGTTGTCGAACTCGATTTAAGGACTATGAAAAAAAATCTTGAAGTTTTTCCCAGTCGCGATCAGCTTGTGGAGCGAGCAAAAGCGATTATTTTGTCCAAAATCGAACCCGCGATCGCATCCCGAGGCCAGTTTACCCTGGTGTTGGCGGGAGGAAGTACGCCAAAACCGCTTTATGAAGGGTTGGCGGCCGAAGATTTACCCCTGGATAAGATTCATATTTTTTGGGGAGATGAACGCTATGTTGCCCCCGATCACCCCGATAGTAACGAAGGGATGGCCCGTCAGGCTTGGCTGGATCGGGTCCCGTTTCCGGCTGAAAATATTCACCCGATGCCGACCGGGGGGAACGATCCCCTTGCCGATGCGGGTCAGTATGATGCCGAATTGCGGCGATTTTTTCAAGTGTCTGAGGGAGAATTTCCTGCTTTTGATGTGATTTTGCTGGGTATGGGCGATGATGCTCACACGGCGAGTCTGTTTCCCCAGACAGAAGCTTTACAAGTTCGCGATCGCTTAATTGCGGTGGGGAATAAAGCGGGTCAACCTCGTTTAACGTTTACGGTTCCGCTGATTAACCAAGCTGAATGTGTGATGTTTTTGGTGACGGGGGAGAATAAACAACCCGCCTTAACTCAGGTTTTTGCCGAAACTGCCGATGAAATGATCTATCCCTCCCGCGCTATCCAACCTCAAGGGGAACTCTGGTGGCTGTTAGATGAAGCCGCAGGTCAGGTCTTGACAGTTAACAGTGACCAGTGACCAGTTTTCAGTTTTCAGTTTTCAGTTTTCGGTGACCCTTCGGGAACGTCCGTCGCTCTATGCGCGAACTCTCACCGCAAGCAGCGAACCCGTGACCAGCGATCGGTGATAACTGGTCACTGATAACTGATAACTGTAAACTGCCTATTGCCTATTTCCAACAATTTCATAGCTGAGAGCGTCTGGAAGTGTCAGAATTGTAATAGCTGACTACAGAGAATTGTGATGATTGTTTGTCCAAATTGCAATCACCAAAACCCGGAGGGAGCAACTCAGTGTGAAGCTTGCTACACTCCTCTACCAACAACAACGACTTGTCCAAGTTGCGGTGCAACCGTTCAAAGTGATGCTGCCTTTTGCGGTCAGTGTGGCTATAATTTGCAGCCAGCAACAGCATCTTTGGAAGAAGAAGCCGCCGCTATACCCACTGTGGTGTCTCCACCCTCTGCTCCCGTGACACCTGAGCCGTTGGTGATGCCAGAACCTGTTGTTACTTCTGCGATCTCGTCCCCCAATTTAGAAAAATCCAACCCCGATCCCGATCCGGTGGCGGTGCCTGTGGCTACGACCAGCGAAGTCAATACATCCCCATCGACAGCATCGGTGGCCAATACGGTGAGTCCAAATACTCAACTTCAAAGTCAATCTGCACGTTTACTGCACATTCAAACCAATGTGAGTCTAGAACTCCCTCCCAATTTAGCCGTGATTCATGTGGGTAAGCCGAACGATCTGGTTCCCCCAGATCTTGATGTTTCCGGTTTCCCCAATTCAGAAATTGTCTCTCGTACTCATGCCGATATTCGCGTTGAGGGGGATTCCTATTATATTGAAGATGTCGGCAGTTCTAATGGAACTTATGTCAATAATATTCCTCTGACCAAGGGAAATCGACATCGGCTGCGACCTGGCGATCGCGTTTCCCTTGGAAAAGGTGACCTCGTTTCGTTTATTTTTCAACTCTCCTAAGCCAATTTGAAGATTCAAGGTAGAATTTTGAACTCGATTTCAAAAGGAAAGTGTTGAGATCAGCTTTGATCGAGCAATAACGATTTGTTGGGGTTCAAAATTGGAACTGAACAATTTAAAATTGTGCTTGGGTGCTCTACTTGAACTGAAACCTGTCAATGTGATTACCTTAACTTTACTTCATCCCAACCAATCTATCCCCGTTCGTGTTTGGACTTTTGAACAGGAGGAGGTGATTCGGATCGGCCGTTCGGTGAAAAATGATGTCGTTTTATATAGTGCTGTAGTTTCCCGGTATCATGTCGAGTTAAGACGTCGAGGACAAACTTGGACTGTTATTGGTTTGGGAACAAATGGCACCTATCTTGACGGCAAACTCATTCAAGAATCTCCAATTGTTGATGGACAAATTATTCATTTAGCGATTTCCGGGCCGAAAATTAAGCTAAATATTCCCGTCGATCCAACTCAACAACATTCAATGGGTAGAATTGGAATTAAGCCAAGACAAACAAAAACCGTAGACCACTTAGAAACAGGAGTTAAAATTGATCAGAGTTCCTATTCAACATCTTCTCAATTAATATCCTCTGAACCGAACGAAGATATTACCGTAACTGAATAAGGAGGGTTGACACTCGGTCAACTCAGTCTCAATTTAGATGAAATAAATAAGGAGGTTGGAGTTACTGAAGTCTCATCAAATTCTAAGTAGTATCAGGCTAACTCTATGAATACCATAACCCAGATGATTAAACGGAGTGAGTTAATCAATCGATTAGTGCTAGAACGAAATACAGTTGAAGATTTAGGCCGAGTAGAACAACTGTGGATCAATCCTCAATCTCATCAAGTGGTGGCTTTGACTTGCAAATCTGGACTGATTCGAGGTCAAAAACGAGTCTTCACTTGGGATAATATTACTCAAATTGGTGAAGATGCAGTTCTTGTCAATCGGGGCAGTTCTGAGGAGTCGGAAAATCAAACTAAACCGGAATCTGCTCTTCACGGGATGAATCACGAAGTTTGGACTGATGCGGGCAAAAAAATCGGCTCAATAGTTGATTATATTTTCGATCAAAAAACAGGTTTTATCAATAGTTATCTCTACAGTTCTCAGGGGTTGCGAGGTGTATTAGAGGGGGTGTATATTCTCTCCGCAACGGCAGTTTCTAGCGCGGGAAAAAAACGGTTGATCGTGTTAGAAGCGGCAATCCAAACTCCTCAGCAATATTCGGAAGGTTTGGGTCAAAAAATGGGTCAAGCGGCAGAATTTTTACAAGAGGATTTTGATAAAACCCGAGAACACTTGGAGGAATTGAAACGAAATGCTCAAAAAATCACGAAAGGAAAACAGGAGGGAATGAAAGAAATTCAAGCGGAAATTATTTCAGAAGAACGGGAAATAGAAGACTCATCGCCTAAAGGACTTCCGGCAAGTTCTGGCGAAATCAATACCGACCGGGATCATTCCGAAAGTTCCACCTCAAATGGAGTTTAAGTTGTGGTAAACTCAAAAAATGCGAGTTTTGAGAAACTTAGATTGATTTTGAAGTTGAAAACAGAAGAAATGATTCAAACTGAACAATTTGTATATATTTTTATCTCACTTTTAGATCCATAAGTGATTACTCTGATTCTCATTCACCCAACTCAACCTATACCAGTGAATCGATGGACTTTCAAGGATAAGTCAACGATTCGGATTGGCCGTGCAAAAGATAATGATATTGTGATTTATAATGCTGTTGTTTCTCGTCATCATTTAGAACTGTGGAATCGAGAATCGGGTTGGGAAGCTTTGTGTTTCGGTACAAACGGTACCTATATCAATAATAAACCTCTCAATCAGTTTTTCATTAAAGATGGAATGGTGATTCGTCTCGGACATTCCGGGCCTAGATTAATGGTAAAGTTGAGTTCGGTGATGAAAAATGAACTCCCTCCATCTGCTAAAATTGAAGATTCTGCTAATCAACAAACTCTGACTCTAAATCCATTTAATTATCAGGAAAAAACGGTTGAAGTTGAACAACAACATGAAGTCTTAGCAGAAGAAGATTTTAGCTTTGAAATCGAAGAATTAGAAGAGGAGGAAGAAGATAACTCAACCACAAAAATAGAATTTTTAGAATAGGATTTTCCCCAAACGGTTAAGCATATAATGTCTCTCCCCGATGCGGATCGAAAATAATAGCCTGATTGAGATCGAGTTTAATCGAAATGCGATCGCCAGGTTTTAAACGGATTTGTCCTGGGGTTATAAACTGAATTAAAGTTTGGGAAAACTCAGAATTATTCGATACCGATAAACTGGCTCGAACTAAAGTTTCTCGACCCAAAGGTTCAATCACATCAACCTCAACCGACAGCAAAGCTTGATTGGATTTTCGACTATCGGACTGAATATTTTCTAGATCCGAATTAGATGTAACCAGTTCAATATGTTCGGGACGAATTCCCAAGTTAAAAGTTTCTCTATCTTTGGGATTGATTTTTTCTTGAATTTCTAGCGGACAATTAAAAGATTGATTTCCGATCCAAAAGATGCTATTACCATAGGTAACGGGTAAAATATTCATCGGAGGATTGCCTAAAAAAGTGGCAACCATTTGATTCTTTGGTTTGGCATAAACAGCTAGAGGATCTCCAATTTGTTGAATTTTTCCTTGGTCTAAAACCACAATTTGATCCGCCAATGTCATCGCTTCGGTTTGGTCGTGGGTAACATAAATTGTGGTAATCTTTAAATGGTGATGTAACTTTTTCAGTTCCGCTCGCGTGTCATCTCGCAGTTGAGCATCGAGATTAGAAAGCGGTTCATCGAGTAGAAAAACTTGGGGTTCTCGTACTATCGCCCTCCCCAATGCAACCCGTTGTTGTTGTCCGCCCGAAAGTTGTTTCGGCTTGCGGTTTAATAAACGATTAATTGATAGCGATCGCGCAACTTTTTGAACTCGTTCCTGTATAATTTGAGGTTCAATTTTACGCATTTTTAAACCAAATGCCAAGTTTTCCGCGACGCTCATATGGGGATAAAGCGCGTAATTTTGAAACACCATCGCCACATCTCGTTCGCGAGCCGGAATTTCATTCACCAAGCGATTATCAATATAAAGATTGCCGCTTGTTGCCGTTTCTAAACCCGCTATTGTCCGCAAAATTGTTGATTTTCCACAGCCGGAAGGCCCCAAAAGCACCCAAAATTCACCGTCGGGAACTTCAAAAGAAATCTCCTCAATTGCGGTAACATTATTATAGATACGGTTGATTTTATCTAAGCGAACATTTGCCATTTTTCTCCTTTAATATTCAAAATTAATCAAAGGGTAGTTGTCATCAAGTCAATTCATTTTGCCAACTGTTCAATTTGAGAAACAACCCGATCCAATTCTTCAACAAGAGGCGTTGTTTCTACCTTTTCAAAAGCCTCGACCAGCGAGCGATAATACCAAAGTGTTCCTTCTTTTCCCCCTGTAAACCGTTCCCAAATTGTTTCACCGACCTGACGATAATCCTGTAAAATAGATCGGGCATTGTAAAGTTTATCGGCCGCAGAAACCAAACGCACAGAAGCGGAAGCTCTGGGAAGATGGTCAATGTAAGCTTGTTTGCGTTCTCGCCAAGGGGGTTTGGGCGTTTGGTCCGTATCGGTACACCCGTCTACAATAGCCGCGACCGTCTCCCCAAACCGACGCCGAATTTCTTCCCTTGTAGATGCGCCGCCTTGGTCTTCGACCGCATCATGTAAAAGTGCGGCGATCGCTTCCGACTCGTTGCCTCCGTATTCTAACGCAATGCTAGCAACACCCAACAAATGCGCCACATAGGGAACACCCGAACCCTTGCGAACTTGCTCGGCGTGGAGTTCACAGGCGTAGACGAGCGCTTTGGTAAATTGAGGGGACAGAACCATATCAGAACCTATTCTGTATCAACAACAGTAGACTATTTTGATTAAATTCTCAATATGGATATCTTGGCGAGATGTGATATAATCGTAAGCCTGTTATTCTTAAGTATAATCTAGATCTGATGCAAATTGCGGGCTTCTCAACTCAATATCAATATAAACCCTTATATAAACCCAATCAATTAATCATCGGTACGGGTCAAGTTGCTGTAGTAACAGGTTGGACAGTAAAAAATACAGTCGCCAATAAATTACAACCAACCGAATATGCTGTTATTGGACAGTTATATAGTTCCACACGCGGAATTTCGTTTTTATTGCGTAACTTATTAGCCAATCCTCATGTTAGATCTTTAGTTATTTTAAATGCAACAAAAGAAGATCAAAACTCTGGAGCTTGTGAATGTTTGTTAGATTTTTTTCGGCACGGTTTTAACAGAGGAAAAAGTGATGCCGGAAAAGATTGCTGGTTAGTTTCCTCGTCTCGTTTGGGTTATATCGATATTGAAATTGAATTTAGTGCTTTAGAAAAATTACGAGAATCTATTGAGTACAAGGAAGTTTATTCGATAACAGAAGCTATAGATACAATTAAAACATTAGCTAATAAAACGATTGAATCTTGGGGAGAACCATTAACTTTCCCCAAAAGTGAAACGGAGAGTAAAATTTTACCCGGTGAACGCTATGGACATCGGATTGAAGCTGAAACAATCGCTGAAACATGGGTAAAAATTATCCACCGTATTAGATCAATCGGAACAATTAGACCGACTGGATATGACGGTCAGTGGCAAGAATTAATTGACTTGGTAGCTGTTGTTAAGAACGAACCTGAAAACTATTATTTTCCAGAACCCAATTATTTACCTATAAATAGAGAGTTTGTTCAAGAATATATTGGTCAAATTTTAAAGGATTCTCCTTATCAAGAAGGTGTGAAATACACTTATGCTCAAAGACTACGTTCTTGGTTTGGACGAGATCAAATTGAGGATGTTATTAATAAATTAGTGAAAGAAATAGATGCAGCATCAGCAGTGATGAATTTATGGGATTCTGGCGGAAACATCAATAGAAGACCAGATGGAAGTTCAGATCATCAACACGGTGGTTCCCCTTGTCTTAATCATCTCTGGGTTCGAGTTGTTAATAATGAAATTTCTTTAACTGCAACGCTACGGAGTAACGATATGTTTTCAGCATGGCCTGCTAACGCAATGGGATTAAGAAGTTTACAGCGATATATTAGAGATGAAATTGCCAATCGTTCTGACTATAATCTTGTTATGGGGCCGCTTATTACCATCAGTCAATCGGCTCATATTTATGATGATACTTGGGAAAATGCAGATCGTTTAATTCAAACTGAATATTCTAAACTTTGTCAGCGTAAAAACTTTGATGATCCGGTGGGAAGTTTTGTGATCTTGCTTCAAAACAATCAGATCGTGGTCGAACATATTACACCAGGGTCAGGGGAGGTTATCAACTGTTACTCAGGAAAATCTGCTCGTCAACTTTATCTAAAAATAGCAAAAGACTGTCCGACTTTACAAGTTGAACACGCTATGTACTTAGGAACTGAACTTCAAAAAGCTGAAATCGTTTTATCAATTGGTGATCTAACGTACAAACAAGATCAACCATTAGTTTTTACCCATTAAAATTGCGGGATACGAGGAGAAACTATGTTAAGCGATGTTGATATCAGACAAGCTAGAGAAGCTTATAAAAATGGTAGCAATACTGGTATTAGTATAGAGCCTTTTGATGAAGATCATTTAACACCAGTTGGCTATGATTTAAGGGTTGGTTATAAGGGCTTTTCTTGGCGAAAAAGGAACGTGATTAATATTCGTGAGCAAGGAACATTCAAAATTGAACCTGACGATACAGTAGTTATTGAAACCTTAGAAAGTGTCATTCTATCCCCAGAAGTTGGCGCTACTGTTCACTCTCTAGTGTCAAAAGTTGTACCTGAAGGTTTATCTAATATTTCAACAACTATAGACCCGGGTTGGAAAGGAAAGCTTTTGATATCAGTTCATAATTACTCCGATACTCCAACAGTAATTGAATATGAAAAAAAAATTTGTACAGTATGCTTTTTTGAAGTAAAATCCAATGCTGTAAAAAATCCAACTAGAGAAATTGATAGAGAAGACTTATGGAGAATACTTTTAGCTAAGGCGGATAAAGCAGGAGAAAAATTAGAGAAAGAAAGAAAATATCGCTTTCTCCTAATGATTATATATGTGATAGCATCTTTGATAATAGGTGGCTTAACAGCTCGTATTGATCCGGCTTTTGGTGCTACTATAGCTGCTTTGATTGCAGGAATTAGTCCTTTAGTAGTAGAAATTATTAGAAATCCTAAATGAACTAAATAATGTCAAAAACTAAAAAATAAAATCCATAAAAAATTAATAAACTCGATATTTAAGGATTAAATAAGATGCAAGAAAATAAAAAAGTTTATATTTCTGGGGCTTTAACTGGCGTGGAAAATATAGATGAAATCAAGGAATTTTATAGTAGAATTGGTAGTTTGAGTGAAACTCTTGGGCTATTAGCATACATTCCTCACTTAAATACCGATCCAATATTACATCCTGATGTTAGTGTTCAGCAAGTTTTTGATACTGATAAATACAAGGTTAGCACATCGGATTTTGTAATTGCCTATGTGGGTATTCCATCAATAGGTGTTGGCATGGAATTAGCTTATGCAGACATGAATTCAATCCCTATTATTCTAATTTATGAGCAAGAAAAACAAATATCAAGATTTCCACGCGGAATTCCAAGCGTAATTGCTGAAGTGCTTTTTAGTAATTACGAAGATGCTTTAATTCAAATCAAAAATGTTTTAGATACTATAATATAAAAAAGGGAATATATAAATTAAACTCATAATTCTACCCGTTATGGATGAACAATTTTCTCACTACGAACCCCCACTCCGCCCCACTTGGGACGAATATTTTTTAATGTTAGCCAAACTCGCCGCCACCCGTTCAACTTGCTTGGCGTTTCCCGTCGGCGCCGTTATCGTTAAAGATCGCCAAGTGGTCGCCACCGGTTACAATGGTTCGCCATCGGGTTCGGTACACTGCACAACCCAAGGTTACTGCTATCCGGGGTTAAGTAGCTGCGACGCCAGTTCATCTTTACCCTCGCGGGCGGTTCACGCCGAAGCCAACGCCATCGCCCAAGCCGCCAAACACGGTATTAGCTGCGGGGGGGCGAGTATTTATGTGACGTTAGAACCCTGTATTTCTTGCTTGAAACTGATTATTTCGGCGGGAATTAAAGAGGTTTTTTATGAAACTTCTTTTAACAAGGGTGAAAAAGTGATGGTTCGAGATTTATTTGTTAGTGAGAATTTAGTTAAACTCAAACAGATTCATCTGTCCGAAGACATTACTAAAAAAGCAGCAGATTTCTTATTAAAACCGACTTCAATTCCTCAACTTTAAAGATGTCAGATCCCAATTTTACAAACTCAGAAACTCAATTGGAACGATGGCAATTTAATCTCAGACAAGCCAACGATAATAATGTTTTCTGTCACTGTCGTCAATGTCATTATGAATGGGTAGATTCTTCCGATGAAGCATCCTGTCCCACTTGTGGAAGTACAAACGTTGAACATATCGCCTGTTGGCAGTTTCCAGATGATTAAACAAATGAGACAATATACGTTAACTTAGTTTTAACGCAAGATCAGGGGGTGAAATGGAGTGAGACTGGTGATTCTCGGAGGACCCGGCGCCGGCAAAGGAACACAAGCCGAAGGGATATCTCAGCATCTCGATATCCCCTCGATATCTACGGGTGAGGTTTTGCGAAACGCGATCGCTTATCGAACCAGCCTCGGCGAAAAAGCCCGTCCCTACGTGGAAAAAGGGGAATTGGTACCCGATGATATTATGATTCAATTCATTCGTCAACGGCTACTTCAACGCGATGTCAGTGATGGATGGTTGCTTGATGGCTATCCTCGAACTGCATTTCAAGCCGAAGAATTGGATTTTTTACTCGAAGATTTGGGACAACAATTAAATTGGGCAATTTATCTCAATGTTCCCGAAGATGTGTTAGCAAGTCGGACAATACAACGATCGCGATCGGATGACAAACCTTTGATTATTCGACGTCGGATCGAACTGTTTTATCAACGTACCATTCCCATATTAGAATACTACAGCCCTCGCGATCGCTTGCTCGATATTAATGGGAACCAACCCCCCGAAAAAGTACAACAGGAAATTTTTAGTCAGTTGAGGAGTTCCGGGAATTCTTCTGCTAGTAAGACTTGAAAATTTACTCTTTTCCACAAACTAATTATAGGTGTATTCTTATGGTTTTGCAACGTCTGGATGATCGAAAACCCGATGAATTGCGTTCGGTTTCTTTTGAACTCGATTATACCCGCTATTCTGCGGCTTCTGTACTGACAAAATGCGGGAATACTCAGGTTATTTGTAATGTTACCATTCAGCCGGGAGTCCCCAAATTTTTACAAGATAGTGGACAAGGTTGGTTAACCGCAGAATACCGAATGTTACCCGGTGCGACTCAACAGCGTCAACCCCGGGAATTGATGAAATTATCGGGACGAACCCAAGAAATTCAACGTTTAATTGGTCGCAGTTTGCGGGCTGCGGTAGACTTAAAAGTATTGGGTGAAAAAACGGTTATTATTGATGCGGATGTCATTCAAGCCGATGCGGGAACTCGTACCGCTTCGATAACCGGTGGGTTTGTGGCGTTGGCGAATGCGTTTGATAAATTAGTGGAAAAAGGGGAGTTGGAAAAATCGCCAATTTCTCATCAAATTGCTGCCGTTTCTGTGGGATTATTAGAAGGGGAACCCTATTTAGATTTAGACTACGAAGAAGATGTCGCCGCAGATATTGATTTTAATATTGTAATGAACGATAAATTGGGAATTATTGAATTACAAGGAACCGCAGAAGCCGAAAGTTTTACCCGTCAGCAGTTGAATAAAATTATGGATTATGCTGAAATTGGAATTAAACAGTTATTAGAAGCCCAACGTCAAGCGTTAAATTCGGGGAACGACGGATCAGGGAACAGGGAACAGGTAAAAGGCAAGGGGGAACGGGAAAGGGGAAAGGGGTAAGGGGTAAGGGGTAATAATCGGGCTGTTTAGGAGGGCGCATTGCCATGCGCCCCTACAGAAAAATCTGTTTCCTATTCCCTGTCCCCTGTCACCTGACTCCTGACTCCTGACTCCTGTCTCCTGTCTCCTGACTCCTGACTCCTGACTCCTGTCACCTGTCTCCTGACTCCTAACTATTCCCCGAATTACTATTCACTTTTTAATACCGTTTTAGAAACAATGCGGGTTTTCTTGCGATCGGCTTCGGAAAGTTCTTCACCCGATTGTAAACGAGTGGCGCTTGTTTGTAAAACCGTCGCGGCGCCGTTATCCCCCATTTGTAAAGCGGTTTTCGCCGCAGTTTGTAACATTGTCGCCGCACCCACGCGATCGCCTTGTTGTAATTTGGTTTCTGCTATTTGGGTTTGTCGGTATTTTGCAAGGGCTAAAATATGTTTTTGAACTTGGGGATCTGGAGTGGGTTTATATCCATTAATAACATTGGCTTCAACCAAAACCGGTTCGGAATATAATCCTTGATTTCCTAACGCCGGATCGTCATAACGAACTTGTAACTGGGCGATTTTTTGTCTTCCTGGAGGCAATTTTCCGATATAAAGATTTCCCAAAACAATGCGTTCCATGTCTTTCATTAAATCCCCCAACCGCACAACAAATCTATCCCCCTCTTGTTGTAACGGTAATTCTATCGTATCCGGGGCAACTTGGGCGACGGGTTTTAACTCAGCAAATCTCACTCCTGGCATTAAAGAAAATAGCAAATAAGAATTAGTTAAACCCACCGATTGCATTCGATTAAATAAACGGCTAAACTCATCGATTGCCTGTTCTGGATATTCAATATAAGCCAGAGAACCGCCACCCGCATCGGCAATTTTTTCTAAAACATCTTGGTTCCAATCATCTCCAAAACCGAGACTATTTAAAGTTAAATTATAATCGGTCGCGAGTTTTGCCAACTTCAAACAGCGGTTATTATCTCCGTGTTCGTTTTCCCCGTCGGTGAGGAGAAAGCCCTGAGAAATACGCTCAACTTTTCCTTTTCCTAATTCTTCAATCCCGAGTTTTAATCCTTCATCAATAGAAGTCCCGCCCGAAGTTCTTAAGCGATTAATTTGCTTTTTAATACTTTCGGGATCGTCAATATCTTGATTGGGAATTAACACTTTAGCCCGATGATCGAAAACCACAACCGAAATGCGATCGCCAGGGTTTAAGCGATCAATTAATTCTCCCGCCGCTTTTTTAACGGTTTCCAACGGACGCCCGCTCATCGAACCACTGTGATCTAAAATTAGACAGAGGTTCAGGGGAACATGGCGATCGATGGAGTTGGGAAGCGCCGAAACCGAAATAGAAAGCTGACGTTGGCTGCTTCCTTGGGTAACATCAAGGTTGGGATCGTTGAGAAAAGGTTCTAAACTAACGTTCATAGGAGTGAGCTAAACTTGCGCTAGTATGTATTTACCGGACCGGAGCTTTTTAGGGACTCAGATAAATCTGTTTAATTCTACATTAACTTTGTCCGAACTTCCCGAACCCGAGAAAATTACCAAGGGTCGAGTTCGCCGACGGTTTGAACATCAGCTAATATTATTAGCGATCGCGGGGTTGGAATCGCGTTTGAGATCGGAAATCCACACCTTGACGTAATTCCCGAACCCTTGAAGAACGGCAGCGAAAAACCCTCAAATTGAGTAAAAGCGTTAGAGAAAAGCGGGATTATCGCTCTCGGGGGATAAAATCGTGCGGCACCACCGATCGCAAAAAAGAGATAAACTAACCCTCAACAGAGTAACCTAAACTTGCGTTACTATTTTTGTATCAGAATCCTTTTCTAGGTTCAAGTTACAATTTTTGAAGAGTTCATAACAGATTAACCGTGCAAAGCCCATACTATGGCGACAGCGCCGTTCGGACACCCCCTCCAGATCTTCCCTCTCTCCTGTTGAAAGAGCGAATCATCTATCTGGGTTTACCCTTAGTTTCCTCTGATGACTTCAAACGCCAGCTAGGAGTCGATGTAACCAAGCTGATCATCGCTCAGTTACTTTACCTCCAGTTTGATGCTTCAGACAAACCCATTTACTTCTACATCAACTCCACCGGCACCTCTTGGTATACCGGAGATGCGATCGGTCAGGATACCGAAGCCTTCGCCATTTGTGACACGATCAGCTACATCAAGCCCCCCGTTCACACCATTTGTATCGGTCAGGCGATGGGAACCGCAGCGATGATCCTCTCGGCGGGAACCAAAGGTTTCCGGGCCAGTTTACCTCATGCGACGATTGTACTCAATCAGCCTCGCATGGGAATGGGTCGCTCTCAAGCCACCGATATTCAGATCCGGGCGAAAGAAGTATTATCCAACAAGCAAGCAACATTAGATATTCTTTCTAAAAACACCGGTCAAGCGCCCGAAAAAATTGCCAAGGACACGGACCGAATGTTGTACCTGACCCCGCCAGAAGCCAAAGAGTACGGCTTGATCGATCGCGTGTTGGAGAGTACAAAAGAACTACCCAAACAGTTACCTGTGGGTGTATAGCGTGTTTATAGGTGTTAACAATGGCTGTCGATGAAGTGCTTCGCGTTCCCTACAACTTACCCGGTAGCCGCTACTGGCAATGGGTAAGCATCTACACTCGGATGAGTCAGGAACGCATTATTTTTCTCAACCAACCCGTATCAATGGGATTGGCAAATTCTTTGGTTTCAGCCCTGTTATATCTCGACTCGGAAGACCAAAACAAGCCAATTTACTTGTACATTAACTCGTTGGGCGATCCGGTGTTGGCCGGAATGACCGATGAGTCCATCGGTACCATGTCTATGATGGCAGGTTTGGCAATCTATGACACCATGCAGCACGTCAAGTCAGAGATTGTTACCATCTGTTTGGGTCAGGCGATCGGAGTAGCGGCGATGTTGCTTTCCTGCGGAACCAAAGGAAAACGAGCCTGTTTACCCCATTCTATGATCGCTTTGACTCATACTCTGTCAGGAACCCGAGGACAAGCGACCGATATTCAAATCAACGCTAAAGAAGTTTTGGCAAAGCAGAGACTAATGATTGATATTATCTCTGAAAATACGGGTCAGCCTGTCGAGAGAATCTCCAAAGACATGAACCGAACCTTTTACATGACCCCCGAACAAGCTAAAGAGTATGGCTTGATCGATCAAATTATGGCCAGCCGAAAGGATTTAGCCAAAGTGTCTTAACTGCGGTTTGATGGCGACTTGAAAATATAACTTGCTTGGAGGAAAAAAGCGATGCCCATTGGTGTTCCGAGTGTTCCCTATCGTTTACCGGGCGGTACCTACGAACAGTGGATTAATATTTACGAGCGACTGTTCCGAGAGCGGATTATCTTCTTATCTGAGGAAGTCGATGACGGGATCGCTAATGCCATTGTTGCTTATATGCTGTATCTCGATTCTGAAGACCCCAATAAGCCGATTTATCTCTACATCAACTCTCCCGGTGGTTCTGTTACCGCAGGCATGGCAATCTATGACACCATGCAATACATTAAAGCCGATGTCGTCACCATTTGTGTCGGTTTAGCCGCTTCGATGGGCGCTTTTCTGTTGGCAGCCGGAACCCCCGGAAAACGCCTCGCCCTACCCCACGCCCGGATTATGATTCACCAACCCCTCGGCGGAACTCGCGGTCAAGCGAGCGATATTGAGATTGAAGCTAAAGAAATTCTCAGAATTCGCGGTTTATTAAATAGTATCCTCGCCGAACGCACAAATCAACCCCTCGAAAAAATCGAGAAAGATACCGATCGCGATTATTTCTTATCCGCCGAAGAAGCCAAAAACTATGGTTTGGTCGATCAGGTGATTGAAGAACGGCCCGCTTAAACAGTTACCAGTCACCAGTCACCAGTCACCAGTGAAGAGGGGACAGCTTACAGGTGACAGGGGACAGGTGACAGGGGACAGGGAACAGGGGACAGGTGTCGGGAGGTGGGGAGAAACTGTTTACTGTCAACTGTTATCACTGGTGACTGGTGACTGGTGACTGGTGACTGATAATTCCCTGATCCGGTGTTCCCTCTCAAGTTGACAATCGATAATTCTTTGCTGTTAACTAGAGAATTAGGGTTAACGGAGTTGATCTAAACTGAATGGATACGGCAGATTATTATCGACAGTTGGGATTGCGATCGGGAGCAAGTTTAGAAGCGGTAAAAGCTTCTTACCGACGGTTGGCTAGACTTTATCATCCTGATGTTAATCCCGATCATTTAGCCCGTGAAAAGTTTATTGCAGTCACGGAAGCTTATAAGTTTTTACTCGATGTTGCTCAACCCGAAGCTAAAGTCGTAAGTCAGCCCGAACCGACACAAACAACGGTTGTTTCTCCTCCGCCTTTTCAACCCCTACGGGTGAAGATTTCTCGCCAAGAACCCGCTTTAAAAAGAAATGTACAACTCTCGGAAACTGAGCAGAAACTCAAGCATAATTCTTATCGAGAATTGCAGCAACTTTTGAAATATAAACGCTTTCCGAGAGCCATCGCTTTAATTGAAGGCTTGGCTCAAAGAATCCCCCAAGATATCGAAATTCGTCAGTGGCAAGCCATTACTTATCAACGCTTTGGACGACATTTAATTAAAGAGAAAAAGCTGGAAAAAGCCAGAAGTTATCTCAAAAAAGCATTAAAAACCGATCCCCACAATCGCGCACTCTGGGCGGAAGTTGAACGGGATTTTAGACAGTTAGAAAAGGTGTATTAAATGGTTACTTTAAAAAGAATTCAGGGATTGCAATTTCGGCGAATTTTACAAGATAGTTTAACGGTGTTTTGGGGAGATTGGTTAGACTTGCGGGTGCGACTGGTACAAGTGGCTTCAGCCGGATTAATTTCTCCTTTGATTTATATTCTCGCCTTTGGTTTGGGGTTGGGAAGTTCTTTGCCAAAACCCGCCATTGGAGACAGCTACCTAGAGTTTATTTTACCGGGAATGGTGGCGTTATCTTCCATGACGATTAGTTTTAGCGGGACGGTTTTTTCAATTTGTGGCGAACGTCTCTATACAAAAACTTTTGAGGAATTATTGCTGCTTCCGGTGCATCCGTTATCTTTGCATTTGGGAAAAATGATGGCGGGAATTGTCCGGGGTTTATTAACTTCCCTCTCTGTGATTATTGTCGCGGTTTTATTTACCCAAAAACTCGTTTTTCTCAGCCCGTTATTTTTATTGGTTTTAGTCTTAAACTGTGCGGTATTTGCGGGATTGGGCGTAATTGTTGGTTTGCAAGTTCAATCCTTAGAAACCGTCGGACTGTACAACAACTTTTTAATTATTCCCATGTCTTTTTTAGGCGCGACCTTTTTTGACCCCGCTACCTTACCGCCAATTTTGAAAAGCATCGTTTATTTGTTACCCTTAACTTATACCAGTATTGGGTTAAGAGCCGCAGCCTACGACATCGAAAAATTTCCCGTGTATAGTTTACCGATTTTGTTAACGGTGGCGATCGCAGCAGCAGCAGTCGGCGCCTACAAATTTTCCACCCAACAAGATTAACAGGGGAATAGTTATTCATACTTATTTAACCAAAACTGCTGCCATTGATACTGAATTTTAGAGAAACCCCAAACAAAGACGAAGAACTTAGTCCTTTAAAAAAAGAAAAATAAACAACAGTCGCCAAACAAACCAAAGATATAAAACTTAGCTTAAAATTTAGCCGCTTGACCCTAAAAGTCTCCTTAAGATAGAAGGCAGCGCGAGTAACTTCGTTCACCCTAAGAGAATTAAAACATTCACTCAATTGGTGAGACGAGTAGACACCGGAGACGATAATCATGGTTCAGATTCCAGCCAAGCCTACGCCCTCCGATCCTCTGGATCAGGGACAATACATCGATCGGGACTGCACCACGCTATCCCGTCATGTTCTCGAACAACTCAATAGTTTTTCCCCCGATGCCCAAGACATCAGCGCCCTGATGAACCGCATCGGACTGGCGGGTAAACTGATTGCACGTCGTTTGAGTCGGGCGGGATTAGTAGATGATGCTTTGGGGTTCACCGGCAGTGTGAACGTCCAAGGGGAAGAAGTCAAACAAATGGATCTCTACTCCAATGCGGTGTTTATCTCCGTTTTCAAACAAAGCGGCTTAGTTTGTCGCTTGGCATCGGAGGAAATGGAGAAGCCTTACTATATTCCCGAAAACTGCCCCATCGGACGCTACACCCTGCTTTATGACCCGCTGGATGGTTCATCCAATCTCGATACCAACCTCAATGTCGGATCGATATTCTCCATTCGTCAACAGGAAGGGAACGACGAAGAAGGTGAGGCTGCGGACTTGCTGCAACATGGACGCAAACAAATCGGTGCGGGGTATATCCTCTATGGCCCGAGTACATTGCTGGTTTACAGCATTGGAACTGGCGTTCATTCCTTTACCCTAGACCCGAGTCTGGGTGAATTTATTCTTGCAGATGAGAACATTACAATTCCCGATCACGGCCCGGTCTACAGCGTCAACGAAGGGAATTTCTGGCAGTGGGATGAATCCATTCGCGATTATATTCGTTATGTTCACCGTCACGACGGTTACACGGCTAGATATAGCGGCGCTTTAGTCGGAGATATTCATAGAATTTTGTATCAGGGTGGTGTGTTTTTGTATCCCGGTACCGTGAAAAAACCGGAAGGAAAACTGCGGTTGTTGTACGAGTCGGCGCCGATGGCTTTCTTAATGGAACAAGCCGGAGGACGGGCTTCTACAGGAATAGAAGAAATTATGGATGTGGTTCCCACTAAATTACATCAACGCACGCCTCTTGTCATTGGCAGTAAAGAAGATGTTGCCTTGGTAGAGTCGTTTATTCAAGATCGGGTGCGTCGAGATCAACAATAGTCGTTTCTATAACTCTAGACGGTCCTCTTTCTAGAGTTAGGCCTAAAAATACCTCTAGGCTAAAACATTCACCGATAGAATCGGAAAGCGATATTGAACCGGAAACACCGATTAACTGAACTGTTTAAATTAGAGATTGATTCATCCTACAGTTCGCTTAATCGGAAAATCCGCTCTCTATTTGTTTCAATTTTGTAGACGTTACAGGAATTGCAGTTATGACCACAAATCATCTGCTGGAAATTGGAAATCTCGGTCAAAGTATCTGGATGGATAATTTAAGCCGCGACCTGATTGAGTCCGGTGAATTGAAGACGTTAATGGTTGAAAAAGGGATTCGGGGAATTACTTCTAACCCGGCGATTTTTGAGAAAGCCATTAAGGGAAATGCCATCTATGATGCGGAAATCGAAAAAGGGATTAAAGCCGGCAAGTCGGTGATGGAAATTTATGAGTCCCTGGTGTTTGAAGATATTCGCAATGCTTGCGATATTTTTAAACCCGTCTACGAACAAACGGGCGGATTAGATGGTTATGTCAGCATTGAAGTTCCCCCGACTATTGCTAAAGATACCGAGAGTACCGTTAAAGAGGCTTTACGCTATTATGAAGCTATTGGTCGGGAAAATGTGATGATTAAAATTCCGGGAACTCCCGAAGGACTTCCGGCGGTTGAACGGGTGATCGCTCACGGAATTAATGTTAACGTGACTTTGCTGTTTTCGGTGAAAAGTTATGTGGATACGGCTTGGGCTTATATTAAAGGCTTAGAAGCCCGTGTCAATCAAGGAAAAGATATCAGTAAGTTGGCGTCGGTGGCGAGTTTCTTTCTCAGTCGGATTGATAGTAATATTGATGATGCCATTGATGCCAAACTGCACGGCGTAACCGACTTGAATCGTAAGGCAAAATTAGAGGAAGTTAAAGGTAAAGTTGCCATTGCTAACGCCAAGATTGCTTATCAAGAATACAAGAAAATTATTCAAAGCGATCGCTGGAAAGCATTATCGGCAAAAGGTGCAAATACACAGCGGTTATTGTGGGCGAGTACCAGCACCAAAAACCCAAGCTATAGCGATGTAATGTATGTTGACGAACTGATCGGGCCGAATACCGTTAATACATTACCTCCGAATACTATCGATGCTTGCGCCGATCATTGTGATGTTGAAAATCGGGTCGAAACTGATGTTGATAAGGCTTATCACTTGATTGAAAGTCTTAAAGATCCCGACATTAATATCGAGATCGATCAAGTCATGGATGACTTATTAAGCGAAGGCATTGATAAGTTTGTTAAACCCTTTACTTCGTTGATGGGTTCCTTAGAAGAAAAGGTAAAACAGCTTTCAACGGTGGGATAGTGAACCCCAGGGCGATCGCTTCGGGTGACAGCCGATTAGATAGGTATTACCGCCTAAGTTTGAACAGTCAATTATTATTTTAGGCACTCCCAGAGAAAAAAGCCTGTTGGTTAAAGAGGAAAATCTCACTCAATAGCTTGCTAAAGTCAGGCTTTCAAGCTCAAAAGTTCCCCGCCTAAAAAGTAAAATCAATAACTGTTCATTTCTAACGGTTTGGCGATCGCCAAAAACAGATAATTAAAACAAACAAAAAGTGTCACCGCCTCAACTAAATTGACAAGGGAATGTAAATGGTCACACTACTCGAAAATCCGTTACGGGTTGGACTGCAACAAGATCGCATCCCCGAACCCCAGATTTTAGTAATCTACGGTGCATCAGGGGATTTAACTCAGCGCAAACTGGTTCCGGCGCTGTATCAAATGCGCCTCGAACGTAAACTTCCTCCAGAATTAACCATAGTCGGAGTCGCCCGACGGGAGTGGGAACACGACTACTTCCGCGAACAGATGCGGATCGGCGTCGAAGAATTCGGGGGCGGGATACAAAGCGAGGAACTGTGGAACGACTTCGCCAAGGGGTTGTTTTACTGTTCCGGAAACATGGATCAGCAGGAAAGCTACCAGAAACTCAAGGCGTTTTTAGGCGAACTCGACGAACAGAGAGGAACTCGGGGAAACCGGGTCTTTTACCTGTCTGTGGCGCCCCGTTTCTTCGGAGAAGCCATTCAACAACTCGGTGCGGCCGGAATGTTAACCGACCCGAAAAAGCACCGTTTGGTGATTGAAAAACCCTTTGGTCGTGACCTCAGTTCCGCCCAAGTTCTCAACCGCATTGTCCGTCAAGTTTGTGCCGAAGAACAGGTTTACCGCATTGACCACTATCTGGGCAAAGAAACCGTTCAAAACTTGATGGTGTTTCGGTTTGCCAACGCCATTTTTGAACCCCTGTGGAACCGCCAATTTGTCGATCACGTTCAAATTACCGTTGCGGAAACCGTCGGTTTAGAAGGCAGGGCCGGTTACTACGAAACCTCCGGGGCGTTGCGGGATATGGTGCAGAACCACCTGATGCAGCTTTTCTGTTTGACGGCGATGGAACCGCCCAACTCCTTAGAAGCCGATAGCATTCGCAACGAGAAAGTAAAAGTCTTGCAGGCGACCCACCTCGCCGATATTACCAACTTGGAACAGTCGGCCGTGAGAGGTCAGTATACTGCCGGTTGGATGAAAGGCAAAGAAGTTCCCGGTTATCGAGACGAAGAAGGCGCAGACGCCAATTCAACCACGCCCACTTATGCGGCGTTGAAACTCAATATCGATAACTGGCGCTGGAAAGGGGTACCGTTCTATCTGCGAACCGGAAAACGGATGCCGAAAAAAGTCTCAGAAATCGCCATCCAGTTTAAAGAAGTTCCCTATTTGATGTTCCAGTCGGCGGCCAAACAAGCGAACCCCAACGTTCTCGCCCTGCGAATTCAACCCAATGAGGGGATTTCCATGCGGTTTGAGGTGAAAACCCCCGGAAACTCCCTGAGAACCCGGTCGGTAGATATGGATTTTCGCTACGATACCGCCTTTGGTAAGCCGAGTACCGACGCTTACGCCCGTCTGTTGATTGATTGTATGCTTGCCGATCAAACCCTGTTCACCCGAGGGGATGAGGTAGAAGCCTCTTGGAAGATTATTACTCCAATTCTAGAGGTTTGGGATGCTCCGGCACCTCCAGAAGCAATTCCGATGTACGAAGCGGGAACTTGGGAACCCGTAGAAGCGGAATTGTTGCTCAACCGCGATGGTCGTCGTTGGCGGCGACTGTAAAATTGCGGGGAAGCGTCAGAAGGCGGGAGCGATCGGGGGAAGCAGGGGATTGAGTGACTCCCGCTCCCGGATAGCCAAAGACAATAACCCCTGTGAACGCTTCGGACATCTCTACAATGAACAGCTAAGAAGCTTATCACTAGCGATTGACACTATGAGTACACCACTTGTTGCATTACAAAAACCAAAAGATATCTCCCTCAGCGAAATTGAGGGCGAATTAAATGGGATCTGGCTTTCTCAAGCCGTCGGGGGCGGTAAGACGACGGCGATCGCCACTCGGGCGGCGACGTTTAGCATGGTCATCTACGAACCGGAAGAGTTTCAACAACTTTTAGCCGGCTTGGGATTCTATTCCGAAGCGATCGATGGCATTCACGGGACAAACACCCGCGAAGCGATTAAAGAGGCTCAAAAGGCTTACGGTTTCAGTATTACCGGCCGGGTTGATTCCCACACTCTCGCTAAACTCCGCGAAGAATTTGCCAAGCTTCCCCCGGAAAGCAAACAAATCCCCAATTTAGATGGTCGCGGGTTTAGTATTAGTGAAGCGATCGCCGCTCAAAATCCCTGTCGGATTATTACCTTATGTCCGATCATGGGGGAAGATACGGGCGTAACGGCTCAGGTTTCGGCCTATTGTCCGATTCAGCAAAAGAGCGAAGAAAGTCTCATCTGTGCTGAATATATCACGTTACGCGGCACCAAAGAAGCGTTAGAACGGGTTAGCGATGTGGTGGCGTCGTTGATGATTCCCGACTTACCTAAGTTTGTTTGGTGGAAGGCGACACCCAACCCCGAACAGGAATTGTTTAAGCGGTTGTCAAGTTGTAGTAATTGTTTGATTGTGGATTCTTGTTATTTTAGCGATCCCGAATCGGAATTGTTGAAAATGCAGGAATTGATCGAACAAGAAACTTATATTGCTGATTTGAATTGGCACCGTTTGGCACCCTGGCAAGAATTATCGGCCGCCGCTTTTGACCCGCCCGAACGTCGGATGTCGTTGGGGGAAATTGATAATGTGGCGATTGATTATGAAAAGGGAAATGCCACCCAAGCGTTAATGTTTTTGGGTTGGTTTGCTTCTCGTTTGGATTGGAAACCGATTTCTTTTACCCATGAAGGCGGAGATTATGACTTGAAATATGTCAAGTTTAAAGCGCCAAATGATAAGGAAATTGTTGCAGAGTTGGCGGCAATTCCTGCGGCCGATTATGGCGAAATTCCCGGTGATTTGGTCGGTTTGCGGTTAACTTCGAGTAATCCGAATGCCAATTGTTGCACGATTTTATGTTCGGAAACAACCGGTTGTATGCGGATGGAAGCGGGTGGAAGCGCTCAGTCTTGTCGCACCGAACAGGTGACGGCGACTTCTGACCAAAAAGCAGAATCTCTAATGACGCAGCAATTGCAACGTTGGGGTCGCGATATTTTGTATGAAGAAAGTTTGGCGTTAACCGCTCAAATTCTCAAGCTTCGTTAGTTCGTTTGTCAGTTGAAAATCAATCTGTAGGGGCGCAAGGGCTTGCGCCTCTTGTTGTTTATTGTATATCAAATCGGGTGGGGAAACAACACTTATAGCACTTCACGTAGGGAACAGGGAATAGGCAACAGGCAACAGGCAACAGTGAAGAGGCAAGGGGGAAGGGGAAAGGGGAAAGGGGAAAGGCAACCATGCAAGAGGTAATAGGTAATTCTTTCCTCCTGTCTCCTGACTCCTGACTCCTGACTCCTAACACCTAACTCCTGACTCCTAACACCTAACACCTAACACCTGACTCCTGGTCACTGTTCACTGTTTCCCCAACTCCCGACCAGTCATCCATAGCAAATATTAAACGATTTCATATGAGTTTCCTCTAATTTAACAAAGTCTACAGAAGTTTGATTTCTGTGGCTCAATTGTGCCGGAGTTTTACATTAACCCCCGTTCTGTAAAACCCCGTGTAAATTTTTGAACAAAAGACTTTTTATCCTGACAAAATTATGTTAATCGACTCAATTGTGCCGGAGTTTTACATGAACCCCCGTTCTGTAAAATCCCGTGTAAATTTTTAAATATCTAGCTTGTTTTTTTATACAACTTGTGCATTTATTCGCGATCTATTTACATTTTTTTACATTATTAATTTTATGTAAAGCCATTAAAATTTATACATAAGGGGCTGAAATTGATAAAAAAGTATTTTATTCGGGGGGTAATCGCCAGGATTTTTTACATAAGCTCAGGTTTTTTAAACCCCATGTAAAACTTTAAACAAGAGACTTTATTTTTTTCGGAAATTCTTGATAGTTTTGGAAGTATAGTCTTTGAAAGCTCAAACTAATCATGGCAGTTATTAAAGGAACAAATTCAGGTGAAACGCTTCGCGGAACCCGATTTGCTGATGAAATTTTAGGTAAAGGAGGAAATGATGAAATAATTGGTCGAGGCGGTGATGACTTGCTGAAAGGAAATTCGGGAAATGACACGCTGAGAGGAAATGCAGGAAATGATACCCTCGAGGGTGGCAATGGAGATGATAAGCTAATTGGCAGCAGAGGGAACGATACCTTGGATGGCGGAGATGGCGTTGACACGGCTAACTACGCTGACTTAGGTCAAGCAGTTACCCTAGAACGCGGAGGCGTAGTTAACAAAGGTAGTGCCGGAACTGACCAAATTCTCAACATTGAAACGGTCATTGGCGCGACAGGAGAAGATAACGCTATCGATGGTTCCACCGGAACCAGTGGTCAAACTTCTTTTGACGTTGACTTATCGCAAAAAAGGTTGACGGTTGAAAATATTCCCGGACTCGGCGACCAAACTTTCGAGATTGTCAACTTTGTCAATGTTACCGGAACTTCCAACGACGATGATATTGTCGGTGATGATAACGACAACGAGTTCGGAGGAAGTCGGGGAGATGACTCCTATGATGGCAAAGGCGGTAATGATACCGTTGACTACAGCGACTTAGGTGAAGCCGTTACCCTCGAACGCGGAGGCGTAGTTAACAAAGGTAGTGCAGGAACCGACCGAATTGTTAATATCGAAACCGTTGTTGGTGCGACAGGACAAGATAACGCTATCGATGGTTCCACCGGAATTAGCGGTCAAACTTCCTTTGATGTTGACTTATCACAAAAAAGGTTGACGGTTGAAAATTTGCCGGGACTCGGCGACCTGGAGTTGGAGATTGTCAACTTTGTCAATGTTACCGGAACTTCTGGTGCTGATAAGATTGTCGGTGATGATAACGACAACGAACTCAAAGGTGGCGGTGGAAATGACCGTATTATAGGTAATCAAGGTTCGGATAGCTTAACAGGGGTCGATGCGAGTAGCGCCAAACCCGGTGAGGGTGAGGTCGATGTCCTCGATGGGGGTGACGGTGGAGATACCTTTATTCTCGGAGATATTAACAATATCTTCTATTCGTTCTTCGGTGATGGTGACTTTGCTGATATCTTGAACTTCCAAAGCGGTCTAGATACCATTAAACTCAGTGGCGACTTCGATGACTACATCTTTAACTCCGATAATACTGCAATCTTCTCAGCGAACAATAATGACTTGATTGCTAAGTTTACAAACGGAGCATTCGATACAACTGACCTGACCTTCGTTATGACTGGTAAGGATATTACTGGAACCCGCGATAACGATTCATTAACTGGCACTCCAGGAGATGATTCTATCAAAGGTTTAGCAGGCGACGACACTATCGCAGGTTTGGGAGGCGACGACACTATCGAAGGTAATAAAGGGGAAGATAACATTGAAGGCAACGAAGGTAACGACCAACTCGACGGAGGTAAAGACGAAGATATCATTGATGGCAGTCAGGGAGACGATAACCTCAAAGGCGAAAAAGCCGACGATTTACTCGAAGGTGGAGAAGGCAATGACCTGTTAGAAGGTGGCAAAGACGAGGATACCCTCAACGGCGGTGCCGGAAATGATACCCTCAAGGGTGAAAAAGGCGACGATCTCCTTAATGGCGGAGAAGGGGATGATTTGTTAGACGGTGGCGATCGCAAAGATACGATTATAGGGGGTACAGGCAATGATACCCTCAACGGCGGTGATAACGATGATGTCCTGATCGGTGTCGATCCAACCGCTTCTCAACCGGGTATGGGTGAGGTGGATACCTTAACCGGAGATGAGCCTGGAGATGAAGATGATGATATCTTCGTTTTGGGAGATGAAAGCCAAGCTTACTACGATGATGGTAACGAAGCTGACTATGCCTTAATTACGGACTTTGATGATCAGGATGTGATTCAGTTAAGCGGTAGTGCAGGGGACTATGAGTTAGGCACTTCTCCAACAGGTTTACCAGGCGGAACAGCTATTTTCCTAACGACTGGAGGTTTTGATGAATTGATTGGTATTGTTGAAAACACATCTGACCTCGATTTATCGGATGATAAAGTTTTCAACTTTGTGTAGGTAACTGTAGCGGCTTGCAAACAGTAAGGCTTAGGCTTGCAAGCAACTACAGTTCAAGCAAAATAATCGGGTACACCCCGAGTATCGGAATCTTGAGAATTATAGCGCTACTTGGCTTGCAATAGGCAATAGCCAAGTAGCGCTCTTGCAAAAGGCAAAAGGGACTCTTGACAATTTGAGAAGGATTTAAAGTGCTACTTTAATAAGCGGATTTGGTATCAAACACCTTTTTGAGTAGTGCTATAGTATAACAAGTTGCCCAACAACTGGCTCAACGGTTGCTCAAGCAACTTGTTTTTTATTGAGGTGGCGATGGCTATCAAAAAAAGCGATTATAGCGTTTCTCGCTCGCTATGAGGTACACTTCAATATGGTACAAATCCTACCCGCCAAAGATATTTCTCTCGAACAACTGCAAGAAAATTTCGGACTTCAACAAACAACTGATACTAACTTTTTTACCGAATGGCGAGAAAATCTTCCCGCCCCAGTTACCTATTAATATTTCGATTTGATATAATATTGTGTCTGGTTGATTAATTTTGATGGAGGAATGGGGCGGGTTTATCTAAATTGTTGCAAAGAAACAGAAGTTTATTCGGAACCCGCCCCTACAAAATCATTCTATTAATTCGGTTTGGGGAATGGGGTGTGTTCCCAAAAACAACGTTAATAAACCCGCCCCTACAGAATCATTATTAATTCATCGGCAGACATGATATAATAATTCAAAACTCAACGGAGGCGTTGGTTGATGTCTTACAGTGAGTTTAGTTTAGCGAGAGCCAAACAAGAGTTTGGTTTAGTCACTTTAGAAAAACGGGAGATTTTCGCAGAGGTTCCCAAACTCACCGCCAGCAATTTACTCACAGAAACCCTCAATTATAATCTACCCATTGCTTTAGGAAGTAACAGTGAAAAAGCCCGTTCTGAAATGATTATCGCTCCGATATTAGTCGATTTACGCCGACAGTTTCAAGAACAAATTAGTTTATTTTCTGGGATAGATTTTACCGTTGACATCAACAAAGGGTTAAACGGAATTTGTGATTTTATTATTACGAAGTCTCCAGAAATTTTGATGTTAACAGCGCCCGTCATTACCGTTGTAGAAGCCAAAAAAGAAAATATTAATGCAGGTTTGGGTCAATGCGCGGCGGAAATGGTCGCGGCTCAAATTTTTAATCAGCAAGCCGCAACGGAAATCAAAATCATTTATGGTGCGGTAACAACGGGTAGCATTTGGCAATTTTTAAAATTAGAAAACCAAACATTAACTATTGATTTGAGTGAATATTATCTCAACGATGTTAACAAAATTATGGGTATTTTAGCGAGTGGTATTTCTCAAGCCGATTAAATTTTTAATAACCGTTTAGATGTCAGTATAGCGGTGTGGGTTCGGGGAATGGGGCGGGTTTATAGCGCTACGCGCAAGTCGTGAGGTCAGAAGTCAGAAGTCAAAAGTTGATTGCAAGGGCTTTTCAGCTTCTTAAAAAGTTTGGCGGGACGGAAACCGACACCGCCAACTTTTCGCTTTTAGCAATGTCCTAACCATAATGCGTAGTGCTATATCTAAATTGTTGCAAAGAAACAGAAATTTGTGGAGAACCCGCCCCGACAGAATCATTATTAATTTGACAGCGATTTAGATGTCTGTTAAAATTAAATCGGTGGCATTATAAACCACATAATCAAACTCGGATTCATCAATATCATTCGGGTCTAAATATCCCAAATTTAACGCCTCACATTCGGCTTGGCTAATATTTTCAGAAGACAAAATTACCTGATATTTTTGTAACGCCTGACTCACCCGCATCATGTGACTGGCGACAACCGGACTGGTTAACTCCCCCGCATCCACTAAATGTTGAATGGTTTCCGGGTTGGAATAGCCAAATTTGCTAATAATTTCGCCGTGAGTTCCCGATATTTTTTCCGAAAGTTGACCCCGAATGACCAATTTTCCGCCTTGTTGGATGCGAGAACCGCAGTTATAAATGGCTTTTGCACCCTGCCAAAAATCAACGCATTTGTTATCAATATAGGTTAGCATACTTGAGCAGGGTTCAACGGGTTTAACGAAATATTCCGCACAAACTTCTGCGGCTTCTTGGTAAGAAGAATAAAAATCACCGATGAATAAATCAGCAATTCCCGTCGGGAGGGTAATAAAATTAACTGAAACGTAAATTTTCGGCAACGTTGTCATCACCAAGTCGGCAATTTGATGAATAATTTGACGGATGGGATTCTCTATTTTGCCGATAATTTCTGATTCTGAATACCGAGTTATTTTCCAGTGAGTATAATCAATCGCCGCTTTATTGGCAATTCCGGGACAAAGATATTTAGCCCCTCCCGAAAAACCAACCACACGATGAGGAAGTATACTTCCCAACGCAATAATTATATCATGTTCGCTGACTGAATGATGAATTTTAACGGGAATATTATCAATTTTTCCGACTTCTACTAATACATTATCATCAAAAGCATTGTGGTTAATGAGTTGAATATTATCAGTTGCTTCCGGAGTTAGTCCTAATTTTTGTTGCATTTCTGTAGGGGTCATGGGGCGATGAGTTCCCAAAGCAAAAATTACACTAATTTGACTTGCTTCTGTTTGGATAACCTGCAAAAAATCCGGAAAAAATTGATAAAGGGGTGTAGCACGGGTAACGTCTTCACAAATCATTAATACTCGCTTTTGATTGAGGTCAAACTGAGACAAATAACTGAGTATTTTTGTGAGAATATCTTCTTTTGATAAGACAGGCGGACTCTGTAAGGCAATTTTTTTCACGGCTTACCCATGCTAACACTTAATCTCATATCATCATACATCAAAACGCAGTTGTCGCTTCTGGGAGTTACACCCCAAAAACCCGCTTTCTGTTAGAAAGCGGGTTTTTATTCCCCACAACAGTACTTTCAGCAAAGGTCAAATTGCTTGATAAGTGACAAACTGACCCACCCGGGGTTTTGCAAAGCGTTTCCAAGCACTTCCACCCCGCAAAAATAACTCCATCCACCGCACTTGTTGTTTATCATTCACCATCCAACCGGAACTTCCGGGTGCAAAAGCTAACGTTCCTTCACTGACACGAAAACTCCCATCAGAATACACCGCATCGCTGACCATATCTCCCACTCGAACGATAACTTTTGTTTCCGGTTCGAGGTCAACTGAATCGGCAGAAATCGTTGTTTTAATATTACCATATCCATCCACCCAAGCCACTCTATCTGTGGGCGGGTCGGGAATTTGTTCCGGTTTAATCAGATCTCCCAAAACACTTTCATCCCCGTTTGCTAATGCAATAGCCGCTTGGGGAAACACATCCCGAGACCGAAATTGAGAACCGCCCCGCGAGACATTTACAGCATGAATAGAGACGGCTATATCTTTAATAAAAGACAGAGAATATCCGGCCAAAACCCCCACAACTTTAACCCCATTGGGAAGTAAAGCATAGGTTAGTCCTTCCCCTTCGTTATTCGGACGACCTTCTAAATTATCTTGACGGGGGGCGCAATTATGATAAATTAAATGGTTTTCAGGACCCGGATTAAGTCCCAATTGAGCGATCCAAAAACCCGTTGCTAACGTGCTAAAAGCGGGAACAGAAAGACAGTGAATTTGTGCGCCGCTTAAGTGTTGAAGTAAACGTTGGCTGACCTCTGCAAATGCCGGATCGCCAACCCCATAATCAGCAATTAAGTTAATTAACATGATGATATTTTTGAACAGCAGTTGAGTTTGGGATGTTCGGATCGAGCTTATGCTGAGTATACAATAAAACTCATAAAAGTCAGCGAGGATAATTATCGTTCAATTTCCAAAAGCCTTTTTTCAGTATATAGGTATACTAAGATCAAATCCGGTTGTGTAATCAACCAATAACAGACACCTGACCCGTACCACCGACCGTGAACAGGCTTCTGTTGAACCTCGCTACTCCGAACACCGAATAGCCAGAGCATTGACTATTGATCGGCCGATCATTTATAATTGAGTTATACAGTTATCACAACTATTACGATACCCTAAGAGTTCAATGATTGTAGGCACTACAGAAGCAGCCCATATTTTAGAAATCTCTACCGCTCGACTGCGAGTTCTCCTGAGCGAAGGCCGAGTCCGAGGTGCTTATAAAACCGGGAAGATGTGGCTAATTCCCCTCTTTAACGGCAAACCCATTATTAAGCGAGGCACAAGAGGCCCCGCTCCCCGTTGGCGCAATCAAAGATTGCCCGCTCAAACCATTGTTCACGTTAACTCTCATAGAATTCGACAAAATCAAAAACAACAGCAACAACTTCCAGTAATTACGGTCAAGAAGGGTAATACTAACGTTTATGGACATCAGGTCGAAATACTGGGAGGATGTCGTGTTGTCTATAGTCCTGATAAGCCGCTCAGTTGTGGTGCGAGGGTTTGGATTGAAACCCTAAATAAAGTGATGATCGTCGGTTAGTCAAAATCTCTTGATCTCCCCACACTTTTATGATGGCTATTCAACCGGGCTTGATATAAAACTCGGGTTCAAAATTGGGGAGTCGCAGTTATAACAGCAAAAAAAAAAGGTGGAAACCCTTGTTAGAAGAACTTCCACCGTTATTCAAATCAAATTGATTCAAATCAAAAAATCAAATTGAGAGAAAGATTAAGCTGCAAATGTGGTAAAATCGTTGGCAGTGATCAAGCCGATATTCACACCATCAAGAGTTGCTAACAGTTCGGAATTGAATTGAATCAGAGTTGAACCGTTGTTTTGAGTGAGGGTGAGTTGGTCGAAGGTTAAACCCGCATCGAGAACAATAATATCTTCGCCATCGGTAAAGTCGGTAATTAAATCTGAACCCATACCGGACGCCAGAACAAAGCGATCGCTTCCGGCTTCTCCAGTTAAGGTATCATTACCCTCACCGCCGAGTAACAGGTCGTTGCCATTTCCGCCGGTGAGTTCGTCGTTGCCTTCTCCGCCGTCAAGGGTATCATTACCTTCGCCACCGAAAACAAAGTCCGTACCTTCGCCACCGTCAACGACATCATTACCCAAGTCGCCGTAAAGGGTATCATTGCCTCGATTGCCGGAAAGGGTATCATTGTCTTTACCACCGTAAATCAGGTCATTACCGTCGTTTCCTTCGATAAAATCATTGCCAATGTTACCAAAGATAGTATCATTTCCGGTTCCACCGAGGAGGGTATCGCCGTCTTGACCCCCGTAGACCAAATCTTCGCCTTCGCCACCGTCAACGAAATCCTCACCTAAGTTACCGTTTAACCAGTCGTTACCGCCTCCACCGGTGAGGGTATCGTTATTTTGACCGCCAAACAGGGTATCAACACCTTCGCCGCCATCGAGGAAGTCATCACCTAAGTTACCGTTTAACCAGTCGTCGCCATCGGAACCGAAAGCAACATCATTATCTTTTCCGCCATAAATGGTATCGTTACCTTCTCCGCCATCGACGGTATCATTACCTTGGTTGGAACTTATCCAGTCGTTGCCATCACCGGTATTGATGATATCATCGCCTCCCAAACCAAAAACTTCATTATCCGCCGCATCACCGACTAAAATATCTGCATTCTCTGTTGGTTGATTATTGGAAGAATTAGAAGTTGCATTAGCCGCAGTGTTAGAGGGTTTTACCGGTTGAGTGACGACAGAAATAAAGTCTGTTGGGTCATAGAGGACTGTTTCTCCCACTGAGGGTGTTGGAGTCGGACTCGGTTGGGGAGAAGGACTCGGTTGGGGAGTCGGACTCGGTTGGGGAGAAGGACTCGGTTGGGGAGAAGGACTCGGTTGGGGAGAAGGACTCGGTTGAGGAGAAGGACTCGGTTGGGGAGAAGGACTCGGTTGAGGAGTGGGTGAAGGAGTATTTCCTGAATCAGTACCGGAATCTGTGCCTGTTCCCGAATCAGTACCCGAACCGGAATCTGTGCCTGTTCCCGAATCTGTGCCTGTTCCCGAATCTGTGCCTGTTCCCGAATCTGTTCCTGTACCGGAATCTGTTCCTGTACCGGAATCTGTGCCTGTTCCCGAATCTGTTCCTGTACCGGAGTCTGTACCGGAATCTGTTCCTGTTCCCGAATCAGTACCCGAACCGGAATCTGTGCCTGTTCCCGAATCAGTACCCGAACCGGAATCAGTACCCGAACCGGAATCTGTTCCTGTACCGGAATCTGTGCCTGTTCCCGAATCTGTTCCTGTTCCTGAATCTGTTCCTGTACCGGAATCTGTGCCTGTTCCCGAATCAGTACCCGAACCGGAATCAGTACCGGAATCTGTTCCTGTACCGGAATCTGTGCCTGTTCCCGAATCTGTTCCTGTACCGGAATCTGTTCCTGAATCTGTTCCTGTACCGGAATCTGTGCCTGTTCCCGAATCTGTTCCTGTACCGGAGTCTGTTCCTGAATCTGTTCCTGTACCGGAATCAGTACCCGAACCGGAATCAGTACCCGAACCGGAATCTGTTCCTGTTCCCGAGTCAGTACCCGAACCCGAGTCAGTACCCGAACCCGAGTCTGTTCCCGAACCGGAATCTGTGCCTGTTCCCGAATCTGTTCCTGTACCGGAGTCTGTTCCTGAATCTGTTCCTGTACCGGAATCAGTACCCGAACCGGAATCAGTACCGGAATTGGTTCCATTAACCGTTAAGTTAACCGCAGTTGAAGCTGTAGAAATATTACCCGCAACATCGGTCGCCTTGGCACTGAAAGAATAAGTACCTTGAGATAAGGGAGTTTCGGGGGTAAATGTCCAGTTCCCATCTGGGTCAACGGTTGCGGTACCAATTTCGTTTCCATCCTCAAGGATAGTTACGGTACTTCCGGCTTCCCCAGTTCCGGTTAATGTGGGGGTGGTGTCGTTGGTGGTGCCGTTGCTGTTGATAGTTGGTACTGCCGGTGCGGTGGTGTCTACAACCAAGCTAACCGGAGTGGAAGCTGTAGAAGTGTTACCCGCAGCATCGGTAGCCGTAACGCTGAAGTTAGAACTACCTTCGGATAAGGGAGTTTCGGGGGTAAATGTCCAGTTCCCCTGTTCGTCAACGGTTGCGGTACCAATTTCGTTTCCATCCTCAAGGATAGTTATGGTACTTCCAACTTCGCCAGTCCCGGTGAGGGTGCCGTTGGTGGTGCCGTTGCTGTTGATAGTCGGTACTGTCGGTGCGGTGGTGTCTACAACCAAGCTAACCGGAGTGGAAGTTGTAGAAGTGTTACCCGCAGCATCGGTAGCCGTAACGCTGAAGTTAGAACTACCTTCGGATAAGGGAGTTTCGGGGGTAAATGTCCAGTTCCCATCTTGGTCAACAGTTGCGGTACCAATTTCGTTTCCATCCTCAAGGATAGTTACGGTACTTCCAACTTCGCCAGTTCCGCTGAGGGTGCCGTTGGTGGCGCCGTTGCTGTTGATAGTCGGTACTGTCGGTGCGGTGGTGTCTACCGTGAGGTTAACCGGAGTGGAAGTTGTAGAAGTATTACCCGCAGAATCGGTAGCCGTAACGCTGAAGTTAGAACTGCCCTCGGATAAAGGAGTTTCGGGGGTAAATGTCCAGTCCCCATTTTCATCAACGGTTGCGGTACCAATTTCGTTTCCATCGAGAAGAATAGTTATGGTAGTTCCCGCTTCGCCAGTTCCGCTGAGGGTGCCGTTGGTGGCGCCGTTACTGTTGATAGTCGGTACGGTCGGTGCGGTGGTGTCTACTACGGTAAGGTTAAAAGCTGGTAATTCTATAGTTTCAGTACCATCGCTAACACTGATGACAATATTTTCAGTTACACCAACATTATCATTTGTCGGTGTACCAGAGAGTGTTCCAGTGGCATCATCAAAATCTGCCCAACTGGGTTTGTTCGCGATCGAGAAACTGAGAGTGTCACCATCTACATCATTGACAGTTGGTGTAAAGCTGTAGGCGCTATCCTCATTAACGCTAGTAGTAGGAGTTCCCGAAATAGTCGGTGCATCATTAACGTTATTAACCGTCAGGCTGAAGCTTTGGGTCAACTCTTCAGCAGGTTCTCCATCATCGGTGGCTGTGATGTTGAGGTTAATATTAGAGGCGGTTTCGGCATCTAAGGTTTGACCCGCTTTCAGTTTGAGTTGATCGTCTACCACCTCAAAACGTTCATCATCGACGCTGTAGGTAAAGTTGCTGCTATCTGGGTCAGTGGTGGTCAGGTTGCCAATTACAGCCCCATCCGCATTTTCGTCTACAGTGGTATTATTGAGAGCGATCGCTGTCGGTGCTTCGTTAACGTTGGTGACAGTTACTTGTAGAGTTTGAACAGCAGTGTAGCCGTTGCCGTCGTCTGCGGTGACTTCTAACTCATAAACGTTGTCGCCGTTATTGTCAGTTGGTACTTCAAAGTTCGGAGGGCTGTTGAATGTGAGGACTCCCGAACTACCATCTAGACTAAACAGTGCCGCATCTGCCCCCCCAGTAATGGAATATGTTACCGGATCACCATCTGCATCAGTCGCCGTAACAGTAGTTACAGTAGTAGAATTTTCTATGACGGATGGATTGGCACCTGAGGTAATGTCAGGAGCGCTGAAGGGTGTGTTATTGGTTACTGACTGGCTTGATAAAGAAGCAGCATCATTACCTGCTTCGTCTTGAATGGGATTGCTACCCGGAACGGTGTAATCAACTGTCACAGTATCCGAAAGTTCTACGGGGTTGGCCAGGGTCAGCGTTACCGTTGAATTGTTGGCATCAACTCCACTAACTGTTACGGGAGAACCATTGACATTAACCGTGAAAGCAGATGCTGCCGGGTCAGAAGCAATATCCAATGCTTCGTTGTAAGTCAAAACTAGAGATGTTCCATTGACTGCTGCACTCTGAAGAATAGGAGTATCGACAACGGTCAAGTTGATAACCTGAGTGGTCGCGGAGCCTTGGTCATCAGTAATCGTTACAGTAAAAGAATCGTTGCCTGTGTTCCCCGACGTATAAGTCCATGCACCAGATGCGGGATTAATAGAAGCAGTCCCGTTCGCAGGTTCGTTACCGGACTCAATAGAGAAAATTGTGCCGTCAGTAAGACCTTCTGGATCGCTCGCAGTCAGCGTGCCTGTAATTGAGGTGTTTTGACCGCCCGTGCCAGAAATATCTCCGCCAATGGTCGCTGGATCATCGACGGGCGTTATATTTATGGTTGCAGTGGCGCTTGCTGTCTCAATAGCATTGTTTTGAACGGAAACAGTGAGGGTCTTCGAGGTCGGAGGAGTATCGGAAGTGTTGTTATACTGAACCCGTTGAGCAATAGCGGATAAGTGACTATCGTTTAGAACAGGTGGTGGCACTGTCTGGGTAACGGTCACGTCGTCAATAAAGAGTTGTGCGCCTGCGGCTTGACCTCCGGTAAAGTCATAAGTCCCAGCAACGAAGACAAATCGGTACTGTCCTGCTTGAGAAACGGTAACTGTCTCTGTTGCCCAAGTTGTGGAAGCGCTATCGCTACTACCCGTCTCATCCAGAATTGTCTCAATGTTGCCAGTGTTGACATCAACGATGTAGCCGTAAACATCATAGGCATCATCACTACCCTGAGCCTGCCATTCAAAAGATACTTGGTCGCCTGGTAATAGGGACACTGTACCATTGCTGTAGATGTAGGGTCCGCGAACAATGTCGAAACCTTGAGCAGTGGTAATGCCCGAACTTCTTAGCCGAACTGAATTCCCTGACCCATCATTCTGGGTGGAATCAAGGACGGTCGTCATTGTACCTGGCGACCAAGGTGTATTTTGGTCGCTGTTGGGCGCACTAGATGGAATAGTTGTGTCAGTTGGTGTCGGTAAGCCAGCAATGGTATCAGTACCGAATTTTACCTGTTGGTTAACAGTAGTCCAACCTGCGATAATTGTACTACCCGGTGATCCTGTATCGAAATCGCCATTTTCAAATGCGTTAGTGAAGTTGATTCGCAGATTCTGACCGTTCTGGCCGTTAAATGTAGAGTCTACACTGCCGACTACTCCTGCATTAGTTCCATTACCAAGATAGACCGTATTGCCAACTATAGAAATTTGACCGTTAGTGGTGGAAGGGCTTCCATCAGTAGATAGGGTCAGACCGTCGAATGAGGTCGGAGTATTTAAGCTGAACTCAAGATAGCCGCCCCGGTAGTCTGTACCCCCTGAGAAGGTTATGTCGCTGTCCAAGACATATGCTGGCCCCTGTTCAGTATAGGACGAACCGTTGAGATTAGTAATAGTTGGTGCTAGTCGTCCTGTCCAGGTTTCTAACACTATTTCATTGAAAGGAGCGAGTGTTGTCGTTCCTGTCGAGTTAATTTCAAGTGACCAGTAACCCTCACCAATTATCTTGGACGACGCAGCAATATTAGCACCCGTCAGTTGGTGTAATTTTTCAATAAATTCTGTTCCGGCATCTCCTGCGGCTACGTTACAACCGTAGAGTAGAAGTGACGGTTTCCCCCAATTTTGGGGGGCGAGGGGGGCAAACCAAGTTTGCAATAAGTTGGCGTAGCGTTTGAGGGTGTCGAGGCTGAGTTGACTATTCCCCAAGTACAAACATCCGGGAGAACCGTGAGAAACAATATGAATGGCTTCCAGATGATAACGGGTAAATAAATGGGCGGTAATTTGTTCGATACCGTCTCGATGAGCATCTAAAATATGAACTTCTATTCCCGGCTTAACTCCTTGGGCGAGATATTCAAAGTCATCTACGTTCGCATCGATAAAAACAAGGGTTTTCGAGGAGTTCAAAGGCATTGAGGAGAATTCCATTGTTTGCATGGGGTTGAAAGACTGAGAGGTAGAAATGGTGGCTTGAGACATTGATAATATTCCTGTTTAAAAGAAACAATGAGAAGCTTTTATCGGGTTTGAAAATGACTGAAAAAGAATGATCGTGGCTAACTTTCATGGGTAATCTGCCCCCCAAAAAAGCTTGGGATTATCCAGTAAAATTCCACGTTCAATCTGTAATACAGATACTCTTTATAGAGATAGAATTAGCACCGATTGATAGAAGCATAGGGCTGGCTAACTCCATTCTTATAACGTTGAAAACTGTCTGTTTTCCGGAAAAGTAACGCAAGTCAAACTGTTAGTTTTTTCATGGATAATCTACATTTTTGGCACACTAAAGCTTGACTTCTTTCGGATAATTCCTGAAGAAGTTAGAGAGGTTAATTTGACCCTGATAGTAAATCTTTTAAATGAGAGTCTGAGGAAATGTGTTAGCCTTTGGTGAGGAAATTCAAATGTGTGGGCTAAAGCTAACTCCAGACATTTGAGGATTCGTCATAGCTTCGTACAGCTTCGTAGTGAGCTACTCTACACATGGCTTCAGACGCCCGTCTTGTTATCGATGCACCAGGAAGTTGTCATCTTCCTTTCGATAGAATTTGTTGCTCTATTTCATTTATACAGCAACCTCTCAAGCAAAGTCCACAGTAGAATTACAGAATTTAGCTTGTATCTCTATCAACTGATCACTCAGTAAATTTACGGATAAGTTGGCGATCGCTATCAATAACTATCAATAAAATTAAAACTTTAATTGGGGTTTATTGGGGCGGGTTGCCATTCTCCTTGTAGCGTAAACGCCGCCCAAAAGTAGGGAGATGACCATTTATTTTGTTGCCACATATCAATTTGAGCGACTCGTAAAGCCGCGACGGGGGATAAGTTTTGTTGCAGCATTCGCTGATAAAATTTCACCATTAATTCCGAGGTAGCTTGGTCGTCAACCTTCCACAAACTCACCACAACTCGGGGCGCTCCTGCATACATAAATCCCCGTGTTAAACCGACTAATCCTTCGCCTTTTATCTCTTCTCCCAACCCGGTTTCACAGGCACTTAAAACGGCTAATTCTGCCGATAAATCTAGGTTAAAAATATCGTATAAACGCAGAAAACCGTTTAAGGGTTCGCCCGTTTCATCAACTAAAGATAAGACCAAACCCGAAAGTTCTGGGGTTTCGCTGTTGAGTAAACCGTGTGTTGCAAAATGAAGTATTCGATATTCACTGACTTGTTGTCCGGTGACAAATTCTCGACGGGCTGAAAACCCAAATTGTTTGGTACTATTAACCGTTGGAATGAGGTCTAAAATTCGTTCGGCTTCTTTTTCGGTAAAGGGTAAACGGTCAAATAAAACCCCCGACTCTCTCGCCGAACGTTCTAACTCGGGCGATAAGGATTTTGCATTTTCTGGAGCTACATTTTTTACCCGTTCATCCTGATAGCTAAAAACCGGGTCTGCAACTATTGCTAAAGCTTTGGGTGCGGGTGTTCTTCCCTTGATTTCTTGACGTAAAACTGCTAAAGTAGAAGCGGAAGGAAGGGTGACAATTTCATGGTTAACAATTAAGGGTGTCCAGTCTTCTTCTAAGATTAATCTTCCGGGGGTTGGTAAGGCGTTAAACGGCACATATTGTAAGACTCCATCGGCGACAATTAATAACCGTTTTTGAGCGAGTTTTTCTAATTCGGGTAATATAATCTCCGCCAGTTCTTTTCCGGCGTTTTCCGCGAGTGTTCGGCGAATGCGTTGGGTGGGAAGTAAAAAAGAATCCCGAAATGCGGTAACTTTGGTTTCGATTTCTTCTCGTCCGGGGAGTTCATAACTTTCTATGGAATTGGGCGTTACGACCCATAAATAACTGCGGTTTTCTCCGAGGGAATATTCTAATAAAACGGTTTCGGAGTCGAGAATTTGTTGTTGAATTTCTCCCAACGTTAGCGGTTGGGGTTGAGTTAGCGCCGCATAGTTGGGACTGGTGGCGCGAATTTCCGATAGTAACGTTCGATATTTTTGCAGTAAATTATCAATTTCGCCGTTAATTGTTATTCTTTGTTCTTCGGTATGTTCGCCGCTGAGTAACCGAACTCGCAACTGTTCTAAGGCGCTGAGTTGTTGTTGCAGTTGTTTCTTTTCTTGTAATAATTTCGGGTCAATTCCCGAGGTAACTTCTCCCCCCGACTCGGCTAATATTTCTAATAAACTTCTGGCTTTTGCGCGTTCGCTGGCTTGCAAGGCTAACCCGTCAAAACCCTTTTCTGGATTTTGTTTGTGCAGTTGCATTAACAAGTCAATATAAAACTGATAATATTCCTGTTTGGAAGCAAAAAAGGAGGTTCTTAAATCTTGGCGGTCAACTTTTGTTCGCAAATCTTCAATAATTTCTAACGCCGTTTCTATGGTTTGAACTGCGGCTTCTAACTGACCTTGTTCCCGTTGAATTTGAGCGATATAATACAAACTCAGGGGTTCTTTAGTTCTATCTCCTACCGTTTGTCTTATTTGTAGAGATTGAGTACAAATTTCTAAAGCTTGGGCTAAGTTTCCCTGTTTAAAATCTACATAACAGAGATTATTTAACGTGCTGGCTTCTCGGGTGCGGTCGCCGATTTTTTGCCAGAGGGGTAAGGCTTCATTGTAAGTTTGTTGGGCGATTTGAAGTTGATTAGATTGAGCATAAATATAACCTTTGTTGTTCAAAGTTGCGGCTTGTCCGCGAATATTTCTGATATCAGATTGGCTCGGTAACGCCCTCCAATAATTCAGCGCTTGCTCGTAGGTTTCTTGGGCTTTTTCTAATTCTCCTTGTTCGGAATAAACCTGACCAATATTGTTTAAAATTAAAGCAGCAGTCTTCAAATCACCCGTATTTTCCGAACGTTGTAAGAGCGACTGCGCCTGTTGATAATAGTTTAACGCCCGGTCTAATTCTCCCAAATCATAATACACCAAACCGATACTATTTAACGTTGCTGCTTGTGCGGATTCTATGCCAATTTGTTGGCGCAGACTGTAAGCTTTTTCATAAGCTTCTAAGGCTTTTTGATATTCGCCCCATCTGAAATAAACTTCAGCCGAAAGTTCTAAAATCGGCGCTTCCCAATACTCCGGTTGAGACAATTCAGGAAGTAAATTTAAAACCAGACGATAATAATTTAAAGCGGCTTGATATTCTCCTAAATCAGAATGAATTAACCCCAAAAATTGTAACGTTGTTGCTTCTTGGGTAAAATCCCTCTGTTCTCGCCACAGTTTTAAAGCAATTTCTAACTGTTCAATAGCTTGATGTAAAGCGACACCCGTTCCCTGACGATAGTGATTTAAACCCGCTTTTAAGGCTTCTTGTGCCGGATTTTTAGGATTCGCCGCCAGTATCATTTTTTCGGTCAATTCCCTATCCCAAACGTTGGAGGGGTTCAGCGGTTCATCCGAGGCGACGGGCGGAATTTTTCCTGATAACAGAACGCCCAGTATAAAAGTAACTTGAAGTATTCGGTAAAACCACCTATTCAAGATTTTGTTTTGTTTTTGTTCGCCGTTCATGGTTTATCTTAAAATAGTTTTTATAACAATCTTGAGGGTGTTAACCTCATTTGATTCGCGCTTCCTTGTCTCCTTTCTCAATTTTAACCACTAAACCAGATGATGCCATTAAATTCGATTGTCAATCACTATCGTTCCCCAAAAACCATTTTCAGCCTACTATCCGGTGTATCTTTTGCTGTGGGGTTCGGACTGTTTAATGCTCCCGCTTTTGCTCAAATTGACTTGGCGACCGTTCAAGAAATCTTAGATGGAGAAGAAGTCTTCATCCAAGAACAGCAAGCAAAACTCGAAGACCGAGCGGATTTGGGTCAGCTAATTCACACCGAAAATTCCCGTGCAGGGTTAGAATTTAATAACGGCGCCGCCGGACGCATTGGAACAAATTCTCGGGTTACTGTTGGTCAATGTATCGATATTCAACAAGGTCAAGTGGTCGTTAGTGGGCCTGCAAATGGTTGTATTGGAGGGTTTTCTGTTGGGGTAAAAGGTACACTTTATATTATGGAAACCAACGAAGATGGTACCGGAAATATTAAAGTTTTGGAGGGAGAAGTTGAAGTGATTTCTCAAGAAGAAGGTGCGGTTCCGGTGATTTTGAGGGAAGGTCAAAAAATAGGGGTTTTGCCGGGTATTCTGGGAGAGATTCAGGATATTACTCCCGAAGAATTGGCTTTAATTTTAGCTGGAGAACTGTTTTCTGGTTTTAATATTCCGATTACGCCAGAAGGTGCTTTACAAGCTATTTGTCAGCGCATTGTTCCGTCTAATTTTAGTTGTTCTACCAATGGAATTCCTACTCCGAATGTTCCTACTCCTCCGGTGCCGTCGGTTCCTAGACCTTCGATTCCGGGTTCGCCTTTTTAAGTTAAATTAGTCATCTAAAATATGAATTTATTTGAGTCTGTTTTGAGTTCAATTGTTTTGTCGCTTTCCACCAATCTTGATAATTTAGCAGTGGGAATGAGTTACGGACTGCGAAATTGGATTGTTCCAACTTCTGCTAACTTTGCCATTGCAATTCTTTCGGGTTTAAGCACTTGGATTTCGATTCATCTCGGCGATCAAATTCGTCAGTATTTACCCCAAAGTTGGGCGGGATATATCGGAAGCTTAATTTTAATTATAATTGGTTTGGTTAGTATTGGGCAAACGCTCACTTCAGACTCAAACGAAACCGAAGAATTGACTTCTCAAAATTCCCTAAATAGACTGAATTTAAGAACCGCAATTTTATTAGGTTTTGCTTTAACGATTACCAATTTAGGAACGGGCGTCGGGGCGGGTATTGCTCAATTTGATGTGATTTTAACCAGTTTTTTTAGTTTTTGTTCGAGTTTGTTAACCATTGGTGGAGGTTATTGGTTTGGGAAACAGTTCACTCACAAACCCTTGGGAATTGAATTGGGATTAATTGCGGGATTGTTGTTAATTATTTTGGGAGGGTTTAACCTCTCGGGTGAATTTTAATCCCAATCTCTATGACTTTTAATTTTGACTTTGAACTTGTACGGAGTCGGCTTAATTTGAGTTTGCTTGCAGCCAGTTTAGCAAGTCCGCACGGGTATTAAAATCCCAGATAGCTTCTCCCAAACGTTCTAAGTTTTGGGCGTTCAAGGCTTGAATTAATGCGATCGCATCGGGCGTTAATTCTCCAAAACGACGCTCTAACTGGCGCAAGAGTAAGCTTCTTTCGCCTTCAATTCTTCCTTCTTCTCTTCCTTCTTCTCTTCCTTCTTCTCTTCCTTCAATTCTTCCTTCTTCTCTCCCCTCCCTTTTCGCTAAACTCAATGCGCGACGCCGATCTTCCAAGAACATCTCCTGTTTGCGGATTTTTTCCAATTCTTCCGCACTTAAACCGGCTTGATTGGCGATATTTAAAGCTTTTTCTAGCTGTGGAATTTCCCTCATTTTATCGGGAATAACTTCTAAGCTGGGAGCTTCTTTAATAAAATAGATCCACTTGTCTATAATACTTTCCAAATCTTCCAGTCGCTTCGTAAATTTGGGAAGTTCCACAAACACAAGCTTTAACTCATTTTCCTGATAAGCCAAGCGATCTACTTCTTCTTGAAAGTAAAAACAGCTAATGACTTTCTCAGTTGTGGCGAACAGCTTAAAATCAGTAATTGTTAAAGCAATGACCGGATTGAGATCGAAATATCCCTGTCCGGATTTAAGCTGATTCCCGTAGGTTTTGCACAAGTTATAAATAACTCGCTTCTGGAAAGCTTCCACATTCCAGAGTTGCATTTCAATGATTACAGTCGTTTGATCTTCTAATACCGCCTTAACATCCAGATAGGTGTCTTTTAAATCAACCGCATCTCCGGCACTGTAGGGGTCAATAATTTCTAAATCCTGGATGACCGAATTTCCCGAGTAAATCATGGCATTAAGAAAAGAAATCAGAATATCTTTACTCTGATCTGATCCAAAGATTTTCTTGAAAGCAAAGTCAGTTTTGGGACTAATAAACTTCATGGAAAACCCGAGCATTAAAATAATGTTTGATCAACATGATATCACATGGAAGTTGTTAGAAGATCGGCCGCTGCTGAAATCGCCGTTTGCACTGCCCCTTGAGGGGATAGCACAGCCGGGGAGAGCGCTTTTATACAAAAGTTTGGAGGGCGAATAAAACTCCCGGTAAGGTGATAAAAGCAAACAGGGTTGAAACCACAACAACTCGCGCCGTTTGAACCGCATCGCCGCCAAATTCGTTCACCATTAAAAAGGCTGTAATTGCGGTTGGCATTGAACTCTGCAAGACTAAAACTTTTAAATCTAATTCTTCTAATCCTAACAGTTTACCGACGATTAACGCAATCGCCGCACCGCCCAAAAGTCTTAAAAAACTGGCTCCTACTTCGTATAAATTCACAGCTAATCGATTGTTGGCTATTTGCACACCTAACATTAATAAAGCCAGGGGAATCGCCGCATTTGCTAACAGGTCTAATCCTTCGTCTAACTTTAAGGGTAGCTGAATATTAAACACGCGCAAACACACGCCAAAAGTCACCGCCCAAGTCAGGGGAAGTTTCAGCATAAATTTAATCGAAGAACGAAAACCCCCATTTTGTAAAAAAGCCGGAACTGTGGTTAAAACAACGATATTCCAAGCAATTAAATACACAATCGCCCGTTCAAGTCCCGCCTCTCCCAAAGCAAATAAAGTCACCGGTAGCCCCAAATTTCCGACGTTGGGTAAAGCAGTTGTGGTGACTAAACTTTTTTTTAAATCGGTTGAAAATTGCCAATAATTGCTGAGTTGCCATGCTATAATACCTAAAAGAACAAAAGTAATTAAAAACCCGATAACTATCGCGATCGCATTTTCACCGCTCAGGGTGGTTTTGTAGAGATTATCAATAATTAAAGCGGGAAATAACACGTACAAACTCAGGCGAGAAAGGGTAGATATATCGAGATTTAGCTTTTTTCCGACAATGAACCCAATCAAAACAATACAAGCTACAGGTAAAATTGCGGACAGAATAACAATCATAAATATAGAGATTATATGAAATACTATTATGTTTGCTTTTGATACTTATCCCCCCTAGTATCTCTTTTAAATCCCCCCTAGCCCCCCAAGAATCCCCCCTAGCCCCCCTTTGAAAGGGGGGAAAAGAAGGGGAAAAGAAGGGGGAATAAGATGGGGAAATGATTGAAAGTCCTGCTTTTTAAGGGGGATTTAGGGGGATAAAGTCCCCCTTTTTAAGGGGGATTTAGGGGGATTCTTCCAAAGGGGAATTTAGGGGGATAAAACATCTGCTGCATCCCGGTCTAAATTGTTTAGGCTAATAAGATTTAGAGACGTTCTGAATGAACGCCCCTAAATAAATTTAACGCAATTATGCCGCAGGAACTAAACCGCTGTGAACCAATAAAGGTTGGGTACTCGGTTCGCGTCCTCGGAAGGATTTAAACACTTCCATTGGGTGCAAACTTCCGCCCAAAGCTAACACAGTTTCTCGGAAACGTTTCCCAATATCCGCGACTGCTATTTCATCTTCTAAACCCGCTTCTTCAAAAGCAGAAAACGCATCGGCGCTGAGAACTTCCGCCCATTTATAACTGTAGTAACCCGCCGCATAACCGCCCGAGAAAATATGCCCAAAAGCACATAAAAACGCATCTTCGGGTAAAGGTTTTAACACGGTTGTATTTTCAGCAATGCGGTTTCTGACCTCAATAACCGTTTCCTTTCCTCCCGGTTGATAACGGTGGTGCAATTCCAAATCAATTAATCCAAAATGAAGCTGCCTTAACATAGCCGTACCGCTCATATAATTGCGGGCTGCCAGCAACTTTTGATAATAATGTTCGGGTAAAGATTCACCGGTTTGATAATGCTTTGCCATCCCGAACAAAGTCGAGCGATCATAACACCAATTTTCCATAAATTGGCTTGGCAATTCTACCGCATCCCATTCAACATTATTAATCCCCGCAGCCCCCGCATAATCGACGGTGGTTAACATATGTTGTAAACCGTGACCAAATTCATGGAATAACGTTTCTACCTCACTAAACGTCATTAAACTCGGTTTATCATCAACGGGTGGCGTTTGATTGCACTGCAAATAAGCCACAGGTAAACGAACAGTAGAAGCACCATTTTCGGTAATTTTGCTGCGAGTAATACACTCATCCATCCAAGCGCCGCCCCGTTTTTCCGCCGGACGACTGTAGGCATCTAAATAAAAATAAGCGATGGGATTTCCGGCTTCATCAGACACTTGGAAATAACGAACATCTTCATGCCAAACCGGGGCTTGACCGTCGGCAGAAATAATCGTAATTCCAAAAATCCGTTTGACCAAACCAAACAGCCCTTCTAACACTTGAGGTAAGGGAAAATAGGGGCGCAATTCTTCATCGGTAAAGGCAAACTTTTCTTCTCGCTGACGTTCGGCCCAAAAACTAATATCCCAGTGTTTTAAATCCTCAGCTTCCGGCGCTCCTTTAGACGCTGCAAAGGCTTTTAATTCCTCAAAATCTTTCAAAGCCGCCTCATAACTAACGACCCGCAATTCTTCAGATAACGCCTCCACCGCTTCCACACTCGGTGCCATTTTGCTGGCTAAACTTAACTCAGCATAACTTTCAAAACCGAGTAATTTCGCCTTTTCTTGACGCAATTCTAAAATCCGTTCAATTAAGGGAAAATTATTCAATTCTCCGCTAGAAGCGCGACTCATATAAGCCTTATAAACTTGTTCGCGCAAATCTCGCCGCTTGCTAAATTTTAAAAAGGGGCCGAAACTGGGAAAATCTAATGTAATTCGCCAGGGGCCTTGTTCTGCGGTGGCTGATTCCATCCCTTCCGAACGAGCCGCTTGAGCCGCCAAACTGAGCAAACTGGGCGGTAAACCTTCTACATCTTCCGGTTCGGTTAACGTCAAACTAAAGGCTTTTGTCGCATCTAAAACATGATTGGAAAACTTAGTCGAAAGTTCGGCTAATTCCAGTTCTATTGCATTAAAACGATCCCGTTTTTCGCCTTCAAAACCGACGCCAGAAAGTTCAGCATCTCGAATTGCCGCTTCTACAATTCGCTTTTGAGCCGAGTCTAAATTCTCCCATTCGGAAGATTCTCGCAAGGCTTTAAACGCTTTATAAATCGCTTGACTTTGGTTGAATTTGTTAATAAACTGCACAACTTTTGGCTGAACCGTTTCGTGTGCTTTTCGCAGTTCCGGGCTATTTTTTACGCCCATCAAATGATTAACAATTCCCCAACTCCAGGTTAAACGTTCCTGCAAAAGTTGCAACGGTTCAACCAAACCTTCCCAAGTCGGCTGTACATTCGCTTCTAAACTTGCAAGTTCGGCGTCAAGTTCTTCTAATAATTGCGTCATCTCGGGCACCACCGCATCCGCTTCGATCATCTCAAACGGAGGGAGTCCTTTTCCTCGAAGTAATGGTCTGTCTGCGGTTGCTGTATTTGCAATCATTCCTTTTTCCTGTAGGGGTCATTCAATTGTTATACCAAGTTCTGGGGGTTTAGTGCAGCAAATAGCCGAAAATAAACTTGAGTCTCCACCGGCAAATGATCCGAACCCGTCGAAGCCAACACCTTTGTCATTTTAGACTCGCCATCTGGAGAATACCAAATATAATCAATCCGAAACAGCGGATAATCAAGAGTTTGAGTCGAATTTTTCATCAGAAAATTGAGCGGCCAACCTTGAGGCCAGGTTAAACCCAAACCCCATCCAGACTCTCGAAAAGCATCCCGTAAAACTTGCCGCAATCGATAATAATCTTGAGTTTGGTCGGTGAGATTAAAGTCACCCGCTACAATTACAGGGTTTGTTTCTTTCTGAAGTCTTTTGACTAAATCGATGATTTCTTCAGAACGTTCGCGATAATCATAAAAGGGGATTTTTAAAAAGGGTAAAATCTGGTGAAAGCGAATCCAAGGTGAAATGGTTTGAATATTATAAAGCGTTATTTCTTGTTCGTTAATCTTGGCAATTGCCCGCTGCTGAAATTCCGAATGATCGGCCAAGTGAATGGTTTCAGTCTCCCGGAGAGGAAACTTACTTAAAATTGTTGTTCGAGGTGATGAAAATTGGTAAGGATAAGCCTCTATTAACTGAGGAAAAGCTTCTTCTTCATGGATTTCAGTTACTTCTTGCAAGAAAACGAGATCGGGAGTTCGATTTAAAAGCAGTTCAACTAATGTTTCCGGTGATGTTTTGTTCCAACTGTTGTTTAAACATAAAACTTTGATTGGATTGGAGTTGATTGTACTGGGATTGGGAGAGGCATAGTTTTGATGTAACCAACCGATCAGTAATAAACAAGCTAAACTCGATAATACGGTTAATGTTCGCTGTTTAATTATTACAAAACTCAACGGAGGTAAGATAAACAAAGGGAACAAAATCCAGGGGATAAAGGTACTCACAAAACCCACCGCCCAAAATTCATCCCAAAACAGGAATCTGAGTAGAAAATAAACCAGCAAAAAACCAGCGTAAGTGTAAACAAATCCTTGAGTTAATCGCTGAAATATTCGAGAGAATGAGGAATAAACCCGAAAAACAGACATAAAAATTATCTCCGCTCAAATAGATTTAGCGTAGCTTGATCAAATTTGATAGCCAAAACCCTAGATGTAGTGTATGATGGTGAATCCCTGTTGAATTCCAATTCCCCTAATGGCTGTGAATCATCTGATCGAGTGGAACGCAAGCTGCGTTGACGAACAACTGACCCAACTCAATGTTACTCCCTTGGAAGGCTATCGTCCATTTGATTATCTCCTCTATTCTGAGACCTTACCCCGACGAAATGATGGTCGAATTAGCGATCGCATTCTCAACCGTTATCAACACCTCTACGAAGGCGGTTGGTGGTGTTCCGGGATTGATATTCTCACCGGAAAAGATGACCTCTGGGGCTGTTTTAAACCCGTTCATCCGCGTATTATTGGCGAACATAACAAAATTATTAAATATGAACATCCCCCCCAAACTCCCACCGGAATTTTTGCGTTAAGAGTCTCCAAACCCATCTGGGAACGCATCGCCGAACGTTATCATTTAACGCTTTCTGAAAAAGATATTAAACCCGATCAAAGCGATCTGGGGTTTTGGGAGTGGGCGATCGATCATCGGGAAATTCCTTTATGTATTACCGAAGGCGCCAAAAAAGCCGGTGCGTTATTAACTGCGGGATATGTCGCCATCGCCCTTCCGGGTATTCACGGAGGTTATCGCGTACCTAGAAATGAGTGGGGAAAACGGAAAGGAAAATCTCGTTTAATTCCTCAGTTAGAAAAATTAGCGACACCCAAGCGAGAAGTTTATATTGTTTTCGATCAAGATAACAAACCCAACACGATAAAAGCTGTTAATACTGCGATCAAACAAACAGGTTATTTACTCGGTAAACAGGGATGTTTGGTTAAAGTTGTGACTTGGAATTATCAACTGGGGAAAGGGGTTGATGATTTAATTTTAACCCATTCTCAAGTCGCTTTTGAGCGGGCTTATGAAACCGCTATTTCTTTAGAAAATTGGCGGGCGCTATCGTTTAATCGTCTGACTTATCCGGCTGATATTCAAGTTAATCAGCGGTATTTATCAAATCTAGAAATTCCTGAAACTGCCCAATTGATCGGGATAAAATCTCCGAAAGGAACGGGTAAAACCCAATTGATTCAAGATATCGTTCAACGGGCGAAACAACAGGGAAAATGGGTGTTAGTGATCGGTCATCGCATTCGTTTAGTTGAAGCTTTATGTCAGCGTTTTGGGTTAAAATATCTTCAGGAAACCGAAGCAAATTTCCCCCGAGAACAAAATCCGGGCTATGGTCTTTGTATTGATTCTCTCCATCCCGGTTCCCGTGCGAATTTTAACGCTGAAAATTGGTCGGATGGGGTGGTAATTATTGATGAAATTGAACAAGTTTTATGGCATGGATTAAATTCTGATACCTGTCGCCATCAACGAGTTTCTATTCTGCAATCTCTCAAAACTCTGATGCAAAATGTTATCGGAGGACAGGGTAAAGTTGTGGTTGCGGATGCAGATTTAAGCGATATTTCGATTGATTATCTTCTCTCTTTAGCCGGAGTCCAACAAACGCCTTTTATTGTTCACAACGAATGGAAACCCCAAACCGAAGATGCTTGGTCTGTTTATAGTTATAGTGGAAATACGCCGAAACAACTGGTTAAAGATTTAGAAGAACATATTGCTAAAGGCGGTAAACCGTTTGTGTTTTTGTCGGCTCAAAAATTAGCCAGTCAGTGGGGAACTCGCACCCTAGAAACCTATTTAAAAACCCAATTTCCCGACCAAAAAGTTCTGCGAATTGATTCGGAATCTCTCGCCGATCCCACTCATCCCGCTTACGGGTGTATTTCCGAACTTAATTCTATTCTGAAAAACTACGACATCGTTTTAGCTTCGCCCTGTCTAGAAACGGGAGTGAGTATAGATATAAAACACCATTTTACCTCAGTTTGGGGTATCGCTCAAGGCATTCAAGGCGAAAATTCTGTGCGCCAAGCTTTGGGGCGAATTCGGGAAAATTTACCCCGTTATTTGTGGGTGGCGAGTCACGGGTTTAATCAGGTGGGAAATGGTTCGATTTCTCTGGCGAGTTTACTCAGTTGTAATCATCGTTTAACTCGTTTGAATATTCGCCTCTTGCAACAATCTGATTTTGCGGGTTTGGATGATTTGGAAATGGGATTTCAAGCCGAATCTTTACTCTGTTGGGGAAAAATGGCGGTGCGGTTTAATGCGGCGATGAGTCGCTATCGGGAGTCGATTTTAGCCGCCTTAGAAGCCGAAGGTCATCAAATTTTTCAGGTGTCTTTAGAAAAGAGTCCTTCGCCGAATAAATCCTCAAATGACGCTAAAAATACCGAACAGAAAAATTCAGCCCGTCCGAGTTTATCGGAGATGATTTCAGCAGTCCGCGATCAAAATTATCAAGCCGAATGTCAGGCGATTTCTCAAGCAAAAATTATTGGCGATCGCCAATATCACGACCTCCAAAAAAAATTGGTCAAAACCGCAGCAGAACGGCGTTCTCAGCGCAAATATGAGTTAAACTTAAAATATGGAATTCCCGTCACCAGCGATTTGATTGAAAAAGATGATAAAGGATGGTACAATCAACTTAGAATCCATTATTTTCTAACCGTTGGTCGTCCTTATTTAGGTCATCGAGATGCGGCGATCGCTTATCAGTTCATTGAACAAGGTCAGGGGAATATATTTGTTCCCGATTTTAACCGTTCCCAACTGGGGGCGATGATTGGAATTCTGGAATTAGTGGGAATTCCCGCTTTAATTCAATATCCCCAACGAGAGTTAAAAAATACCGACCCGGATTTACAAAAAGTAACAGAAATTGCCCGGGGAGATCGGTTAGCGATTAAATCAATTACCGGGATTGGTTTGGCGAAAAATTCGACTCCGATTGTGGTGATTAGACGATTTCTTGATAAAATAGGATATGGGCTAGAATGTTTGCGGTTAGAATCCTATCAGAAAAAGCGAATTCGGGTTTATCGCGTCGTTGAACCCGATGACGGACGCTTAGAAGTCTTTGAAAAATGGTTAGCATTTGAAGATCAATTTCCGGGACAGTTACCCATCCAAGCGGAAAAATCCCTAAATGCGATCGCAAAACTTAACCCAGTACAAGCCGAATTTACACAACTCTGTTTGCAATTTTAATTATTCCTCCTTCCTATTCAAAACATTTTTCCTGTTCCCTCTACTTGTGGGAGAGGGTAGGGCGAGGTTTGACAGAATCACCCTTTAAAATCACCCATAATTTGTAAAGTGTGTGTAAAACTTCAGTAAAACCACTGACAACTCCCAAATAAAATGCAATGATGATAAATAGCAATACCGAAGACCTCCAAAAGAAAGGAGCGGCTCTCGATCAATTGCTGAATGGATTGATTATTATAGGGCGTATAGGTGTTAACCTTGAGAGCAAAAATTTCAGAAACTTTCTGAAAAAATCTTAAACTTTTCTCTCAAGAGGTTCATTTAAGTTTCCTGTGGTCAATTCTCCTGTGTTCAATGTTTTCTGTGTGTGATTTGTTTAAAGCTTGAGTTTTCTGTGGTCAATTAGATAATAAAAGTCTCAGCTTCGGTTGGGGCTATTTTTTTTGTTGACCTCACCCCAATTGTAGGGTAGGTGTGTTACTAAAAAACCCGGTGCGCGATAAAGTTACCGGGTTTTTGGGTTGTACTTCACCGCAACTTGTTTGGTGGGTGACAACAGATAATTTAACGATTAAATTTATCAATTTTTTGCTGTCACCCACCCTACTGTTGAGGTTAAATCATTTTACTTTCCACTTCAGCAACCCGTTGTTTTACCTTAACAACACTGTCAGGATTCAACGAAATCGAATCAATACCCGCTTCAACTAAAAAATCGGCAAAATCGGGATGATCGCTTGGCGCCTGACCGCAAATACCGACTTTTCGCCCGGTTTCGTGGGCGGTTTTAATTAAGCGTTGAATCATCCGTTTAACGGCTAAATCTCGTTCATCAAATAAGTCAGCCAATTCACCAGAATCGCGATCAACTCCTAACACCAACTGCGTCAAATCATTACTTCCAATTGAAAACCCATCAAACCGTTTAGCAAACTCATCTGCAAGTTCAACATTAGAGGGAAGTTCACACATTACATAAACCTGTAAACCCTTTTCTCCCCGCTTCAAACCATTACTTTCTAACACTTCTAACACCCGATCTGCCTCTTTTAACGTGCGACAAAAGGGAATCATAATAATCACATTATCCATCCCAATCACTTCTCGCACGTACTTAATTGCCTTGCATTCTAACGCAAATCCTTCCCGATAGCGATCGCTATAATACCGCGAAGCGCCCCGAAATCCTAACATCGGATTTGCTTCTACCTTTTCAAATTGTTGACCGCCAATTAAATCCGCATATTCATTGGTTTTGAAATCACTCATCCGCACAATTACAGGTTTAGGATATTGAGAAGCGGCAATTTTCGCAATTCCACGCGATAATAAATCCACAAAATAATCGGTTTTATTCTCATATCCATGTGTCATCTGTGAGATTTCATGGCGAATGGAATAATTGCTAATTTTATCAAAATGAATCAACGCCATCGGGTGAATTTTAATGATATTATTAATCAAAAATTCCATCCGGGCTAACCCAATTCCATCGGCGGGTAATTGCCACCAGCGAAACGCCGCAGTTGGGCTACCAATATTCATCATTATCTTTGTTTTTGTGGGCGGAACATCCAACAAACTGACTTCTTTTGACTCAAATTCTAACAACCCTTTATAAATATATCCTTCCTCACCTTCGGCACAAGAAACTGTCACTTCTTGTCCCGCTTCTAACAATTGGGTTGCTTTTCCGGTGCCAACAATTGCCGGAATTCCTAATTCCCGACTAATAATAGCGGCGTGACAAGTTCTTCCGCCATGATCGGTAATAATTCCCGCCGCTTTTTTCATAATCGGAACCCAATCCGGATCGGTCATTTCTGTTACTAAAATTGTGCCTTCAACAAACCGTTCAATATCGGTAACATTACGAATTAAACAAACCTTTCCGCTTGCTATAGCATCCCCAACACTCAACCCGACCAATAAGCGATCGCTTTGTTGTTTCAACGAATAAGTTTTTAGTGTCCCCGCCTGTTTTTGAGATTGTACCGTTTCCGGGCGGGCTTGCACCACATATAATTCACCTGTATCGCCATCTTTTGCCCATTCAATATCCATCGGACAGCGATAATGTTCTTCAATTAACGTCGCCCATTTTGCCAGTTGTAAAACCTCATCATCATCCAACACAAAAGATTGTAATTCATAGAGAGAAGTCGGCACGTTTCGCGTTGTTTTGGTCGTGCCGATCGCATAGATCATTTTTTCCTGCTTATTCCCCAAACTTTTCTCAATAATTGGTTTTAAATTCGGTTCTTTCAACAACGGTTTAAACACTCGATATTGATCGGGAGTTACCGAACCTTGAACCACCAATTCACCCAATCCCCAAGCGGAGGTAATTAAAATATCATTGGGAAAACCCGTCTCCGGGTCAATTGAAAACATCACCCCAGAACCCGCCTTATCCGATCGCACCATTTTTTGAATGACAATAGATAGGGCAACATCCATATGATTGTAGCCTTTTGTTTCCCGATAACTAATCGCCCGATCCGTGAATAAAGACGCATAACATTTGCGGCAAGCTTCCAAAACTTCCTCAGTTCCGGTAATATTAAGGTAGGTTTCTTGTTGTCCGGCAAAACTGGCATCGGGTAAATCTTCTGCGGTGGCACTGCTGCGAACGGCAACATCGATTTCTTCGAGGTTATAGCGATCAGAAAGTTGACGATAACCTTCACGAATGGCTTCTGCAAGTTCATCGGGAAAGCGAGAACGAACCAACAGACGGCGAATGGTTTTTCCAGCTTTTTCTAAGGGAATTTCTCCCTTTTGAAACTGTTCAATTTGATACAGAATTTTCCCTTGAAGATTGTTAGCGTTTATAAACTCCCAGTAGGTTTGAGCGGTAATCGCAAACCCATCGGGAACACGAATCCCTTGAGATTTTAGTGATTTTACCATTTCTCCCAAAGAAGCATTTTTCCCGCCCACAATGGGAACATCATTAACGCCAAGGGTTTCAAACCAACGAATATAGGAGTTCTCCTGAATCTGTGTCATTTTTTTATCCTGGATTTCAACGGTGTTGTTTAATTATGACAAATCTTATTCAAGAGTAGTTTCAGAAAATCTCGGATTTTACAGAAATAACTTCTTTTACCGACTTTCGGAACTAATTTTCATCAAAACATCTAAAAAATCATCATACTCTTTCCCTTTTTTTCGGGAGAGTAGGGATTAAAAATCCGGTTTCTATTGAGAAACCGGGTTTTGAGGATCTACAGCCACGCGATCGATAACTAGATAAGGATAATCGATTAATCGGACCGGATCTAACTGATTGTTCGTCTAATTAATTATTCTGACTATTCTCATTGATTGAATTGGGTTCGCTCCCAAAATATAAATATAATAAATCAGCGCCTTCTAGTTCCATGTCAATCAACTTTTGTTTAATCGCGTGAAGGGCGAGTTGAGAGGGTTGAGTATGTCCCCGTTCCCAACGATTTACCGTTTGAAAAGAAACGCCCAGTTGCGCCGCTAATTTTTCTTGAGACAGTCCTAAACGTTGGCGTAACGTTAAAATCAAAAGAGGAATATTTTTTTTCATGTTGACCAAGATTATTTCCATAACAACTCCAACCTTAAAATCGAGAACATCAACAAATGGTATAACAACCCTCTATTTGTATTATTAATGTTCACTTCAGTGATGACTTCCTCTAAATGGATGAATAAATGGGGTGAACAGCAAGCCGGGCGCCTCCTGTCAGTTCCCCAAAATTAAGCTATAGCGATCAATTTTCGCTTTGAAGCTGTATTTCACGTCACAATAGAGAAAGTCAAAACCAAGAAAATCCATGACCACAGCAACACCACAACAGATCGAAACCCAACTTCCCCCTTTAATTTCCCGGGATATCCTCTTCGGCAACCCCGAACGTACCAGTCCGTCTCTGTCCCCAGATGGTCAGTATCTCGCCTACATCGCCCCCGACGACAACAACGTGCTTCAGGTGTGGTTGCGAACCGTCGGACAAGAAGATGATCGCCAACTCACCGCAGATAAAAAACGAGGAATTCGTGCCTTTTTCTGGACATATAACCCCGATCAGCTGATCTACGCGCAAGACTCAGATGGCGATGAAAACTGGCATCTCTATCTCGTAGACGTTCAATCTAATATTGTACGAGACTTAACGCCGTTTCAAGGAGTACGGGCGCAAGTCGTTGATCTCGATCATAACTTTCCCGAAGAACTCCTAGTCGGGATGAACCTCAAAAACCCCCAAGTCTTTGACGTTTATCACGTGAACCTGAAAACGGGTGCGGTAGAATTTTACACCGAAAACCCCGGAAATATTGTTAGTTGGACGGCAGACAGTCAGTTACAAATTCGCGCCGCCACTGCCACTACACCCGATGGCGGTTATGATTTACTCTATCGGGAAACTCCCGATCAAGCTTGGGAAACCCTGCGGCATTGGGGACCGGACGAAGAAGGCGGCGCCTATTTCTTTTCTAACGACGGCAAAACCCTGTATATTGTGGGAAATCACGACGCCAACGCCGAACGTTTAATCGCATTTGACTTAGCAACACGCAGCGAAACCGTGATCGCCGAAGATCCCCAGTATGATGTCGGGGGAGTTCTCGCCCATCCCACCACCCACAAGTTAGAAGCGGTTTCCTTCTACAAAGATAAGCAAGAGTGGCAAATTCTCGACCCCGACATCGCCGCCGACTTAGAAGCCATTAAAGCCATTCGTCCCGGTGAGTTTGGTATTCGCCGCATTTTAAGCGATGAAAAATGGTTGGTGAGTTTTGTCGATGATGATGGCCCGGTTTCTTACTACGTTTACGATCGCCCCTCCAAAACCCATACGTTCCTGTTTACCAACAAACCCAAGTTAGAAGGGTTGCAACTCGCCCCGATGGAACCGATGTCTTTTACCGCCCGAGACGGGTTAACCATTCATGGCTACCTCACCAAACCCGTTGGCGTTTCCACTCCGGTTCCCACCATCATGCTGGTTCATGGTGGCCCTTGGGCGCGAGATGTGTGGGGCTACGACTCGGAAGCCCAGTGGTTGGCCAACCGGGGTTATGCCGTGTTACAGCTTAATTTCCGGGGATCGACGGGCTACGGGAAAGCCTTTGTCAATGCGGCTAACCGGGAATGGGCCGGGAAAATGCACGATGACTTAATTGATGGCGTCAATTGGTTGGTCGAAAATAACATCGCCCAACGGGATAAAATTGCGATTATGGGCGGATCTTATGGCGGTTATGCCACATTAGTTGGGTTGACCTTTACCCCCGATGTATTTGCTTGCGGCGTCGATATTGTTGGCCCGAGTAATTTAATCACCCTCATGCAGAGTATTCCGCCCTATTGGGAACCCATTCGTGCTAATTTTTATCATCGAGTGGGTAATCTGGAGACAGAAGAAGAGTTTTTGAAATCGCGATCGCCTCTATTTTTTGTAGATCGAATTCAAAAACCGCTACTGATTGGACAAGGGGCGAACGATCCTCGGGTAAAACAAGCCGAAAGCGAACAAATTGTTGAAGCGATGAAACAAGCCGGAAAGCCTGTAGAATACGTGTTGTATACCGACGAAGGACATGGGTTCGCCCGTCCGGAAAATCGGTTACATTTCTATGCGATCGCCGAAGAATTTCTCGCTAAATATTTGGGCGGTCGGTTTGAACCGATTAATGAAATTTCTGGTCATTCCGGTATCGTTCAATCCTATACTTAATTTCAGGGCAAAGAAGGCGGGTTGATCTAGGTTATTTGTAGGAAACATAGATTTCGCAAAACCGGCCTTACAAAACTTCTCTGTAGACGCGCTCCCCGCGCGTCTCGTCAAATTTAAACTCAAAAAAACGGTTCAAAATCACAACTATGGTCAGCTTTTTTAAGGGACTTTTTGCCGGGAAAAAACCCGGAGTTGGAATAGAGTTGGCATCGGAACGAATTCATATCGTTGAACTGCGAAAAAAAGGGAATGATTTAAAATTAGTGAATATTGCCTCAACTCCCGTGCCAGAAGATGTGGTTCAAGACGGGCAGATTATTGATACGCCGACGATGGCGGAATTAATTCAGTCAACCTTAGCCGATAAAAATATTAAAACCAAACGAGTGGCAACCGCCATCCCCGGACGAGAAGCAGTCACCCGTTTAATTTCGGTTCCAGCCGAACTCAACGAAGAAGAACTCAAAGATTACATGAACGCCGAAGCGGGACTTTACTTACCCTTTTCCCGGGAAGAAGCCGACGTTGACTATCAGAAATTGGGGATGTTTGTTGATGAAGACGGCATCGAAAAAATGCAAGTGTTGTTAGTGGCAACTCGCAAAGAAGTTACCAATACTTACTTAGAAACTTTTGAACAAGCCGAACTAAAAGTTGACGTGATCGAAGTCAGTAGTTTTGCCCTAATTCGGACTTTAAAAAACCAACTTCAACAGTTTTCTTCATCGGAAGCGGCGATCATTGCCGACCTGGAATTTGATAGTACAGAACTCGCCATTGTTGTTGATGGCGTTCCCCAATTTAATCGCACCATTCCCATCGGATTATTTCAAGTACAAACCGCCCTCAACAACGCCATGAATTTGCCACCTTCGCGAGACATCAGCGAACTGCAAGCCATGACGCTCCCGGTAACAGATACAATGGGAGCATTGAGCGATCCCAATCCGGGGACAAATGCGATTATCAAAATACTCTCCGAACTCGCCGATGAACTGCGCCGTTCCATTGATTTTTATATTAATCAAAGCGACGGTTTAGAAATTGCCCAACTGTTATTAGCCGGTCCCGGGGCAGCCATTGGACAACTCGATGACTTTTTCATGCAGCGGTTAGCCATGCCTGCTTTGCAAGTCGATCCCGTCGAAATGCTTTCATTACAAACCGACCAAGAGATTCCACCCGATCAACGTGCTAGTTTAGGAGTAGCCTTGGGGTTGGGAATGCGAGTCACCTGATCTGACTATAGAGGCAGTGGTCTTTTGATTTCGCTATCATGGACATAGTTGTGATGTGAGTTGTCAATTGTTAACGGCGGGAAATTCTCACTCAAATTTAGCAGTTGGCTGCCGAAAAGCTCAAGCTCAAAACTTCCGGCTGTTGCCACTTGAGAGCGAAGGTAATCTTCGATCGCCCCTCTAAAATATATATTTATAATGATGCCCTCAAGCCCCAAACAAATCCTCACAGAGGTTTGATGCAATGTACAGTCTTGATATTAATTTTCTTAACGATCGTCCCGACTACAAACCCGCAGAGCGAAAATCGCCGATGGCTGCGGGGCGAGGCACCAGAGCCGTCGATCGCACACCGATCCTGATCGGCACTGCGGTTGCTTTAGCCGCCAACGCCTTAGTTGGGGGAGTTTGGCTGGTTTTCAATCAACGTAATGCTCAATTACAAACGGAGTTAGCCGCCCTAGAAGCCCAACTGGGCGAAAAAACCAACTTGGTTGCCCAACTGGATCAAATCTATGCTCAAGCCAAGCAAACCAACGAAGAAGCCGATGCTTTGGCCACCGTCTTCAACGAAATCAAACCTTGGTCAGCCTTGACTCAAGAACTGGCGGAACTGATGCAAATTGCTGGGGTAAAGATTAACACCATTGAGCAAACTGAACCCGATGCCGCAGCCACAGCCGCCGCTGCCCCTCCGGCCGGACAACCCGCAGATCCCGCTGCGGCAACTCCGGCTAAAAACACGGCTAAACTTGAAATTACCGGAATTGCGAATTCTTTTACGCAACTGAGTGATTTTGTTTTGTTGCTCAATCAATCACCCTTCTTTGATAGCGAAAAAACTAAACTGGTCTCAGCCCGCTTAAAAGACAATCCCACTCAACTGGTTGTCGCAGAATCTTCAGGCTCAAGCAATAACCTACCCGACTTGCAACCCGTCGTCGAGTACAAAATCGAAACGAATTTAAGTCAGGCAACCGCTTCCGAGTTGCTGCCGCAATTAAAGAGTAAAGGAGCGGTTGGATTAGTGAATCGGATTCAAACCCTTCAGCAAAAAGGAGTCATTCAACCATGACAGCAGCAAACGAATTTATTGAAGTCGAAGAGGACGTAGAGGCGTCCGGCCCAGTTGTCTTGGGAGTTCCCCTCACCCCGAAAAATATTGGCATCGGCATCGCCGTAGCGGGAGTGTTGCTGGCGGGATTTGGGGTGTTTAAGTTAGTTCTGCCCACCATCGCCCAAGGAAATGAACTCAACAATCAAATCACAGCCAAGCAGCAAGAAATTGAACAGCAAGAAGAACGGCTGAGTAAGAAAGCCGAAGCCGAACAACAGTTAGCCGAAGCTTTACAAAGACGGGCAGCGGTAACAGCCTTGTTTGCGGACGAAGCCACCCTAGAAACGTTAATCTTTGACATAGAAGAACAACTCAATAGCGTTAATGCTGGGGTGACAGACGACGATCAAAAAGCCAGAATTACTAAGTTTGAACCCGCTGAACCTCAAGGAGGGACTCAGCCGACTTCAGACGTAGAAGTCGTTAACGATGGTTCTTTGGGTTCGGCGGTCAATGGCAAGCTCAGACGGCGCAAATATGAAGTTGAGTTTGAAGGGAGTTTTGCTCAAACGCGGCAGTTTTTGATTATTCTCGAACGAATGCAACCGATGTTAGTCGTCAGAAACTTAAAATCGGAGTTGGCCGAATCGACACCCGTTGTAGAAGGAGAATATAAGCAAGGTAAATTTATTCCGGCTACTGAGCAACCCCAACGCCGCCTGAAAACTTCTTTTACCCTGAGTGCGTTGATGCCATTGAGTCAAGAACAGCGAGATGCGGCAACCGCAGGAGCTACCCCTGCACCCGATGCCCAACAACCTGCTCAATAATTCTTAGCGATCGCAATTTTAAAAATATTTAACAATTAACCGTGTTCAAAGCGAACGCGGTTATTAATTTTTAACGCAAGTCACCGAGACAGGAGACAGGAGACAGGAGACAGGAGACAGGAGTCAGGAGTTAGGAGTTAGGAGTCGGGAGTCAGAAGTCAGAAGTCAGAAGTCAGAAGTCAGAAGTCAGAAGTTACTGAAAACTGACAACTGTAAAGACTGGTGACTGGTGACTCTCTTGCAAACTTTGCAAGAGAGCAACGGACGTTCCCGAAGGGTGACTGGTGACTGGTGACTGATAACTGCCTGCTATAAGTAAAGCTTGACACGATAGGACAAATGTTCTAATCTGTCAAGCGAGTTTAGATTTAATTAAATTCTCTATCGGGCTCAAAAAAACCTTTGACCCAGTAATTTGTGCGTGGCGATCGCATACAATCCATATACAAGCTGACAGTACCGTTCAACTTATCGGCATTAGCATCTGTGTTCACCCGAGTTGGACTGTAGTAGCTTCAGAAACCTGATCGAGTCTAAACGATAAACAATTGACAATAAACGCAAAAACCTTTAAACCCTAAGCAATAACCACAGTCCAGTTGAGGAGGGAACGTGAAACAAGTTCTAGGATGGGGAGCAGGACTCTCGGTAGCGGCCGTTGTTCTGATTGCACAAGCCCCCGCCAATGCATTTACCGTCATTCGAGACATTCAACTCGTAGAAAACAACGGCGAAACGAATCTGGTTCTGGTGACAGAAGGGGGTGGACGTCCGGAAGTCTTCGTAGTCAGACGAGGCAACGATTTTGTTGCAGATGTGATTAACACCCAGCTCAACATGGGTCAGGAGATGTTCCAACAAAACAATCCCGCCCCAGGCATTTCTTCCATTGTCGTGACTCAGCTTGATCCGACGAGCGTGCGGGTGATCGTCACCGGAACCAACAGTTCCCCAGATGCCCGAGTCGTTCAAGGTGCGGCTGGAGGCATTGTCATCAGTATGCTCTCGGGAGGAACAACCGCAGCTAACGTTCCCCCCAGTTCTCCGACTCCTCCGGCTTCATCCCCTTCTCCCGATGTATTAGTGCCGAACCCGGAAGTGGAGATCGAGCCGAGTCGAGTCGCCCAACAACCCACTCCGCCTGCAACTCCATCACGACAAGCTCAACAAGAGCCAATTATCCCCGATCCGGCGATTAGAAGTGCCGATCCGCAACTTTCTCCAGACTTGCCCCGCACGGTCGATCCGACCCCTCCCTACCTGCCTCGGGCTGTGGCGCCGCCAGTGGGAGATATTGCCGTTTCTAACGTCAATCCCGCCCTGCAAACCGTTAACTTAAACACGACAGAGGTGATTCCCCGTTTGGTGTTGCGGGATGCCTTAGTGCGAGATGTTCTTTCTCTGTTGGCTCGGACTGCCGGACTCAACGTTGCCTTTGCCCCGAACTTAGGAGCAACAACCGGGCAGGGGGGCAATCAGCAGGCGGGTGTAGAAGAACTGACGATTTCCCTCGATATTGAAAATGAGTCCGTTCAAGACGTTTTTAACTACGTTCTGCGCTTGAGTGGACTGGAAGCCAACCGTCAGGGAAATACCATCTTTGTCGGCCGTCAATTGCCGAATACCGCTCGGGATATAGTGGTTCGTTCCTTCCGACTCAATCAAGTTCCCGCCGGACAAGCCGCAGGTTTCCTCGTCAGCATGGGGGCCGAACGGGCAATTACCCGAGAACAACAGGTGACTCGGGCTAACGCGGTTAACATTCCCGGAAGCGCCCAGGCGTTAACCACAACGGAGACTCAGGTGACAACCGTTGTCCAAACCCTACGGATTGAAACTCAGGACTCCGTGCCGCTACTGCGAGGAATGCAGGTGATTGTCGATGACCGCCTCAACAGTCTGACGTTGATCGGGCCGCCGAACTTGGTCGAACTGGCATCGGCTCAACTCATCCAATTGGATCTCCGCAAACGTCAAGTCGCCATTAACGTCAAAGTTATTGATATCAACCTCGACGGAGGGGAGAGCTTCGATAGCAGTTTCTCCTTCGGAGTCGATCAAACCTTCTTCGTTAATGATGGGGGAGCCGCAGCTCTCAACTTTGGAGCCTATAACCCCCCTTCTCGGGGAATCTCTACCACAGGAATTAACGCTCGACCGATTGTTCCCAATGACCCCGTTGGAGGGCAAGAACCCTTCTTTGATCGAGACGGAACCACAACCACTCCGTTAACCGCACCGGGACGAGGAGGAGTAACGTTGCGACCGATTTCTCCGGTAACGAGCCGTTCAGAACGAGTGGGGATTTCTGACTTTGATCCGTTTGATCGCAATGACGACGGTACATTTGATCCGGGTGAAGTTGAATTTTCGACTTTCCCCCTGTTCCAATATCCCCGTCGTTTCCTACAAACCCTACAATTCCAGATTACAAACCAAAACGCTAAGATTCTCACCGATCCGACCTTGCTGGTGCAGGAAGGGGAAATTGCGACGGTTGAACTGGTTGAGAACATCGTTAAACGAGTTGATGTCAATGTCTTTCAAGAAGAAGGTGTCGGTTCGCGAACTGAAAGACAGCCTCAATTTGAAGATGTCGGTTTGGAAGTGAGCATTAATGTTGAGCGCATTGATGATAATGGATTTGTCACGATTAACGTCAATCCTTCTGTGACTGCGATTACGGGCCGTATTGAACTAATAGAAGGAAACCCCAATGGTGGTTTTGCCACAGAAACGTCCAGACGGGAGTATCAGTCCGGACGCATTCGGTTGCGCGATGGTCAGACTTTAATTGTCTCCGGGATTATTCAAGAACAGGATCGGGTGACTGCGAGTAAAATTCCCTTCTTAGGCGATTTGCCGATTATTGGGGCTTTATTTAGAAGTTCAACTCGGGAAACCGGACGCGCCGAAGTGGTGGTCTTGGTGACTCCGATGATTATGGATGAATCCGATCGCGCACCTTTTGGCTATGAATACAACGTTAGCCCCGATGCGCGAGAAATGTTGCAACGAAACCGTTAAACAGTCACCAGTCACCCGCGTACCGTGCAGTACCATGCTACTGATAACTGATAACTGATAACTGTTCACTGGTAACTGTCTCCCCATCTTTCTTCCCCAAGTGCCGTATTGGGGAGGTTTTTTTTGGCCAAAATCGAATCAAAATGAGAAAATTACCTGAAATCTATTTGACAACTCCCGTCGCTTTTAGCGAGGGATTCTTCCTTCACCGTTCAACGCCTAGCAAAGGCAGTGCCTTTACTTGGTCTTACTCGAACTCCAGAAGCGGTAGCGAGATGCCCTCCCGCCAAAATTCGTAATCCTTCATCTCTGATGTTTTTAGCCGCATTAATATCGCGGTCAATGTTTTTAGTCAAGCAGTTAGGGCAGTCCCAAAACCTAATATATAGTGGCAAACTACCAACTTGATTTAAGCAGATATTACAAGTTTTAGAACTCGGGAAAAATCTATCTACTTCAATGTAGGTTTTGCCGTCCCATTCCGCTTTGTACTTCAACATGGTACAAAACATTCCCCACCCAGCGTCACTAATTGATTTGGACAGTTTAGGATTTTTAACCCGGTTGATCACGGCCAGATTTTCTACTACTATGACTTGGTTTTCGTCAACTAAATTACGACTTAGTTTGTGTAGAAAATCCTCACGGCATCGAGCTATTTTTTCGTGAACTTTAGCTACTTTAACCCGGGCTTGATCACGGTTAATAGAGCCTTTTTGTTTGCGACTAAGTTGTTTTTGTTTTTTAGCTAGTTTCTCCTCATATTTACGATAGTATTTGGGGTTTCCATGTTTACTACCATCACTGGTAATAGCAAAATGACTTAAACCACAATCAATTCCTACTACTTTACCCTCCGAACTAGATTCTGGTTTTTCTATGCCATCATCATACAAACATGATGCATAAAACTGACCCGTAGGAGTCATAGAAACAGTTATAGATTTAAGCTTTCCTTCAGGTAATCTAGAAACCTTGCAGTACACCTTTTTTAGTTTTGGCAAGGTTAAATATTCGCCATCTAACTTAACGCCTTGAGGAAACCTAATTGACTGTTTTTGATGCTTTTTCTTAAAATTAGGATATTTTGCTCTTTTTGCAAAGAAGTTAAGAAAAGCACTTGATAGGTCTAAAGCTACTTGCTGTAAAACTTGTGATGGTGCTTCAGTTAACCATTCAAACTCTTTCTTGAGACTAGGTAAAAGATTAATGATGTCGTTACGACTTAACCCTTTACCTGTGTTTTTATAGGTTTGAGAAGTAAGATTAAGAGCGTAGTTGAAAAACCAACGAGCGCACCCCATAGACCTGATTAACAAGTCCTGTTGCTGATCTGTAGGGTATATGCGATATTTGTACGCCTTTAACATTTGTTTTATCAAACCCATGTTAGTATGATAGCACAAGCTTAGGAAAAGTGGTGCTGCGCATCTTTTGCTGGTCAGATTTTCCGGAGCGCACGGTAAAACCGAGGGTCTTCAATCCGACATTTTGATAAATTTAAAGATTTGATCGATCCATATTCGGCTTAAAAACATTAGAATAAGTCATTGCAAGTGAGATACTGTCAGGGTTACAGCGATCTGAATTGAAATTTTGATCGAAAGACTATCCGCGATCGGAATCACTTGACAACTCCATACCAGATTGGCAGTATTTGTCAAGAGTCCAGCGGGACAGAAGCAATTTTTCTTTTGTCCTGCCTTTAAATTGATCAGTTGAAATGCCATCTGTTTTCCACCCCGATCCCCTGTGATGCGGGGTTTCCAGACAAGGAGGTTCTATGAATAAAGGTGACTTAGTTGATGCTGTTGCGGAACGAGCCAGCGTAACCAAAAAGCAAGCTGATGCTGTTCTCACGGCTGCCCTCGATACCATTATGGATGCGGTATCGCGTAACGATAAAGTAACCCTAGTGGGTTTTGGTTCCTTTGAGTCTCGCGAGCGCAAAGCTCGTGAAGGCCGTAATCCGAAAACGGGAGAAAAAATGGAAATTCCCGCCACTCGCGTGCCAGCATTCTCAGCGGGTAAACTGTTTAAAGAAAAGGTAGCTCCCAAAGACCCCTCTCAAGAGGAATAATCGTGTCAGCCCCATCGCTTGCCAGACCCGGACATGGTGGAAATCTCACCTGGGCGGCCTCAATTGCAGGCTGCTCTACCTCAGACATTCTGGATTTTTCCGCTAGCATCAATCCTTGGGGGCCGCCCCAGTCGGCGTTAGAAGCAATTCAAACCCATCTTGGCGATCTCAGAGCCTATCCCGATCCTCAATATCGGGTCTTACGAGAGGCTTTGAGTCAGATTCATTCCCCAATAGAAGCAGACTGGATTTTGCCGGGGAATGGAGCGGCAGAGTTACTCACTTGGGCAGGATGGGATCTGGCTCAACAGAAGGCTACCTACCTGCTCACCCCGGCTTTTGGAGACTACAGGCGATCGCTGAGTGCTTTTCGAGCTTCTGTGATTGAATGGCCCCTATCAGAACGGGAGGGAGAGTGGTCATTCACCCCACTGGGACTGGACAAGCGAGGAGGGCTATTGCTAAACAATCCTCACAACCCCACAGGTCGGCTGTTTGAGCAGGATGTTCTTGCTCCTTACCTCGAACAGTTTGATCTGGTGGTGGTTGATGAAGCGTTTATGGACTTTCTCCCGCCCCCACAGCAACATAGCCTCGTGGGAAGAGTGAGCGAATACAAAAATCTCGTGGTTTTGCGATCGCTGACCAAGTTTTACAGCATTCCCGGACTGCGTTTAGGCTACGCGATCGCTCACCCGGAGCGACTGCATCGTTGGCAACAGTGGCGCGATCCCTGGCCGGTTAATGTCTTGGCGGCGGCTGTTGGTGCGGCTGTGCTTGGCGATCGCGATTTTCAACAGCACAGTTGGGACTGGTTAATCAAAGCTCGTTCCCAACTGGTTACGGGTTTGGCGCAGTTCCCCGGACTGCACCCCTATCCGGGTGCTGCTAATTTTCTGCTCGTCCATTCCCAGCAACCCGTTCCCCAACTGCAAATGGCTCTATTGCAACGTCATCGGATTTTAATTCGAGACTGTCTCAGCTTTGCCGAACTCGGTCAACACTTTTTTCGAGTGGCTATCCGCACAGAAGCGGAAAATCAACGCCTACTCACCGCTTTGAGAGACATCTTGTTATCACCCTAATCTAAGGTCAGTCATCCCGGAGTTGGGGTGGGTTTATACAGTCACTCCGATACCAGTCACTCCGATACCAGTTTTTACAGTGAACACCTGACCAGTAACCAGTCAAGAGTACCATGCTACTGATAACTGGTAACTGTAAACTGTAAACTGCCTCTTGCCTTCTGACGACTGACCAAATCGACGACTGACCAAATCGACTTCCCACTTCCCCCTGCACCCCGTCCTCCCCCGCCCCGACAAGACGACTGACCAAATCGACTTCTGAATTCCCCAACTCCCCATTTCCCCTATGATTGACTACGACGTGGTAATAATTGGTGGCAGTCCAACCGGACGCTATGCTGCGGCTTTGGCAACTCAAAAACAAGCCCGTGTTGCCCTAGTTGAACCCCAAAACCCCTCTTTTCCGGGCTATTGTTGGCGTTCGGCTCACAGTAATGCTTTACGCTCTGTTAGCCAAGCGCTGCGACAAATTGAGCGCTCGCCACAGTTTGGCATCAACCTGACTACGGATAACCCCCAGTTTGATCCCCGCCTTTCCCTCGACTGGCGACAAACTCAACACTGGTTTGATGCTGTGGTTTCTAACCTCGAAGAACAAGATTCTCCGGCAATTTTAGCCTATGCGGGGGTTGATGTGATTTTCGGACAAGGGGAGTTTGTCAGTAAACCTCATCTGGCTTTTGTGGTCAACCAACGAATTTTGCGATCGCGAACTTATTTACTCGCCACAGGTTCTCAACCGAAAATTCCCGAGATCGAAGGATTGCTTTTAACGGGATTTTTGACCGCTGAAAGCATTAATAAACTTCATCAAATTCCCGAACATTTAGCCATCATTGGTGCCGATCCGAGCGGGACTGAACTGGCTCAAATCTTTGCGCGACTGGGTTCAAAGGTGACAATGATTGTGAAAAATAATCAGATTTTAGCCAAAGAAGATCCGGAAGCTGCCGCTTTAGTTCAAGCTCAATTGGAAGCCGAAGGAATTCAAATTTTCACTCAAACTGAAGTCACCCAAACCCTACAAATTCAAGGGAAAAAATGGATTCAAGCGGGAAATAAAGCGATTGAAGTTGATGAAATTATCTTGGCTGCCGGACAACAGCCTCAACTCAATCGTTTAAATTTAGACGGGGTTGGAGTCGAGTTGAACCGTCAATATTTACGCCTGAATGACAAACTACAAACGACTCATTCCCGCATCTATGCCTGTGGCAATTTATCCGGGGGATATTCCTATCCCCATCTGGCAAACTATGAAGCGGAAATTGCCATTAAAAATGCTTTATACTTGCCGATATTTAAAGTCAATTATCAAGGCGTTCCTTGGGCTATTTTTTCTGAACCTCAGTTGGCTAGGGTCGGGTTAACGGAAACTCAAGCTCAACGTCGCTACGGTGATAAAATATTAGTTTATCGCGAGTATTTTAAACAGTTACCCAAAGCGATCGTTGAAGATGAAACGGTCGGCTTTTGTAAGTTGATCGGACTTGAAAATGGTCAAATTTTAGGGGCTTCTATTGTCGGATCGCAAGCCAGTGAGATGATTGGTATCATAGCTTTGGCTATTCGTCAAGGTTTAAAAATCAACGCGATCGCTGAACTTCCCCAGGTTTGGCCGACTTTCTCCCAAATGAGTCAACAAACGGCGATCGCTTGGTTGCAACAACGGCGTCGGTGCAATACCCTATTAACAGATTGGATCGAAAATCTGTTTCACTGGCGGCGATCTTGGTCATCGTGAGTACCTGTTCACTTCTAGAAACGTTTTGATTGCATTCTCATGTTAAAAATGAAGTTAAATGTTAACCTGGTCTCGGTTTTATTAATCAGTGTTCTTTTTCTGGTAACTGGATGTCAAACCGCATCGGAAAATCCCGCCCAAAAATTAACTCAAACGAAAGAATGTTTTGACTGTGACTTAACCGGAGAAAACTTGGAAGGGGCGGACTTATCGGGTGCGAAATTAAATGGTTCTAACTTGAGTGGTGTTAATTTACAAGGCGCGAATTTAAGCGGTGCATTATTGGATAATGTCAATTTGAGTCAAGCCAATTTAAGCGGTGCAAATTTGAGTTCAGCCGCATTAACTCAAGCCAATTTAACGGACGCCAATTTAACGGATGCTGACCTCACAGGAGCCTTTTTAAGAGGGGCTATTTTGACCAATGCTAAACTGACCAATGCGAGTTTGAAGAAAGCGGACTTAAATGCTGCTAAACTTGAAGGAGCAGAAATCAAAGGAGCCGATTTTAAAGAAGCAATTATGCCAGATGGTTCGGTTCAAAAATAGCACTATAAGCCGTTAAATCTGTTCAATTTGTGCTGCAATTAAACAGGAAACTGTCAGCCGCAGTCAAAGGAAGGGTTTAAGTCATTCTGTGTTGCATTCAAACCCTTCAATTCGGATAATTCAATAATCAATCAACCTCACACTAAAACTATGCTGAAAGCGATTTTATTTGATTTAGATGGAACCTTAGCCAATACCGACCCTTTGCACTTTAAAATTTGGCAAGAAATCTTACAAACTTACAATCAAAAAATCGATCATCCCTTCTATAAAACTTACATTAGTGGACGGCAAAATCCGGAAATCATTAAAGATTTAATTCCGCAACTTTCCATAACCCAAGGAGAAGAACTCGCCGAATATAAAGAAGCTCGTTTTCGAGAAATCGCCTTAGAATTAGAAGCGTTAGCGGGTTTAATGGAGATGCTAACTTGGATCGAAACTGAAGGTTTAAAAAAAGTCGTGGTCACGAATGCACCCCGTGAAAACGCTCGATTTATGTTAGAAGTTTTGCAGCTAACAGAACGATTTGAATTTGTTGTTTTAGGGGAAGATATGATTGCCGGAAAACCCGATCCCGCCCCTTATCAATATGCCTTAGAACAGTTAAAAATTCAACCCACAGAAGCGATTGTTTTTGAAGATTCACCCTCGGGAATTCGTTCGGCTGTGGCGGCGGGAATTTATACTTTTGGAGTCGCTTCTACCCACGAACCCAGTGTTTTAAAAGCCATTGGTGCTGCACAGATTATTAACGATTTTAACGATTTACAAATGTGGGCAAAAATTAAATCGCTGTTGGGAACCGAAGAAGTATTAGAAATGACAGATTAACAGTCACTTATTATTAATGATGTAGGGGCGGGTATTTTCAGTCACCAGTCACCAGTCACCAGTCACCAGTCACCAGTCACCAGTTTTTACAGTTTACAGTTATCGCTGGTCACTGGTCAGGTGATAACTGCACGGTACTTGTTCACTGTTCACTGTTGTTCGCCGCCATCACAAAATTAATCAACCGGATATCATATTAGATGAAAAAATCCGCCATCTTCCCACAGGATAGATAGAATGGAAGAGGGATAAGGATTAATCGGGAGCGTCTAGGGCATTTAATACTGATCAACCAGGAGGTCTACCGATGAAAGCGAATTTTAATCGCTTAGGTTTACTATTGACAAGTTTGACTTTGATTGGCGTTAACCTCTCTTCCGCTGACGCTCAAACTCGTACAATTACCCCCGCCCAAGATGGAACCGGAACCGTTGTTAACCGCGAGGGAAATCAGTTTGAAATTAACGGGGGTTCTCTAAGCGGAGACGGTCAAAATTTATTTCATAGCTTCGATCAGTTTAATCTTTCAGAAGGACAAGTCGCCAATTTTTTATCAAATCCTAATATTCGCAATATTTTAGGGCGAGTTGTTGGGGGCGATGCTTCATTTATAAATGGTTTAATTCAAGTTACAGGCGGCAATTCAAACCTGTTTTTGATGAATCCTGCGGGGATTATTTTCGGTGCAAATGCGAGTTTAAACGTTCCTGCTTCTTTTACGGCAACGACCGCTAACGGAATAGGATTTGGGGCGAATAATTGGTTTAATACTGGCTCAAATTCCGATTGGTCGAACTTAGTCGGAACTCCCAACAGTTTTCGTTTTGATACTCAAAATCCCGGTGCTATTGTTAACACTGGTCAACTCGCGGTTAATTCGGGACAACAGTTAACTCTTGTCGGTGGAACTGTTATTAATACCGGGACTCTCGCCGCCCCAGAAGGAACAATTTCTGTACAAGCAGTTCCGGGTGAAAATTTGGTGCGAATTGCTCAAACCGGACATTTATTAAATCTGGAAGTTGCAGCGCTTCCGGCTAATTCTCTCACCGAACAACCGAATATAACTCCTTTATCTTTACCCGAACTTTTGACAGGTGAAGGAGCGACAACCGCCACAGGAATGACGGTGAATCCTCAAGGTGAAATTGTGTTAACTTCCGGTGAAACTGTGGAAGCGGGAGATGTTGCGGTTGCTCCTCAAATGAACGGAAATAATAACAATAATAATTGGGCGGTAACAGGTGAAACGGTTAATTTAAAAGCGGCGAATAATCTTACCCTTGTTGAACGTTCTTTAGAAACCACAGGTAATTTGAATTTACTCGCCGGAAATACGGTGCGAGTTCGCGATAGTTTGACTCGTCCGTTCTCAGCCATTGCGGGGGGGGATTTAACGATTATTGGTCTGCAAAATATTGATATTCTGGCTTTAGATTCGATTAATATCTTAGGGTCTGCTCCGTTTCAAGCCACAGGAAATTTAACTTTAGCTAGTGATGGGATTATTTCCGGCGATAGTCATTTTAATTCGGGTGGAAATTTTAGCATTCTCAACTCTACAGGTGCGGGTGGAACATTTATTAGTTTGTACGACCCAATTATTTATTCTGACGGAGATGTAGTGTTTGGAAGTTACGAAGGCGCCTCGTTGAAAGTCGAAGCCACAGGAGCAATTATTGGGGGCGATATTAATATTACCACCCCAGATATTAATCTGGCTAATTCTGCTGACCCGGAAGCGGGAATTCTCAGCAGTAGTCCGGCGTTAATTTTACGTTCTGGAGTGGCAAATATTGGCAATTCTGCCAATATTAATTCTAAGACTCCGGTTGGAGGTACATTTTTCTTAGAAAGACCCTCATCTGGAAATAATAATCTCACTGTCGGTAATGTAACAACCGCAGGCGGACCAGTTATTCTTAACTCAACAGGTCGCATTGTTGTCGATCAAATTAACAGCCAAGGGGGAGAAGTTAATCTGCAAGCTGTTGAGAATATTATTGTCGCTCGGAATATCAATTCAGCAGGTGGAAATATTGAGATTATTACGGATAATTTATTGCGGGTGGGGACATCAATTGCTCCCAATGATAATACCCCCAGTATTTCTTCAGCAAATAGTTCAAGAGATGGTTCAATTACGATTGAACATGGGGGCGGTGAAACGCCATTTATTATTGGAGATGCAACGATTAATGGTACTTCAAGAAGTATTAATAGTAGTTCAGCCCAAATTACACCTCGGTTTGAAGTTCCTCGCACCACAGACGGGATTTTTACGCAGGGAAATATTACCATTCGTACAACTCCTTTACCTCCAGAAGAACCCCCCACAGAACCCAATGAACCGCCCGTTGAACCGGAAGAACCGATAACTGAAAATCCACCGATTGTTGAACCTCCAGAAGAACCTTCTACCCCAACAAATCCAGGTAATAATCCTCCGATTGATATTCCCAGAGGACAAAATCCTCCCAATAATCCCAATAATCCCAATAATCCCAATAATCCTACAAATCCGGGGAATGAAACGCCCCTAAATCCTCCCAATAATCCGGGGAATGAAACGCCCCTAAATCCTCCTAATAATCCTACAAATCCGGGGAATGAAACGCCCCTAAATCCTTCTAATAATCCCACAAATCCGGGGAATGAAACGCCTCTAAATCCTCCCAATAATCCTACAAATCCGAATAATCCGCCTGTTGTGAATCCGCCTCCGAGTGAACCTCCAGTCCTTAATCCGCCAGAAAATCCATCGCCGGAAGTTCCGAACACTTCCGAAATTGATAGTTTAACTCCCTCACAACAGGAGGAGGTTACGACTGTGATTGAATCGGAATTAGTTGATCGGAAAAATCGCTCCGGTTCGCCATTAGAAAGATTGGAAATCGGGAATAATTTGGACAATAATTCAATTTTAGATGTTAGTGGAATTGCAGAAAATTCAAATACAATTACGGTTCGGCAGAATGCCGATGGCAGTATTGCGTTAGTGAGAGCGAATCCCATAGATAACTCGGTTCCCACGACTCCTTACACCGCTTCAGAGTTTAATCCTCAAGAGGCAATTGAACTGGCTCGTAATGATTTAGCCAAGAGTTTAGAAGGCAATGATATTGAGGAATCTTTACAAAATATTGAGACCGTTTATAGCTGGGATTATCTCAACTATTCCGGGAAAAATATCGCTCAATTTGAAACTGATATTTCAATTACTGAAATCCAATATAAACTTGGCGAAATGGATAAAAAGTATGGAACCAAGGCGGCAATTATCTATGCTTTTTCCGAAAAAACTGAGTTGGTTTTGATGGCAATTACAGCGAAAGGAGATGTGCTTAAAAAAACGATTTCCAACGTTAATCGCCAGAACTTGATAGAGGCTACAAATCAATTTAGGCTGGAAATTACGGATGCTCGCCAACGCTATACAAATAGTTACCAGCCTCTGGCTCAACAACTTTATCAGTGGATAGTTGCACCTTTAGAAGCATCTCTAGAATCTCAAAAAATTGATACCTTACTGTTTGTAATGGATCGAGGTTTACGCAGTTTACCCCTGGCGGCTTTGCATGATGGCAAACAGTTTTTGATTGAAAAATATAATTTTAGTTTGATTCCGAGTTTCAGTTTAATGGATATTCGCGAGCGCCCCCTTAATAATCCGCAAGTCTTGGCAATGGGAGCCTCTAAATTTCTCGATCAGCCCCCACTTCCGGCGGTTCCTATTGAAGTTCAATCAATTACCCAAGAGATTAGCGGCAGCTACTTTATCAATGAAGAATTTACCATTAAAAACTTTAGGAATCAACGCAGAAATCGACCCTATAATATCATTCACCTTGCCACTCACAGTGAATTTAGTGCTGGCGATCCGAGCAATTCCTACATCCAATTTTGGGATACCCAACTCACCATCAATAACTTAAAAAAATTCGGTTGGAAATGGGATATTCCCCCCGCTGAATTATTTGTTTTAAGTGCTTGTCGAACTGCAATTGGTGATGACAATGCAGAATTAGGATTTGCGGGATTAGCGGTACAAGCAGGAGTCCCTTCTGCTTTAGCGAGTTTATGGTACGTTTCCGATCAGGGAACGTTGGGATTAATGGTAGAATTTTATAATCAACTCCGAACACAATCCACAATTTCTCAAGCGTTTCGATCCGCTCAATTGGCGATGTTAAAAGGTAAAATTACCATTGAGTCTGGTTATTTACTTACTAGCAATATCACCGATCAAATTCCCCTTCCCAACGAACTGATGAACCAAGGAAACATTATCTTTACTCATCCCTATTATTGGGCGGGTTTCACCGTCATCGGGAGTCCTTGGTAAGCCGTAGGTTCAAGAAAATTAACCTCAAAAAACCGAAATTTTGTCAAAAATAAATTGTTTAAAAAATTCGGTAAACAAACATATCAATTCGAGGTTTTTTGGCTCGGGATTTGCTAATATAGTTACAGGAATTGACGCTAGAAAAAGCAAGTTATACAGAGTTTGAGTTCAGGGAGCTGCATCGAGAAAAATAAAACCAGTATTAAAAAATGTAAAACAATGAAAATGACTACTCTCGATAGAATTAATAATCATCAGCTTCAAGAATCAAATCCAACCCACCTTAAATCTACACAAAAGGTTAACCTTAACCGTTTTCGGGGTGGGGGAATGTTAGTCGTATTTTCTCCGAATTTGTTGGATATTCAAACCTTAATCGCCGGGGTTCATCGAGGTGCAGAAATCTTACAACTTCACCCAAATCAAAATGCAATTGAACAAATTACAACGGCAATTCAAACCCCCACAACTCCCGTTCAAAGTCTTCATTTAGTTACCCATGCTTCGGCGAATGTTTTAGACCTGGGAAACACGCAGTTAAGCTTAGATAATTTAAAACAATATCGAACTTTACTCCAACAGTGGAACGTTCCCGAAATTCTGCTGTATGGTTGTAATCTTGCCGAAAAAAATACCGAGTTTATTCAACGTTTACATCAACTCACCGGTGCCAATATTGCCGCTTCTAGTACCGCAGTCGGTTGTTCAAAAGGGGGCGGAAATTGGCAACTCGATGTTAAAATTGGTGAGATTACTTCAGAAATTGCCTTGATTAAAAACGTTCAAAAAAATTATCCGGGTATTTTTATAATTGAACGAGTTTCAGTCAATTCACAAGGAGAACAAGCCGCTGCCGATGCCCAAAATTTTGGTTCTCAAGATGGAATACTTTCGACAAACGGACAGTTTGTTGCCTTTGAATCCAATGCAAATAATCTAGTTCCTAACGATAATAACGGCGTTTCAGACGTCTTCGTTCGCGATCGCCAAACCGGAATTACCACCCGAGTTTCTGTTAACAGTTTCGGACAGGAAGGTAATGATAGATCGGGTGCATTTTCTGATGCAATTTTACCCGCCCTCACCCCGGATGGACGGTTTGTCGCCTTTGAGTCCAAAGCCAGCAACCTCGCCCCCGCAGACAACAACGCCGAAGAATGGGATATTTTTGTCCACGATCGCCAGACGGGGACGACGACCCGGGTATCAATTAATAACGATGGGGTCAGCGGAAATGGTTCGTCGCGGAATCCCGTGATTACCCCCGATGGGCGGTTTGTGGCGTTTGAGTCCCGGGCCGACAACCTGGTGGCCAGAGATGACAACCAAGGGGCGTGGGATATTTTTGTCCATGACCGCGACCCCGATGGGAATGGGATTTTCGACCAGGGAAACGGTCGGACTGTCCGAATGTCCGTCAATGGGATTGGTTTACAGGGAAATGATGACTCCTTTGACCCGTCCATTTCCAGTGATGGGCGGTTTGTGGTGTTTGAATCTGACGCCAACAACCTCGTTATCGGCGATAATAACGGGGTTCAAGACCTTTTTCTCCATGACCGCGACCCCGATGGAAATGGGATTTTTGATCAAGGGAATAGTATTATCACTCGCATCTCGACCGGAATTAATGGAGTTGAGGCGAATAATGCTTCTTTTGACCCCGTATTTTCGGGTAATAATCGCTTTATTGCCTTTGAATCTTTAGCGAATAATTTAGTTGGACGAGATAATAATAATGTTTTAGATATCTTTGTTTACGATCGCGAAACCGGAGTAACAAATCGGGTTTCGGTAGATGCCAACGGCTTTGGTGGGAATCAAAATTCCTCTCAACCCAGTATATCAGATGATGGTCGATTTGTTGGGTTTAGTTCTCGATCTTCTAACTTTGTTTTAGGTGATAATAACGGGTTTGAAGATGTTTTTGTTCACGATCGCGATCCGGATCAAGATGGAATTTTTGATCAAGAAAATGGTATTACAACCCGAATTTCTGTTAGCGATCTGGGAGACGAAGGAAATGCAAACTCGTTTCAGGCGGTACTGTCTGGTGATGGAAGTTTAGTTTCATTTGAGTCTTTTGCTAACAATTTAATTCCCGGTGATACGAATGGTGTTCCTGATATTTTTATCTCAAATATTGATCGGGTCGCTACGATTTTACCGGGAATTAATCCCATTGAAGACGGACAAACCAATGGGAATTTTGAAATTCGTTTAAATCAACCCGCACCCCCAGAAGGATTAACCGTTAATTTTGCGATTGCGGGTAATGCAACCAATAATATTGATTATAGCTTGGCGGCGGGGAATAATATTACTAATCTTACAACAAATAGCTTTACTATTGCACCGGGAGCGATAACGGCTAGTTTAAATGTTATTCCCATTTTTGATAATATTAGTGAGACCGATGAAACGATAGAAGTAACTTTACAACCGGGAAATGAGTATACTTTAACCCCTTTAAATACTGCCAGTTTAATTATCGGCGATCGCTCGTTAATTGTCACCAATACTAATGATGATGGTGTCGGTTCATTGCGACAGGTTATTAATACCGCTAACCGAGTTCCTGGAACGGATATTATTACCTTTAATATTCCCCAAACTGACCCCGGTTTGAATACGGGAACATTTAGTATTCGCCCTCTTTCTCCCCTTCCCACTGTTACTGATGCGGCGATTTTAGATGCAACTTCTCAACCGGGATATATAGATAGACCTTTAATTGAAATTGATGGAAGTAATGTTAATACAAGTGGCTTAACCATTACTGCTGGAAATAGTACCGTTCAAGGGTTTGTCATTAACCGTTTTTCCGAAGGAATTCGTTTGATTAATGGCGGAAATAATACCATTCAAAGAAACTATATTGGGACGGATGTTACCGGAAATATTGATCTCGGGAATACCGCAGATGGAATTTTTATAGGTACGAATTCCAGTGACAATTTAATTGGGGGAACTACTCCAGAAACTCGAAACTTGATTTCTGGAAATGATCGTAACGGGATACAAATCGATACGACAGGTGATAATATTATTCAAGGAAATTTCATCGGAACGAATCTTTCCGGAACCGCAGCTTTAGGGAATAGTGGGGCGGGAATTGGGATATTTCAAGAGGGGAATAACCAAGTTGGAGGAACGGTTTCTGGGGCGGGTAATATTATCTCTGGAAACGGTACAAACGGAATAGAACTCAATGGTTTGGCGGCGACAAATAACCAGATTCAAGGGAACTTTATTGGGACTGCTTCTGATGGAAATACACCGCTAGGAAATAATCAAAGTGGTATTTTGGTATTAAATAATGCCAGTAATAATACCATTGGGGGAGTTGTAGAAGCGGGAAATGTTATCGCCTATAATAACGGAGATGGAGTTACAGTTGAGTCGGGACAGGGAAATGCAATTCTCAGCAATTCTATCTTTGATAATGGTCTAAGTTTTGCGGAGATTGGAATTGATTTAAACAATAACGGAATCAGCCCTAATGATTTCGGAGATGCGGATACCGGGGCGAATACGTTACAGAATTATCCCGACTTATTAACGGCGACTTTAGAAGCAGAAAGTATTACGATTAATGGATTGGTTGACAGTACGCCGGGTTCTACTTTTACTGTACAATTTTTTGCCAATGAAACACTAGGAGTAAATGATCGCCAAGGACGAATTTATTTAGGAGAAACTCAAGCAACCAGCAATGTTCCGTTTACGGTTAGCTTTGATATTGAACTCGCCGATAACCAACGTTCCATTACCGCAACGGCGACCGATACTAACAATAATACCTCTGAATTTTCCACTCCCATCGCTGCGAATATCGCCCCCGTTTTAGACTTAGATGAAGATGACAGTAGCGGAACAACAGGAACCAACTACAGTACCCGTTTTACCGAAGGAAGACAACCTGTTGCGGTGGCGGATACAGATGTTGAAATTGAGGATGCAGATAGCCCAAATTTAGCCTTTGCAACCTTAACTTTAACCAACCCCCTGAACGGGGTAGCTGAAAGTTTAGCGGTTAATGGGGTACTTCCTGCTGGAATTACGACGACGGGTTATAATCCTGCTACCGGACAATTACAACTGCGAGGAAATGCTTCTCTAGCTGATTATCAAACCGCAATTTCTCAGGTTGTTTATAACAATAGCATACTGAACCCCGATTTAAGCGATCGCCTGATTAATATTACCGTTAATGATGGCAGTTCTAACAGTAATATTGCGGAAACAACGATTAGTTTAGTTGGAACCGTTCAAGTTGGGATTACGGCGAATCTTTCTCCGGTTGAAGGGGAAACCGGAACCTATACAATTACCCTAGATGAACCCGTTGACCAACCTTTAATTGTTGAGTTTAACCGCAATGGAAGTCGGGCGTTAGAAACACAAGATTATACCTTAGAAGCGGGAACTGGAATTACAAATATCACGCCAAATACAATTACAATCGCACCCGGAGTTACCACAGCAACCTTAAATTTAGTTGCGGTAGATGATGCAGTTTTTGACCCGGAAGAAACGGTTCAACTGAATCTAGTTGCAGGTTCAAATTATCTGCTGACAGACAACAATTCAGCCTTTATAACCATTACTGATAATGATAACGCGGGAGTTTTGTTAACCCCTCCCGTCGAACCGATAACCACAGAAACCGGAGAAACAACAACATTTGAACTGGTTCTTTCTTCCCAACCGATAGCCAATGTTACGGTTAGTTTGAACAACGATAACCCCAACGAAGGAAGCCTTTCTCCTGAGACCATTACCTTTACTCCCGAAAATTGGAATACCCCTCAAGTTGTTACGGTTACGGGAGTTGATGACAATATTGTTGATGGGGATGTTAACTATATTATTACCCCAACCGTTAGTAGTTTAGATGTTAATTACAACAATTTTGAGTTACCAACTATTACCCTAACAAACCAAGATAATGATGTTGCGGGAATTACTTTAACCCCTCCGGTTGAACCGATAACCACAGAAGACCGAAACAGCGTTAATTTAGAATTTGTTCTCGACTCTCAACCCACAACAGACGTTATTATTAACTTAGAAAATACCAACCTCAACGAAGGAAATCTTTCTGCTGAGACTTTAACTTTTACCCCCGCAAGTTGGAATAGACCTCAAATTGTTACGGTTACGGGAGTGGATGACAATATTGTTGACGGAGATATTGACTATACTATTGTTACAACGGTGAGTAGCGAAGATGTTAATTACAACAATTTTGAATTAGAAGATATTACCCTAACAAACCAAGATAATGATGAAGTTGGAATTGTGGTCATACCTCCGGTTGAACCGATAACCACAGAAGACGGAGACAGCATTGATTATCAATTTGTTCTTTCTTCTCAACCGATAGCAGATGTTACCGTTAATTTTAACAGCAGCAACCTCAATGAAGGAATTACTTCCCCAGAAGCGATAACCTTTACTTCGGAAAATTGGAATATTCCCCAAACGGTTACAGTTATCGGAGTTGATGATAGTTTAGTTGATGGAAATGCTGAGTATACTGTTATCCCAACGGTTAGTAGTCAGGATGCAAATTATAACGGGTTTCAGTTAGAACCTATTACTCTAACCAACCTAGATAATGATGAAGTGGGAATTACTTTCATCCCTCCTGTTGAACCGATAACCACAGAAGCGGGAGAGACAGTCAACTTAGAATTTGTTCTCAATTCTCAACCCACCGCAAACGTTATTATTGAACTCGAAAATACCAACCCCGACGAAGGAACCCTTTCAGCAGAAACATTAACATTTACTCCTGAAAATTGGAATAACTCTCAAATTGTCACGGTAACAGGAGTTGATGATGATATTGTTGATGGGGATGTTGGATACAGTATTAATACAACCGTTAGCAGCAATGATTTAACTTACAATAATTTTAACTTAGCCGATATCAACCTCACGAACCTTGATAACGATGAAGGGGGAATTCTTGTTACCCCAACCGATGGACTAACAACCACAGAAGCGGGAGGTGTTGCTACGTTTCAAATTGTTCTGACTTCTGAACCCACAGCAGATGTTAGTTTGAACTTAAATAGTAACAACCCCAACGAAGGAAGCCTTTCTCTTTCAGAAGTAATCTTTACCCCAGAAAATTGGGATATTCCTCAAATTATAATTGTGACTGGAGTCGATGATGATATCGCCGATGGGGATTTATCCTATAGTATTCTTACGGGTACAACAGTGAGTGAAGACCCGATTTATAACGGAATTAACCCCGAAGATGTTAACCTGATTAACGCGGATAATGAAACCCCAGGAATTACGGTTACTCCGGTTAATGGTTTGGTGACGAATGAAGCCGAGGGAAGCGATACTTTTGAAATTTTTCTCAATACTGAACCCGTTGATGATGTCACGATTGGAATTAGCAGTAGTGATATAACAGAAGGAATTGTTTCGGTTGAAGCGGTAACATTTACCCCGGAAAATTGGAATATTCCCCAGATGGTAATGGTGACGGGAGTTGATGATAATGTTGATGATGATGATATTGCTTACAGTATCATTACTTCGCCGGATTTAACCACAACTGACCCCAATTATAACGGGTTCAACCCGCCAAATATTAATGTTACGAATACCGATAATGATATTGCGGAAATTGTCATCACCCCAACCGCAGGATTAACTACCAGCGAAGTCGGAGGAACCGCAACTTTTGATGTTTTTCTGACTTCTGAACCCTTAGCAGAAGTTAGCTTTAATCTCGCCAGTAGCAACACCGCAGAAGGAACACTTTCGACAGAAACCCTAACATTTACGCCGCAAAATTGGGAACTTCCGCAAACGGTAACAATTACAGGTGTTGATGATAATATCGCCGATGGTAACATCAACTATAGCATTATTACGGGCGAGGCGGTGAGTTTGGATGCCAAATATAATGGTGTCAATCCCGACGATATCGCTGTCGTTAATACCGATAATGAAACCCCTGGAATTACGGTGAGTCCAACCGGGGGATTAGAAACCAGTGAAGCGGGAGAAACTGCAACCTTTCAAGTGGTTTTAAATACCCAACCCGTTGATAATGTTACTCTTGATTTAATCAGTGATAATCCCGCAGAAGGGGTTGTTTTTCCACCCAGTTTAGTCTTTACTCCCGATAACTGGAATACTCCGCAAATTGTCACCGTTACCGGAGTTGATGATTTAAACGTTGACGGGGATATTGAGTACAGAATTATTACCGAATCGGCGATTAGTAATGACCTCGATTATAACAATCGGAACCCGGAAGATGTCACCCTGACTAATCTTGATAATGATGTTCCGGTTGTTGATTTATCGGTTAATTTAACCGCAGGAGAAGAAGCCAATACCACCGCCATTACTGTTACCGTTACCGCTTCAGCAAATGTGGAGGGAGAACAAACCGTAAATCTTGATGTTTCCGGAATTGGAATTACTTCCAATGATTACAGTTTATCTAATCCTCAAATTACCATTCCCGATGGAAATAATACCGCTAGTGTTACCTTCCGCATCTTAGATGATGTGGTCTTTGAAGGCGATGAAACCGCGACATTAACTTTATCAAATCCCTCCGAAGGAATTGTACTGGGAACCGCTACCGCTAATCTGACAATTATTGATAATGATACACCCCCAACGGTGGAATTTTCCCAAACCGATTATCAAATTAATGAAGATGGGACAATTGTTGGCGCCGAAATTACGATTAATCGTACCGGAGATACTTCTAAAGCGTCTACAGTAGACGTAGAATTAAGCCAAAAAACAGCAACCGCAGGGGAAGATTTTGATAACAGTTTAATTTCGGTACGGTTTGCGGCGAATCAAAAAACGGCGACGGTTAATGTTCCCATTTTTGAGGATAATTTTGTTGAGGAAGATGAAACCTTTTCTTTGGCGTTGGTTAATCCCAGTTTGGGAACCGAAATCGGAACTCAAAAGACAACGACTGTCGAAATTTTAGATAATGAAGTCGCGAGAATTGATATTTCTCAAACGGAATTGTCCGTTACCGAGTCGGGAATTACCGATAGCTACAATTTGGTTTTAACCACAGTTCCCACCGAACCCGTTAACATTCGATTTCAAACGGATAATCAAATCGAACCTATCGCTGAAATTACCTTTGATGAAACGAACTGGAATGTTCCTCAAACCATAGAAGTTCAAGCAATAGATGATGAGTTAGTCGAAGATAGAACCCATAACAGTTTAATCACTCATGTTGTCACCAGCAATGACCCGAATTATAACGGGTTTATCCTCGATGATGTCAATATCGAAATTGCAGAAAATGATGTTGTTGATGTTTCTATCGCACCCAGAAATCTAGTGGTTTCTGAAGATGGAGAGACAGATACTTATTCTCTGGTTTTAACGCGACAACCGGAATTACCCGTTACCATTGAGTTTGAATTTAATCAACAACAACTCAATTCAATTAATCCAATTACCTTTAATTCAACCAACTGGAATATTCCCCAAACCGTCACCATTGAAGCGATAGATGATGTCATCCCCGAAGGAGATGAAACCATAGGAATTTCCCATAATATTTTCAGCGAAGATGAAAATTACAGAGACTTACAACTTCGGACCGTTAATGTAGAAGTTCTAGATAATGATGTTGATGCGGAAATTATCATTAATAATCGCAATCTCTCGATAACAGAAGGAGAAACAACCGCCAGTTATGAGATTGTTTTAAGTTCCCCACCCGCAGTTCCGGTTACGATAGAGTTTAACACAGGCGATCGCATTAATTCAATCCCCGCTATTGAATTTGATGAAACCAACTGGAATATTCCCCAAACGGTTACGGTTGTCGCCAACAATGATAATATTTTACAGGGAAATACAACAGAAACAATTAGCCACACCGTTAGAAGTGCAGATCTAAATTATGACGGTTTAGAAGTTTCCAATATTATTGTTAATGTGGCGGATAATGATGTCGCGGAAGTCTTAATTACTCAAACCTCAAACCGCACCGAAGTTAGCGAAGATGGCTTAACAGATACTTACGAAGTTGTTCTCAATAGCCAACCCACTGAAAATGTTACCGTAACTGTTACTCCCGATAGTCAAGTCAATTTAGGAAGGGGTGCGGAAAATGAAATTGAATTGATTTTTACTCCGGAAAATTGGAATGAACCGCAAACTGTTACCGTCGCAGCCGTTGATGATGAAGATGTCGAAGCCGATATTCATACCAGTACCATTAATCATACAGTTTCCAGTAACGACTCCAATTATAATAGCGATACTCCGATAAGAATAGACGGAAGAAACGCCGAAAATCTCACCGTTGATCTTCTCGAAAATGACGAACCTTTACCCCCCGGAGAACCGGGAATTTCGGTGATTCAACCTGTGCGTCGAACCGATGTAATTGAAGGGTTTGGGAATGATGTTTATAAAATCCGTCTCAATAGCGAACCAACGGCGAATGTTGAGATTACAATTAACCCTAATTCTCAACTCCAAACCGACAAACGCACCCTCAGCTTTACCCCGTCTAACTGGAATGTTCCCCAAACCATAACGGTGACTGCTGTTGATGATAACCTCGTTGAAGGTTCCCACGTCGGAAGCATTTCTCACACCGTCAATAGTGAGGATTCCCGTTATGATAACTTGCAAGTTGATGAAATTTCAGCCAATATTAGCGATAACGATAATATCGGACAACAAAGTATCTTTTCCGAAGCTGCTGTTGTCAGTTTAAGTGAATTAGATGATACGGGTGTCGGTTCAGATTTTGAGGATATTTTATTTGGAAATCAAGGAAACGACCGCTTATCGGGAGAAGGGAATTTAGACTTAGTTTATGGACAAGGAGGTGCGGATGGGTTAAGCGGGGAAGTGGGTGATGATGTCTTATTTGGAGGACAAGGAACCGATCAAATTCAAGGCGGTGCAGGAAATGATATTATTTATGGAGATCGAGATAGCGATCGCCTCTGGGGAGGAGAAGGTCAGGATCAACTGTTTGGAGACTTTGGAAACGATCGCTTAGTGGGAGATTTGGGTGCGGATACGCTAACCGGAGGTTTAGGAAATGATGCGTTTGTAATTGGGTTTGGAACGGGTGGAAATACTATCGAAACTGCGGATTTAATTGTTGATTTTACCGATACTCAAGATGTGATTGAGTTAATTAGTCCGTTAACTTTTGAACAGCTTAATATTACCTCTACTCCCAACGGAACCGTGATTCAAGTTCAAGCAACGGGAGAATTTTTAGCGGTATTACCGGGAATTAATCCCAGTCTGTTAGATGAACAGGATTTTGTTTAAACTGTTTAATTGAAGAAGGAGTCAGGAGGGAAAATTGCATGGGGATTCTAACCCCAAACAATTTTGAACACCGTGTAGACGGTGGGGTATTAAACCCATAAGGGAAATGATAAAAGACAATTTTTGATTTTTGACTTGTGCGTAGTCCCCTAACTCCAACAGCATTACGCCCGCGACTCTTTCAGTTTATCAAAAATTCTTGTTATGTCAACCCTTTGTAAGAAAATTAATCGAATTGAAATTTTCGTATACTCATTTTCTGTGAACTATCGGGATTGAAGATAAAATCAAAATCAAATGTCCAAAAAGCTTTGGTGAAATTAACAAATTCTTCAACTTTTGAATACACAAATATACATCGATTGATCGGGTTGACAAATAATTTGACTTGTGAAAGAATCAGGGCGATTCTACTCTACGAAAAAAAGTTAAATATTTAGTCAGTTTAAGTAATATCCAAACGTCTAGAATTTGGCGCTCAATAGATAGTAGGAACTGGACAAATATGGACTGTGCTTTCATCGAGCCTGACAACCGTGATCTAGTGTCTCAGTTTTGGCAAGAATGGGCCAAACATCAAAGCCTGCTTTATCGGTGCTGTCTCAAGTTAATGAACTCTAACCCAACGGAAGCGGAAGATGCTCTGAGTCAGGCGATGCTGAAAGCTTGGGAAAAGGTGCAAAAGCATGATGGCCAAATTGCTCATTATAAGGCTTGGCTCCTCAAGCTAACTCGCAACCTCTGTATCGATATCATCCGAGAACGTTCTCGGGGGGCTGTGGGTATTGAAAGCATTGAATGGGTGGGCGATACTGAGGAGGTGGATATCCCCTCAACGGTGGCATCGCCAGAGGGTTTTCTGGAGACAGAGGAGAAGTCTATTGAGATAAAACGGGCGATCGCCGAGTTACGGGAAACGTTGCGGGAGACGTTTGTTTTGCATTTTTACCGGGAGCTTTCCCATACAGAGATAGCCGAACGCCAAGGAATATCCTACGATAATGTGTGCAGGCGGATACATCGGGCGAGGAAACTGCTTAAAGAGAAGTTGAGCGGCTATTTTTTAGGGACTGAAGAAAAAGTCAGTGTGGCGGCGAGGGATCGCCAGTCGTCTACCCCACGGAAAAAGGCGGAAAAGCGGCAGAGAATAGAGTCCGAAGATCGGATGGGGTTGGAGACGGCGACTGTTTCCCGATCTGTCTATCTCCCCAACCCCCCATCATCCGCAGGGGGGGTGGAAGCGGAACAACCTGAGTGGGTGGAGAGTTCCCTCGCCGGGGATAATGGGGGTCAGAAGATTTTGGAAACCGCTACAGAATTAACAGATATAGAATGTGTTGAGGTCGTTGAGGCAGACATCAGCCCATGTGTCGAAAGTTCGGCCGATCCTAATATTAATAAATATCTCCAGAAAACCAATAATATTATTAAATCATACAATCGTACTGCTGCAAGCCAAAGTCACCTGGAAAAATATCCTCCCCCTTACCTATTAACAGAGCGATCGCGACGGTTGAGACGGTATGTTGTGTGGGGGAGTTTGACAGGGGATAATCCTAAATCCCGGTTAATATTTCGGTATGGCTTGAGGAGGCCATTAAACGAGAAAAAAAAATTGGCTCAAAACAAGTCAGACACTGAGTGCGGGAATCGTCTGAATTTTGTCGGGTGTTCTACTGCTTGAGATCGCTATTGTATCGAGACAAAGAATCTCTAAGACCCAATTGCCCGAATCAACTAGAGAAACTATGTCAACCAACAAATCCAAACGACTTTCCTTTTCCGGTGCGTACTTGACATTCTCCCCACCCTGTTAAAAACTGAGGGTGGGGATTCCCATCATCACTGATGAGCCTTCCTGGCTCTACGAGCAACCTTACTTTTTGGAGTTTCCTCCTCTAAGCAGCGGGTCATTTCATC
>JAYKHV010000128.1:0-5876 GCA_035285085.1 Lyngbya sp. | reverse complement strand
ACAAAAATCAGAACCAATCTAAACTTATCAAAAAGATTGGATAGATATTAACTCCCAATTTTTAATAAATTGTTACACAATAGAAAGAATGTCCGATGTTTCGATCACACCAACAACTTGATCTGACATCCAGTTGAGTATTCCGAGGAATCAATACTTTGAACCCTTTTTTCACTCTCGACCCCAAGCGACGCCGCAGCCTGTTACTTCTGTTTCTCGCAGGCTTGTGTTTTTGGTCAAGCACCACCAGTCTACTCCCGACCTTACCCCTCTACATTCAAGCGCTCGGCGGCACGAACCGACAAGTGGGTTTAGTTATGGGGGCTTTTGCCATCGGACTCTTACCCTCCCGGTTTGCATTTGGCCCCCTGGCCGACGCCAAAGGTCGCAAACTCGTTTTACAGATTGGGACAACCGTTGTCATGCTGGCCCCCTTGGGCTACTTTTTTGCGACTTCAATTCCGACAATGGCGGGAATTCGGGCCTTTCACGGGATTAGTATTGCCGCCTTTACCATCGGTTACAGCGCTTTAGTCGCCGATATCGCCCCCGTTGACCGCCGAGGCGAGGTGATTGGTTACATGAGTCTGGTAACACCCATTGGCATGGCAATTGGCCCCGCGTTTGGCGGTTTTGTACAAGCTGGGCTGGGGTACAAGGTTTTATTTTTATCCAGCGCCACCTTTGGACTTCTCGCCGGACTGGGTATTTCTCAAGTTTGGGAACCGACTCGCCCCAAACCGATTTTAGACCATCTAGAATTGACATCCCCAACAATCAAGGTTCGCCTCAATCAACTCTTTCGCTATTTACAATTAATCGGAAGTCCGCCATTGCGAACGCCCGCTTTTGTTATGGCAATTGTTGGTTTAATTTTTGGCACCTTGGTGACTTTTTTACCGCTCTATATCGCCGCCTCTAACCTAGAATTAAATGCCGGATTATTCTATTCTACCGCAGCGATCGCCAGTTTCAGCGCTCGCATCTTTGCCGGTCGCGCTTCCGACCGATATGGTCGAGGTATCTTTATCACCATTGCATTGGTCTTCTATTTACTCTCAATGCTACTGTTAGGAACAGCCAATAATAACCCCGAAATTCTGCTTGCTGCCGCCTTAGAAGGGTCAGGTGCCGGAATTCTCATCCCGACCATTATCACCCTGGTAACAGACCGTTGTTCGGCGGATGAACGGGGTCGATTTTTCTCCCTGTGTATTGGGGGATTTGATATCGGAATTGCGATCGCAGGGCCGATCTTTGGTTGGGTTGCCGAACAAGTCGGTTACTCGAATATGTATCTTTTAAATGCGGGGTTAGCACTACTGGGTTTAATTATCTTTATCACCCAGTCTAGCCGCAATATTTCCGACTCGATTAAATTTGCACTGGGGAAAGGCGAAGATATTTACATTTTCAAAAACCCATCCTGAAGTTGAGTAAACTCTACTGATTTTTCGGACAACCCTACAGGCTGTGAAATCCGAAATTGAATGTTCGGTTACACTCACTGAACTTTAGCCCTGAGTATCCTAAACTAGCAAATAGATAGAAAGTTTAGAGAAAGTCCTAGAGGCAAATCTAATGAATCATCAATCTCAATCTACCCAAAATTGGTTCGATAATGAGTCTGGGAATCAGAATGTACTTCATCAGTATATTCAATCTCTTGACCCAGAATCCATTACTCAACTGTCTAAACCCAATTCCGAAGTTCGTCAATTAATGGAATCTCATCTCAATGGCATCTTAGGGAACTTACCCTCCCAAAATTTTGATGTTTCCATTACCACCAGTCGCGAAAATTTAGGACAACTGCTAGCCGCAGCCATGCTCAACGGTTATTTCCTGCATAGTGCTTATCAACGCATGAATTTAGAACGGTCTTTACCTGCTTCACTCCGTTATCAAGAAGCCTCCTCAGAAGCCGAAGACAATCACTAATTGCCAGTCAGTTTAACCGCTTGTCAAAATAACCGTCTGGGGTGCAAAATGCGCCCTCTATTTTTTTGTTTGTACTGAAATCTTGCATCAAGATCAGAAACCGGGTTTATGGAAACGACTATCGACTTCTAGCCTATATTTTTGGTTGATATGATATCCGACTAATCAATAATCATTCTGTAGGGCTGGGTTGATTACAGTGTACAGTTTTCAGTTCTACAGTGAGAGCGTGAAAACAGTTTTCAGTTTTCAGTTTTCAGTGCGTGAGTTTTACCTGCTATAACTGTTCAGGTGTCTACTGTTCACTGTTGACTGTTAGACGGCTTTGGGTTCAGGTGATGATGTGATTGATGCTGATTTTGTAGAAAGTAAATAAATCGACTTTCTTTCAATCCTGACTGTAATTTTTGTTTCTGTAATGTACACCCGAAAAGCCCGGTTTCGCAGAAGAAACCGGGTTTTTTATTGTCTCTAACTTAACAAATCTTGACAAAACGCCCGACAGAATGTAAATTGTTTTACTAACCTGCGAGTCGCGCAGGGTGATGAGATAGCTTACGGTGTGACTAATATTTCTGGGTGAATCACCTGATTCAGGCCAGGTTTCTCTGTATCTGAGGATATGGTTTTTGGTTGATTTTGAACTCAAGATCAGCCGATATGGGTTTGAGCATTTTCCGTTCTTCAATTTTTGAGGAACTTCGGGAAAAAAGAATGGTTTTGAATATTATTCATTGAAAAGGTCAGAATGAAACAACGATTTTCAGCCGGAGCTTTTTGGCTTGCTGGTTTAGGATTTTTTTGGATTTTACCCCCTGTAGAAGCGACTTCAAATAGCGATTTAACCGTTGAACTGAATGGTTTAAAAAATCAAATCGGTCAAGTTTGTCTCAGTCTATTTTCAAGTAATCAAGGCTTTCCAGATCACAAAGAAAATGCGTTGCAAAGTCAATGTGTTCAGCTTGGAAAAGAGAGTCCGAAAATTACGTTTGAAAATTTGATTCCCGGAAATTATGCCGTTGCGGTTTTTCACGACGCCAATAGCGATCAAACCCTGAACCTCAACAGTTTGGGTATTCCCACCGAAGGCTTTGGTTTTTCTCGCAACCCCACAATTTTAGCAGGCCCTCCCCAGTTCGATGATACTGCCGTTGTGGTAGCCACCGCCCAAAATAATATTCAGATTCAGTTACAATATTTGTGGAATTTTAACCAATAATCTAAAAAGCTAGGGGTTACTCGTTTCGCCTCTAGCTGAATCAACCTTATTAGCCTTTTACGGATTTACCAACGGGCTAGGAGGGATTCGAACCCCCGACACCGTGGTCCGTAGCCACGTGCTCTAGTCCACTGAGCTACAAGCCCTTACGACTTTGAGTTTGCCAATTCAATTGAACCTTAACTCATTGCCTGAGTTATCATCATAACACATTTTTCTAAAATGACAAACAAAAATGACAAATAATTTGCCGGAAAACGCCCAACGCTTAACTCACCTCAATCAGAGAGGAGAAGTAAATATGGTGGATGTCTCCGCCAAAGCCGCAACTCGCCGAGTTGCGGTGGCAGCCGGTCAAGTGCGGATGTCTCGCTCCACCTTGGAAAGTATTATGGCAGGTAACGCCCCCAAAGGAGATGTGATTACCACCGCCAAACTCGCCGGAATCATGGCCGCCAAACAAACCGCCCAGTTAATTCCCTTGTGTCATCCCTTACCGCTTAGTAAAATAGAGGTTCAACTCACCCCCGATTTGGAACTGCCCGGTTATCAAATTCGCGCTCAAGTGATTACCACCGCAGAAACCGGAGTGGAAATGGAAGCGTTAACCGCCGTATCTGTAGCAGCGTTAACCCTGTATGACATGGCAAAAGCCTTAGAAAAATCAATCGAAATCGAATCAATTCGTCTGGTCAGTAAAACAGGGGGAAAGTCAGGAGATTATCACTCTCAGCCAAACGAAGAATAGCCAAAAGAGTTATTCGCTAACATTTGTTGAGAATTTTATGAATATTATATGGATAAATAAATTAAGTCAGTACCAGGGCAAAACGTTTCTCCCTTAGAATAGGGATAGAACTGTTCAGGAGTGAAAGAAATGCCTCCCCGTTGGCCTCGACAACCCGACCGTAAAGACCCAGCCTATCGACGCTTGGATGACCGGATGAATTTTGCCGTTCATGTCGCAATTTTTGCAGCGTGCAATTCTGGTTTATGGTTTTTTCAGAAAATCCAAGCGGCAGCATGGCCCTGGGTAGTTTGGGTAACGGGGGTTTGGGTGTTGCTCCTGGGGGTTCATGGAATTTACATTTTTGCGATCGCCGACTATTCTTCAATTAGAACTAATCAACCTAATTAGAGATGCATTGTCTAGAATAAGGGGTGAAAATGACAAGAGCGGGAGCAACTTCCGCTAATTGTGCAGCAACACTCACTGATTCGCATTATGGCTACTACACAAGAAATCGAAAAACTGGCTTCTGAAATCGGCGAAAATATATATATTGACGTTGCCAAATGGCATCTTTACCTATCAGATGCTCATCTGCATACACAACTTGCCGAACAGCTTTATCCTTTACTCGAAAACGGAGATTTAGAAGCTGACTCAATCAACAAAGTGTTGCAGGGAATTTCGGTTTCCTTAGGCGGCGGCAAAATGACGGCATCACTGGCTGATTTAATCCCAACCTCAGTGCAGAGCGATCTACTCAAAATGTTAGAAGAATATCAGCGCCAGATGTAAAGCGCGAGTTTAAGATCTACCAAAAGCATAGGCTAAATACCACAAACACATGGAAAAATACAGACAGGCTAGGAACAATCACATGAAACGAAACTTAGGACTTGTCAGTCTGATTGCGATCGCCAGTATTCTAAGTCTTATTTTACCCTCAACCGCCCAATATCGTCCGGATCGTCCTACCTTTTTTAGCGATGGGGAACGACAACTCAACCAAGAAATTAACCGCCTCGATCATCCCTCGAAAAAGAATTCAGAACCTGTTCTCTCTTTTGAACAAGCCCAAAAACCGAGTCAAGAAATCACCCAACTTCCCGGAAATATCATTGTAGCAATGCCCGGAACTTTCCGAGGAGAACGGAGAGAAATTCTAGATACAACAGGCGGAAAACTGGAATTTACAGTATTAGCAACTCGTCAGAGTGACTCTCAATTTACCGTCGCCTATTCGGTACCGTTGACCTCAACTCGCTTAGTTGAACCCCAAGCCTTATTTAACCAAATTCGAGACAGTTATATTAAAGGCAGACCTGTAGAATTAGTGGGAGAACGGAGTATTGCTCTACAGCGTTATCCGGGTCGAGAAATCAATTTATCCAGCTTCCGGGAAAATCACCAATTTAGACTTTACCTCGTCCAACAACGAGTTTATGTTTTAGGAGTCAGTAAAGCCAAAGACGGAGGCGCGGCGACCCAAGATATTAGCCAATTTTTTAACTCCTTTCAATTGCGGACTCAGTAAAAATTAACACAAGGAAATGAAATTAAGGTAAGCTAGACTCGGTTAAAATCTAGCTTGGTCTGAATCTAACATCCAATGAGAAAAAAACTGGCTCAAATTGCACTGAGTTTAGCTTTATCTATTTTTTTTCCTTTACCCAGTTGGGGAGCTACGATATTAGAAGAGATCAAAACCACAGGAGTTCTTCAAGCCGGAGTCCGGGAAGATGCAGCCCCTTTTGGTTATCGTTCGGCGTTGCTGAGAATGGGAAGGATACTGTATTGAACTCGGCAGAGTTACTCGCAACCCGGCTGCAAAACCAACTGAATTTAAGCGAACCGATTAAGTTGACATTCTCCCCACCCTGTTAAAAACTGAGGGTGGGGATTCCCATCATCACTGATGAGCCTTCCTGGCTCTACGAGCAACCTTACTTTTTGGAGTTTCCTCCTCTAAGCAGCGGGTCATTTCAT
>JAYKHV010000127.1:0-17506 GCA_035285085.1 Lyngbya sp. | reverse complement strand
GTCAGAGCGATGATCAGCCTGGGAATCGACAGTTAAGGTCATCGTACCTGAAAATCGAATGCAAGGAGTGGAAACATTTCTTGAGAATCTAAAACCGTAATCTTTGATTCGGTTTTAGAGGTTCAATGAGCCTGTGTACTTACTCCGACTAGACAGACTCAGAAAATTATCAGAAAATTAATCGGGACGCGATCAATCTCAATCGTGTCCCTACAATTATATTTTACCGGAATTAGCGATAATGTACGCGATCGCCAAGTTAGCAAACAAAAAAACCTGGAGATACTGGGGCTATCACTTTCTTGAAAAACTTAAACTTAAAAGTTATCATCCCAATGAATTGAATAATAGAATAATTCCTTTCGTAATCAACAAATACAAAAATCCTATCGCCACAGCAGCAATAGCGACCGGGAATAACAAGGGTAACAAGAAAATGAAAGCAATTCCAACAAGCACCATTAACAAAATCTCCATGATGATTCTCCTTGAAAACTGGGGTACATTTTTATGCGAATCACGAAACCTAAGCGAATTTTTTAAGTCGGCTTGAAAAACTCTAGTTTCAATATTAAGCGTTTTATTACAGAAAGTCATCGGTAAGCCTACGGATCTTTGAAATCTTGATGTATAACAATTTATTGCTTCAGTCTCCGTAATTTCACGGTTTATCCAATCCGGTTTTAGGAAAGATAAAGGTTTCTGCCAAATACCGTTCCCAAGAAACTCAATATTATTCACTTCGGAAATTAAAAGGGACACAATTAATCTCAATCGTGTCCCTAAAATTATATTTCACTCAAATTAGCGATAATGTACGCGATCGCCAATTTTGTTGAACTAAGCTACACGCCAACGGTAGACTTTTCGGCTTCTGTCCATTCGGTATGGAAGAACTCGCCGCGAGCCTTGTCCGTCCGTTCGTAGGTATGAGCGCCGAAGTAATCCCGTTGAGCCTGAGTGAGGTTTTGCGGTAAAGTCGCCCGACGGTAGCTATCAAAGTAGTCTAACGAAGCGCTAAACGCCGGAACCGGAACACCAAACTTGTTCGCGGTAATTAACACTTCGCGCCAAGCCTCTTGACGGTCGAGAATGGTTTGTTTAAACTCGGGAGCCAGTAACAGGTTCGGGAGTTGGGGGTTTTCATCGTAGGCTTTCTTGATCTTATTCAAGAATCCTGCACGAATAATACAGCCACCCTTCCAAATGCGAGCCATTTCGCCGAGATTGAGGTTGTAATTATATTCTTGAGACGCTTTACCTAACAGAGCCATTCCTTGAGCGTAGGAACAAATCTTAGAACAGTAGAGCGCATCGCGAACCATATTGACAAATGCTTTCACATCGCCGTCAAACTTAGCCGTTGGTCCGGGTAATTGGGGAGCCGCCGCCACCCGTTCATCCTTGTAGGAGGACATAATCCGAGCGTTAACAGCCGCTGTCATCGTGGGAATACAAACTCCCAATTCCAACGCACTCATCACCGTCCAACGTCCGGTTCCCTTTTGTCCGGCAGAATCCATAATCAAGTCTACCAGATGCTTTCCGGTACCTTGATCGTCAATCTTTTTAAAGATATCTGCGGTAATTTCAATCAGGAAGGAGTTGAGTTCGTCGGTGGTGTTCCACTCGGCGAAGACTTCGTGAAGTTCTTCGTTGGAGAGTCCGGCGGTATTTTTGAGCAAATCATAGGCTTCTGCAATCAGCTGCATATCGCCATACTCAATCCCGTTGTGAACCATCTTCACGTAATGACCCGCACCTCCGGGGCCGATAAAGGTCACACAAGGGCCGTCATCGACCTGAGCGGCAATTTTCGTTAAAATGGGTTCGAGTTCGCGATAGGAGGCTTCTGTGCCACCAGGCATCAGGCTAGGCCCCCACAGAGCGCCTTCTTCACCGCCGCTGACGCCCATGCCGACAAATCCTAAGCCTGTTGATTCTAACTCGCGAGTCCGGCGCTCAGTATCCTCGTAGAGAGAATTTCCCCCATCGATGATCATGTCATCTTGATCGAGGAGAGGTTTAAGCTGCTCAATTACGGCATCAACGGGTTTACCCGCTTTCACCATCACCAGAATTCTGCGAGGACGCTCAAGAGACTGAACAAATTCTTCTAAGCTGTAAGCCGCGAATACGTTTTTACCAACGGCTCGCGTGTTCATAAACTCGTCAGTTTTGGAGCTAGTGCGATTGTAAACAGAGATGGGAAAACCATTCCGCTCAACATTGAGTGCTAGGTTTTCACCCATCACTGCCAGACCGATTACACCAAATTTCTGCTGTGACATATATATCTGCTCGCTCTAAATTGAGTCGTGGGTGAACGCACGTATTTAATTTTCACTGTATCGTTGATTCTTTTTTAGTATAATTTAGATCAGGTTTTTTTTAACATTCATTGTGTATTTGAATACCAAATGGCGAATCTCGGCTCAATGGAGTAGAATTGAGTCGGTGAATAACTTGGTCAACAACCCGGAGTCAAACTCTAATGGAAGAATTAAAACATCTCGCAACTTGGGTAAAGGAACAACACGCCCCTGAGTATATCTTGACTTGGTTATTAAATCAGCCGGGGATTTGGTGGTCGAACGGGGAAGTCTACCAAGCCGCCTTACAAAAATCCGGAAAACGCCTAAAAGAATACGTTAAGAGTAGTAAGCAAAGTGGCTTATTCCAAGGGATGGCTGATAAAATTGTCAGCGATGAAAGCTGGGATCTGATTGCGATCAGTCTAGCCCGAATTATTGCTTCCTATCAAGAAGAGTTGGTTAAGCTTCAAGATAAAAATCGATTCCGGCTTGCCGGAAACGCTTTAGGAAATAACCATAACACCGATTCTGATGATGCTTGGTCTAGTATGGGACTCCAGCAACCCCTTCCCGATCCCGATTCTCTAACGGGACAGTAGAAACTGATTTTGATCTAAATTCTTGTTACTAAAAACTTTAGCCAATCTAGTCAGGGTTCATCTTCCGATCAGGCAATCATTTTTCAGTCTTTATGATCGGACTTTTTTGCGGCTCAATTTGTTACAATTGAGATCAAAAAAATGATTGAACTGATCGCTTCATTATCTTCTGTAATTTTATCTGGGTAGATAAATAACATAGGATGCAATTTTAGATGAAACTTTCCTGGAAAAGCATAAAACGAGTGAGAACCCAAACCCTGATTACAACCGCCAGCTTGTGGTTAATCTTAATTAATTGTACGCCTTCAACTCCTCCCCAGTCATCCGACTTAGGGAATAATTCTTCCCCGGTAGCTGATGCTCGTCCGAAATCTTCCGACTCCTCTATACTTTGGTCAGATGGGTTTGAAAATGCTAATTGGCGGGATGTTTGGAATATTCGTTCCTATGGTTCCTGGGGGTTAGATGAAGCGGAAGTCATCGCTGACCCCACAGGAAAATTTCCCCGCATTCTCAGAGTTCGTTACCCCGCAGGTTCAGCCAGTCCCAGTGTTTCTCGTGAACAAGGGGTTGCTATTGGCGGCGCCCAATTTTATGCGGACTTGGGTCTTCCACCCCGTGATGCTTTGCATTTAAGCTATTATGTGCGTTTTTCTGATGATTTTGACTTTGTAAAAGGCGGAAAACTCCCCGGACTGTTTGGGGGAAGATCCGTTAGTGGGGGTAATATTCCCGATGGAACTGATGGTTTTTCCACTCGGTTTATGTGGAGAAAACAAGGCGATGGAGAAGTTTATGCTTATCTTCCCTCCAGTGAGGAATATGGTACTTCTATTGGTCGGGGTGCTTGGCAATTTCAACCGGGAATTTGGTATCACATTGAACAGGAAGTTGTTTTAAATCAACCCGATCAAAAAGATGGTCATATTCGGGTTTGGATTGATGGTAAAAAAGTGTTAGACCGAGAGGGTTTACAGTTTAGAACTACCGATAAACTGAAAATAGAAGGGATTTTATTCTCGACTTTTTTTGGTGGAGGCGATTTGTCTTGGGCGACTCCTAAAGATGTGTATGCAGATTTTGCTCAGTTTTCTGTTTCTCCCGTTCAGACCCAGTAATTATTACTCTGAATTCTTGTTATTCTGCACGATTTTTCTTGTTCTTCGTGAACAGAATCAAGAATCTCTGAGATGTTTCGCTTCGCTCAACATGACAGGATTTTTTTGGTCATTGCTGAGTCCTTCGCTTCGCTCAACATGACGAATAGAAATTTCATTGGTGAGCGATCGCGAAGAATCTTATAGATGTTTCGTTGGGTTCAACAGGACAGATTAGTTTTGGTCATTGGTGAGCGAGCGCGAAGAATCTTATAGATGTTTCGCTTCGCTCAACATGACAGATTAGTTGTTGTCATTGGTGAGTGTGACTTGAAGAAGAAATTAGCCACTTTGGCCAACAAAACGTTCCCAAATGTAGATTTCTGGAGTGCGCGTCAAATAATTAATCGTACTGACCAAGCAGAACGGATTGAAAGTTATGCAATGAATTGGCAAACAAAATTAGGATAGAATATTCGGCGATCGCCATTCAACCATCAACCTTGAATTCAAGCTTAACTTTTGGAGTTGAATACAATGACAAATACAAACAGCGATCGCAAATGCTTAATTTCTTCCACTTATCCCCTTACTGCCGAGTCTCCAGACCAAGAAAAAGCAGTTGGATGAAATTCATCTAACGGCATCCTTCTCCGCATCCAACAAGTCACTGCAAAACGAAACTTGTATTACACCCTTGACAGTTTGTAGTCTCTTGTGTAGTATTAATACAACAGGATAATACAGAACGGTGACAGCCCCCATATTCACCTGCATCTTGAAAATTGCAGAGAAGGTGTTTGGCGAGGGTGCAAGACCGCCGTCTCCAAATTTTCATTTTTCAACTTGCACGAAGTGATTTTTAAACTTTTCATAGAACTTTCAAAACCCTATTTACATCGTCAGTATCACAAGATCAAGAACATCTGGTATTTGATTACGTTCAAAGCGTTTCCATGCTCATCTGAAGCATCTGTGAGGGATGTTCTTCGGGGAGTTATTACGGATAGAGATGCAGAAATTATCAACGGACAAAGGGTTTATGCTGCTGAAAAAAAGCAGTGCAATAAAAAGGAAATAAAATTCCTTTTTAGCCAAGTTCCTTAATCTTTTTCCCAACGGTCTCTGAACTTGAATTTCTTACCCGGATTCTCACTTGATGCCCTCAGAAGATACAATAAATCTTTAGAATCTAGAGTTATGCGATATATATATTAATATGAATTCAACAGAAAAGATCACCATTCAACATCTCTCGGAGAAAGACATAAAACTAATGCGGGACTTGCTGCGGGTTTTTGGTGATGCGTTTAATGAAGTAGACACTTATTGCCAAGCCCAGCCCGAAAACGATTATCTTCGTAAGCTCCTGGGCAAAGAGCATTTTATCGTGTTAGTTGCATTAAAACATGGAGAGGTGGTGGGTGGCTTAACTGCATACGAACTTCACAAGTTTGAGCAAGAGCGCAGCGAGATTTATATCTATGATTTGGCGGTATCGGCCGAACACCGTCGGCAAGGTATAGCAACGTCGCTGATTGGCGAACTTAAGAATATAGCCGTTAATCGGGGAGCTTATGTAATCTTTGTGCAAGCCGACTATGGTGATGACCCTGCAATAGAGCTATATACAAAAGTTGGCGTGCGTGAAGATGTCCTACACTTTGACATTTTAGTAAAACATGATGAATAATGGTAAAAAAGAAATTAAAGAATATAGTGAACCGAACTCTAAATCAAGCGAATTGAATGCTTAATATTCTCAGCGTCCCTCAATCTGATATGATCTTGGAAATGTTGTAGTTGATCAGCCCATGAAAATTCCCGGTGCAAATCATCTAATCAAGATCGCTCCTCAACCGAAGCGAGTCAAAGTCACCTTTAACGGACAGACGATAGCAGACACAACCCAAGCTTTGGAACTGAGGGAAGCAATGTTACCGCCCGTGCAGTATATTCCTCGCGGCGATGTGGCAATGGAGCGGTTACAGCCAACCCAACATTCCACCCACTGCCCCTACAAGGGAGATGCCAGCTATTTTAGCATTACGGTCGATGGTAAAACTGCCGAGAATGCCATCTGGTCTTATGAAAACCCCTATCAGGCGGTTGAACAAATCAAAGAGTACCTCGCTTTTTATCCTAATCGAGTTGATGGGATTGAAATGATTTAGGAGTATCCATCTTCCATTAAATTTCAGTCTGGAGTCATTATTCTAGGCTCATTGAAGCGATCGCAGTTTGAGAAGAAGTTGTGGGACGGGGTATTTCTGTACAAGAAGCCCGCTCTCAAGTGACAGTTTCCTAAGACGTTAATATGGTAATGATTGTTCAGGTGCCACTCAAACATTAAGAACTTGAATATTTTTCAGATTCGCTTGAAAGCAATTTTTCGGCAGAGATGTTAAGCGCTCCTCGTTTGATCAATGGATAATTGACAATTGATAATTGATCATTAATTAATGAGGTTGAAGACCTCGACTTTCAAGGAGAAAAAAGAAAAATTATTTCCTCTCTATCAATCCTCTTCATAAAGGATCGAGGTAATTATCCATTATCCATTATTAATTATCAATTAATAAACGATGCCCAATAGTAGGGGTGGTCAAGATTATTGCGAATATTAAGGGGAAGTTCAATTTCCGAACTCACAAAAACAATTGTACCATCAGGCGATCGCTGACTTCCAGATGTATTTGAAAATGCGTTCTCACTCTACAGCAAACGCGACTCCACCAACAGAAACTTTAACCGGAATAGTCGAAAGGAGGAGTCTGCAAACCGGCTCACATTATTGCAAACGGACTGTGCTTTCAGCAATTTCAGCCCACATTAAATACGAATAGGCTATAACCCACATTCCGCACTTCAAGGTCTAACATAAAAAGTTACATCCACCAAATCACGGATAGAACGTTGGGATAAAACAAACTGAAAAATCTGGGAGAGCATAGGGGAGATGAGAAAAAATTTTAGTGGTTTTGACGGAACTATTGCCGAAAAGAATAGTGCCAAGAAAATTGCTAATCCGGAATTAATAACTTGAGGCTTTGGCTAGAGATTGATATGATTAACAATCAATCAACCTCAAGCCGTTCAACATTTCAAGCCGCAAAAAACCCTCAAACTTTCGAGCCGTCCGCGTTAACACCTTGAAAAGCTGAAGCCATTGCACCGGTATCGAGATATTCACGGAATTTAATTACTTTTCCTTCTTGCCAAGTATAAAGATGTACCCAATCATATTCAACCAAACAATTATTGGGTCGAATGCGTCCTTTGGCTTTTCCAAAAACAGCAACTTGATGATTTTGAGCGACAAATTCTTCCGGTTTAAAGTGTTGTAACTCCAGATATTGCCCGACTTTTTGAAAAACTTGGGCAACCTGTTCGCGACCTTGATAAGTTCCAGCCAGGGGAAGATGTTCCCGTGAACCTGCAACATACCACTCAATATCATCCGCCAAAATATTCAACAGAAAAGGTACATTTCCTTCGGCAAACGCTTGAAAAATTTGTTGAGTCAGTTGGATGTTTTGTTGGGTGTTCATTTGGATGTCTCCTAATTGTTGTTTCAGAAAAAACAGACGAAAAAATTAACAAACTTGCAGCTTTAAACCGTTTAAAGCGAGTGATGACGTTCCGATTTTTTAGAAAGCTAAACGTTCACATGAACCGGCCAGACACCATTTCCCATTAAATGGGCGGGTAAATCCCGTAAACCCGGTAATAACATCAGTTTAGGCGGTTTAAAAGCTTGACCCGATTGGAACGTTTTCAGAATAATTTGTTCGTGAGATAATGACTGAAAAGATTGAATCACCCGTGTGGGTAACTCGCGTTGAAATTGAACCGCAGCCAGATGATGTTGCTTAACTTTACCTGCTTTCAAAGGTTGACTCAAAACATTCGCGGTCACAACTGCATCTTGAATAGCATAATTGATGCCAACTCCTCCAATGGGTGACATAATATGAGCCGCATCTCCGATGAGTAATAAACCGGGACGATGCCAACGAACCATGCGACCTGTCTCAACTTTCAGCAATGCAAGTTGTTTCCAATCTTGCAAATAATCCACCCGATCTGCTAACATTGGCATGGTATTCGCGACCGACTGTCTAAACGCTTCCAACCCGCCTAAACGCAGTTTTTTATAATGACCTTTGGGCATAATATAACCCACTTGCCAATAGTCAAAACGGTTCGTTAAAACTAATAGAAACCCCCGACCAAATTCTCCTAATTCTTCTTCGGGGTCATCCGCCCGACGGGGAAGACGAAACCACAATACATCAATCGGCGTTTCTTTGCGAATTAGCTTCAAACCGGAGAGTTTGCGAGTCGTAGAAGTACGACCATCTGCTCCCACTGTCAACAGCGCTCGCACTTCATGCCAGCCGCCATTTCCTCGATAGCGAACCCCTTGAATGATGCCATCTTCTTCAACAAGTTGCTGAACTTTTGCACCCATAATTAATTTAAAATTGGGATATTGTTTGGCTTCCGCCACGATGAATTCTAGAAACCGCACTTGTTCCATAATCATCATGTAAGGAAACTTACTTTTAAGGCGGCTGAAATCTGCAAATGTTACCGGACCGTTAGCAGTTTCGGTAATATATTTGTAGGTTTTTGTGTGGCGTATTTTTAGCAATTCATCAGCCAAACCCAATTCATCCATAATTTCTAATACCGATGAATGAATTGTATCGCCTCGGAAATAACGGTTAAAATCCAGATGGGCTTCCAATAACGTCACAGAAATCCCTTGACGAGCCAATATTAAAGCTAAAATTGCACCAGCCGGACCCCCACCAACAATACAGCAAGTGGTCTGTTGAACATCCAGAATTTTATTATTTTGAGGGGAATGAATTGTTGTTTCAATCCGGGGTTGATTGGATAAATGTTGTGTCATCATTAATTCTCCGTTTTCATTAAAATTGCTAACTTTTAGACGATAACAAAATTGATTTCTGTCAGTGAATTCGACTCAACACCTTGAACAATTGCTAACAGTTCATGGGTACTGTTAACGCTAATTAAGGTATCGTTAGCATTGCTTCCGGTTCCTTGAGTTAAAGTCAAATCTGCAAACGTTAAACCGCCAGCCAGTCCAAAGAAATCTTCAGCATTTGTAAAATCCAAAATTCGATCAATTCCGCCTCTGGGTTCAAGAACAAACACATCGCTTTCACTTCCTCCTAACATCAAATCTCGACCAAATCCGCCAATTAAGGTGTCCATTCCCACGCCACCCCGAAGAATATCATCTCCGCTTAAACCTTCGAGTTTGTCATCGCCTCCCTGACCATTAATCACATCGTTGGAATTATCAAAACCCCGAGTATTGTTATCAAGGTCGTTGAGGAATGTAACCGTATTTTCGTTAAAAACTTGTTGGCGTTGGGAGTTGCGGTTAAAGACATCAAAGCTATCTTGAAATGCAGTTTGACCCGCAAATAAAATATTACCCAAATCAACCGACGCACCCGTTACCACACGTAAATTATCGAGATTTTCGAGGTCAAAATCTTGGAGAATGACTCCGGTATCTTCAACCCCTACAAACGAGAGGCGTAAATTCTCACCTTCTTGAGTCAAAATCAGATTATTAGCGGTGAGTCCTTCCCCTTCAAACTTGAGCGTATCAACTTCTGAAATTACATTTTGTGAGGGATTTGTACCCGTTCCCACTCCGGTAAAATCAATAATCGTGTTAACACCATCACCCCGATTAATTGTAAATAAATCTCGATTTCCTTCTCCACTCAACAAATCATTACCCAAACCCCCTTGGATGTTATCATTATTCTCGCTACCGGAAAGAATATCATCATTTTCACTTCCAATAACCGGAACTCCTTCATCCGGTCGGGCGTCATTATCTACAATCGTTAAAGTTGCCGTATTTTCCAACAATCCTATCACCGAACCCGCAGCTTCACTAATGGTAAGATTAATCGTTTCATTGCCTTCAATTTGATCGTCATCCACAATCGGAATATTGACAAATTGAACACTTTGACCGTCGGCAAAATTAACCGGAATTTCAACGTTATTGTAATCTTCAGGACTGTCCGCACTCCCATCACTTAACGTAATTGTCGCATTAACTTCTCCTTCATTACTAAGCGGACGAACCACCGTTACCCCAACAATAGGTGTACCGTCTTCGTTAACACTATATTGAGGATTACTGAAGATTAATGAGTCGAGTGGAATTGCACTATTGCGGAGAAAAGCATCAACAATTTGGGGAATACTTTCTAAGATAACAGGTAATGGAGGTAAATTGGGTTCTGTTCCGGGTCGGCTGGTTTCCCGAACTAAATTTTCAAATCCTATCGCCGGACTCGCCACAACCAACATCCGTCCTGTTGCTGTTCCACTATTTTGATAGGCGTGAGTTGTTCCCGGTGGAACTGCAACAACATCTCCGGCTTTTGCGGTGATGACATCATCTCCAGCTTGGAAGGAAACTTCTCCTTCAAGAACAATAAAAGTTTCTGTTTCTTCGGTGTGAATATGAGGAATTGTACCCGCATCTGTGGGAATAAATACATCAAATAAACTGTATTGATTACCATGAGTTTCTCCGCTCGCAATCAGCGTTACAAAATCTTCATTCACCCAGAAAGATTCCGGTGAATTTTCCGATTCTGTATTGGCGAGTTCAACGGCACTATTAATCAGTTCGTCAGAGTTATGATTGTGAGAATGATCGTGGGAATGGTCGTGAGAATGATCGTGTTGCTGATTATTTGTTTCTGGACAACCGCAATCTTGACACATAATAAAGCCCTCAAATTTGTGTTAATTATTCTGTTCAGTTATTTTGTTCTTAGTAGTGCAGGTATTGCCCACACTACTTTGATGACTTTTGAGTTAACTGTTCGTTAAAGCACCGCCATTTCGGTTACAGAATGATTTTCCTCAATAGCAGAATTCAACGAATCAACAGCAGTCACACCCAAACAAGGTTTGGTAACAGCTTGAAAGCCAAATTCTTGGGGGAAAGACCAAGAAAATAGCTCTTGCCATAGGGACGTAAAAAGGGAATCCATAGCCAAAGTATGAGTTTCGCCTTGAGTGGAACTCGCTTCAATATTTTGGAAAATTGTTGCACTAAATCCTAACAACTTCGACATTTCTGTTGTTACTTGCATCCGGATTTTTTCCTCTGCTTTTCCTAAATCTTCCATTCCCGGAAGGGTTGTCGGAGGCGCACCCAGAGCATCTTTTTGGCGAACAAGCTGATAGAATGCCGAAACCATAACCAACAAACGGAGATAAGTATGTCGGTAGCTGCGGTCAAAATAGTCATAGGCTTGCGCTTCTGTAATTTCATTGCGAAAAATGCTAGAAATACAAGCGGCTGCTAAGGTACCACTGAGCGTTGCTAAATGAACGCCCGTTGAGAGTAACGGGTCAAGAAAACAAGCCGCATCGCCGCAAAGAAAATATCCGGAACCGCAGAACTTTTCGGCGACATAGGAATAGTCTTGATCGATTTTTACCGCAGAAACTAATTCGGCTGACTCCAGAACTTCCGCAATATAAGGACATTGCTTCATGGCGTCGAGGTAAATATTTTCTAGGCTGGCTGAAGCGTGTTTTTCCTTATAAACTGACTTGTCAATCACCAAACCAACGCTGAGATTTTCATCCGATAATGGAATTGCCCAAAACCAACCCGAACCATCATCAAGTGCAACACTAGCCGTTCCCCCTTTGGGCTGAATTTTATCAATATCGGCATTTTTCCAATATCCCCAAATGCCTAAGTTTTGAAAGTCGTGGTGATATTGACGATTTTGTAAATAACGAGTCATCATCACACTAGAACGACCCGAACCATCAACCAGAAAATCAAAGGATAATTCACCCGAAACACCCGCTTCAGTTCGACTGACCCAATTTACACTACAAGGTCGCTCGTTTTCAAACAAAACCTGACGAACTTCTACCCCTTCAAAAACTTGTACGCCTTGACTTTTGGCATGATTTAATAACAGGTGATCGAAATCTTTTCGGGGGACTTGATAGCTGTAGGAATTGAGCATTTCCTCAAAATCAAACGTCCACTTCAACGGCCCCCACTCGAAGTAAGCACCTGATTTTTTTTGAAATCCATAAGCATCAATTTTTTCCCGAATTCCCAGTAGTTCAAACACTTCTAAAGAAGCTGGAAGTAGAGATTCACCAATTTTATAATGAGGGCCGACTTGCCGTTCGAGTAAGACGACATCAAATCCTTCACGGGCTAATAATGTTGCTGCGGTTGCACCAGCAGGGCCGCCACCAATAACTAAAACTTGTGTAGATTGAGGTAGGTTAAACATTCTGAAATTTCTCCAATTTAATGGTTTTGTGTTGGGTTTGAATTATTGAATTTTTTGGCGTTTGAGGGTTCGAGTTGCGCCCAAAGCTAACCCGAATAAAGCTAATGCGGTTGCAGGTTCGGGAATATCTTGAGGCGTACTCAACAACAACGTTTGAGCTTGAGTATCGCCCAAATTTTGATAGGCAAAGGGTGTTCCTGCCGGAATATAAACAAAAGTATTAGCCGTAGCGGTTGTGGTTTCATCACCAATCCAAAACGTGACCTCACCCTCACGAATATAGAAAGAATTGGCTTGCTGAGAATCCTTTTGTAACTGATCAAAACCGCCTTGAGAAGGTAAGAACACATTGAACAATTCAAACTGTCCGTTTGTTTCTTCTTCTGATGCTAAAAATGTAAAAGTGCTGTCGTTGAGAGAGAAAGAATCTCGCCCTGCTAAATCAGGAGTCACCAAGAAAATATCATCGGTTTCGGGAGGAATTTCAGACTCCGGTTCTAGAGCCAATTGTGTATCATATCGGGCCGCAATGGGAGCAATTTCTGCAAAATCGGTGCGAGGTTGGGGGGGGTTATTGGGGTCAACGACCAGACCGCCTTCTTCTTGGAAAAAGCCCTCAAACCCGGAAGGAGTCGTAATTGCAAGTAGATTCACCCGTTCTGTTCCCGGATTGGCAAAACCATGACGACGACCTCGGGGAATATAGGCGAAAGTTCCGGGAGTGGCGGTATAGGTTTCGTTACCCAGAGTGAAAACAACCTCTCCATCTAGAACATAAAAGGCTTCATCCATACTGGAATGACGGTGAGGAGGCGGCCCAGTTTCAGGGGAAACGGATAAATCAAACAAAGAGAACGCCCCACCTGTATCTTCCGTTACCGCTAAAAAGGTACTAAATCCAGTAAAAACCGAGTAAGTTGGGCGATTAGAAGCATCGGGAGGTACAATTAATACCTCGTCACCTTGAGCATTTGCTGAATTCATCCCGAAACACAGGGCTGATAATGTTGTAGCGGCGATCGCCGTTGATAGGTTTTTAATCCCTATTTTCATCATGGATAAATCTCCTTGGAAAGTTGAGTAGTGTGTAAGTTTTTGTACTGTTCAAATCCAGTTAATTCATCGTCAAACTCTTCATAACCCTCCTCTTCTTTTTTTCCCCGACCCTTGAAGCGATTAACAGAGATTAACTGGATGATCGAGAAAACCAATTTGCAGCCTTTCTTAACCTCTCCCTAGCCCTCTCCTACAAGGAGAGGGTAATGGTGTTCTTCGGGACTGTTGATTAATCAAGAAGTTTGGAGAGGGGTTTTTTCTATTTTTTGAATTATTTGTGTTGAATTCGGGAAAAGTTAATCTACACGAACACAAAGTAATCTTCGCTGAGACTTAAACCCGTTGCATCTTGCAGACTGGCAATGCGTTCTAGGGAACTATCAGATTTTTCTAAGAAGATATCTGTGCTACCGACTCCCTCATTCAAAACATAGTTACTTCCTTCAATACTCTTGAGTTGAATCAGATCTCGGTTGGGATTAAAGTCTGTAATCAAGGCATAACCTTCACTACCCAATTGACTTTGGTCGTAGTAAACATTAGCCGCATCACCCAACACAAAAATATCTTCTCCGCCGCCGCCAGTGAGGGTATCAATTTCGTCACTACCAAACCCAAACAGGGGAACAAAGGTATCAACACCAACTAAGACATCATCTCCGCTATCACCGTCTAACAGGTCGTTGCCAGATGCACCAATAACTTGGTCATTTCCCGACTTACCCCGCAGGTTGTCATCGCCGAGGCTACCGAAGACAAAATCATCGCCAGAACCCCCTTCAACGGTGTCATTTCCTAAGCCACCGTCCACGATATCGTCACCAGAGTTACCAGAGATAACGTCATCTCCCAAATCTCCTAAAATCCGGTCATTATCGCCACCTCCTGCGATGGTATCGTTACCATTACCTCCATTAATATCGTCATTGCCTTGGTTGCCTGTGATGTCATCATCACCGTTTTCACCCAAAACTCGGTCATTATCGGAGCCAGCACGGATGGTATCATTGCCTTCATCACCGAGGATGTCATCAATTCCAGCACCCCCTCGAATCAATTCATCACCCGCCCCACCAAACAAGAGGTCATTTCCTCGACCCCCATCTAGGGTATTTTGACCGACAATACCAAAGATATCGTCATCGCCATCGCCCCCACGAACGAAGTCATCGCCTGGTGCTGCAATAATAATGTCATCGCCATCTCCGCCAGAAACCGTATCGTTTCCTTCATTGCTGGAGATGAAATCATCACCATCCCCCCCAACAACGCGATCATCGCCTCGCGTACTGGTCAGCAAATCATCTGCTGAGGTGCCATTTAATCGACCGTTTTCTAAGCCTTCATCGACGAAGACAAAGTAATTTTCGTTTAGACTTAAATCGGTGACACCTTGCAGGCGGGCAATTAATTCGGGTGTTTGATCCACTCTTTCAAGGAATAAATCAGTGAAGGTTTCGCCTTCGGAATTGGTCTGTTCAACTAAGGTGTAGTTGCCTTCAGTTAAATTTTGAAGTTGAATGACATCTTCATTGGGGTCGAAGTCTGTAATTAAAGCCGCATCGGAGAGACTATCGCCACTTTGGTTATCGTAGAAGATATTGTTAATATCCCCAAGAACAAAAGTGTCTGACTCGGAACCCCCCGTGAGTGTGTCTGACTCAACCCCACCAAAACCGGGAAAGATAAAGAAGGGATTACCCCCAACAATGTGATCGCGTCCTTCGCCCCCGTCAATTAAGTCATTTCCAGTTGCACCAACCAGTTGGTCATCCCCGGTTTCACCGAAAATTTGATTATCTAAAGGGCCACCGGAAACTCGGTCATTACCAGAACCACCAAAAATGATGTTCGCCCCAGCTAAACCGGAGATGTTGTCATTTCCCTCTCCGCCAGAGAGAGTGTCATCCCCGTCATTACCAATAATTAGGTCATCTCCATCTCCACCTTCAACAAAATCACTGCCGGAGTTACCGAAGATCGCATCATCGTCATCGCCACCCTCAACATTGTCATCACCCAGATCTGCAATAATGAAATCCAGACCATCGCCCCCGGAAAGGCTGTCATTTTCAGTGCTTCCCAGGATAAAGTCATTGCCGTCTTCGCCATTAACCGTATCTTCTCCTTCAGCAGACAGAACGAGGTCATCTCCAGTCCCAGCGTTGATTAAGTCGTTGCCATCAAAGGTTGAGATTAAATCATTACCTTCATTCCCAAAAACTTCATCGTCACCGGGCGTACCTGTCAGAAGTTCATCATTGGGTGTGCCATTAATAACTGTCACTTGTGCGTCCATTTTAATTTCCCTGTTAGTTTGTAGAACAATTGTGTGTTTTTAATGCTTTGACTAAGGCTTTGTTTTGACTGAAATATCTCCTTTAATGAAGGCTTGGCAGGCTAAACGAGAGTGAGCGGGTTTCTTTTTCAGTTTTTGAAATTCTGCGGCTGTCTCCGGTGAAAGATTGTCTGTTCCTTCGACAATTTCAACCAAACAGTTTCCACATTTTCCATTTCCCCGACAGTTGAAAACTTTCCCGACTCCTTTGTAAATTTCGATGCCATTTTTTAGGGCTTGCTCTCGCAAATTGGCATGGCTTGCAACTTGAATTTCTTGAGCTTCGTTAACAAATTTGACCGCGTTCATGGTGATTATCCGAGTTAAAATTACTGAATTTGTTCGTTTAGAAAATCTTTGAGACGGAGGGAGAGAGAATTTTTTAAAGCAATGATTTAGACTCTCATCTCCCTATAGAATGGCAAATTAAACCCCAACAAAAATCTTTTGTTCGGCTTGATTTACCCACTTTGCCGCCGCAGGCATTGGGCCTAATTTCACCTCGCCCCAACGCATAACTGTTGCGGCTGCCGTTGAAGCCGAACCAATCGTATAAACTAAGACCAAATCATTCTCTTTGACTTTGCCTGACTGTGCGCCATAGTAGAGGTTCGCAATGGGGAGAACCGGCCCAATATTGGCGAATTGAGGATAAAGATTAATGGTGCGTTCGGCATCAATTCCTAGCGCTTTGCTGCACAGGCTGGCGTACCAAGCAGTCGGAGTATTAAAGGCAAAGAATTTAATCTCATCTAAACTGACTCCTGCCTCCGCCGCAGCGCCTTCGCTACAGGTTTTGACAAAATCTACGCCCGTTCCGCGAATTTGTTGGCTGGCGGTTTTTCCGGTGCTAATTCGCATCCGGGGCGTGCCGTCCGCATCGGTGACTAATTCGTTGAAAAATGCGCCACAAGTTGCCGCAGTATGCACAATTTTTGTGCCTAAAATGCCTTGATTCGGTTTGAGTTGACCGACAATAAATGCACCCGCACCGTCACCCATAAACCAAGAAAGAGTGTCATTTTCATCAACAAAGTGAGAGTAGATGCAGGAAATCACAACTAATACATTGCGATACTGTCCGGTTGCGACTAATGCACTGGCATTTTGCAGGGCAACTAAAGCACTAGAACAAGTTGATTCTAAATTCCAAGCTGGACAACGTAATCCCATTTCTCGCACTAAAAAGGCAGCATTACCGGGGGCAATTCGTTCGGGAAAGAGCGTGGTAACGATCATTAAATCAATCTCGTCCGCCGACATTTCCGCCGCGTTAATCGCATCTGTTGCTGCTTTTTGTTCCAACATCAGGGAGGTTTCACCGGGCGCCAAAATCCGACGTTCGGCTGTTCCGCGAAAGGGATCGGCGAGAAACGGCTTCATTTCTAAGTCAAATTCGCTGGTATCGGTATTAGATTGAGAGGCAGAAAATAAACGAGCGAGCGCTTTTTCTTCGGCTTGAGTAACTAATTCGGGATGGTTTTCGCGCCAGTAATCGTTTTTACGAACAATACTCGGAAAGCTAACACCAACTGAACGAATTCCAACTGCTTGATTGAACATGATTAAATCTCCTTTGATTTTTGATGAGTTTTGACGTTTGAGTGTTTATTTTTGCCTGTGTTTGGGCGCACGCAATGCCAGGGCGCACGCAATGCCAGGGCGCACGCAATGCCAGGGCGCACGCAATGCCAGGGCGCACGCAATGCCAGGGCGCACGCAATGCCAGGGCGCACGCAATGCCAGGGCG
>JAYKHV010000126.1:0-92106 GCA_035285085.1 Lyngbya sp. | reverse complement strand
GTCAGAGCGATGATCAGCCTGGGAATCGACAGTTAAGGTCATCGTACCTGAAAATCGAATGCAAGGAGTGGAAACATTTCTTGAGAATCTAAAACCGTAATCTTTGATTCGGTTTTAGAGGTTCAATCTTATAGAATAGGTCAAGTCCGAGGATTTATCAATCGAAAATCGGCGAAATTTTGGGGGAATATAGCAGTGCGGACGCACGCGGAATAGTCGCGGAGCGCTTGCCTTGCGGCGGGCGCGGAATAGTCGAGAGCGCGAACTCCGTTGCTCTGGTTCACAGAGTTGAAGGAAGTAAGCCGCTTTGCGGCAGGCTACGCGCTCCGCGCATAGAGCAAAGTTTGCGATCTTCCGCAACGGATGTTCCCGGAGGGTGACGGGTTCTGAGTGACTGTTCTGCCTATTGCCTATTGCCTGTTGCCTCATCAACCCGATGAGTGATCCACTTCTAAATCATTAATCACCGTAACTGCACCGCCTTCGTAGGCTTCTTCAGTGGCTTGGGCGCGTTCATACCAACTGTCAACAGTACCCTCCAGTCGGGCGACTCCATCCTCTACAGAAACCTCGACTTCCTGTTCATCCACAAACGGAGACCACAACAACTGAGCATCTATGGCTGTGGCGATCGCTTCATCGCTGCGATCGGAGAAAATCGAGTTGTCATAATTATAGTCATAATCTTCGTGGATCGGGTCCCAATCGTAGAAAGCGGTCTCATCGGCCGGTAGGCTATAGTCAACCTCCAACTCATTAATAACCCCCGTTACCCCAAGGGCGGAAGCGGCAACATCTCCGGCTTGCCATTTTTCAAAATAAGAGTCTACACTACCATTGAGGCGAACAATCCCTTCTTCGGCGCTGACTCCAATTTCTTGGCGATTGACATAGGGATCTCGTTGCAGTCGGGCGGTGACATTGTTAGTAATTTGGTTATCTGTAATTTCGCCTTGGGATTGTACATTAATATTGGTTTCGACTCGCCAAACCCCGGTTATATTTCTTGCATCTTGGGCGGCGGCGCGTTTGGCTTTAAGATTATCTACGGTACCCGATAACGTGACCGCCCCTTCATCGACGGCGACGTTGAGGTTGTAAGCTGCAACACGCGGATCATAAAGTAAAGCATCTTTAACGGCATCTCGAATTTCTGTATCTTCTAATTCCGGGACAATTTCCGCCCTCATCCGATTTTCATCCGCCCAAGGTTCAACGTTTAAATTATCCGCTTCAACGGACATTACACCGATGACATAAGCATCAGTAATGGCTAAAGATTTCTCAAATGAACTGCCAACAATTCCCGATAATATTGCCTGAGTTCCATCGACTTCGACGTTAATTAATCGACTATCAACTCGCGCATCCCATCGCAGCGCTGATTTAATATCTGCTTCTATTTCTGCGGGCTGTCGTCGGGTTTTATAGTTGATCGAGATGCCATTATTAATCTGTTTGACTCCGGCAACTCCTTTCACAAGCCGGGTCGCCAATTGTTTTTCTTGCCAAGAATCAACTCGACCGCCTAAAGTAACGATTCCATCATTAACAACGGGTTCAATTTCCCAAACTTCTGTTACCGGATTGTTGGTTAACGCACGGTTAATATTATCTAATATTTCCGCATCGCTAACGGGAATGGGTTCGACGTTAATCTCATTAACAACTCCTCGCACTCCTTTCACCATGCTGGCAATTCGTTCGGCTCGATCTTGTGCTAAAATATTATTAACCGAACCGGTAATGGTGACAATTCCTTCGTTGGTGGCGACTATAATATTACCGGGTGAAATTCCCCGACTAATTTTAAATTCTCGCTCAATGGCTTCGGTGATTTCTGCATCGGTAAACGGGTCTTCGCTGACCACCATTTCTGTTTGATTGATTTCGGGTTCGCTTTCTAATGCTTGGTTATCGGCATCGGTAAGGGTTGAGGTGGGATACTGACAACCCCCGACCAGTAGCGAAAAACTGGTTGCTAAAAGACCAGCGTAAAATAATCTAAAAATCAGCTTTTTAGAATTTATTGAAGTTGAAAATAACATAAAAATCACCGACTGAGTTTAATAGGCTTTCTATCTCGTTTTGCTTGGGGATCTGTGGGGATAATCTGGCTAAGGAGTCAAATAAAAATAAATAGATGATTTGTTCTGAGGGTCAATGCTGTGACCTATCTATAGTTTATCCAAATTGGTGGCAATTATTCCTCTATCCCAAGAAAGAGTTATCGGACGGAGAGTGATTAAAACCTGTACAGAAGCAATGGGAATTTTCCCGATTTTGGGCTGGTGAGTTAGATTTTTATTCAAAGTTCTATTCAAACCTTGAGTAAAGTCTATCATTCGATAGATGAATTTCCAGCTAGAAAGACATAAAATATACCTGAAATGGTATAAATCAATATCATCAAATAAAATCATCTTAACTTGTAGATTAATTCGGGTTGAAAAAAGGTGCAAAAGCCAGAAAAACCCTAAAAATCTGCAAAAGTTGAGTTTATAGAAAAAAGGAGAAAAAAATGAGTAATTTTACTCGAAAATTTCAAGAAGTCTTTGAATATCTCTGGTTGGGTGCCAAACGAATATTTAGCGGAAATACGGATCAATATCCAGAAACAGGAGTTCAACCCTTCGAGGGAGATCCGGCGAGTGAAAACAATCGCGAATAATAACAATAATGGAGGAGTAACTGTTATTTTAAACGGGGTTAACTCCTCCTTTTATTATTAAGTTTAGGATGGAATCCTCTGGAGTTTAGTTGGACTTGAGTCATTGATTTAATTTTCCAGACTATCAATTTATAATCGGGGGAAAACTCCCCGAAATATTATTCAAAATTAGACAATTTAGCGGGGAAGGGTGAAACTGTGACATTTGGGAAAACTGTGGGAATTATTTGCTTTCTAATTTCCCTGATTATTTTGTGGAAAATTAGACAAGTTCTATTACTGGCTTTTGCTGCTATTGTTTTAGCCACAGCAATTAATCGAATTGTTCAAGCCCTGCAAAAACAGGGAATGAAACGGGGTGTGGCTGTCGGAATTTCTGTCTTTTTTATTTTATTAGTTATCGCGGGATTTTTCTCAATTATTGTGCCGCCATTCATCGACCAATGGCAACAATTAATTCAACAAGTGCCGGTAGCGTTTGAACAGCTAAAAACTTGGTATCTGGGTTTACAAGATGTCATTCCCAATCAACTTTTTGGGGATATACAAAGTTTTGAAGGTTTGTTTGAACAAATTTCAAACACGGGTTTGGGGTTATTTAATAACGTTTTTAGCTTCTTCTCCACCGGGTTAGGAATTACCTTAAACCTTCTTCTAGTGATTGCGGTTACGATTATGTTACTCAGCAATCCTACACCCTACCGACGCAACTTTATATTAATCTTTCCCGCCTTCTATCGTCCTCGGGTGAACGAGATTTTAAACGAGTGCGAACACAACTTAGTCGGGTCTTTAATCGGTCTTTTATTTAACATGACCGTGATTACAATTCTTAGCGGTGTTGGCCTGTGGATTTTAGGGGTTAGACTGGCTTTAGTGAATGCGTTACTCGCCGGATTTTTAACCTTTATTCCCAATATCGGCCCGACCATTAGCGTGATTCCACCCGCCTTACTCGCCCTGCTAGATTCCCCTTTGAAATCCCTGGCTGTGGTTGGTCTTTATATCGCCATTCAACAGATTGAAAGCAATATTTTAACGCCTTTAGTAATGAAACGGGAAGTTTCTCTCCTTCCGGCTGTTACCCTCTTATCTCAAGTTATTTTTACCATTTTCTTTGGAACGTTAGGCTTACTTTTAGCCATTCCTCTGGTTGCAGTTTTACAGGTTTGGTTTAGAGAAATGTTGGTCAAAGATGTAATGAACCAATATGATTAATCAAACCTAAAATATTGACAAAACCTTGTAAAAAACCCCGCTTCTTCGAGAAACGGGGTTTTTAAGTTTAACTTCGGATGTGAATCGGTTCCAAAAACACGGTAAAATGCTTCTGGCTTTAATCGGCTTTCCTTGTTCAACCATCACACACCCATACATTTAAAATAATGACGACCCGTGTAATTCTTGTTCGCCATGGTCAGAGTACCTACAATGCTCAACACCGCATTCAAGGTCGCCTCGATGATTCTGTTTTAACCGAAAAAGGCTCTAATGCAGCCTATCAAGTGGGGGATACTCTCGCCAACCTAACCTTTGATGCCATCTATTGTAGCCCCCTAAAACGCGCCAAACAAACGGCTGAACTGGTTGTTTCCCGCTTAAAAAACCCTCCGCAACTTCAACCGACTGAACTTTTGATGGAAATTGACCTGCGGTTGTGGGCGGGTTTATTGCGTCAAGAAGTGATTGAAAAATATCCCGAAGACTATCACGCTTGGCGGGAACGTCCTCACGAATTTTTTATGGTTCTTTCCGAACCCGAAGGAGAAAAAAAGTATTTTCCCGTCTTAGCATTATTTGAACAAGCCCGACAATTTTGGCGCGAACTTTTAACCCGTCATCAAGATGAAACGGTCTTAATTGTTGCTCATAATGGAATTAATCGTTGCTTAATTGCTACGGCTTTAGGAATAGAACCGAAATATTATCAATCTATTCAACAGTCTAACTGTGGAATTAGTGTGTTGAATTTTTCCGATGTTCCGCCGGGAGAACTTCCCAAACCCGCATCGGTTCAACTTCAGTCAATGAACCTTACCGACCATGTTGGGACTCAATTTCCTTCGGTTCGACCCGGACATTTGGGGCCGAGAATTCTATTAGTAAGACATGGGGAAACCGAATGGAACCGCAACGGACAATTTCAAGGACAAATTGACGTTCCCCTCAACGATAACGGTCGGGAACAAGCCCGAAAAGCTGCCGAATTTCTCAAAAATGTTAAACTCGATTTTGCTGTCAGCAGTCCGTTATTGCGTCCGAAAGAAACGGCCGAAATTATTCTTCAATCTCATCCCGATATTGAGTTACAATTAGATGAGGATTTATGGGAAATTAGTCACGGTTTATGGGAAGGTAAATTTGAGCGGGAAATAGAAGAACTTTATCCCGGACTTTTGCAACAGTGGAAAGTCGCCCCGGAAACGGTTCAAATGCCGGAAGGAGAAAATTTACAGGACGTTTGGCAACGGGCAAAAGTTGCTTGGGAACGCATTGTTAAAGCCTACGATAAACAGCCCGTTACCGGAATTGTTGTCGCTCACGATGCTATTAATAAAGCGATTCTTGCCCAACTTTTTAATTTACCTCCCCAACATTTTTGGAACTTTAAACAAGGAAATGGGGCGGTCACGGTGATTGACTATCCCAATGGAATTGACGCCGATCCGGTGTTGGAGGCTTCTAATATTACCACTCATTTATTTGAGGGAATTCTGGATAAAACAGCCGCCGGAGCGTTATAACATATTAATTGGGGCGCTGCGGTTTGCGCCCTGAACTCTTTTTTTCAATTGACAATTAAGTATTGATAAATAATAATTAAATTATGAGCGGCGAACTGCTAAAAAATGTTAGAATAATCGACCCGGAATCCGCAACCGATACGGTAACAGATCTTTTAATTCAAGATGGTGTAATTAATGCCATTCAACCCGAGATTTCTCCCCCGTCTGATGTGGAAATTAAAGACGCTACAGGGTTAATTTTAGGCACCGGTTTGGTAGACTTATATAGTCATACGGGTGAACCGGGTTTTGAAGAACGAGAAACCATTTCTTCTCTGTTAGAAGCCGCCACCGCAGGGGGATTTACTCGACTGGCGATTTTACCAGATTCTATTCCGCCTGTGGATAATCCTGCTACTGTTAATTTAATTCACCGTCTGGCTGAAAATACGCCGAATTGTCAAGTCTATCTTTGGGGGGCTTTAACTCAAGATGTCGCCGGAAAACAAATGAGTCAATTGGCGGAATTAGCCACAACAGAAATAGTCGGTTTTTCCGATGGTCAACCCATTCAAGATTTAATGTTATTGCGACGGTTGTTAGAGTATTTAAAGCCGTTGAATAAGCCTGTTGCGTTGTATGGTTGCGATCGCCAACTTGCGAGTAATGGGGCGATGCGAGAAGGAAATGAATCGATTTTGAGCGGTTTACCGGGAATACCGGCTTACGCGGAAACAACAGCAATTTCTGCTATAATTGAAATGGTGGCTGCCACTCAAACTCCCGTTCATTTAATGCGGGTTTCGACCGCTCGCAGTGTAGAATTAATTCAACAAGCAAAAGCCAGGAATTTACTGATTACAGCGAGTACAACTTGGCTGCATTTATTGCTAAATACCCAAGCCATTAGCGGTAAAAATCCGCTTTTACCCTTTCAAATTATCCCCTACGACCCCAATTTACACCTCGATCCGCCTTTGGGAAACCTTGAAGATCAAATGGCTTTAATTCAAGGGGTAAAATCTGGGGTTATTGATGCGATCGCTATCGATCATACTCCCTACACCTACGAAGAAAAAACCGTTGCTTTTGCCGATGCGCCAACGGGTACAATTGGATTAGAATTGGCTTTACCGTTATTGTGGGAAACTTTTGTAAATTCCGGTCAGTGGTCGGCGTTGGAATTGTGGGAAGCGTTGAGTACAAAACCGCTAAAATGTCTCGGAAAAAATCCCTCAAAAATAGCCGTCGGTCAACCGGCGGAATTGACGTTATTTTCTCCTCAAACTTCCTGGAAAGTAGAAGCAAATACTCTTAAATCTTTGTCTGTAAATACACCTTGGTTGAGACAAGAAATTAGGGGTCGAGTGTTGACAACTTACAGCAATAATATTAGTAAGCCCTTGGCGATTGTTTAGAAGTCGTAGGGTGTGACAAATTCCTGGGCATTAAAAACCCGGTTTCTCTTAGAAACCGGGTTTTTAGCGTCAATTTTTAATACGGTTTTTAGAATTGAGTCGATATAATAATTAATAACTGCAAAACTTTTTGATAATCACCCTCAAATATTAGATAAAAGATCATGTTTCAATTCTGGCAATTTTTTTTATTAACTAAAATTTACATTCCGCACGGACATTGTTACCTGTGGCAACCTTTCCTGGTTAGCTTACATCTCGTTTCCGATGCTTTAATTAGTTTAAGCTATTACTTCATACCCATTGCTTTATTACGCCTACTCAACCAACGTCGGGATACCCCTTTTAGAGTAGTTTGGTTCCTATTTGCGGCATTTATTGTAACTTGTGGTACAACCCACTTCCTCAGTATTGTTACGCTTTGGTATCCGATTTATTGGATTTCGGGATTAACCAAAGCTTTAACTGCTATCGTTTCTATGATAACCGCATTTCAGTTAATCTCGATTATTCCCCAAGCCTTAGCTTTACCCAGTCCAACACAATTACAAATACTGAATCAGGAATTAGAAGAAAAAACACAATTTTTACAAAGTATTTACGAAGGCGTTGAACAAGGGATTTTTGTAATTAATGTTGAAGAAAATCAAAAATTTCGGTATTTAAGTTATAATCCTGCCGCCGAAAAATTATCCGGCTTTTATACATCAGAAATCAAAGGAAAAACACCGGATGAATTTATGCCGATCGCATCAGCAAACTTGTCAATTCAACAATTTCAAGCCTGTGTAAGGGCAAAAAAAAGCATTACCGTTGAAGAATGTTTATATTTTCAGGGTAAAAACAGTTGGTTTCTAACCACCTTAACCCCGCTCAAAGATCGGCAAGGCAATATTAAACAAATTATTGGGACTGCTACTGATATTAATCAACGCAAACAAGCCGAACAAAAACTTCAAGAAAGTGAAGAACGTTTTCGCAGTGCCTTTGATGATGCGGCGATTGGAATGGCGCTGGTGAGTTTAGAAGGGAATTTTTTCAAAGTCAACCAATCTCTCTGTGAACTAACCGGATATCAACAACAAGAGCTACTTTCATTAACCGTTCAACAAATTACACATCCTGAAGATTTAGAGATAGATTTAAACTATGCTAAACAGCTTGTTGCCGGAGAAATTCGCACTTATCAAATGGAAAAGCGATATTTCCATAAAAACGGAGAGATTGTCTGGATACAACTCAATGTTTCATTGGTCCGGAATGGACGACAAGAACCCCTCTATTTTATTGCCCAAATTCAAGATATTAATGAACGCAAACAAGCTGAAATCGGTTTACAAGAAAGCCAAGAAAGACTATATCGAACCCTAGAAGCGGGGCGGATTATTTGTTGGGAAGAAGATTTAATTACCCAACGAGTTAAAGGTTGGGGTGAAAATATTGCGGACAATTGGAAAGCAACTTTTTGGGAATTTCCCCTAGAATTTGCTCCTCAAGGTATTCATCCCGAGGATCGCGATCGCGCCGTAGAAGCTAAAGAAAATGCTATCAAAAATAAAGGAGAGTTTCAAGTTGAGCATCGTTTAGTCGGCTTTCCTGAAAATACTTGGATGTTGGCTAAAGGGAAAGCAATTGTCAATTCTCAGGGGAAAGTGACTCGCGTCGTCGGGGTAGCGATTGATATTAGCGATCGCAAAGCCACCGAAGCGGAGTTAGTGAAAGCCAAAGAAGCGGCTGAAGTTGCCAACCAAGCGAAAAGCATATTTCTAGCGAATATGAGTCACGAATTACGTTCTCCTCTCAATGCAATTCTGGGTTTTAGTCAACTTCTCAATGGCAGTTCTAACCTAACACCAGAACAGCAAAACAATCTTAACATTATTCAACGCAGTGGCGAGCATCTTTTGAGTTTAATTAATGAGATTCTGGATTTATCTAAAATCGAAGCCGGACGGACTATTTTAATTGAGGAAGCCTTTGATTTATGGGAGTTAGTTGAAGAAATTCAAGATTTATTTAGGTTAAAAGCTTCTCAAAAAAATCTACAATTTTTCTTTATCCTCAATCCAAATCTCCCCCGCTATATTAAAAGCGATCGGGTTAAATTGCGTCAAATTTTAGTGAACTTGCTGAGTAATGCGATCAAATTTACCCGGCAAGGAACTGTCACCCTCGAAGCCAATGTAAGTGAGAATTCTCCTGTCTGTTTGATTGATAGTGAAACGTCTGGCGTGGAATTACATTTTAAAGTCAGTGATACGGGAGTGGGGATCGAATCGGAGGAACTCGATTATCTATTTCAGCCATTTGTGCAAACTCAATCCGGAATTCAATCTCAACAAGGAACGGGTTTGGGCTTGGCAATTTGTCAGGGTTATATTAAACTCTTTGGAGGGAGAATAGAAGTGAATTCTCAACCCGAAGTTGGAACAACATTTGAGGTCAAAGTGACGGTTATGCCCGTTGATAGTGCAGAGAGTATCCCCGAAATTTATTCGGAAAATCGAGTGATTGGCTTGCAACCCAACCAACCCCGTTATCGTATTCTCATCGTAGATGACGAGGCATATAATCGCCAACTTCTTGAGCAAATTTTGGCATCTGTTGGGTTTGAACTGCAAACGGCAAACAACGGTTTAGAAGCCGTTAGAAAATGGCAAAGTTTTCAACCCCATTTGATTTGGATGGACTTAAAAATGCCTGTACTCGATGGCTATGAAGCCACGCGGCAAATTCGCCTACTCGAAACGCAAAGTCAAGCCTCTGGTTCTTCTCGAACGGTGATTATTGCCTTAACCGCAAGCGCTTATAACTATCAAAAAGAAGCCGCCCTCCAAGCCGATTGTGATGACTTTCTTCAGAAGCCTTTACAGATTGGGGTCATTTTGAATAAAATAACAGAACATCTAAAAGTGCAGTATCTTTATGAAGAGTTTTCTCGTCCATCCCAAACGGTTTGTCGGGAAAATGATTTATCACACATCCAGTCTGAACTTGCGACCCTATCACCCAATTGGAAATTCAGACTTACAGAAGCACTACTTTCCCTCGATGCCGAAGAAATTAATCGCCTGATTACAGAAATTATCCCAGAGAAAGAAGAACTCGCAAATTATTTAAAGTATCATACCGATAACTTTAACTATGAATCCATTCTCAAATTAATCGAAGCAGAGGAAGAAGATTAATGACATCTCCCACTGAACCTTTACATCAGTCTGAAACCCCGAAAATTCTTGTTGTAGATGATTTACCCGAGAACTTGCATTTGCTACAACGGATTTTAGTCAAACAAGGTTATCAAGTGCGGTTAGCCGCCAGTGGAAAGTTAGCGCTATCGAGTTTAACTCGCTTTCAGCCCGACTTAATTTTACTGGATATTATGATGCCGAAAATGAATGGCTTTGCCGTTTGTCAACAGTTAAAAGCCAATCCAGAAACCGAAAATATTCCCGTGATTTTTCTCAGTGCGTTAGATGATGGCATTAATAAAGTCAAAGGGTTTCAAGTTGGCGGTAGTGATTATGTGACTAAACCTTTTGAAGCCGAAGAAGTTTTAGCCCGGATTCACTATCAACTTTCTCTACAAGATTTGCAAAGACAACTGCAACAAAAAAATCAAGAGTTAATCCGGCAAAACGAACAATTACAACGGGCGCAACAAGAAACCCAGTTTTTACTCGAAGCAACTTGGGGGATTGAAAAATCACAAAACCTCGAAGAAGCAATTGGTACCGTTTTAGATATTGTCTGTCAAAATATTTCTTGGGACTACGGCGAGGGTTGGCTACCCAACCCAGACAAAGGCGTTTTAGAATATGTTCAATTTAACAACTGTTCTACGGCTTTCCGGAAGTTTCAAGAGCAAAGTCGCCTGATTACTTTTGCTCCCGGAGAAGGATTACCGGGACGAATTTGGCAATCTCAAAAACCCGAATGGATAGAAGATTGTTCGATGTGTTCGCAGTCGGTTTATCTGCGGACTCAACTGGCGGCTGAAGTTGGACTGAAAGCCGTTTTTGGTGTCCCCATTATCGGGTCTGAAAAACTTCTGGCAATTTTGCTCTTTTATCAAACCCAGGCGAGTCCCCGTCAAAGCCGGATTTTGGAATTGGTTCAAGCGGTGGCGACTCAGTTGAGTTTTCCCCTACAACAAGCCCAACTCAAAGAAGAACTGCAATTGGCGAACCAAGAGTTGGAACGATTAGCTAATCTTGATGGGTTGACTCAAATTCCTAATCGCCGGCATTTCGATCAAAAATTACAACAAGAATGGCTGCGGATGCAACGCTTACAGTTACCATTATCGTTGATTTTGTGCGATGTTGATTACTTTAAACGCTATAACGATTCTTACGGTCATTTAGCGGGAGATGATTGTTTAATCCAAGTGGCTCAAACCCTTTATCAGTCTGTGAAGCGAGCGGCTGATTTAGTGGCTCGTTATGGCGGAGAAGAGTTTGCCATTATTTTACCCTACACCAATACAGAAGGAGCCGTTTCTGTTGCTGAAAGTATCCGCAAAGGAGTTTTAGAGCAACAAATCCCCCATGCAGATTCTAAAATTAATCAGATTGTTACCGTGAGTTTGGGAATTAGTAGCATCATTCCGACTCCGACTCATTCTCCCCAATTCCTTTTAAAACTCGCCGATGATGCCCTCTACAAAGCCAAACAAAGCGGACGCAATACCTATTTTGTCGCGCCCGCTACTTCGGTTTAAAAAACGGTGAAATTTCCCTCGTCAAAACGTAATCCGTTCCGAGAACTTAATGGGATTTCCACCCATTTAACAGCAATTTTCTTCCACCTCATCGAGTAAATTCAACGCTTCAATGTCTTCACATTGCTCCAAGAAAGCGCGAATATTATTCACTTGGCTACCGACGAAAAAGAGTTCATCTTGTCCCATTGCTTGACGCTCAATCAATTTGATTTTGAAGTATTCCAACCAAGGACTCGGTTGAGATGAATGGTTGAGATGTTCCTGAATGCGGTCAACCAGAAGACGAGCAATGCCATCACAGTTGATGTTTTTGAAGGTGACGTAGCGATCTACTTGGTTTGAAGTCATAAGGACTTTCCTTAGCTTCTAAGCTTCTTTGTTTCTGAATCAGTCCAGTTCAAATACCACAGGTTCCTATGATTTTACCCACGCAAATACTCTACCTGTGCTATGCCGTTATTGTACCAACATTTCAACAGATAGAGCAATAGGATGAAAATAAAATCTTAAAAAAATAATGCCGACACTTTGAACTGAAAGTGCCGAACAAAACAGATGATCGAAATTTCTGGATTTTACTGATTATTGTCCGTTTCTGAAGGCGGAGAAACATACAAAGGCGCTTCATCCAGTCCGCCGACTCGGTTAGGAGGCCAGAAGCGAACGACGGCTCGGCCAATGATATTATCGCGAGGTACAAAACCCCAATAGTGGCTATCATAGCTATTGTTGCGGTTATCTCCGAGAACCAGATAACTATCTTCCGGGACGACTTCCGGTCCCCAGTTATATTGAGGTTCTTCAGCGATGTATTTTTCGGCTAAAGGTTTACCATTGATAAAAACCAGTCCATCTCGAACTTCGACCTCTTCACCCGGTAAACCAATAATCCGTTTGATAAAGGCGTCTTTGTATTGGGTTTTGAGTTGATCTGTCGGAGAGAACACCACCACATCTCCCCGGTCAGGATCTTGAAACTTATATCCTAATTTATCAATAATCAGGCGATCGTTAATTTCTAAGGTCGGTAACATTGACCCCGAGGGGATATAACGGGCTTCCGCCACAAAGGTACGAATCCCCAACGCTAAAACAATACTGAGTCCGATGGTTTTAAATCCCTCAACCCAGGCATTTTCTGTATGGGTCGAGGATGAATGATTATTCTGTGGCTCTTGATTTGGGAGGCTGCTCATAGGCCGGATGTTAAAGCAATTAAGAAAGGTTAATAGAGCGGACAAGAAACTCGATAATTGTTAATCTGAGGTGTGAAATGAATTATAGTGCAGAAATTGCAACTTTGTCGAAATCTGGACTTGATCTGAGCATAGGTCTTTGCATTACCCAATCGTCTTAGTATATCTTGTACATCTCAATTTGATCGGGTTATGTCATCTATCCTACCAAATTGAGCCAGCGATCGCCCACATCCTCTTGATGCCTAACAGTTGGCAAAGGTTCCTTTTACAGTCACCAGTCTTTAACAGTCACCAGTCACCAGTTATTAGAGTAGTCAGTAAACAGTTTCTCCTCATCTCCCCCGCTTCCCCCGCTTCCCCCACCTCCGGTCTTCCCCACCTTCCCCTCTCCCCACCCCCCCAGCTCCCCCTCTCCCCACCTCCCCAGCTCCCCCTCTCCCCACCTCCCCACCTCCGGTCCTCGGTGACTCCTGACTTGTCAACAGGTTTGCTGTAACCTGATAACTGTTGAGTGTAAAGGTAATGTTATGTCAAATCATACTCGTTTGTTAATCCGTCAAGGGACAATTCTTCTACCCGATGGTGAATTTTTGTTAGGAGATCTTAAAATTCAGGGTTCCCAAATTGTAGAAGTGGGGGCGGAAGTTTCCTTCGATCCGACAGAAGCAGATACCATAGAAATTAATGCCGAAGGTTTAACGGTATTACCGGGAGTAATCGATCCCCAAGTTCACTTCCGAGAACCGGGTTTAGAACATAAAGAAGATTTGTTTACCGCCAGTTGTGCTTGTGCAAAAGGCGGTGTTACCTCTTTTTTGGAAATGCCAAATACTCGTCCGCTGACCACCAATCAAGCCACTTTAGATGATAAATTACAACGAGCCAGTCAAAAATGTTTGGTGAATTATGGCTTTTTTATTGGGGCAACGGGGGAGAATTTAGAGGATTTATTAACCGTTAATCCGACTCCGGGAATTAAAATTTTTATGGGGTCGATGAAAGGGCCGCTCTTGGTGGATCAAGAATCAATTTTAGACGAAATTTTTGCACATGGCGATCGCTTAATTGCGGTTCATGCCGAAGATCAAGCCCGAATTAATCAACGCCGTCAAGAATTTGCGGGAATTTCCGATCCGGCAATACATTCTCAAATTCAAGATAATCAAGCCGCATTACTGGCAACTCAACTCGCCTGTAAACTGTCGAAAAAATATCAACGAAGACTGCATATTTTACATCTATCAACCGGAGATGAAGCCGAATATTTACGACAAGAAAAACCCGCTTGGATCACCGCCGAAGTCACGCCGCAACACCTGTTACTCAATACCAGCGCCTACGAAAGTATCGGCACAAAAGCCCAAATGAATCCCCCCTTGCGATCGCCAGAAGACAATAAAATCTTATGGCAAGCCTTACGAGATGGGGTAATTGATTTTATTGCCACCGATCACGCCCCCCATACCTTAGAAGAAAAAGCCCAAGAATACCCCAATTCTCCTTCTGGAATGCCGGGAGTCGAGACTTCATTACCGTTAATGTTAACCCAAGCCGAACAGGGACACTGTAACATCGCTGAAGTTTCCAACTGGATGTCTGCTGCGGTCGCCAAACATTATAAAATCCCGAATAAAGGGGCGATCGCTCCCGGTTATGATGCAGATTTAGTCTTAGTGGATTTAAACACCTATCGGCCGGTTTTAGCCGAACAACTGTTAAGCAAATGTGGCTGGAGTCCGTTTGAAGGCTGGAACCTGACCGGATGGCCCGTTGTCACGATCGTTGGGGGTCAAGTGGTTTACGACCGGGGTCAGTTAAACACCGAAGTTCGAGGTCAAGCGTTAAGATTTGATGCAGGGAACTGACAGCGAAAAATCTGTCCGATCGGATAAATGAGTCATCTGGGAGTCGAGATAAGATAATTGAAAGGAAGATTGCAGTTCTCAATTCAAAACAGGAGTTAGGCATCAACCCGGTTTTTGAAGGGAACTTCAAGATTTCAGCCCAATATCAACTATGAAAAACCGGGTTTCTCAACCCAGATGTGCATCAGTCCTCAAGAAGGGAAGAACTCAAGAAAAGGGAATTATCAACCTTCCATTCTGACTGCTGACGACCGGCTGCCAAATCAACTGATCTATAATACAATCTGTTTCTATGAATAAACCCTCTTCATCCGATCTCAACTATACTTCGATTCGCGCTTTGCCTGAAATGTGGCCGATTTTAGCGAAAAAAGTCGGTCAAGGGATAGCCCTCCACGATCCTCACAGTACACCGGAAGTGATTATCAGTTATGGGGAACTCTGGCTACAAATTCAACAATTCGCCGCCGGACTGCAAACTTTGGGTATAGAAGCGGTCAGCGAACAAGCCATACCGACTCGCATTGCCTTGTTTGCTGATGATAGTCCCCGTTGGATGATCGCCGATCAAGGAATTATGACCGCAGGGGCGGCCGATGTGGTGCGGGGAGCAACGGCCGATCCAGCAGAATTAGTTTATATTCTCAAAGATAGCGGCAGTGTGGGGTTAGTGGTTGCCGATCTGAGTTTACTCAAACGTCTGCGATCGAGTATTGAAGATTTACCGATCAGGTTTATTATTTTGTTGTCGGATGAAGAACCGGATGCGAACCAAATTCCGACTTTACCTGTACTGAACTTTCCGCAACTGCTAAACCGGGGAGGAGACTTTACCCTGAGAACACCTGCGGTTTATGGTCAGGACAGTTTGGCGACATTATTGTACACTTCAGGAACCACCGGAAAACCCAAAGGGGTAATGTTAACTCATGGGAATTTAGTCCATCAACTTAACTCCATTCCTGACGTTCTCCAACCGGAAATCGGCGAATGTGTGATTAGTTTACTTCCAACTTGGCATAGTTTCGGACGCACCGGACAATATTTCTTTCTCTCGCGGGGATGTACCCAGGTTTATAGCAATATTCGCTATTTTAAGCGAGATCTTAAAGAGTTTAAACCCCATTTTATGACGAGCGTTCCCCGCATTTGGGAATCGATTTATGAAGCCGCTCAAAAGCAGTTAAGCGAACAACCGGCCAGCCGTCAAAAGATTGCCAAGTTCTGTTTTAATGTCAGCGAACAGTATGTTTTGGCGCGTCGGGTGGTTCAAGGTTTAACACTCGATGGGAAATCCCCAACGGCAGCCCAAAAAGCGATCGCCCGTTTGCAAATGCTGTTGTTGGCTCCTTTACATAGGTTAGCGGATCGGTTGGTTTACCAAAAAATTCGGGCGGCAACCGGAGGGATGTTTAAATTTGCCGTTAGTGGTGGCGGTTCTCTGGCGATGCACCTGGAGATGTTTTATGAGATTGTGGGGATTGATTTACTCGTCGGTTATGGCTTAACGGAAACTTCCCCGGTATTGACAGCCCGACGTTCGTACCATAACCTGCGAGGATCGGCAGGAAAACCCATTTCTCAGACGGAAATTCGCATTGTCGATCCGGAAACCCGACGAGTGCTTCCCCGGTTAGAAAAGGGTTTGGTCTTGGCACGCGGACCACAGATTATGAAGGGGTATTTTCAGAACCCAGAAGCGACGGCGAAAGCCATTGATGAAGAGGGATGGTTTGATACGGGAGATCTGGGCTGGTTAACGCGACAAAATGATTTGGTGTTGACGGGTCGGGCGAAAGATACGATTGTTTTGAGTAATGGGGAAAATATCGAACCCCAACCGATCGAAGATGCCTGTGTTCGCAGTCCGTATATTGACCAAATGGTGTTGGTGGGTCAGGATCAAAAGGTTTTAGGTGCCTTAATTGTGCCGAATTTTGAGGCGTTGGAAAAATGGGCCAATAGTCAAAACCTGAAGCTGAAATTACCGAATTCTGAGTCGGCTAACGATAGCGACGCGCTGGATCTCAACAGTGAACCGGTTCAGAATTTAATTCGTAAGGAGTTAAACCGAGAGGTGAAGAACCGTCCCAGTTATCGGGTTGACGATCGCATCGGGCCGTTTCGCTTGATTTTGGAACCCTTCACGATGGAAAATGGAATGCTGACTCAAACTCTGAAGATCAAGCGTCCGGTCGTAATGGAACGTTACCGCGATATGATTAACGCAATGTATTAAGCGGCTCAATCGGGAACAGCGGATCTGGGAATAGAAAACACCGGAACAGTTTACACCTTACCAGTTATCAGTGTTCACTCTTAAGGTGGTCACTGGTCACTGTAATCGGGGCGGGTTTATTATAGATTGTCTATGGGAAACATAGATTTGGACCGAACCCGCGCCTACGGTCACTAAGAACTGTAAAAATTCCTAGATCGTCTGTTTTTTGGGCTAGTATCCGTTATTAATGACAGGGACAATAGACAGGCAACATACTCATGGATATCTCGAACAATCAACTTCTTCTGAAACGAGCAATTAATGTCAAAGCGGTGGTCACACCCCGCTGGAAAGAAGAAGCTCAACAGCAGCTTCAAGCTCAAATTAACCAACTCGATAGTCAGTTGCAGCAGCTAGAAATGCAAGGACAGCGGGCGATCGCTGAATTAAAAAAACAGACGATTCAGCCTCCAGGTCCAGAAGTAATGCAGCAAATTGAAAGTATTCAAATTCAGGTCAATGAACAAAAAAGTAAGTTCCTCGATCAAAAAAATCAGAGCTTACAACAACTGCAACAAATTCAAACTTTAGAACTTGAACAAGAAGTCAATCAGGGGCAAATTGAAAGTGTATTCGCTGTAGAAAAGGGTGATAATCTAATTCGGAAAATGCAAGTCGAAATCTTGTTGCGCGATGGCGTAATTGAAGAAATTCGCGGCGAGATTTAATCAGTTATCAGTAATCAGTGACCAGTGAACAGTGAACAGTGAACAGTGACCAGTGACCAGTGTTTTCAGTGACCAGTGAATAGTTAATAGGTGTGAGGTTTCAGTTTATAGTAAAGAGTTATCACTGTTCTCTCTTGTCTGTAAACAAATCAGCTGAAAAACTGTAAACTCTAAAAACTGGTCACTGTTAACTGGTTACTGTAAACTGTTAACTGTAAAAACTGGTCACTGGTTACTGTTCACTGTTCACTGTTTACTGACGCTTTTACAATTTTTCTGATGTTCAATTTCTAACGATTCCAAACACCACACACCTATGATTCACGAAGTTTTCATGCCGGCCCTGAGTTCAACGATGACAGAGGGTAAAATTGTTTCATGGCAAAAAGCGGCAGGCGATCAAGTTGAGAAAGGAGAAACGGTTCTCGTTGTCGAGTCTGATAAGGCGGATATGGATGTAGAAGCCTTTTATTCGGGCTTTTTAGCCACTATTCTTGTACCGGAAGGGGGAGTTGCCGCAGTCGGTGAAACTATTGCTTTAATTGCGGAAACTGAGGCGGAAATTGAAGAAGCCAAACAGCAAGCCTCCAGCGGTAAGAAAGCCGAATCTGCTCCCAGTGCGGCTGAAACTCCAAAACCCGAAGCTGAACCCGTCGCCGCCTCCGCCGCCGCCACGACAACCGCCCAAAGCGCCAGCCGTCGTAATGGTCGGATTATTGTTTCCCCTCGCGCCCGCAAACTGGCCAAAGAATTAAAGGTTGATTTGAGTAAGCTGCACGGTACCGGCCCTCACGGTCGGATTGTGGCTGAAGATGTGGAAGCTGCGGCGGGTAAATCGGCTCAGACGGCTCCAAAACAACCTGCGGCTACCCCCTCGGCTCCCCCGGCGTTTCATCAGCCACAGACGCAAGCAAAACCCGCTCCTGCGCCTCAACCGGTTAGGGCGGCGGCAACCGCAGGCCAAACGACACCGATGAACACGCTGCAAAATGCGGTGGTGCGAAATATGGTGGCGAGTCTGCAAGTGCCTTCGTTCCACGTTGGCTATACAATTACTACAGATGCTTTGGATGCGCTTTACAAGCAAATTAAGTCTAAGGGCGTGACGATGACGGCGCTGTTGGCGAAGGCGGTGGCGGTGACGTTGCAGAAGCATCCGTTGGTGAATGCCAGTTATGTTGAGTCGGGGATTCAATACAGTTCTGGTATTAATGTGGCTGTTGCGGTGGCGATGGCGGATGGCGGTTTGATTACGCCGGTGTTGAAAAATGCGGATCAAATTGATATTTATTCGCTATCTCGCACTTGGAAAGATTTGGTTGAACGTTCCCGGGCGAAGCAGTTACAACCGGACGAATATAATAGCGGAACGTTTACTTTATCGAATTTGGGAATGTTTGGGGTTGATCGCTTTGATGCGATTTTACCACCCGGTCAAGGTTCGATTTTAGCGATTGGCGCTTCTCGTCCGCAAGTTGTAGCAACCGATGACGGAATGATGGGTGTTAAGCGACAAATGCAGGTTAATATTACTTGCGATCACCGCATTATTTACGGGGCTGATGCTGCGGCTTTCTTACAAGATTTAGCCACGTTAATTGAAACCAATCCTCAATCTTTGACGATGTAGACCTCTCCCCCTAACCCCCTCTCCTCAAAGGCGAGGGGGAACTTATTGTTAAACTAAGTTAACACTAAAATACTTTCGATTTCACTTTCTCCAAACTGATTGATTGTCTCGTAGTTATCTCATAGAATTTGGATAATTTTAGTCGTTGGACTGTTACCAATACGAAGATAAATAAATTTTGGGGGATGACCATAAAGAAGACTACGTTGATGAAAATCAGAGTCTTTGGAAAGAATTGTAAAATGATTTGCTTTAGCATATTCCCAAATAATCACGTCATCAGTGTTTGTTAGTCCTAAAGTTTTGACGTGTATTGAAGCCGGATACAAATCGACAATTCTAGCAACAATTCGGTCGGAGAGATTTTCGTCTAAAAGCAGTTTCACAAGGATGCAATAAATAATTTTTTCTCACGATCCGCAGCAAAAGCAAGACAAGCTTTGATATCTTCTGAAGTGAGTTCAGAAAAATCTTCTAAAATTTCTTCTTCTGTCATCCCTGCTGCTAGATACTCTAAAATGTCATAAACTGTAATTCGCATTCCTCGAATACAAGGTTTTCCGCTCCGTTTTCCCGGTTCAATTGTGATAATCTCGTGGTAGTTCATCAAGATGTTTCCTCTGTGTGATCGGTTTAACCTCTTTCTCCAAACCATTCAACTGCTTTTTTCTCCATTTCTTTAATAAAACTATCTTTTCCATCCATATAGGCTTCGATATCATGGGGATATTTAGCCGCGAGTTCTTGTTTTAATACACTATATTTTTGAGCATCTTCTGGATGGGCGATCAGATAATCTCGAAAAGCTAGATGACGTTTAACTTCGGTTGAACCGACTTCAAACACATGAACGTGATGGGTTCTAATTCCTACCGAGTTGTCTTTGCGGAAATATCGACGCCCGACGATGCCAAACTCTCCCATTATTGTATACCCAAATGACTCCATTTCGGCATTTTTTTCGTCAACTTTTGTAATCTCTTTCACTTCGACTAACAAATCAATCACAGGTTTGGCGTAAATACCGGGAATGGAGGTGCTACCGATATGATGAATTGCGATCGCATTTTCGCCGAAAATATTAGCAATTTGTTGGGATTCTTTTTGAAAGTCTATTTCCCAGTTTGGGTTGGGCGGAACAACTTCTACTTTTTTCATAACTGTTAGATTAGGTTGATTAAAAATCTAGAAATCATAGTAAGGATTGAAAGGTAAATCTGTCGAACCATAATCAATCCCGAGTTTGTGGAATTCTGAGGTAATCATGGGTTTTAAACTTCTCCCTCTTGGGTTTTTACCTGATCATACAAAAATACAACTCCATTCTCATAAATCTTGCTGTTAAACAGTTCTAAAGCGGTTTGTTGAATTTTACCGGAAAATAGAGGAATTCCCGAACCCATCAGAAAAGGATTTAACTTGATAATCACTTCATCAATTAAATTGGCGTTAAACAGGGTTTTCGCCAAATTCGCACCGCCACAGAGGTAGATATCTTTACCCGTTTCTTGCTTTAAACTTGTGACAATTTCGAGAACATTTTCCGAAACAATCTCAACATTTTCGTCGGGCTTTTCTTTAATTGTTCGCGAGAACACATAGCTTTTCATCATTGGATAAGGATTGGTTTTTCCTTCTTTTAAACCAACTTCATAGGTTTGGCGTCCCATCAACACAATATCAAAGTCTTTCAACGAGTTTAAATAATCGCTGACCTGTTTACCTTCAAACAGAAAACCATCAAATGAACCATCTTCGTGTGCAATAAATCCATCCAGACTAATCGCCACATAATATTTTAATTTTCGCATTTTTAGACCTCTATTTTTCAAGCCAAAGTTAATAATAGTAATTTTTCCCTAACTCATCGGGTGTCAATGTTTTCCTTTCCGATTATACTACATTAATATTACAAGTCTTCTCCGACTGGTTATCAAATTTTTTGGGTGAGTCCCCTCTACAGGACAGCGAAAAAGCGGTAGATTAATTCTTAGGTATTCTTCAATCAAAAGATAAAATTGTTATGAAAGCCATTGTGATGACCCAACCAGGGACTCCGGAAGTTCTCAAGCTGAAAGAGGTAGCAGAACCGAAAATTAAAGCGGATACAGAACTTTTGGTTCGCCTGAAAGCCGCAGGAGTCAATCCCATCGACACGAAACTTCGCAGTCGAGGAACATTTTACCCCGAAAAAATGCCCGCTATCCTGGGATGTGACGGGGCGGGAGTGGTTGAAGCAGTGGGTAAAAATGTAGAAAAATTTAAAGTCGGGGATGAAGTTTATTTTTGTGATGGTGGACTGGGAGATGAAGCAGGAAATTATGCGGAATTAACAGTTGTTGATGAAAAATTTGTCAGCAAAAAACCACAATCAATGAGTTTTGTAGAAGCAGCAGCGGCACCTTTAGTGTTAATTACCGCTTGGGAATCTCTTTATGATCGCGGAAAATTACAACCCGGACAACGAGTTTTAATTCATGCGGGAGCGGGTGGTGTCGGTCATGTGGCGATACAATTAGCAAAGTTACAAGGGGCGGAAGTGGCGACAACTGTTTCATCAGAAAATGCGGATTTTGTGCGTCAGTTGGGTGCAGATTTGGTGATTGATTATAAACAGACAAATTTTGTTCAGCGAGTCTTAGACTGGACGGATGGGGAAGGGGTTGATTTGGCGTTTGATACGGTGGGAAAAGATACCTTTTTCAAAACCATAGAAGCGGTTAAAATTTATGGAGATCTAGTCACAATTTTAGAGCCGGATACCAGTTTAGGAAATTTAAAAGAAGCCCGGAAACGAAATCTAAGAATTGGTTTGGAATTAATGCTAACTCCGATGTTACAGGGGTTGGTTGATGAACAAAAAGATCAGGCGAAAATACTTCAGCAATGTGCGCGTTTAATTGATGAAGGAAAACTAAAAATTCATGTGAATCAGGTTTATCCGTTAGCGGAAGCGATGAAAGCCCATGAAAATTTAGAAGCGGGAGGAATGACCGGTAAATTTGTATTAACAATGGATTAATTCCGGTTGTAAACTTCTCTCATTCAGGCTGAAAAACCCGGTTTATCAAAGGAACTGGGTTTTTATCCGAATACTAAATCTGAAAATTGATGGTTGAAACCTTAGTCACAACTTATCTAGAAATGACCGATCCGGCTGAGTTTAAACCGGCTGTTGTTGAAAATATTCAAGGCGTTTCTATCTTGGGCTTGGAAACTCCCGATCTAGAATTTTACCGCTTTTTGTATCGGGAAGTGGGGAAGGCTTGGCGTTGGCGCGATCGGTTATTATTGAGCGATGGAGAATTAACTGATATATTAGCTAATGTGGGTACAACGATTGATGTTTTATATGTCAATGGAGCGCCAGCAGGTTATATTGAACTGAGTCAGTGTCAAAGATCTACAGAAATTGCTTATTTTGGTTTACGTTCGGGTTATTGTGGTCGAGGGTTGGGAAAATATTTACTCAGTCATGGTATTCGCAAAGCTTGGAACCAAAATATACAACGTCTTTGGGTGCATACTTGTAATTTAGATAGTGTTTATGCTCTTGATAATTATCTTAAACGGGGTTTTAAAATCTACAAAGTTGAAGAACAACCCATGCCTAAAAAGTATTTTTGATTTGAGTGTATTTCGGTTCATTTTTAAACGGTTCAGATTCGGATTTTTAATTTTAATGACAGGCCTGATATTGATGTTTTTATCGGCTCCCGTTTGGGCAGAAACTTCTCCTCCCGAAAAAATACCCTTAACCCTAGAAATTTTACAAGAAAAAGTTCAAAATCCAGTCAATCAAGAAGGTTTTTATCTGATCGATCTGCAAAGCTTTATTATTGATTTACAACCTCAAAATGCAGAATTTAGTCAAGAATTTTATCAGCAAATTCAAAATGCACTCAATCAATCAGAAAATACAGTTGGTTTAAATCTGAGTAATTCTATTATTAAAGGAGATTTTACCGGGAGTCGAATAGGAGTGAGAGTTCCCTTACTTCAAGAAACATTATTATCTATTTTTTCCCCGGATGAATTAAAAATATTAACTTCAGAAGATGCTCAACTTTCCCTGCGAAATCAATCCCCAGATAATAGTGCTGTCACCCTTCCTAAAATTACCGTTATTCGGGGTCGTTTTCAATCTAAAAATACTGAATTTCAAGGCAATGTAGATTTTAAACAAGCCTTTTTTCTGCGGGGTTTAGATGCTCAAGAGGCAATATTTAATCAGCAAACAACTTGGACGGAAACTCGATTTAATGCAATTGCCAACTTTAATAAAGCCGTATTTCAGGATAAAACTCTGTTTAATAAGACCCGATTTTTAAGCCAAGCTAAATTTAATAAAACCAACTTTAAAGCCTTTACCAATTTTGATGATAGCGAATTTAAAGATGTTAGTTTTAATCAAGCTCATTTTGAAGATTTTGCTAACTTTCCAAGTATTCTTTGGGATGGAGAAGCAGATTTTAGTGAATCTTGGTCGCAAGGTCGAGTCATTTTTTCTAAGTCTCGCTTTACTCATTCTGTGAGTTTTCAACAAGCTATTTTTGAAGAATCGGTTGATTTCCGCGATACTCGATTTAATGACGATTTGAGTTTGCGAGAAGCCAGTATTCAAGGGGTGATAGACTTTAGTGATGCGGGATTTGGTCGATTAACAGAAATTAATGTTTCTGATTTAATGTTTGATTCAAATTCGGCTCAAATTCTGGGCGACCCGAGTATTATTGGTGGGGTTATTTCCGTGAAAACGTTACAAGGAAATGAAAACTTACTTCGCAATTTAATTCAAAACTTTCGCCAACAAGAACAAATCGAAGATGCTAATAAAATTGAATATCTCAGGGCTAATTTATTGCTGAAACAATTCAAACGAAATATTTTTGGTGTTGACTTAAATACCGCTTCTATTTATCGGTTAATTTACGCCGGATTTACTCGCGATCAAGCCGATGCAATTTATCAAACTAGAATTAAACAACCCTTTCGCAACTTAACCGAAATTTTGAAATTAGATGAAATAGATTTGGCAACTTATATCAAAGTTTACGATCGCGTTGTCGCCAATCGTTATCAGGGAGACCGAGAAGAAGAGGTAAAAATTGGATGGAAAACAGTCATTTTTGACCGTTATATTCTCCCGTTTTTCAACAGTCTTGACACCGCTTTACATTGGCTAGAATTGAGTGTACTCTTACTCTTAAGTGGCTATGGAACCCGTTTTGAATTGGTCGCCGGAGTCGGTATTATTGCCATTGCCTATTTTGGCTTAGTTTTTTGGTTTGTTGATCGGGTCAGACGGCGACATCCCACCCCGATTTTACCCACATTTTCAGAAACAATTTGGATGTTAACCAGTTATGGACTATTAACTTCTCTGGGTTTAACTCAAATCTTTAGTGTATCGAGTAACCCAATTTTAACTTTACTCTGTTTGGCGGTTTTTATTGTTCCCATTCCCGGTATTTTAGTCGGACTTCTTTATTACCAAGGACGCCATCATAACTTATTAGATTCATCTTATCTAACAGAAGATGCCAGTCAACGACAACTGCGATTAATGATTGGTAGATTACCCCTAATGCCGAGATTTGTTTTCTTTCGCGATCGCTATATGCCGATTTTGTGGGATCGAGGCTGGTGTTGGCTGAATTATTATGATTTTAGCCTGAATAATTTCCTGAAATTTGGCTTCAACGATCTCCGCCTAAGAGATGAACATTTACCCGGAATTGTTGCTAGTTTGGTCTGGTATCAATGGGGTTTAGGTGTTCTTTATCTGATTCTTTTATTCTGGACACTTTCTCGCACAATTCCGGGATTAAATCTGTTAATCTATCTCAAGTAAGCCTTTAGTTTAAATGAGAGATAGCCGATAATTCTCGCCGAGATTTTGAAAGAAGTTCCTGCACTTCTTCATCGGAAGTTTGCGAAAAATCTTCATACCAAAAACTAATCGCCCTCAGCAGTTCAGGCTTCGCCAAACAAACGACTTTACTCACTTGTTCTTCGAGTTGTTGACAAGTGGATACTTGGGCTATTGGAACCGCAACAACAATGGCTTTGGGTTCATGCGATCGCATCACTTCAATCGCTGCAAAAAGTGTCGAACCCGTCGCCACACCATCATCAACTAAAATTACAATTTTCTCCTGTAAACTCACAGGTGAACGCTTCCCAATATACAACTGATAACGTCGTTGTAACTCTTGTTTTTCGGCGGCTAAAACTTCCTCAAAAGCAGGTTGAGAAACTTGCCAGGATTCGATAATATCCTGATTAATTGTCATTGCATTTCCCTGTCCTATTGCACCCATTGCCAGTTCTTTATGGGCAGGAACTCCCAATTTTCTCACTAAACAAACATCTAAGGGAACATGAAGCGATCGCGAAATTTCATAAGCCACAGGAACCCCTCCACGCGGCAAACCTAAAACAATTACATCCGAACGATTTGCATATTCTTTCAGTTGAGATGCGAGTAAGCAACCGACTTCCGTTCTATTTTTAAATTGCATAGTCATTTGAACTTCCCTCTATTCTTATCTCTGTTTTTAGAGCCTGTTTTTTCTACCGAACGATAGATTACAAAACCCAAATACAGCCCTCGACCTATTCAAAATCAACTTGATGTAGCGAACGATAACTTTAGCCCCTCTCTATTTATTTTAACAAATTTCATCATCATTTCAGTTGACGAGCAATAATCTCAATTGATTAACCCAGTTTTTTAAACCAAACTTTAAGTTTTTTTAACTCAAAGCCAGCAAACCCATTGCCTTTTATAATCAAAAATGCAGCGAAAAATTAACTATGGATGTAAAAGCCGCCATTGCTTGGGAAGCAGGCAAACCGTTAAGTTTAGAAACCGTCCAACTCGAAGGCCCCAAAGCCGGAGAAGTTTTGGTTGAAATTAAAGCCACAGGCGTTTGTCATACCGACGCCTACACCCTCTCCGGCGCCGACCCTGAAGGGCTATTTCCGGCGATTCTCGGCCATGAAGGGGCGGGAGTTGTGGTTGAAGTCGGGCCGGACGTCAAAAGCGTCAAACCGGGCGATCATGTCATTCCCCTCTACACGCCCGAATGTCGTCAGTGCGAATATTGCCTCAGTATGAAAACCAATTTATGCCAAGCAATTCGGGCAACTCAGGGTAAAGGATTAATGCCCGATGGTAGCAGTCGGTTTTCGATAAATGGCGAAAAAATTTATCACTACATGGGAACTTCTACCTTTTCAAATTATACCATATTGCCGGAAATTTCGGTTGCAAAAATTCGCGAAGATGCGCCTTTTGACAAAGTTTGTTATATCGGTTGTGGCGTAACAACGGGTATCGGCGCTGTGATTTATACCGCTAAAGTTCAACCCGGATCGAATGTGGTTGTTTTTGGATTGGGTGGCATTGGATTAAATGTGATTCAAGGGGCGAAAATGGTCGGGGCGGATATGATTGTTGGCGTTGATATTAACCCCGCAAAACGAGAAATTGCTGAAAAATTTGGCATGACGCATTTTGTCAATCCCAAAGAAATTGAAGGGGATTTAGTTCCGTATTTGGTGGATTTAACCAAAGGCGGCGCCGACTACAGTTTTGAATGTATTGGCAATGTTAAGGTTATGCGTCAGGCGTTAGAATGCTGTCATAAAGGTTGGGGTGTTAGCGTAATTATTGGTGTCGCCGGTGCCGGACAAGAAATTAGCACCCGACCCTTTCAATTAGTCACCGGACGAGTTTGGAAAGGTTCGGCTTTTGGAGGCGCGAGAGGACGAACAGACGTTCCGAAAATTGTCGATTGGTACATGGAAGGAAAAATTAATATTGATGATTTAATTACCCATGTTTTACCCATCGAACAAATTAACGATGCCTTTGAACTGATGCACAAAGGTGAATCCATTCGCACGGTTTTAACCTACTAATATGAAATCCTTAAATATTGGCGTGACTATGATCGATAGGGAGGTGGGGAGAAAGATGCGATCGCATCGGTGCTTCTGTATTTCATATAAAAAATTGGGCTGATATAACCTTGTTGGGCTTTAGCCCAATTTTCCCTGCTAAAGCCCAACAACAAACGTTTTGAAATTTTCGGTGTGGTGAAAAGCCCAATTTTGGTGACACTTTAGAGCTGGCAAATCAACAGATTTTCTCTAAAGCCGGAGCAATCATCATTTTTCCAAAACGGCTCCGATTTCATCAAATATCAAAAGCCCCATCTGGCTTCGACTCCCACCATTTCTGATGAGTAAAAGCTGCACGAAAGCTATTTGTTCCACAATGAACTTCCCCAGACATTTCATGGTAGGGATACCAATTATCAATAAATTTACAGGTTTGTTCAGGAACGGCTTTGCGAAATGCAGCTTCAAAAGCGCATTCTCCATTAATGATCGGCCCATAGGGTTTGGGAACTAAACTGACATTTCCAATCACTAAATGATTGATCATATCCGGAAAGTAAGCGAGAGTTCGTTCCATTGCGGGGGGATAAAACAAAACCGGAATATCAATCAAATCAGACTCCTCTAATCCTAATTCCAATCGGAGGATTTCTCGATTGAGATCTATATGGCTTTGAAAAACAGCATTGGCATCCCAAAATTCTCCATCCTCCAGCAGTTGATCGATGGTAATTTCTGCCGATAACGTACTCTCTGGAGTTCCTCGTTTTCTTCCCTCAAACATTAAAGTCGAACCATATCCATCATTGCGGAGAGATTCCAACAAGGATTTACAACTACCCGGAGAAGCAAGCAAAACTTTAAACCCTTTGCTGTTTTTGGCAGGAATAAAACAAATAATTTCGTCAACATGACCAACGGCAAGCCAATCCGTATAGATTTCAATCGGACTTTGAATTTTTTGAGCATAAAGAAAACGCCGAACTTGTTGCATCATCTGTCGGGTTTCTTTGCCAAAATCTCCGTATTTTCGACCGCCAAAAATGATGCGGCCCAAAGGATATTCTCGTCCGTTTACCGTCACGGGAGGACTAACTTCTAAATTTCCAAATGAATCCAAAGAATTGGGGGTACTACCTCCAATTTGAAAATGTCCGAAGTCCGGGCCTAATAATTCGATTTCTGGAAATCCATCTAAACCGCGATCGCGTGGACTATCAAAAACAACCGGAAGAACATGAGTTGGACTTTCACAGTAGCCAAATTCGATTTCATCTTGAATCCAGCGATCGCCGTTGTGCTGAGATCGGGGTACAATCTTTAGGGGGATCTCCAGTTCATCTAGAGCTTCTTTAAGCTGTTGAAGAAAGATCGTATTGGGATTAAAGTCATTTTCATCAATTTCACAGGTGTAGACTCTTTGAACCGGGAGGGTATTGGGAGTCATAATCCAAGGCGTGACTCGGAAAACCACTTGATCGGTGCCAATGACGACTCCATTTTCTCGCAAATGAACTTCGATGGTGATCAGTCCTTCAAAAAAAGGACCGGGAAACTGATGGGCTTCGACAAAAAAGGTTTCTCCGGTGGGTTTGAGGGGGGGCGAGATCGAAATCCCATCGCTATCGGGTAACAGGGGATCTTTCCCTAAAATGCGGCGAAATCCATCAATTGTTTTTTGATAAACACTGAAACGCTGGGCTGCATCCGGTGTGGCGTATAAAACAATCTCGACTCCCTCCGGTAGACGATCGACTCCGGTGGGTTTGAGTACCAACTCGGAAAGTTCAGAAAGAGATTCAGAAGTTGGCTGAAAATCTGAGAAATCGCGATCGCTATTCACGAAAAGAATAGCCCCCGGACTATTTTTACCCCAGACCCAATTGTGACAGTTGCTTTCTGTAGAATCGACTTTACCATCTCGATTGGCATCATTAATCAGCTTTAGGTCTATGTTATAAAGTTCGAGTTCAATTTGATTAACGACAGTCTGATTAACAGTATGTTCGAGAAGTGCTTTTCCCCGTCCCGGTTGATCGCCGTTGACCAACAGCCGACTTTCCAATCGTTCGGAAGCATTAACCGGAGAGTTGACCTCAAAGGGTTTCCAGTCTTCTTCTCCCAAATGATAAACTGTTAAATTAGTCGCTTGGCGTAAGATAATTTCTCCAGATAAGGCCGGAAAATTGGTTCGTGAGGGTTGTCCGAATACTTGAAAGATTGTGCGTTTTTCCACGTTTATTGTTCCTTAGACGCTGATGGCGATCGGCGTCAAATTGCTAGGGATATAGATTCATTTCTCTTCAAGTTCATCTACAGGTTTCTCCGATCAGGAATATAATAGTGAAGATATATGAAGATTGACCGGATAAACGCTTTATGAATACAGTCGATTATCTCCGAATTAGTCTGATAGACCGCTGTAATTTTCGCTGTCAATACTGTATGCCTGATGGGGCGGAGATGGACTATATTTTGCAGCAGAACCTTCTGACCAACTCGGAACTGTTGAGGTTGCTGCGAGAGGTGTTTATTCCGGTGGGGTTTACTCGCTTTCGGTTAACAGGCGGTGAACCGTTGCTGCGTCCGGGAGTGGTAAACTTAGTTGAAGAAATTTCGGCTTTTCCCGAAACCCAAGATTTGGCGATGACCACCAACGCTTTTTTACTTGCAAACATGGCGGAATCGTTGTATAATGCAGGATTAAGACGGATTAATATCAGTTTGGATTCTCTCGATCCTGATACGTTTAATCAGATTATTGGCAACCGAGGACGCGATCGCTGGCAACAGGTTTGGGAGGGAATTCAAGCGGCTTATCGGGTCGGGTTCGATCCCCTGAAGTTAAATGTGGTGGTGATTCCGGGGGTGAACGATCGCGAAGTTTTAGATCTGGCTGCCTTAACGATAGATCGCCGTTGGCACGTCCGGTTTATTGAGTTTATGCCGATCGGGAACGGTCAGTTGTTTGACGATCGCGGTTGGATCGCATCAGTTGATCTCAGACAACAAATTCGCGATCGCTGGGGACTAACCGAGTCTCATGTCCGGGGAAACGGTCCGGCGGATGTGTTTCAAATTCCCGGAGCAAAAGGAACACTGGGCTTTATCAGTCAGATGTCGGAATGTTTTTGCGATCGCTGTAACCGGATGCGGTTGTCAGCCGATGGTTGGTTGCGTCCCTGTCTCCTCAATGAAACGGGTCAAATTGATCTCAAAACCCCGCTTCGCCAAGGCATTTCCTTTGAGGAATTGCGAGAACGGGTAGAATACCTGCTTCGCATCAAACCCGACATCAACTTCAAACAACGAGAAGCAGGGACAACAGAAGGCTACAGTCGCACCATGTCACAAATTGGTGGTTAGCGGTTAGTTGAGAGGGGAGAACAGCAGGGCGGCGCCATTGGTTCATTCCCCTTCGATTTTCTATAATCTCTTCTGGTGTAAACAACTAACCCACCAACAGACAAAAATTAGGCTTGACGCGAGTAATACTCAACCACCAGCAGTTCGTTAATTTGGAGTGCGACCCATTCGCGATCAATAACACTATTGACCTTACCCGTCAGTTTTTCTTTGTCCAACTCCAGGTGAGAGGGGACGTTCGCTAAACCGGGATATTGCAGGTTAGCTTTGACCATCTCGCGGGATTTTTCTCTATTTTTGACGCCAACTAAATCCCCCGGACGACACTGGTAGCTAGCAACATCGACCACGCGATCATTAACGGTAACATGACCATGATTGACCAGTTGACGCGCCGCCGGAATAGTCGGTGCCATCCCCAAGCGGAAGATGGTGTTATCGAGACGCATTTCCAGCATTTGCAGCAACACTTGACCCGTTGAACCGGTAGCCCGACGCGCTTTTTTCACATAACGCAGGAGTTGCTTTTCAGAAAGACCGTAGTTAAACCGGAGTTTCTGCTTTTCTTCCAAACGAATCGCATATTCAGAACGTTTGCGACGGGCTTGACCGTGTTGACCGGGAGGATAAGACCGTCTAGCGGCTTTTCGGGTTAATCCGGGTAAATCACCCAAACGACGAACAACTCTTAAACGGGGGCCTCTATATCGAGACATTTAACTTCCTCTCTCCATAAGATTTATTACCAAACCTCTATTTTAGTCTTCCGAGACACCAACAATCAACTCCTAATTTCAAGTTGAGTCAGAAAGGAAAAACTAATGATATGATCGACCAGAACTTTGACTGCTGCAAAAGCTTCTCTATCGCCTGTTATTTCTAAATTTGCTATGGTTTCTTCTTGGTTATCCCGTTGGACTTGTGTGAGATTTTCCGACAACAGACCCCAAACCCGGCGCTGGCTGTCACGGATTGTGTTATCAATGGGTACGGTGAGTTTACTGGCGGCACCTGTAACAGCCTTTCCCTCATTTAATTTAGTCAACGAGAAAGACTATATAAAGTGTGCTGAGGGGTTACGGGATGCGGGAATTACCCCGATACTCTCCTCTCAAGCTTGTGCGGGAGTAATTCGTCCCAAAGATTTGTCGGAATGTGTGGTCAGCATTCGCAATACCGGACAAATTAGCGGGGAAGAAGCGCTGGTGGGTTGTGTGAGTGTACGGCGTCCGAAAGAGTTGGGGGTTTGTGTTACGAGTATTGTTCAAGTGGGTCGTGGAGTTGATCCGTTAAATGTTCTCAACAGTTGTGGGTTAAGTTTATTACCCGAACGTCATTCATTTTGTGTTGTTGGGTTGGCGGAAGTTAACCAAGATATTCCGGTTGATGATTTATTAGAAGTTTGTCTGCGTCCACCCGAACAGTTTATTGATCTAGATTTGGAGTTGGAGGTTGTACCGTCCGCGGACGATCCGGTTGAATAGAGGATAATGCTGCTGTTGAAGTGATGATTTCAATTATATTTTGAAAGACTTTTTCAGCAGCTTGTTCAACCGACGGACTCAATTCCCAACCAAAGTTTAAAGATTCTACTTCAATTAAATAAACCCTCACGTCTTGGGGGAAATCTGCTTGAAAAATCCGGCGACCCGCAGCCAAAGCATGATCCCAACGAAAATCATGTAAATTGTAACTCGCTTCGGGTAATTGTTCTAATTCAGTACCGGGAACTTCAAAAATAGCACCGGGTTCTGAACCCGTTGAACTCGCATCAATAATAATTAATTGTTCGCTTCCTCTGGCTTGAAACATTACCTCCATTCCCGCAGTTCCGCAGTCGAAAATTCGCACGTTCGGATGGGGATTTTGGGCGAGATACTGTTGTAAACGTTGGGCGATAATTACTCCAACTGCATCATCACAGCGATTGAGATTACCACATCCTATAATTGTTAGCATCTTTAATCTTCTCCACTGCGTATTAAATTGAGTTTAAAGTTCGGTTGTTTACCATTCTTCGTAGAAACCTTCCGTTTCCCACAGCATCTTTTTCTTGGCTTTTTCATTTAAAGATTGATCGACCCATTTTGTATGATGTTTTTGTTCTTCTAATAGTTCCTGAAGACCTTCTAAGTTAATCTGTTTGAGAAGTTCTATAGATTTTTGTACTCCCTCCGGGGTGAGCGAAATATAGGTAATCTTTTTCTTTCCTTGTTGAGGTTTAGTTAATAACTCTTCATTTTCCAATTGATCGAGAATTTCAAAATCAAGATTAATCCAACTGGTAATTCTCCAAAGCTTTTCAATATCGTTGATATCTTCACAATCGTCGAAATACTCATCAGAACTAGATAAATACAGAAATATTAAGTAGACAGATTGAAGGATTTTGCATCTTTTTAGATGTTTTTCTCTTTTTTCAAGCTCATACACTAGGTTATATCCTCGACTATGTGCAGCACTCTTTGTTTTTGAAACTGCCGTTAATTCTCGGGTTTCACTGTCTTTCGTACATTCAGCAACAAATTTATTACCATACTCATCAGGTGTTTGCAATTCAAATACTGTGATTTCCCATTGATTTTTCTTTTGAGTTGAAACGACCTTGGCATTCGTTAATAGCTGTATTCTATAATCTTCCTTTTTCTTAAGATATAGTCCATCGGGAATATTTAATTGCTTATTAACGGCTTGCCAAAATTCTTGATAGTTGACAGAGATACCATAGCAATTCAATTTATGAATAAACTTAAAGCCACATTCTTGAATGGCATTTTCTCTTGTTGCTTTACGATTTGTTGCCGCTTCAAAATCTCTCTTAATATCAGATAATTTAGCTTGCATATAAATCTTTCTTATTTTGCTAATTTGTTATAATCAATTCAAGACCAAGACTCAGTTTAACATCTATTTTAGCAGTTAACTAATGATAACAACCAACACCCAACTCACCCTGGAAGAATTTCTCGCCCTTCCCGAAACCGACTTAAACCACGAATTAATTAACGGAAAAGCAGTTCCTAAAATGGCACCCAAACGCTTTCATTCTCGACTCACAGGTACTTTGTATACCCTCTTAACCGAATGGTGTAAAAACCGGGGAGAAGTGGGGATAGAATGGGCCGTTGTTCTCAAAAGAAATAATCGAGATTGGGTTCCGATTCCCGACTTACTTTATATTTCCTACAATCGTCTTCCGTTAGAACGATTTGAGGATGAAGCTTGTCCGGTTCCGCCAGAATTAGCCATTGAAATTATATCACCCGATCAAACCTTTGGGGAGATGAGCGAAAAAGCAATTGATTATCTGAATGCCGGAGTATCGAGGGTTTGGGTGGTAGACTCGAAAGCGAAAACCATCACCATTTTTTATCCCGACGCGCCCCCACAAACGAAACGAGACGAAGCAACTTTGAGCGATAATTTATTAGAAGGAATAGCATTCACCCCCCAACAAATTTTTCAACAAGCAGGTATTGTTTAAAATTAATCGAAATGTAAACAAATCGCTGAATTCTCGAAAGTAAGGAAAGGAACAAGTTATCGGGTCAAACTGTCATTATTTCCAAGCCAGACTTGACCAAATTTAACTGATGAGAATAGACAGTTTCCACGCCAATTGTTTCCATAAATACATCGGGTTCATTCTCGGTAGCCGGAATAAAATCTCCTCCGGCTTCTGCTTTAACCCACCCGCCAAATAACTCAACCAGATAGGCTTCATTGTGATTGAAAACCTCAACAATAGTTCCGGCTGTTCCTTTGGGTGCAATCCCGCCATCGGAAAGAGAAATCGCTTCTGTTAAACAAACAGCATCAAATAACTGAAATTGTTTCATTGTAGCCTCCCAGTTCAACCGTCACCTCCTCACCAATTATTAATAACCCCGTAGGGGCGCAAGGCTTGCGCCCAATTGCGCCCAATTGCGCCCAATTGCGCCCACACAAATAACAGAATAAAACCCGTTTAAGCCGTGCGGAACCGCGCCAATTCTTCACCGGTTTTCGCATCGTGGGCGTGAACGGTACACACCAAACAAGAATCAAAAGAACGCGCCACGTGACCCACTTCTACGGGGTCATTTTTATCAGCAATAGGCGTACCAATTAACGCTTCTTCGATAGGGCCACGAACACCTTCGCCGTCACGGGGTCCAATATTCCAAGTAGAAGGCGCAATGATTTGATAATTTTTAATCTTGCCATTTTCCACTTCCACCCAATGACATAAAGCGCCGCGACTGGCTTCGGTTGCACCCCAACCTTTTCCATCTTTTTGAGTGGGTTTAATATACCAGGGTTCCCGCAGTTGAAACTCCCGCAAACAGCGTTCAACTTCTCGATATAATTTCACCTGTTCGTGCATTCGGGCTAACTGACGTAAATGTACACTTGGGCCGCCCATTTTCTTGAACATATCGAGGATAAAACCATCGTAATGTTGCCAACTTTCGCCGTGATTTCCACCCGCTATTAATTGACGAGAAAGTGAACCCACTTCCATCCGTCCAAAATCTTTATGTTTGACCGCACTCGACCAAGTATAAGCGCCTTCTAAAAAGTCTACATCATTGTTTTGTTGGGGAACGGTAAAACGGTCAAAGGGATGTACGTCTTCGTTTCCTTCTTCGTACCAAGAATGAGTAGTATTTTCGCGGGTGAAATGATGTTCCATCAGTTGATGGGTATCGTTAAAACTATCATAAACCCCGCTTTTCATAATCACCGCAGCATTGCGTCCGGCGATGGTTGGGCGTTGATATCTATCTTCGTGGGGAAGATAACCCCAAGTCATATATTTACCCGTTCCCGCCCCGAATTTATCCAAACCGATATCCAACCCCATTCGCCAATAAAAACCCAAATCCGAATTTAGATGATTTGGACTCTCACTCAACCACGCCATAAAATCATCATAGGATTGGATTTCTTCGTAACGTTCCAACGAACAACCCAACCAAACCGGTTCCAACCAATTGGTACGAAAATATTCTAAAATCGACCAAGCCCGGGTAATATCCGTTAACGTTGGCGCACACATTACTCCGCCAGGAACCATGAAGCTTGAATGGGGCCATTGTCCGCCAAATAAGGCATAAATTTCGACGGGTTTCGCAGAAATTGTCACCCCAATTTCGTAGGATTTTCCGGTATAAGCCGCAAAGCGACGACAAGCTTCTTCATAAAAGCGGCTAGTTTGATATTTTTTGTTCGTTAAGTCAATCGCAAATAGGCCGTAAAAATAGCGCGGATGGCTTTGAATGGTTTCGACCAACTGACCCAAATTTCGGGCTAAAATTGCGTTGCGGGGAACTTCGGTTTCCCAAGCGGTATCCAACGCCCAAGACGCACAAGTGAGGTGAGAGGCGCCACAAATTCCGCAAACTCTCGGGGTAACAATTAATCCGGCTTGGGGGTCTTTTCCTCGCAGAATAACTTCAAACCCTCTAAATAATTGGGCTTGGGTCCAAGCGTTAACGACGTGACCATCTTGAATATCAACTCTTACATCTAAGTCTCCCTCAACTCGACCGACGGGAGAAATATTTAATGATTCTACGGATGTTTTTTGTGCAACCATGTTCTTCCTCTCTCAAGTGTTCTTTTGTGTTGAAAAGGGATAGCTTTTGTTGGGGCGGGTTCGACAAAATTGTTTGGGGGAACTCCTAAATTAATCTCAACCCTTTTTGGGGGCGGGTTCGACAAAATTGTTTGTAGGAACTCCTAAATTAATCTCAACCCTTTTTGGGGGCGGGTTTAGAAAAATTGTTGGCATCGAAGACATCAATCTTCGCGGAACCCTTTTTGGGGGCGGGTTTAGAAAAATTGTTGGCATCGAAGACATCAATCTTCGCGGAACCCGCCCCTACTGTTGGTATCGGCCAAGCGATTTATTACACGGTAAAAATGTCTTCTTCTGCCCATTTTGGCGTCGAATCTTTTGCCACAATTGTTAATAGGGCGTAGTCTTTGCGGTTGATACCTGTGGGTAATTCTTTGGGAACGCCCATCACGGTTTGGGTTTTAAAAACCGTTCCCGGCTTGAGGTCGTGGAAGGGAAATTCCGGTTCGGTGCAGCCCAAACAGGGCATCCCGGCGCGGGTTTTCGAGGAAACCCGGTTCCACAAAATGCGGTTGCAGGAAGAATGGGTCATCGGTCCGCGACAACCCAAGTCGTAAAACAGACAGCCTTTGCGTTGTCCGAAGTCCGACGTCGAAGCTTTGTAGGCAAAGTGAATATTGCGGGTGCAGCCGGTTTGGGTGAAACTCTTGAAGAAGGTTTCGGGGCGATGAAATTCGTCTAAGGTGACATCATCCAGCCTTCCGGTGGCGACTGCAACTAAAATTTGAGTTATCCAGTCGGGATGGGCGGGACAGCCGGGAATATTAATCACGGGAAACCCGGCTTGGCTGAGGTAGTCAGGACCTAGAAAGCCACCTTTTTGCCGTTTCAGGAATTGTAACCCTTCCGACTGGCTGGGGTTCGGTTCCATTGCGGGAATGCCCCCGTAGGTTGCACAGTCTCCGACGGCGACAACGAATTTTGCAACTTTGGAAAGGTCAGATAACCAGTCTTTCATCGGACGGTCTGCGAAACGGTTCCATTCTCCGGTGCCGTTGGGGGCGTTGACGACGCTACCTTCAAAGACGAGAATATCAACGGGTACGGTGCCGTTAATACAGTCCCGCAATAGTTTTTTCAGGCTGTCTCCGAGTTCGAGTCCGAGGGAGGGATGCCAGAGGACGTTAATATTAAAGTCGGTTATCAGGTCACAAACGCTAGGTTCTTCGGCGTTGAGAAATGACATGGTGTTACCCGAACAGGCGCCACCTTGTAGCCAGAGGACGTTAGCCACAATAATTCTCCTTTTGCAATGCGGACAAACAGTTTGGGGTATTTAGTTGTGAGTCTGGGAAAGTTTGCGATATCGATTTTGATTATTATCTAAGACAAAATTTAGATTTTGATTAGATTGGCGATTTTTTTTAGATTTATGGGCGGGGGATTTACAAAAGTTTTTATTCGCCGTGTCAGAGAAAAATTGTAGGGTGGGTGACAACCAATAATGGAATTGCTGAAATTAACAATTTTTGGTGTCACCCACCTTACTGAAATTAACAATTTTTTTCTGTCACCCACCCTGCTGAAATTAACAATTTTTTTCTGTCACCCACCAACCCGGAAGTTTTTGGTGTCACCCACCAACCCGTTAGACAAATTGACGAGTACAAAGTTTTTACATTCACCACACCTGCTGAAATCACCAAAAACCCGGTTTCTTTGAGAAACCGGGTTTTTATGGAATTGAGAAAAGTTAAAAAAGGATAAAATTCAGCTTGTCTTGACAAAAATAAAATTAAACTACTTAAAAGTATCAGATCATACAGTTATCGCCAGCAAATTCGGATTAGTTTGAAGCAACAAGAGTGACTATTTTTGACTGAGATTTTTGAGATAGAGGTTAACGGTTGTGTTGAGTAATTACAACTCGCGTTAACCTCTAAAACGATTTGTCAAACCCTTCACCCCTAGAATAGTTGTGACACAAAGTTTTACTGAGTCTGCCGTTAAAGCCGCCACCGCTGCGGTTGAGTCCGAAGCCGCCACCGTTGCTGAAAAAGTGCAAATGTTAACCGAAATTGCACGGGGGTTGCTACAAAAACCCAAGGGCGTCGAACAGATAGAAGCTGCGGTGTTATTGTACCGTCAGGCGATTGAATTGTGCGGTTCCGATTATCCTTTATTAAAAGCACGCGCAACCGTTGGTATTGGAATTGCTTTAAGAACTTATCCCGGCGAAAGTTCTGAGGGATTGGTTGCGGCTAAACAGTATTTTGAAACGGCCTTACCGATTTTAAAACAAGAGGCTTCCCCGGAAGAAGTTGCGGAAGTTGAGATGAATTTGGGGCTGGTATTTCAGGCGTTAGTTCCGTTTAATCTCGCCCAAACTAAAGACGCCATCCAATCTTATCAACGGGCGTTGGAAGTGTTTACACCCACAGATTATCCCCAAGAATACGCTATCTTACACAATAATATTGCGATCGCCTATTTGTCAATGTCGCTGTCGGGAGATGGCGAAGATATGCGTCAGGCGTTGGCGGTTCAGTCTTTTGAAGAAGCGTTGAAATGGATTGTTTTAACCGAGCATCCGGTTGAATATGCGATGTTGCAAAATAACCTGGGAAATGCGCTGCAATATCTCCCGAGCGTGCATCCGGTTGAGAATAATTTGCGGGCTTTAGATGCTTATAACGAAGCGTTAAAAGTGCGAACCGCCCGAGATACTCCGGTGGAATATGCCAATACTATTGCCAACAAAGCCAATATTTTGTTTAACCTTCCCGATGACTTAGAGCATCCCGAAATTGGCAACCCCAAGCACCTCGAAACGGCGAAAACTCTCTACGAAGAAGCCCGTTTAATTTTTGCTCAATACGGCGAGTCCGAACGGGCGGAAATGGTCGCCCAGGCGCTGCAAGATTTGGATGCGGAATTGCAAGCGTTGTCCTCTTAGTTGTTTTGTTAAATTCTCACAAATTCTAACAAGGAGAATGGTATGAATGAGTTCAGCCAAGAAGTTCTAGAAGTGTTAAATACCGCCCCCGTGCAGACTTTTTTGCACGATTTAATCGCCGGACAAATTACTCTGTTAACGGGTATTGTTTGGCTGGCGGTTGCGGGTGCTGTTTCGATTGTTGGCGGCGCTATTGGCGGCGTTTTATTAGCCCGAAAAGATTTGGGTTTGGGTCTGTCGGCGATGATTGGCGGTTTGTTTGGTCCGGTGGGGGTTTTACCTGCAATTACCCTCGGATTAATTGTTTTGAAGTTTGTTTAGACTGTTGTTGAAAATTCGGGAGAAATTACCATGTTAGAGGTCGGTTGGTTCAGTACAAAGTTACTGTTCAAGGGTAAATTGTTGCGAAATCCGGGCTATTTTGTTCGTCAAAGTGCCATCGGTTTGGTTTTGGGTTTGCTGTTGTTTGTGGGGTTGGATAAAGTGGGTGTTAACCTGTGGATGCCGCTTGTTTTATCCAGTTTGTTAACGGGAATTGCGATGCCGTTCCTGTTGAAAGATGTCAAAATGAAATAACCCCAATTTCCAAATTTGTTTGATGGGTTAGCGAAGCGTAACCCATCAAAACCTACAAAAATTCATTAATTCGCCTAAAATGGGCAAAAATGGATAAAAATGGATAAAAATGGATAAAAATGGGCGCAAGCCTTGCGCCCCTACAATTGAATTAAAAATTAAAACAACAATTGAAAATAACAATATAATATTATGACTTCAACGCCAATGTCTCCCGAAGATTCTGTAACGTTAGAAGATTTGGTTCAAGAAATTAAGTTTTTTGAAAACACCGTTTTAGAGTGGCACGACCCCGAAAAGTTATTGGTTGTGGAGGGGTTGAAAAAATCAATAGAAGCGTTGCACAAAGAAGCGTTAATTCGTTTAATTCGCAGCGTTAAACAAGAATCTCTCCCGGCGTTACGCCAAGCGGTTGAAGATGAAGTTGTTTACGGACTGCTACGCTATCACGAACTCGTTAAACCGCCCCAACCCCCGTTAGAAACCCGCATTCAACAAGCCTTAGAAGAAGTGCGTCCGGGGTTAAAAAGTCATAGCGGCGATGTGGAATTGGTGGCGGTTAAACTCCCCGATACGGTAGAAGTTAAATTGGTGGGAACTTGCAGCAATTGTCCGGCTTCTACGCTAACGTTAAAACAAGGGGTTGAACAAGCAATTAAAAATCACTGTCCCGAAATTAAACAGGTTATCTCGGTTAACACTCCCATTTCCGTCAACAATTCCGATTCAAAAACCAGTTCAATAACCAGCCCCTTTTCTGAGGATAACGAGGCGGGTTGGGTTGCGTTAACCACAATTGAACAGATTCCGGACGGGGGAATTTTAGCCCTAGAATTGGATGGTTTAAAACTAATTATAACCCGATTTTCCGATAAAATTCAAGCCTATCGCAACAGTTGTACTCACCTGGCGATGCCGTTGGATAAAGGAGAAATAAAAGAGGGAATTCTCACCTGTTCGTTTCATCATTTTCAATACAATTTAGAAACCGGAGACTGTCTCACCGCCCCCGAAATGCCCTTGCAACCCTATCCTGTAAAACGGGTTGGGGAACGGGTGTTAGTGCGAGTTTAATAAAACTTTTTAGCTTAAATCTCGGGTTGATAAGTACAAGCGTCTCGCTTGCTATAAACTATTTGAAGTTAACCGTTTTTCACTTTCACAACCCAATCAAGAATCGGATTGCTATAATTTAGAAAGATATTAACAAGCTCAAAAGTTTTATGGAAACAGACATCTCTATTCCAGACACAATTTTTCATCAAGCAGAAGCGCTCGCCGAACAGTTAGGTATATCCCGAAGCGAACTTTATACACAAGCGTTGAAAGTGTATTTAAAAAACTACAATCGCGACCAAATTTTAGAAAAATTAAACCAAGTTTATTCAAAAGAATCCTCGGAGTTAGACCCAGTATTAGCAAAAATGCAATTTATGTCTTTACCTCGTGAGGATTGGTAATGTATCGGGGTGAAATTTGGTGGGCGACTTTACCAGACCCGGTGGGTTCAGCACCGGGATATCGCCGACCCGTGTTAATTGTTCAAGATGATACCTTTACTCAAAGTCGCCTAAGAACAGTAATTGTAGTAATTATAACCTCTAATACTCGATTAGCAGAAGCACCGGGTAATGTCTTATTACCTAACGAAGCAACGGGTTTACCTCGCGATTCTGTTGCCAATGTTTCTCAGATTTTGACAATTGATAAATCAGTTTTAACAGAGAAAGTTGGAACTTTACCCGGTCATTTGCAAGAAGAGGTAAACGAAGGTTTACGGATGATTTTGTACCTTTGATATTCCTTTATATTATCCCAATGAATACCCCAATTAATTCTCAATCTTCTTCTATTCAAGATATTTTTTCCCCAAAAGGTGCCGAAATTATTCTCGGACAACAACCTTCCGACCTGTTGGCGGTTCCCCTCGAACCCACTGCCACCACGATGTTTGGCCCGCGTGGTTTATGTTGGGTGGAAAATGGCCCGTTGTGGGTGGCGGATACCGGACACCACCGCCTGTTGGGATGGCGTCAACGTCCCGAAATTGACGGACAAGCGGCGGACTGGGTTATCGGACAGCCGGACTTTCACCAAGAGGGACAAAACGCCAACGGTCCCGCGACGGCTGCAACGGTGAGTGTTCCGACGGGGATGTGTATTTGTGGCGAAAGTTTGGCGGTGGCGGATGCGTGGAATCACCGGGTTTTAATTTGGAAAAAAGTTCCCCAAGATAGCAATATTCCGGCGGATATTGTTCTCGGTCAAGCCAATTTTAACGCCAACGAACCGAACCGAGGCGAGTTTGAAACGGCAGCAAATCGAATGCACTGGCCCTATGGGGTTTTCTATTATAATGGGTTGTTTTTTGTGGCGGATACGGGAAACAGGCGGGTGCTTGTTTGGCGGGAATTTCCGACAGAAAATGGTCAACCTGCGGATTATGTTTTGGGACAGTCCGATTTGGTTTCTCGTGATGAAAATGGGGGCGGAAGTCCGACGGCTTCGAGTATGCGTTGGCCCCATGCGTTGACGGTTTGGAATCACCGTTTTGTTGTTAGCGATGCGGGGAATAATCGGATAATGGTTTGGGATAATATTCCCACAGAAACCAATCAACCTTGTGCGTTGGTTTTGGGTCAAATGGGTTTTGATACTGTGGAATTAAATCAGGGGGTTTATTTCCCGTCCGACTCCAGTTTAAGTATGCCTTATGGGGTGGCTGCAACATCAGAATGGTTGATTGCTGCTGATACTGCAAACTCTCGATTAATTGGATGGAAAGGTGAAGTTTCAACGGGAAAATCGGCGGAAATGTTAACGGGTCAATCCCATTTTAAGAGTAAAAGTGAAAATCGTTCCTATGGGAATGCAACCCGCAATAGTTTGTGTTGGCCCTACGGAATTCAAGTTTATGGAAATACGGCGATGATTGCCGATTCTGGGAATAATCGGGTGTTATTCTGGTCGATGGGTTAAGCCTATAATTAATAGGAAATCAAGGGTTTGTAGTTGTGCTTTAGCCCTTTTTATTTAATCGCGCTAAAGCGCAACTACGAACTTATCCTATTTATTTATGAAGACCTACTTACACAATTATAACATAAATTATCCCTCATTTTTATTTTCGGTTTAGGATTGGGCAGCTTGTTGAACTTGTTCTAATTCCAGTCCTAATCTGATGGCTATTTCTTCCAAACTAATTCCCCAACTAATTAGGACAGGAACCAACTCCAACCTAGCTTCTTGACGTGCTTCTTGACGTGCTTCTTGACGCCCTCGTTGAAGCCCTTCTTCTAATCCTTCTTGTCGCCCTTCTTGACGCCCTTCTTCTAACGCTTCTTGATAAACTCGGGTTTGTTTCAAATCATCTAAACTAAACATCGCTTCGATTTTCGGTTGAGGATTGGGCGGCTTGTTGAACTTGTTCTAATTCTAGTCCTAATCTGACGGCTATTTCTTCCAAACTAATTCCCAAACTCATCAGAAAAGGAACCAATTCTAATTTAGCTTCTTGTCGCCCTTCTTGACGCCCTTCTTCTAACGCTTCTTGATAAACTCGGGTTTGTTTCAAATCATCTAAACTAAACATCGCTTCGATTTCCTCCCGACTCAGTTGAGGTAACTTGTAGACTAAGATGGCTTCTATCAATTGTAAAATATCCGCTTGAGATTGTTGCTGAAAAGTCTCCGCCCTCACCCGTTCAATTAAACTCTGGGCTAGGGAAATTGCTTGTTCTTGCTGTGCTACAATCAGTTGAACGGTGGCAATACCGACGGAATTTTCCCCAATTTCTCCCAACTCATCAAGATAAATTCGACTGACTCGCCCCGAATGAAATAACTCTCGATAGCGGGGGGTTTCTCCGGGGTCAATATTGCGACTGGGATACAGAACAACGCCTCGCCAGTCGTTAATCAGTTCTGTTTTATTAAGATAAAGAAAAATTTCCGCAAAAAACCGGGAATAAAAGCGAGAATCGGGTTGAAACTGAACCTCAGCAAAGTATATCGGCGGGTTAATTGCATTAAGATTTGGGAGAAAAACCCCATCAATTCTAAAAGAAAGTTGTTTGACTTCTACGGATGCAAACTGATAATTTTCCGCTTCTTCGGGTGAACGGTTAATCAGTTCAAAGAATATGCCCGGAAACGCTTCAAATAAGCGATAAAATAAGGTATCTGTTTTCACGGGATTGATTGTTGGGGAAAATTTGTAACAAAAGATAACACGCCGGTGGCCGAAAAAGCCTGAAGAAAGACCAAAGAAATTCCCACGATCGCATAATTAAGATTCACAATAAAGGTATAGGATATAAATGAGTGAATCATGGCGACGATCACGGATCACATAGCAGAAGAAATTCGCGTCTGCGGTATCGTTCAGGGGGTGGGGTTTCGTCCAACTGTTTATCGCCTCGCCCAAGACTGCGGCTTGTGTGGAGAAGTTAGCAACGACGGTGAAGGGGTTTTAATTCGTGTGGTGGGCGATCGCCATGCTATCAATAAATTTATTCATCGCCTGCAAACTGAACCGCCTCCTTTGGCAAAAATTGAGGCAATTCATCGCCATCCCTACACGGGCGATCGCTCTTTTTCTAATTTTACCATTGTTTCCAGCAAAACGAACAAAATTAGAACAAAAATAGCTCCCGATGCGGCAACTTGTCCGGCTTGTAAACGGGAAATTTTTGATCCTTTAAGTCGGTTTTATCGCTATCCGTTTACAAATTGTACCCACTGCGGCCCCCGGTTAAGTATTATTAAAAAGTTGCCCTATGACCGGGAAAATACCAGCATGGGCGGGTTTGAATTGTGCGGAGAATGTCAACAGGAGTACGAAGATCCTCTCAATAGACGCTTTCATGCTCAACCTGTGGCTTGTCATTTTTGCGGCCCCAAAGTAACATTAGAACGGGGAGATGGTAAACCCGTAACCGCCCATATGTTCTCGATGTTGGATGAAGTTGATGCGGTTTGTACGCTGCTTCAACGAGGACAAATTGTGGCGATCAAAGGGTTAGGTGGATTTCATCTGGCTTGTGATGCAACCACTGAAGAAATTGTACAAAAATTACGCGATCGCAAGCATCGCCCCGATAAACCTTTGGCGTTGATGGCGCGAGATATTAATATCATTGAAAAATATTGTTTTGTCACAGCAGAAGAACGGAAATTATTAGAAAGTTCTGCTGCACCGATTGTATTATTGCGTCGGAAAACGAACTTAAAAGATTCAATTCAAAATCAAATCGCCACTTCCGTTGCACCTAATCAAAATTATTTGGGGTTTATGTTACCCTACACGCCGTTACATCATTTGGCGTTGAGAAGATTGGAAATTCCAATTGTTCTGACCAGCGCTAATTTTTCCGACGAACCCCAATGTATTGAGAACGCAGAAGTTCAAACCAAACTTGCACAGGTTGCTGATTATTTTATATTACATAATCGGGAAATTCTCAACCGGGTTGATGATTCGGTTGTGAGAATAAATAATAACAGTTTACAAATTCTGCGACGGGCGAGAGGATACGCCCCCGCCCCGATTAATTTACCGCCAGGATTTGAAAATAAACCTGCTATTTTGGCGATGGGAAGCGAACTTAAAAATACCTTCTGTTTGCTGCGGGAAGGTCGGGCGATTTTATCCCAACATATTGGCGATTTAGAAAACGCTTTGGCTGCGGAAGCCTATCAGAAAACGTTGAATCTTTATTTGGGTTTACTCGAACATCAACCGAGTGCGATCGCGTTGGATTTGCATCCCGAATATTTATCAACAAAACTCGGCAAAGAACTCGCAGAAACAAATAATATCCCGATTTATTCTATCCAACATCATCACGCCCATATTGCCGCTTGTATGGCTGAAAATGGCTTGCCCCTCGATACAAAACCCGTTTTAGGAATTGCTTTAGACGGGTTAGGATACGGCGAAGATGGAAGAATTTGGGGCGGCGAATTTCTGTTAGCAGATTATCGCAGTTTTAAACGCTTGGGAACGTTTAAACCCGTAGAAATGATCGGCGGCGAACAGGCAATTTATCAACCCTGGCGGAATACTTACGCCCATTTAAAAGCGGCTTTTGGAGAAGATTTAAACCGGGAAATTATGGGTTTAAAATTGGGCGAATTTTTAGTTAAACAACCGTTAAAATTACTCGACCAATTAATAGAGAAAAAGATTAATTCTCCTCTGGCTTCTTCTTGCGGGCGGTTGTTTGATGCGGTGGCGGGTGCAATTGGAATTTGTCGCGAAAGTTGCAGTTATGAAGGACAGGCTGCGATTACACTGGAAGCGATCGCGGAAGAGTATCTGTTAAATTACTCTGAAGAAATTGAGCCTTATCCGTTTATTGTGAAACAATTAGAACACCCGTTATTGTCTCTCGAACCTGATCCGATGTGGCAAGCTTTGTTAGCAGACTTGCGACAAAATCTCCCAGTAGGGATTATGGCTGCGAAGTTTCATTTTGGGTTAGCCGAAGCGATCGCTATGATGGTTGAACGGTTAAGTTTTGAAACAGAGTTTCATCAAGTTATTTTAACAGGAGGTGTGTTTCAAAATCAAATTTTACTGACCCAAGTTCGCGATCGCTTAACCGCCAATAATTTGGACGTTTTAACGCACAGTCAAGTTCCTTCTAATGATGGCGGACTCTCTCTCGGACAGGCGGTGATTGCATCCGCTAAACTAGAAGAAGAATAAACGTTTGTTCAACCCTATTGTCGAGATTACCCGAAAAAAAATGTGTTTAGGAATTCCCGGTCAAATTACTGAAATTACCGATGCCGCAAACAAGTTAGCAATGGTTAATATTGGCGGTGTCAAACGACAGGTTAATATTGCTTGTATCGTCGATGAAACTCACCCCGTCGAGTCTTGTGTTGGGGATTGGGTGTTGGTTCATGTGGGTTTTGCGATGAACCGAATTGATGAACAAGACGCCGCAGAAACGTTAGAAATTTTACAGCAATTAGCCGCGATTCAGTAAATAATAAAACAGCCATCCCAATTCAGGAGAAATCAGGATGCAAACTGCCCCCGAAAAGCTTTCTTGGTCTGATATTCCCACCGAAGTTAAAGATTTGTTAATGCAAGCGGTCGAACAGTGGGAAGATACGGCAAAATCGGAACAGTACATCTATCAAGCCTTAGAAAAAGCCGGGGAAAATTACGAGGTATTAATTGGGGCTTACCGCTATTTTTTCTACAAAAACCAGCAAAAAATGGCGTTAAAAATAGCCCAAATTGTTCTAGATAAAATCAAAACCGAGGAACAATTACCCGAGAGTTGGGAAGACCAAAAACCCCGGTTAATTCAAGACAAAGAACGGCCAAAAATTAGACTCTACCTGAATGCTTATGCAGCAATGGGTTATATTTTCGCCCGTTTGGGTGAAATAGAAAAAGCCAAACAAATCACCGAACAAATTAAAGAAATCGATACCCAAAGACAATCCAGTGCGACGACAGTTTTTGAAGTGTTAACGCGAGTACCGGAAGAAGACGAGGAATAATTTTAAAGTGAATTTTAGCCAGGAGAACACAAGCAATGAAGTATGTTGACGAATTTAGAGATCCGCAAAAATTGCAAGCATTAATGAAAGAAATAAACCGCTTAACGTTAATGCTTGAATGCACCCCCGAACGCCCGTTAAAAATCATGGAAGTTTGCGGAGGCCACACCCATTCTATCTTTAAATATGGCATCGAAGAACTTCTTCCCGATAGTATAGAACTGATTCACGGTCCCGGTTGTCCGGTGTGCGTAATGCCGCGAGGAAGACTCGATGCTGCGATTAAATTAGCCGACATTCCTAACGTTATTTTTACCACCTTTGGCGATGCGATGCGGGTGCCGGGTTCAGAAAAAAGTTTGCTACAAGCTAAAGCCCAAGGCGCCGATATTCGCATGGTTTATTCACCTTTGGATGCCCTGCCCATTGCCAAACAAAACCCCGATAAAGAGGTAATTTTCTTTGGTTTGGGCTTTGAAACAACGGCACCGAGTACCGCTTTTACCATCCTACAAGCCGAAGCCGAAAATATCAAAAACTTCAGTATTTTTTGCAATCATGTGATTGTAGTTCCGGCGTTAGAAGCATTATTAGATAACCCTGATTTAGAACTCGACGGCTTTATCGGCCCCGGTCATGTTAGTATGGTAATCGGGTCGAATCCCTACAAAATTATCGCGGAAAAATATTATAAACCCGTCGTTGTTTCCGGCTTTGAACCGTTAGATATTGTGCAGTCTGTTTGGATGTTGCTGCAACAGTTGGTAGACCGACGCTGTGAGGTGGAAAATCAATATAAACGTCTGGTTCAACCGGATGGAAATCCGATGGCGTTGGATGCCATTCAAAAAGTATTTGAAGTGCGAGAAGAATTTGAATGGCGGGGACTCGGAGAAATTGCCCAGTCTGGACTAAAAATTAATTCAAATTATGCCCAATTTGATGCAGAAATAAAATTTGATGTTTCTGATGTAAAAGTTCCCGATGCTGCGGCTTGTCAGTGCGGGGAAATTCTGAAAGGAGTCTTAAAACCCTGGCAATGTAAAGTATTCGGCACCGCTTGCACCCCAGAAACGCCCATCGGAACCTGCATGGTTTCTTCAGAAGGGGCTTGTGCGGCTTATTACAAATATGGTCGCCTTTCAACCGTTGCAAAAGCCAACAAACCCCAACGTTCTAAAGCAAAAGTCTAAGCACCTGAGTGCTTGCCTTCTATCTTTTATATAGCAACAAATGAGGAGGAAAACTGTATGCCATTTGTCACAATTCAAATTGGAGAAGGTCATTCTATCGAAAAGAAACGGGAACTGGCGAAAGCAGTAACCGATACTTTGGTTGAAACCTTGGGAACGAAACCCGAATGGGTGACGATTCATATTGATGAATTTAACCGGGATAATTGGGCTGTCGGCGGTGAATTGCACTCCGATAAACATCCCGGACGTCACGCTGAAAAATCCGCTTAATTTGTTGGGAGTAATAGGATTGAACTTGGAAAAATATCGGACAATTTAAACTATTACTCCCGGAATAATTTTTATTAGATTATCGGCGATACCATGACTCAGCCATTAATTACTAAACCGATTAGTAAAATCGAACTCAATCCCGGCAGTAAAATCAAAATTTATGAGGTAAACTGGCAGGAGTTTGAAGGGCTGATCGATGAGTTTGGAGAACGGCGAAATGTTCGCATGGCTTATCATCAAGGAACCTTAGAAATTATGGCTCCCCTACCCGAACACGAACGCTCAACTGTCGTAATTTCTGACTTGGTGAAAGTCATTTTGAGGGTTCAAAAACAGCCTTGGGAGTCTCTCCGTTCGACAACATTAAAACGAAAAACAATGGCGGTTGGAGTTGAACCCGATGACTGCTTTTATATCAAAAACTATCGGGCTGTTATCGGAAAAAATCGGTTAGACTTGGATATCGATCCGCCTCCAGACTTGGCTATTGAAACGGATGTCACTTCATTTACAGAAATTAGTGCCTATGAAGCTTTAAAAGTTCCCGAAGTTTGGATTTATGCCCAAGATGTTTTAACGATTAATCTATTTAAAGGGGGCAAATATATCGAATCTCAAACCAGTTTAATCTTTCCAGATTTACCCATTGTTGAACTCATTCCCGAAACCATAACAAAAGCAAAACAGATAGGAACTAGCCAAGCTTTAGAAGAATTTGAAACCCGGTTATTAACAACAAATCAAGGTTAAAATACATGACTCATTCTTTAGATAAAAAAGCCGAACAACATCCCCTCTTTCAAAAAGTCGAAAAAGTTCGCCGTCGTCCCGCAAAAGTTCGCGATACAACCGTTACACTCGCCCACGGAAGTGGCGGGAAAGCAATGCGGGATTTAATTGATGATATTTTTGTCAGAAATTTTGATAATCCGATTCTTTCTCAACTCGAAGATCAAGCCAGTTTAAATTTAGCAGAATTAGCAACACTCGGAGATCGGTTGGCTTTTACAACGGATTCTTATGTTGTCGATCCGATCTTTTTTCCGGGTAGTAATATTGGGGAACTTGCTGTTAATGGAACCGTGAATGATTTGGCGGTTAGTGGTGCAAAACCCCTGTATCTTTCCTGCGGTTTTATCCTCGAAGAAGGGCTACCCATAGAAACGCTGCGGGAAATCGTTCAAAGTATGAAAATAGCTGCCGATAATGCGGGGGTAAAAATCGTTACCGGAGACACGAAAGTTGTTCATCGGGGCTGTGCGGATAAACTGTTTATTAATACCGCAGGTGTCGGCGTTATTCGTTCGGGAATTAATATTTCCGCCCAAAATTTACAGCCCGGAGATGTTATTTTAGTAAACGGTTATCTCGGCGATCATGGAACTGCTATTTTGATCGCTAGAGGTGAATTGGCTTTGGATACAACCATTGAAAGTGACTGTCAACCGTTGAATCACTTGGTTGATAAAATAATAGAAATTTGCCCAAAAGTTCGCGCTTTACGAGATGCAACCCGAGGCGGTGTGGCGACGGTTTTAAATGAATTTGCCATGAGTTCGGAAGTCGGAATTCGACTGTTTGAACCGGAATTACCTCTAAGAGAAGAAGTTCAGGGAGTCTGTGAAATTTTGGGACTCGATCCGCTTTATTTAGCCAATGAAGGGAAGTTGGTTTTGGTTGTTCCGAAAGAGGATGCAGAAACGGTTTTGGAGGCGATGAAATCTCATCCTGCGGGTGAAAATAGTCGCATTGTTGGGGAGGTAATTGCTTCTCCGCCCGGGGTTGTTTTGCTACAAACGGCTTTCGGAACCGAACGCATTGTTGATATGTTGGTTGGCGATCAGTTGCCCCGAATTTGTTAGTTTTTTAACCAAAATTAGGAGGATTGAAAATCATGCACGAACTCGGAATTACTCAAAATATTGTTGCTATTGTCAGCGAACACGCCAGAGGCGCACCCGTTAAACGAGTTACAATAGAAATAGGCAAACTTTCGGCAATTCTGCCCGATGCGATTCGATTTTGTTTTGATGTTTGTACGCAAGGAACGGTGTTAGAAGGGGCAACTTTAGAAATTGTGGAAGTGTCGGGTTTGGGAAAATGTCGGCAGTGCGGAACCGAAGTAACTCTCGATCAACCCTTTGGAATTTGTCACGCTTGCAATAGCGTTGAACTCGATATTATTCAAGGCGAAGAACTTAATATTAAAGAAATGGAGGTTGAAGAATTATGTGCGTAACTTGTGGCTGTTCTGATGATAGCGAAACGACAATTACTAATACTCAAACGGGTGAGAAAATTGAGATGAAAACCGATCATCACCATCCCCATTCTCACACTCACACTTTGACAGATGGCACCGTTGTTGAACATTCTCACCCCCATTCCCACACTCACGAACATCCGACTTCACCCCACGAAGAACACACCCACACCCACACTTTGGCAGATGGAACCGTTGTCACTCATTCCCATTCTCACACTTCTGAAGTTCCTAAAACTGAAACAAAAGTTTCTGAACTTCATGCTAAAATTCATGGAAATACGATAGAATTAGAACAGGCTATTTTAGGCAAAAATAACTTAATTGCCGCCAAAAATAGAGGCTGGTTTGAAGGGCGAAATATCTTAGCCTTAAATCTAGTCAGTTCGCCGGGTTCGGGAAAAACAACCCTGTTAACCCGCACTATTAACGATTTAAAATCTAAGTACACCTTTAGCGTGATTGAAGGCGATCAAGAAACGGTCAATGATGCCGAAAAAATTCGCTCTACTGGCTGCAATGTGGTTCAAATTAACACCGGAACCGGATGTCATTTAGAAGCCGCAATGATTGAACGGGGATGTCGGGAACTCAAGCCGCCTCTCAATTCTATTGTAATGATTGAAAATGTCGGTAATTTAGTTTGTCCGGCGTTGTTTGATTTGGGTGAAAAGGCAAAAGTTGCCATCCTTTCTGTCACGGAAGGCGAAGATAAACCGATTAAATATCCCCATATGTTTCGGGCGAGTCAAGTAATGATTTTAACGAAAATTGACTTGCTTCCTTACGTTACGTTTGATGTTCAACGCTGTTTGGACTACGCCCGTCAAGTGAATCCTAAAATGCAAATTTTCCAAGTTTCCGCCTCAACGGGAGAAGGCTTGGAAGCTTGGTACAATTGGTTAGAATCTCAGTCTCAGCAACTCTAAAATTGTGGGTTGGGTTTGATCAAAGTTCAACCCAACCCGTTAAATAAAATCTTAGGATTTTAAGGTATCAATAACCTTGCAAACTCCAAAATACAAGTAATCTAAGCCGGCTTGTTTGATCCACAGAGGTAGACTATTAGAGTTCTTTTCTTCAAACTGCGATGATGTGATGATCGAATTTGAAACTTTTTCAAGTGGTAAGCGCATCGTTATTTCTCCTTTCTCTCAAATGGTATAAATGTATCAATTGTTCGGGTACAGGTTGAGTGAGATTTAAGTCTTGAACAGCGATAAAAACTGTTAACTGATGTGAGGGTAGAACTCTCAAGAAACATCCCAGCGTTTGAAAGAAATTGAACTTCAATCTGATTCTTTTACCTGGAAAACATCAAAGTTGAATATTAACTTTTCAGCTTTAATTTAAGATCAACTCCTGAGAATATAATCGGAGTTTGAGGGCAAATTGGCACTTTCAGCAATCTCCTGGCTAGTCTGGCGGTGGTAACTTCTCAGATGAATGTTTTTTCATATTTCATAACTTCATTCTATCTGGGTAGTCAGCCGGAAAAAAAGAGGGTTATGTAATATTTATGTAAAGCTTTGGTAAATTTATAGCGGTGTGCGATCACCAGACGCTCAACTGCCACCGGGCTGAAATTTACGCTACACAATGGCTCATCAAGGCTACCATCGGCTCAAAATGAATCGAATCCTTCACATACATAAATCTTAATCAAACCTCTTCAACCCTGTCAAGGGGGTTTTCAGAAGCCCTGACAGAAAATCCGATGAAAAAGTAACAAACAGTATCGAGATGTACCCGCCTGAAATCAGTGAGTGAGCTTCAGCATCACTACGTCGGGATGATATTAATTGTGTTCATAAAATTCAACTTTATTGCCCTCATTTCCCCGAGAGTATAGAGTAACTTGGATATAGCCAACACAATCAAAAAAGGGTATTGATATGAGACATCTGTTCGCTTATCTTCAAAACTTTGATCATTTTTACCTTTACTTGTCGTCTACGACACCCCACACTCATCAGACAAATCGTTGACCGGTTGTGCTTCTAGGGCAACGGCTTGCTGAGATTCTTGACGTTGGGGCTTGCTCCTGGCAAGATTAAATTTTAGCCTCAAATAACACCCTAAAAATTCTAGATTGGGTAGGTATTGAGGATGGAAAAAGGCGGATTGTCCGGCAATTGATGTGATTAAAAAAAGGGTGAACTGCTAGGTTTAAAGTTCGACCTGAGCTGATGAAACCCGCGTAATCTCTAAACAAAGATCACCCATGAATTCTAAACAATTACAACGATTATTAATCTTTTATTCTGCGGTCGGAATATTTGCAATCAGCGTACTGGTGGCAATATTAAGTATATTCCCACTTTATCAACAACTTAGAAAAAACGAAGAACGTAACTTACAGTCCGCTTTACGAACTCGAACGTTAGCCGTTGAAGAATTTCTCTCCAGAGCCAAAGATATCACTGCACAAATTGCCAGTCGTACCCAAGCCAAACGAGAACTAGAAGCTTATAACCGCAGTCCGAATAATCGCAATTCTGCCGTTTCTAATCTTACCCGAATTCTCACAGACGCTCTCCAACAAACTGAAGATTTAGCGGGAATTACTCGCCTCGATCAAAATCGTAAATTAATGGCTCAAGTCGGTTTATCTATCCCTCAAACCCTTTGGAAATTTCCCTCTCAAGACTCTCAATCTACCCAAATTAGCAACCCGATTCGCCTTAACGATCAATCTTATCTAATTATCAGTCAACCCATTCTTAACTCAACTCAACAGCAAGTGGGTACGGATTTGGTTTTATTTAAAATGGATCGTTTAGAAGAAATTATAACAGATAATACGGGGCTAGGTCAAACTGGAGAAATATTTGTGGGAGCCTTTCAAGACCAAAAAGTAAAATTATTTTTATCGTCAAAAACTGAAAGCGATATCTCATTAGAACCGATTTTAAAAGCTCTAGAAAAAACGGTAGTTTCTCAAGAGTCTGGATTAACTATTGTGAAAGCCAAGTTTTGGACTCATCCTCAAGTCATTACCTTTGAACCCCTATCAGAAATCAATTGGGGACTCGTCATCAAAATTGATCGTCAGGAATTGTATGCTCCGGTAAATCGTCAGCTTGTTACCATTGGAATTGTCACAATTGTTTTTAGCTTTTTGGGTGCAGGCGGGATGGTTTTGCTATTGCGTCCGTTGGCGGGTCGAGCGATTATTCAAACTGATGAACTTGAAAAACAACTTCAAGAAAAAAACCTAACTTTGCGGGAGTTAAATTATACTCAAGAACAACTACTCTTAGAAATTCGCGATCGCAAACAAGCTGAAACAGAACTGCAAAAACGAGCTGAACAACTGCGAAATCATAATACCGTTTTAATAGAACTCGCCCAAAATCGAGCTGTAAATCAAGGAGATTTGTCAATAGCCCTGCAAGCGATTACCGAAACAACAGCAAAAATATTAGAAGTTGAACGGGTAGGAATTTGGCTTTATAATGAGGACAAAACCATTCTGCAATGTATCAATTTTTACGCCCAAAAAAAGCATCAGCACAGTGGAAATGGAGAGTTAAAAGTCAAGGATTATCCCGCTTATTTTTCCGCCCTAGTTTCACAGGATAGTATTGCCGCGTCGGACGCTAGAAGCGATCCGAGAACCTGTGAATTTGTCTCTAATTATTTGATTCCAAATGAGATTTTCTCACTGCTCGATAGCACCATTCGGATTGCTGGAGAAATCGTCGGTGTTATGTGTATAGAACAGTGCGGTCAAATTCAAAATTGGACTCCTGAAGATGAAATTTTTGTGCGTTCAATTGCCAATATTATTTCTTTAGCAATTGAGGCGAGAAATCACGAACAAGCTGAACTCGCATTACAAGAAAGCGAAAAAATGTTTCGTCAGCTTGCGGAAACCATTGATAGTGTATTCTGGATTTCTGATCCTCATGGAAAAAAAATTTACTATGTTTCTCCTGCTTATGAAAAAGTTTGGGGGCGTCCTTGTCGCGAAATTTATGAGCAACCCCAATCTTTTCTTGAGTCAATTTATTCAGAAGATCGCGAACGAGTAATTTTTGCTTTGACTCAACAGGCTTCTGGTGGATATGAAGAAGAATATCGAATTGTTCAACCCAATGGTGAAATTCGTTGGATTTACGATCGCGGTTTTCCTATCGCAAATGACCAAGGAGAAATAGATCGAATCACTGGAATTGCGACCGATATAACCGAACGCAAACAGGCTGAAAACGCTCTGCGAGAATCAGAAGCTCAATTAAGAGAACAAAAACAACAGCTTCAACAAGCTTTGCAAGAACTTAAACGAACTCAAGCTCAGATGATTCAAAATGAAAAAATGTCGAGCTTAGGTCAAATGGTTGCCGGAATTGCCCATGAAATTAATAATCCGGTTAACTTTATTCATGGAAATCTCGTTCATGCCGCCGATTATATTCAAGACTTGCTTAATTTAATTCAACTTTATCAAAATCATTATCCTCATCCCCATCCCGAAATCGAAGCAGAAATTGAAGCCATTGAACTTGATTATATCCAAGAAGATATCAAAAAACTCCTCAAGTCTATGCAAGTGGGAACCGAGCGAATCCGAGAGATTGTCAAATCACTGCGAATCTTTTCCCGTTTGGATGAAGCCGAAATTAAAGAAGTTGATCTCCATGAAGGACTCGAAAGCACTTTAATGATTTTACATAATCGCCTGAAAGCAAAACCCGGATATCCGGGTATTAAAGTGATCAAAGAATATGGTCAACTCCCTCGAATCAACTGTTATTCTGGACAACTCAATCAAGTGTTTATGAATATTCTCAGTAATGCGATTGATGCGATTGAAGATGCTCAGTCTTCTCTATCTCTTCAAGAAATCCAGTCTAATCCCGGTTGTATTCGCATTAAAACTCAACGAATACCAGATAATTGGATACAAATTTTAATTGCCGATAATGGGCGAGGCATGAGTCAAGAAGTTCGCTCTTGTTTGTTCGATCCCTTCTTTACCACCAAACCCATTGGTAAAGGAACCGGATTAGGACTTTCGATTAGTTATCAGGTTGTTGTTGAAAAACACAAAGGAAAAATTGAATGTGATTCGATTTTAGGAAAAGGAACTGAGTTTAAAATCCTGATTCCCCTACGATAATCGCCGGGGTATTTTTCCTCTTGTTATCGGTGTGATTTCTATCACGCATTTTCCTGAAACTTTTAATTAAATTTAAGATCAAAGAGAGATTTCTCAATCTTGTTCAAAACAGCGAGGTCAATCCATGAAACTCATTATCCAGCTGGCCAGACAGGGATTAACTGGGTATCATTTAGAGTTAATCGGCTGTGCTTGGGAAAATCTAACCCGGGCTGACGATTTCCTCGTTTCAACGATTGCTACTCCCATTCAACCGAAAAGCCACTGGTATCGAGCAAAAATCTTTACCACACCCTATAATTTCAGAATCAAATGTCGATAAATACTCTAAACTCAAAGGTGATTTTGATTGTAGATGATAGCCCAATTCATCTAAGAATTTTGTCGGAAAGTTTAGTTGCAGCCGGATATGAAGTTGCCGTCGCCGAGAATGGAGAAAACGCACTTCAACAAGCGATTTATCATCCGCCTGACCTGATTTTATTAGATATTCAAATGCCGGGAATGGATGGATTTGAAACTTGTCAGCAACTCAAAGCTCATCCGACAACTCAAACCATTCCGATTATTTTTATGACGGCTCTGGCGGATACAGCCAGTAAAATTAGAGGATTGAAGGCGGGTGCTGTTGACTATTTAACAAAACCCTTACAAAAAGAAGAAGTTTTAGCCCGTCTAAAAATTCATCTTCAAATTAAAGATTTAACTCAATCCCTACTTGAAAAAAATCTTTTACTCGCCCAGTTAAATCAAAAACTCAAACATTTAGTTCTTGAGAAAGATGTTCAGCTTAAAGAAGCAAAAGTTCAACTCATGCAAGCCTATAAGTTGTCATCAATGGGTCAAATGATGGCAGGAATTACCCACGAAATTAATAATCCTCTCGGCTTTGTGATTGGTAATATCAATCAAGTTGAGGAATTTCTCGGAGATGTCTTGACTCATCTGCAACTTTACCAACAATTTTATCCCGATCCTGTTGCCGAAATTCAAGAACACGCAGAAGAAATTGATATTGAGTTTTTAATGGCGGATTTGCCCGAAATGATCGCATCTATTAAACAAGGATCGATGTTAATTCGAGAGATTAGCACTTCCATGCGGATCTTTTCTCGAATTGATGGTTCAACTCCAGTTTTATTTAATCTTCACGAGGGCATTGACAGCACATTATTAATTTTAAAAACTCGACTAAAAGCCAATGCAAATCAGCCCGAAATTCGGGTGATCAAGAACTATGGTAAATTGCCAGAAATTGTCTGTTTTCCCGGGCAGATGAATCAGGTATTTATGAATATTATTGCCAATGCGATTGATGCGATCGAAGAATCTAATCAGGGAAAAACCTACACAGAAATTCTGGCTAATCCAAATCAAATAACGATTTCTACCGAATTAACACCCGACCAAACCCAAGTATTAATTCGGATTGCGGATAATGGCATCGGAATGTCTGAGGAAGTCTGTTCTCAACTATTCAATCCCTTTTTTACAACTAAGCCTGTGGGTAAAGGAACCGGACTGGGATTATCGATTAGTTATCAAATTGTTGTGGAAAAACATCGGGGAAAAATTGAGTGCTATTCTAGAACAGGACAGGGTACTGAATTTGTGATTACAATTCCAATTTATCCGACTCAATGTTAAGGGAATTGTTACAAATTCACTGGGTTTAATAATAGAGGTGAAACTGATGAATAAACCTGGGTTGAACAGCCTCAAGTTTAAAATTCCGTTGTTTGTGTTACTCGGTGTAATTCCGGCGATGCTCACCGCGATGGGATTAACCAGCTATCGAGCGGCTAAAATCCTTCATCAAGAAGCAGAAAAAGATTTAACCACGCAAGCCCAAGCTTTGGCGATGCAGGTTTCCCAATGGGATAAAATGAACACTTTAGCCTTACAAAACTTCAGCCAAAATATCAGTCTAATCAACACCAACTCGACTCAACTTCAATCGAGTTTGGTGATCCTGCAAAATAGTTATAAAGATTACCTGTGGAGTGTTGGAATTGCTAACTTAGAAGGAAAGTTTATTGCTCTGAGTGAAAGTAACAAAATTGAACCGATAAACTACAGCGATCGCTCATGGTTTCAAGGCGCAATTTTAGGAAATCCCATCACTCGTGAAATTATTATTTCCCGTCGTACTGGAGAACCCGCCGCCATTTTTTCCGCCCCCATTCGAGAGCAAAACCCCCTGACACCTGCGGAGAATTCATCTACTTTTCCCTCTGGAAAAATTATCGGCGTTATCCGTTTGGGGATACTCCTGAATGAACTCGCTGAAGCTGTCGGTGCAACCCGAGTCGGAGAAACAGGATTTGCAATTTTAGTCGATCAAAAAGGTCAATTAATCGCCCATCCGAATTCTCAGTTGCTCTCGGGGGAAAAACTCACGGATTTAAGTTTATACCCTCCCGTAAAACAGCTTTTAAACAACGATCAAGGTCTTTTTTATTTCACAGACGATCGCGGCATTCAGTGGCTATCTTACAGTATTCAGCTAGAAAATAAATGGGGAGCAATTGTACTGCAACAGCAAGCCGAAGTCTTTGCTAAAGTCCGATCTTTTTGGCAACTGGAGATTACCATTGCCATCATCGCTACAGGGGGAATGGGAATTTTAATGGGGTTACTTGCTCATCGTCTGATTCAACCCATTAGTGATTTAACCGAGGCTGCGTCTCAAGTTAGTCAGGGAAAATGGCATCAACAAGTTCAGGTTCGAGGTCAAGATGAATTAGCGATTTTAGCTCAAACTTTTAACCGCATGGCAAAAGCCTTAAAACAGTCTTTTTCTCTTTTAACTAAAATTAATGAAGAGCTAAAAGCATCAGAAGCGAGAGAACGTGAAAAAGCCATTGCTTTAGAACAATCTCTACAAAAATTACAACAGGCACAAAGTCAACTCATCCAAACTGAAAAAATGTCAAGTTTAGGTCAAATTGTTGCCGGAGTTGCTCACGAAATTAACAACCCAGTTAACTTTATTCATGGCAACTTAATTTATCTCCGACAATACAGCAAAGATTTACTTAAACTCATTGAAATTTATCAAAAAAATGAAACTCAAATCCCGGTTAAAGTTTTACAAACCATAGAAGAGATTGAACTGGATTTTATCAAAGAAGATTTAGATAAATTATTAAACTCTATGCAAATCGGAAGCCATCGAATTCGAGAAATTGTCGAGTCCTTGCGTCATTTTTCTCGTCTCGATGAATCCGAAGTCAAATCGGTAGATATTCACACCGGAATTGACAGTACATTAATGCTCCTAAAACACCGTTTAAAAGGAGAATCTGGACATCCGGATATAGAATTGATTAAAACCTATGAAAAACTTCCTTTGGTCGATTGTTATCCCGGTCAAATGAATCAAGTTTTACTGAATATTATTAACAACGCTATTGATGCCGTGCAGGAATCCTTTTCCGAGCAAAAAACAGCTTTAAACAATCAATCTCCTCAAATAAAAATTAAAACTAAAGTTCGAGATCCCGATGCGGTTGCGATTCACATCTTGGATAACGGCTCCGGTATTAGTGAGGAAATTAAGACCAAAATTTTTGATCCCTTTTTCACCACAAAACCAGTGGGAAAAGGAACCGGACTGGGACTCGCGATCAGTTATCAAATAGTTGTTCAAAAACATAGAGGCAAACTGGAATGTCATTCTCAGATGGGAAAGGGTACAGAATTTATTATTACAATTCCAATCCAGTTGAGTTGCCAATTAAACCCATCATTGAGCCAGTCAGAATTAGAAGTATAAAATGTATATTTTCCCCTTGAATTTACCTCAATTAAACTCGATAAAATTTGATTAAAAATTTCAATAAAAAAAATTGATACTTGACGCAGAAGATGAACCAATGCCAAGCTGGTAACATATCAATCTTTTAAAGATCCCTAATTTTTCGGATCGGTCTGCTCGGGAATTGAAAAATTCTTACAATAATCCGGCTTTAAACCCTTTACTCCTGTCCATAATAAGTAATGATTGATACACTTTGGTTGCTACTCTGTTCTTGTTTAGTATTCCTGATGCAAGCAGGGTTTATGTGCTTAGAATCTGGGCTTACCCGCTCTAAAAACAGTATTAATGTTGCTGCAAAAAACCTAGCAGACTTCGCCGTTTCCGCCCTTTTATTTTGGGCAGTGGGTTACGGTTTAATGTTTGGTTCATCTGCAAACGGTTGGTTGGGAAGCAACCATTTTGGGGTGAATTTAGATACGGCAAAACTGGCAGCTTTTTTCCTTTTTCAAGTCATGTTTTGCGGTACATCAGTCACCATCGTTTCCGGAGCCGTCGCCGAACGCATGAAATTCAGTGCATACCTGCTACTGGTCGCCTTGGTCTCCGGTTTAATTTACCCGATTTTTGGTCATTGGGCGTGGAATGGAGCCGATCATGGCATCTTCGCAGGTCGCTTAGGCTATCTCGGCTTTGTCGATTTTGCCGGTTCAACCGTCGTTCACAGCATCGGCGGTTGGGTGTCGTTGGCCGCCCTATTACTCATCGGCTCCCGTTCCGGCCGCTTCCCCAAAGCCAAACCGCCCCAAAAAATTCACAGTTCCAACCTGCAATTTTCCGTTTTGGGAACCATGCTGTTATGGTTTGGCTGGCTTGGCTTTAACGGAGGCAGCACCCTCGCTTTCAACGAGCAAGTTCCCCATATTATGGCAAATACCGTGTTAGCCGGCGCCGGGGGAATGAGCGCCGCAGGTCTCCTCAGTTGGGGCAAACGCAAAGCGCCGCAAGTCGAAACCCTAATTAACGGGACTCTCGCCGGACTGGTGGCGATCACCGCTTCTTGTCATGCGGTCACAACTCCCATCGCCGTAATTATTGGCGTCACTGGGGCAGCCGTGATGATTTTAGCAGAAATACTTTTAGAAAATTTACGAATTGATGATGCCGTCGGAGCGGTGGCCGTACATGGGGGAGCCGGAGTTTGGGGAACTTTGGCGGTGGGGTTGTTTGGTCAGCCCGAATTGTTGGGGACAGGGTTGGAGCGATACAGTCAAATTGGTGTGCAGTTATTAGGGATTTTTGTGGGGTTTGGATGGGGATTTGGTTTGGCTTATTTGTTGCTATTTTGGGTGAATCGGATTGTACCGCTACGGGTTTCTTTATCCGAAGAAAAGATTGGCTTGAATATTTCCGAACATCGGGCAAAAACCGAGATTTATGACCTATTTCAAGTGATGGAAAAACAGGCTCAAACCTATGATTTGAGTTTACGCGCACCCGTTGAACCGTTTACCGAAGTGGGTTTAATTGCCGAACGTTATAATGCGGTGATGGATGCTTTAGAAGAAGCCGTAACCCGCACCGAAGCCATTGTCAAAACGGCAATGAATGGTATTGTTACTTTTGACGGAACTCATTTAGAAATTACCACTGCTAATCCTTCAGCCGCGACGATTTTCGGTTATGAAGTTGAAGAATTGATTGGGATGTCAATTCATCGTCTTTGGCAAGGGGTCGATGATGATGAATTTGATTCTGAAGAAAAGCTCTTACAAGAATTATTAAAGACCGGACGGCATGAGTTAATTGGATGTCGAGCGGATGGTTCACAATTTGCCCTAGAAGCAACGGTTACACAAGCAAAATTCGGTCAACTTTCCTTTTATACCGCCACATTTCAAGATATTAGCCAACGCAAAGAGGCAGAAGCAGCGTTACGGAAATCCAAAGCTCGACTCAAGCAAAAAAATCAAGAACTTGAACGGGCTTTAACAGAACTAAAACAGGCACAAACTCACCTCATTCAAGCCGAAAAAATGTCAAGTTTGGGGCAGATGGTGGCGGGGATTGCTCACGAAATCAATAATCCGGTTAGCTTTATCTATGGTAATATTCAACCGGCTTTAGATTATACGAAAGATTTATTACAACTGCTCGAACTTTATCAACAACATTATCCTCAACCTCAACTGGAAATTGCCGATTATGCAGATGAAATTGATATTGAGTTTTTGAAATCCGATTATCTGCAACTTCTCAATTCGATGCGTATCGGCGCGGAAAGAATTCGAGATATTGTCCGCAGCTTACGAAATTTCTCCCGTTTAGATGAAGCTGAAATTAAAGCCGTTGATCTCCATGAGGGAATCGAAAGTACCCTGTTAATTTTACAAAATCGCCTCAAAGCCAACGCCGACCATCGGGGTATTGAAGTCGTCAGAGACTATGGTAAATTGCCTCTGGTTGAATGTTATCCGAGTCAACTCAATCAAGTGTTTATGAACATTCTCAGTAATGCCATTGATGCCCTCGAAGAACACAATCTTCAGCAGCTTTCTAAAGGAATTAAAACTCAACAGTATCAAATCAAAATTCAGACCTTATTAGTCGATCATCAGTGGATTGAAATTCATATTGCTGATAATGGGCCGGGAATGCAGGAAGAAGTCAAATCAAAACTCTTTGATCCTTTCTTTACAACCAAACCTGTTGGTAAAGGTACGGGTTTAGGATTATCGATTAGTTATAAAATTGTTGTGGAAAAACACAAAGGAAAAATTTGGTGTTATTCAGAACCCAATCAAGGAACCGAATTTATTATCAGAATTCCCCGTTTAATTCTCTCCATTACCCGCAAACTAGAATCCTCGAAATTTTATCCTCGAAATGAACATTAAATTTTCACAGAGAGGCTCTACAGAATACCCAAAAATTGTGTTTTGATCTATAATAATATATGACTGTAATCAACGAACGCATTCGGCTTAAAACTTCTCCCAAGCCGGGAAATTGTAACCATCTGAATAATTGGCAGATTGGCAATCATTACGAAAATAACTGAATTAATCTATAGACAGAGTTGATGATTTGAATCAGGAGAATTCAAGGCAAATGAGTACAATCTGGGTTTCGAGCAATACGATTCGAGGAACTGAAGGCGATGACTTGCTTCAAGGTACTTCCCAACCCGATATTATCTTTGCTGAAGATGGCAATGATATTCTTCAAGGCAAGCAGGGTAATGACGAGCTTTATGGCGGCAACGGCAATGATTTCCTTCGGGGTGGAGCGGACGATGATTTGCTCATAGGTGGTAACGGCAACGATTTCCTTAGGGGTGGTAAGGGTAGCGATCGCATTTTGGGTGGTGAATTTGATTCTTTTGGGAGTTTGCCTTTTCCTCCTGAATCGACTTCTAATCAGCAAATAGATATTCTCTCTGGCGGTCAGGATGCAGATACATTTGTCTTAAGTACCTTCGGCGCTGCTGACCAACCGATTGAACCCTATTTAGGAGAAGGTTTTGCTATTATTAGCGATTTTAATAGCGCCGAGGGAGATAAAATTGAACTGCTCGGTTCTGCTATAAGCAACGACTACATCTTTGAGAATACTCTTGTCGGTACGGAAATATCTTTAGGCGAAGATTTAATCGCAGTTGTTGTTAATACGGCGCTCGATCCGGCTACTGATGTCAACTTTGTTGGCTGGCTAGTACCTGTTATTTAGCTATTTCAGCTAATCAGAAAAAATGATCTAAAATTACATTCCGCTTTGTATTCCCTTCAGGGGAATTTTTTTATGGGGAATTTCATATATACAAAAAAACAGGGCTTTTTTCATCCGAGTCTCAAGGCTCTAGTTTTAAAACATTTTGATGATATTTTAGTAAAGTCATGCGATGACTAACACTAATATAGGTGATGTTAAACGCTTGCAGTTCTTGATAGAGTAACTCTTCATTCTTTAAATCTAAAGCGCTGGTTGCTTCGTCTAAAACTGCGTAATCAGGTTGATAGAGAAATAAACGCGCAAAAGCCAAACGCTGTTGTTCTCCCATAGATAATATTTTACTCCAATCTGCAATTTTATTCAATCCTTCCCATTTTTCTACTAAGTTTGAAAGATTGACTTTGTGCAAAAGATGATATAACTTTTCATCGGCAATTTCTCGTTCAGTTTGAGGATAAAGTAATTGCTCCCGCAAAGAACTTTGAAACACATAAGGACGTTGAGGTAAGAATAAAATATCTTCGCGTTTGGGTCGATAAATGACTCCCGATCCGGATGTCCATAAACCAGAAATTGCTCGTAAAAGAGAACTTTTCCCCACTCCACTCGCTCCAATAATCAGGAGATTTTCGCCAGAAGAAACAGAAAAAGATAAATTTTTGATAATTGTTCTTTGATGATCGGGGGTTTGTAAGGTGAGATTTTGACAGGCGAGTTCAGAACTTTCAATAATTTTAATTTCTGTTTGATCGGAATTGAAAGTATTGGCTGTTATTATCGTTTGTTTTAATTGGTCTAAACGGTTAATCGTCGCCCCTAAAACGCTGAGTTTATCCAGTTGGGCGATCATTAACGTTAAAGCTATTAAAATGGTTTTAAATGCCGTTCCTGCTTGGGTCACAACTCCCACTTCTAGTTCTCCAGAAACGATTTTAGGAGCTAAAATTAAACCGGGAACGATAAAGGTTAAATATTGATAGCTATTTTGAAACAGGTTCAGATAAAGTTGCCATTGAATTAAATGTTTAAAATTGCTAAAAACCAGGTTAAACCGATTCCAAACTTGATTAAATTCTTGGTGTTGACCTTGATAAAAAGCAATGGATTCTGCTTGTTCTCGAATCTGAATTAATCCATAACGTAAGTCCGCTTCTCTTTGCAGTTGCTCAAAGTTTATTCCAACTAAAATTCGACCAAAAAATAACGTTGCAAATAGAGTCCCGATCAGCGAATAACTCACCAAGAAAGTCATCAAAAACTGCGAAATTGTCCAGAGTGTTCCTGTAAAGGCGATGAGTTGGAGAACAGAATCAAGTAAAATCGAGAATAAAATTATTGACTGTTGAGTGAATGTTTTAATATCTTCGGATATTCTTTGATCGGGATTATCAATTTTAGAATATTCGCTAATGTAATAAAATGTCGAGTTTTTCAGATAGGAATTAAGAAAGTAATGGGTTAGCCATCGTCGCCAATAAAGGCTTAATTTAGCCTGACAATATACTTTGAATGAACCGCAGAGAGTACCGATAACGATCACCCCGACAAAAATGAGCAGTGCTTGTTGAAAACGTTGGGTATCTTGAGCGACGAGTGCTGATGTAATTTCTCCTAAAAAAATGGCGACAGCAACCAACAAACCCGAGACAATTATCGATAAAATTATAATCACAACCAAAAGGAAGATAGCACCCCATTTTTCTGAGGATAACCAGTAGAGATGAGCCACCGACCACAATTGTTTTAAGAGTTTTAAGTTAATTTTTTTCATATTTAATGTTAAAATTTAGAGTCAGAAAAATAATAGTTCTCGGAAGCAATTAAACGCCAATTGAAGTTTTCTGAGAGTTCTAACACGTGTTGATGATATTTTAAAAGGGTGGAACGATGACCGACGCTGATTAAGTTAATGGCTGTTTTTTGTAGATATTGATAGAGTAATTCTTCGTTTTCTTCGTCTAACGCGCTGGTGGCTTCATCTAAGATTGCAAATTGGGGTTGATGTAATAGTAATCTCGCAAAAGCTAGGCGTTGTTGTTCTCCGAGGGAAAGCACCTGTGACCATTTGATCACCGAGTCTAACCCCCCAAATTGAGCGGAAATATTCGGTAAGTTAACCTGTTTGAGAACATCAAGTAATTGTTTATCGTTATAGTGAGTTTCTGAATGAGGATAGAGAAGTTGTTGACGCAAAGACCCTAAAATCATATAGGGACGTTGGGGAAGAAAAAACATTTGTTCTCGTTGGGGTCGAGTGATTTTTCCTTCTCCTGAAGTCCATAAACCAGCGATCGCACGCAATAAAGAACTTTTCCCGACTCCACTCGCTCCGGTAATTAATAAAGATTGGTTTGATTGAATAATTAGGGATAAGTTTTGAATTAAAATCTTTTGATGATCTGGAGTTTTTAAGATAACATTTTCAAGTTTAAACTGTTGACTTTCTTGAACTTGTATGGTTGTCTCTGTGGGAAGTTGTTCGGAAGTTTTGAGCGCTTGGTGTAAAATAAATAAACGGGTCGTTGAAGCGGCTAAAGCGCTGAGTTGTTGTAATTCATTAATAATCAAACTGAGTGCAAACCAAATCCGACCAAATGCAGATTCAGACTGAGCAATTACCCCAATTTCTAATTGTCCTGATAAAATACTCGGTGCTAAAATAATCGCGGGTAAAATAAACGTGATATATTGTAGGCTATTTTGAAATAAGCTGAGATTAAATTCCCATTTAATTAATCGCTTAAAATTTTGATAAACTTGTAAGAATCGATGATGTAATCCTTGGGATGCTTGAGATTGACCTTGATAAAGTGCGATCGCTTCAGCATGATCTTGAAGATGAACTAAACCATAGCGTAATTCGGCTTCTTTTTGGAGTTGAACGTAATTAATTTTAGCTAAAGTGCGAGCAAAAACAACGGTAGCAATTAACGTCCCGACCAAAGCATACAAAACTAAAAATAGAGTTAAAAAATGAGAGATTGACCACAACAAGCCGATAAATAAAATCAGTTGTATGACCGCATTAAAGATTAAAACAAAAAAATAGAGGGTTTGTTGAGTAAAAGCGCGAATATCTTCCGAAATTCGTTGGTCGGGGTTGTCAATTTCCGAGTTTGTATTCAGATGATAAAAGGCTTGATTGTCTAAATATTGTTCTAAAAAGTTGCGGGTCATCCAACGCCGCCAATGTAGGCTTAAATTGCTTTGAATGTAGTTATTGAATGCGAGACTGGGAACACCGATTAAAATTAAACCTAAAAACAGTAAGGTTGCTTGCAAAAATCGACTGTAATTTTGTTCTGCAAGACCCGATAAAATTTCCCCTCTTTGTAAGGTTTCTAAAACCAGAAAAGCACTGCTGATCACGGATAAAAAAATGAGCAGCAACAGCGAACGTCTGGCTTTTCTTTTCTCCCCCGAAAACCAATAGGGTTTGGCAATTAACCCGAATTGCTGCCAAAATTGAGTGTTGAACTGATAATTCATTTAAAAAGTAACTCGGTAATTAAAACTAAGGGTTCGACCTCGACCCGGACGACGGTTATCATTGCTTGTTCCTCCTAAAACTTGGGACTCAACGGGGAAATAAAAGTTATCAAAAATATTTTCAACTCCGATGTTTAGCGATCCGGGACCGATTTTGATACTGCTAATTAAATCAACAACGGTATAACTTTCGACCGGAGTCGGATCGATATCATCATCAAAGGCTCTTTCGCGATCGCCAACCACGATTAATTGTAAACGATTAAACCAACCTTGTATAAATTCAGTTTCCACGTAAGCCGTGACTTTTAAAGGCGAAATTTCTGTGCTGGTAATTGCCAAATAATTTCCGTCATCTTCGATATCAACTTCTCCTTCTTGCCAACTCACCGTTCCTCCCAAACTTAACTTATTAAAAGGTTGCCAATTCAGCGTTGCTTCTACCCCATAAATGCGTCTGGGTGCGCGTACAGGTAAGAATAAACCATCACCCCGGTCAACAGAAACTACCCCAAATTGTGAATCATTATAAAACCCTGCAACAGTAAAGTCAAAACGTGACCAAGTTCCTCGAACTCCCAGTTCATAATTACTAACTTTTTGAGGTTGGAGTTGGTCAACGTCTTCAGAAATTGAAAATCCTTCTTCGGGAAAAGTGAGTAATTCGCTAAATCGTTGCAAGGAAAATCCCTGAGAAAAGTTAACAAAAATATTAAATTGATCGGTGATTTTATAAACCGTACCCACGTTGAAAACCACGTTATTAAAGTTTAAATCGCCGCCTTCAACGTCCACCTCCTCAAAGCTGGTATAATCGGGAATACTCACGTCAAAATTTGAATAACGCGCACCGCCATTAATCACCCAATCATCACCCAGTTCCCACTTAAATTGAGCAAAGATTCCCAATTCTCCGATGGTGTATTCAGGGATAAATGTTCGCTCCTCAATTTTACGAATCACTCGACCGCCACTTTCATCAAATTCTTCAGCGTCGATAATATCATAGGTGTTACTGGGTCTATCGTGTTTATAATCTGCTCCCCAAAATACGCTCGCTCCGGTAAATAAAGGGGTATTAATTTGCAGGCGTCCGCCCCAATTTTCTACATCAATTTGACTCACATAAACCTCTTGCAACAAGACCCGACCATCTTGAACGCCTTGTGATTCGGGTTTAGAGGTGTAGTAAGCTTGAGCCTGAATTTGACTTCCAAAAAATAAGTTATCGTGGCTATAAACAAGGTTCAATAAAGTATTGCGATTAAACGCCGGATTCGTACCAATAAAATCTTGATCGCCAACTTCTATCGCTCTGGCTTTGCTGGTTCCTGCTGGCAGATCGTTAACGCTTTGATCGAGAATTAAATTATTTTCTACTCGCTCATTATCGTAATAGTTAAAGGTGAAAGTCAGCCGTTGTTGTTCGGTGAAATAAACCCCCAAACTGGTCAAAACGTTAAAGGCTTCGCTTTGGTCGAGGGGACGAAAATTAAAAATCGGATCTCCTTCGCCATCATAATAGGTTTCTGTTCGCTCTCGCGAAAAATTCACCCGAAAACCGACTTTTGGCGAAATTGCTCCCGAGAGAGAATATTCCATAACCTTTCCATCACTATCTCCCTCAAAAAACGAATTATCCGCACCGGAAAGATCGACTCCAAGTCTGATATTTGTAACCGGTTCTTCACTGGGTTGTCGGGTAACAAAGTTAATCGTTCCCCCCGTTGCTTCCGAACCATAAACGGCGTTTGGTCCGCGTATAACTTCTATCCGTTCAATCGCATCGGGGGAAATATTTAAAAACGAACCTCGAATTCCGTTAGAATCAATCGGTACACCATCAATTAAATAAGAAGGCGGACGTCCTCGCAAGGTTCCATTTTGGTTTCGCTGTAAATCGGGAGGCGAAAAACCGGGGACTTCCCGAGCGAGAATTTCTCTTAAATTAATCGATAAATTTCGCTGCCGTTCGATTTGTTCTCGTTCTATAATGGTAATAGATCGGGAAATATCGTCGGGGTCTTCTTCGGTTCGGGTGGCGGTAACGGTAATTTGAATAACTTCTTCGGGAGTAACGCTTAAAACTAAACCCGCATCACTCGGATTAACGTTGACAACCGGAATGGTATCTTGTCCGACAATAATAACTTGAACCCGATTGTTTGCGATTTGTTGGACTCGCACGGAAATAATTCCTGTAGCCGGATTTTCGGCTTGAAAATCTCCCCCACTGGGTAAAGCTAAAACGGCGTTTGAAACTTCGGTTGTTAAGGTATTTCCGTCAATAGAAGTTGAGGTTTGCAGTGTTGCTGGATTGGTTGTTTGTAAGATAATATCTACGCCTCCGGGTGTGGGATTTAAACTCACTCCGGTAATTTCTACCACTTCTGATTCGGCTTGGGTAACTTCAACACTTTCAGGGGGAGGCGGGGAAAATTCGGAAAAGAGATATTTCGCTTCTGTTAAAGGTTCTTCTACCTCTTGAAGCGTTGAAATTTCTGAGACTTCGGGTTCATATAAACTAATTCTTACTGGAGAATTTTCTGTTGATGAGATGATAGGTTGTTCTGAGACTTGTTGAGGTTTGGATTGACAGTAATTTGTTGTTTCCTCAGTGGAAACATCGCTTTCTTCTAGTAAACAAGTGGACTCAGCAAGAGCAACGGGTGTTACTCCCATATTCATCAAGATAGTCAAGACCAATGACAGGTAATTTTCATCGAATTTCATTAGAAAAACTTGAGGCTGCTAAGTCCACAAAACTAACGCTAACAACGGATTTCAAGAAAAAGTTTGGAGAGAAAATAGAGTTTGATTTGCTCAGAAAATTATATCTCTCTCAAGGAAAAGATTTAAAGTTTAAAACTGTACGGTAATGATACGACTGGATAAAGATTCGGGGGTTTGATTAACCACAGTCGCTAAAACCTCGCCGCTGGCTGTTGAAATTTCTGTGTATCTTATCGAACCTGCGGCATTAAATAGAGAAGGAAGATTAAACACACCTTGTTCTGCTAAATCAGCCAAACCCAAATCAAAAGGTAATCTTTCTAAGGTGTCTTCAATATTAATACTTTCCTCACTAAAGGATAGATTGCCTGCGGTTAATCCTCCGGCTAAACCAATCAAATCGCTGTTTTCAAAATCCAGAATAAAATCTCCAAATTCATTGGATGATCCCGCTCCTTCTGAACTCAAAACAAACACATCTGCGCCTTCATTTCCGATTAAATAATCTTCCCCTTTATCACCAGAAAGGGTATCATTTCCGATGCCACCAACTAAAGCATCTTCCTCTTGACCTCCGAATAATAAATCATTGCCATCGCCGCCATCGAGGTTATCCAACCCTTTGTTCCCATACAGGGTGTCATTGGCTTGCTGTCCAAACAGTTCATCTTCCCCTTGGCCTCCAAACAGGGTATCACTCCCCCCACTGCCGGATAGGGTGTCTCGGTCTTCATTTCCATTCATCAAGTCGTTACCCGTTGACCCCGTTACGCTGTCATTCCCGGCTAAAGCCACCAAACCCCCTGGCGAGTTGGTAAGCTGTCCGGGGAAGACGGTAAATATATCCGGGCCTGTCGTCAGTTGGAAAACGTTACTGGATGGATCAAAGCTACTGCTCATGGTTAAGAATTTTTCTCAATTAACAAAACAGGTTAGATTATAGCGGACTCGATTGGATTAGCCATAAATAGGGATTTCTGGTTTTTTGGGGCATGACTGGAGTAATGATTATCCTTGAGTATAGATAAGATTTAATCTTTTTAACAGAATTGATCCAACGCAACTTTCTCCAAATCCTTATCAACTATTCTCAAATGCTCTGAAAAGCTAGTTGCTGTTCAGTCTCATCTAGTCAGAGGATTTTTGCTCAACACAGCAGTTGGGCTGAATTGATGGAGAGTCGCTCTTTACCCAACAGTTCGGTTTCGGGTCTATGGCGATCAACCGTTAAAATTCAGTCCTAGCTTGAATTTTAGCCGCTTTTCGCCAGTCAGAGAAAAACCGGAACGGTTGACTTGACTCGGCAAGGATAGAGTGTACCGATTCTTGGGGATCTTGTCAACTGCCAGTAAATCTTAAAATCTTATTGATAACACTTTTCATCTATTGGAGATCGTGGTATAACGTTAGGCATCTGTTAGCAGTTTCATTGTCTACCTCAAAAACCGAATTCCATGCAAGTTAGTCGTTTTGTACAAGACGCAGGTATTGTAGCGTGGCCGTTGCTGGTGTTTTCAGTGGTGGCGATCGCCCTGGTGATCGAGCGGGGTTTTTTTTGGTTTCGCATTTGGCAGCGCCAGAGTCAAGTCGTGCGAGAAGCCCTCAAACTCTACAAGTCCTATCCCCAGCAGGCGATAGACCTTTTGCAACTGAACGCCGATCTTCCGATCGCGAGAATTTTTCTCGAAGCCCTCGAACTTGAAGATCCCAACCCCGAAGAATTTCGGATCGCGATCGAAAGTGCAGCCCAAGCAGAAATTCCCGTTTTGCGGCGCTTTAATACAGTATTTGACACCATTATTGCCGTTTCTCCGTTGTTGGGATTACTCGGAACCGTGTTAGGACTAATTACCGCCTTTTCTTCTCTGCGAATTGGTGATATTGGAGGCAGCAGCAGCACGGGCGTAACGGGAGGGATTAGCGAAGCTTTGGCCTCTACAGTAATTGGGTTAGTTGTAGCCATTTTTACGGTATTATTTGCTAATACCTTTAGAGGGCTTTATAAACGACAAATTGCCCTAATCCAAGAATACGGAGGTCAACTCGAACTGTTGTATCGTCGCAAATATGAATACGATCAATTGCGAGATAATACCCTGGTTCATAAAGCCTAATTTAGACCCATTAAAACTGTTGTCCGTCTGAATAATAAGCGAAATTATGATTAATCTCATCGATGACGATCTCGATACTCCGGCAGAAATTAACATCGTGCCTATGATCGATGTTATTTTCTCAATTTTGGCATGTTTTATCATTTCCACCCTATTTTTAACCCGCTCCGAAGGATTACCCGTTAACCTGCCCAAAGCCTCAACTTCTCAACAACAAAAAACCGAGCAAATCGCCATCACCATTGACAGCGAGGGAGAAGTCGCCCTCAATCGCGAAAGCATAGAAATAGAACAACTCGAAAATTCATTGCGACAATTGATTCCAAACAATGACAGTCGAATTGTCATTTTAAATGCCGATGAAGCGGTTAATCACGGAACCGTTGTAGAAGTCATGGATCAAATTCGGCGAGTCGAAGGGGCAAAACTCGCGATCGCCACCAAAAAACCCGATTCTGAATAAAATTTGGGTTAAAAATTTCTCCTTCTTTCTGAATTGTTTTTGGAAAATTTTCAGTTATGAGTCTCTCAGAAACCTGCCTAGAACAGCGATATAAAGACGAGCAAAAAGTCAAACTCTGGATCGTCGGAGGTCTAGTGGCGTCGGCTGTGATTCACGGCGGAATTTTTGCTTTGGCGTTGAGCGGTTTTCTCGATAGAGAACTCGAAATTACTGAAGAAGATGCTATCGAATTTATCGTCATAGAAGAAGAGGTTATCGAAGAAGAAGAAATAGAACCCGAACCCGAAGAAATCGTTGAAGAACCCGAACCCATTCCCGAAGAAATTCCCGAAGAAATTGTTGAAGAATTCGCCCCGGTAGAACCTCCCCTCGAACAGCCGGAAACCGCATCGCTGCAACCCGCCCCGCCAGCGCCTCAGAGTCTTCCCGAACCCATTCCCGAACCCATTGCAGAACTTCCGCCCCCCGAACCGGCACCCCTCGCCCCGCCCGAACCGGAACCGATCGCCGAAGAACCGCCCCCCGAACCCGAACCCGCAGCGGAACCCGCCCCCGACCCTTTGGCGGCCATGTCCGAGGAACCCTTGAGCGAACCGGAACCCTTGAGCGAAGACTTGCCCCCCGAGCCGATGGCACCCCCCGAACCCCTGGCTGACTCTGCCCCCCCGGAACCCCTGGCTTCGGCGGATATCGCCCCGGATGCCCCAATGACCAGTCCTCTGGGTGAGTTAGAAATGGAAACTGGGGCGGCCAACACCCCCGCAGAAACGCCAGACACCAATGATAATGCGCCTTTGGGGGCTGCGGGGGCCGAGCGTTCCCAACCGACTCAAGGGGCCGTCCCTCAGCCCGGAACCTCGGGTTCTCCCACCGGTTTGGAAGGCTCTTTTGCCGGCATTGGCAGCGGTGAAAGTCCCACAGGGGGGCAAACTCCCGGTATTGGAGATCAGGCCTTTGGGGGTTCCCCCTTAGATGGCCGAGGGGGTGAGGCTCCGGGTCGTCCCGATGGGGTTGAGGGGGGAACCGGGAACGAGGCGGGAAATGAGACGGACACGGCCTATGCGGGTGGCGGCGGGTTAAGTTGTGTCGATAACTGTCAACCCCGATATCCCAACAGTCTGCGAAATCAAGGTATTGAAGGGACGGCGATCGTTCGGGGTTTGGTGGGAACCGATGGCCGGGTCGCTCAAGTGGAAATTGTCCAGTCGAGCGGAAATAGCGATCTCGATGAAGCCGCCCTCGAAGCTGCTTCTCGGATGCGGTTTTTGCCTCCAGATGGTGGCGGAAGTCGTGCGGTTCGTTTGCCGATTCAATTTACATTAAACTAAAAAATTTGCAGTTTATCAAGTTTTTTTTAGCCATGTTTCATTTAATTTACTTATTAACAATTGCACTTTTAGTTGGGGTATTTCCGGTTAATGCCGCAGAAATTACCACCCCGGACGGGACTCGCTGCGAAGGGGAAGTTAGCAATGGTAAATTAAACGGTAAAGGCGTCTGTGAATATCCCAACGGCGCGAAATATGAGGGGATGTTTGTTGATGGAAAACCCGAAGGGGAAGGGGTTTATACCTTTGCCGATGGGGGACGTTATCAAGGGGAATTTAAAGCGGGAGAATTTGACGGAAAAGGCGTCTGGGAATTTGCCAATGGCGATCGCTATGAGGGGGAAGTTGTAGCGGGTGATTTTCAAGGTCAAGGGGTGTTTATTTCCGCGAATGGTGCGCGTTACGAGGGGGGATTTAACGCCGGAACTCCAAGCGGACAAGGGGTTTATATTACCCCCAATGGCGATCGCTGTGAAGGGGAGGTGAAAGAGGGTCAACTCAACGGTCAAGGCGTTTGTGAATATGGGACGGGAAACCGTTATGAAGGCGAGTTGGTTAATGGTCGCCGTCAGGGTGAGGGGGTTTATACTTTGGCGAATGGCGATCGCTATGAAGGCGGATTTAATAACGGACAATTTCAGGGAGAAGGGGTTTATATTTATGCCGATGGCGGACGCTATGAAGGCGGATTTGATAACGGACAATTTCACGGTCAGGGCGTGCGAGAATATTCTAATGGGAATCGCTATCAAGGGGAATTTAATAATGGAAAACCCGAAGGCGAAGGGGTGTTAACTTTTGCCAATGGGAATCGTTATGAGGGCGAGTTTCAAGACGGTCAAATTAGCGGGGAAGGCGTCTATATTTTTGCCAATGGCGATCGCTGCGAAGGAGAACTTCAAGAAGGCAATTTTAACGGTCAAGCCGTTTGTAAATATGCTGATGGCGATCAATATCAAGGTGAGTTTAAAGACGGGAAAAAACATGGTAAAGGCACTTATGTTTATGCTGACGGTACCCGTGTAGAGGGAACCTGGGAAGATGGCGAATTTCAGGAGTAATTTGCTATTTACACGTTCTGCGGGTTTTGTCAGAATCCATCAATTTTCCTTGCTTAAACAAAAACATTGTGGTAAACTTTTTTAAGAATTTTTCTCACTAAGTAACCTGTAGGGACGGGTTCCGCAAAAATTGATGTCTTCGGTCCAGACAACCGATATAAACCCGCCCCCTCCCTACTATCATTCATCCAATGGCATCATGCTGTATGTAAACCTTTGAGCGTTAATTAATGACATTCAATCTTAACTATGAAATCAATTGATGAATTTTTATCAGACCTGTATCGTTTGGATGTCAAACTATGGGTCGAGGGTGCAGAGCAAAAAAGCAACATAGACAAACGGTTACGCTTCAGTGCGCCAGAAGAAGTATTAACCGATGATTTCATTGAGGAACTAAAGCAACGAAAAAGCGAAATTATCAGCTTTATTAGCGAAGTTCAGCAGTCTGTTCAAAGTCCGTTAGAAGCCATTCAACCCGTCTCGCGTCAGCAAGATTTACCCCTTTCTTTCGCTCAACAGCGACTTTGGTTTTTAGAACAACTACAACCCGATACAGCAACATTTAATATTCCAACCGCAGTCCGTTTAAGCGGAGAGTTAAATATTGGGGTATTTGAAAAAACCCTCAATGAAATTATCCGAAGACATGAAATATTAAGAACTAACTTTATTTTAAAAGACGGTCAACCCGTTCAGGTGATTTCTGAAAATGCAACCTTAGAAATTTATCAGCTTGGCTTACACCATTTAGACCAAAGCGAACAGGAAGCCGAAGTCATTCGTTTAATGACAGAGGAAGCACAAAAACCCTTTAATTTAGCAAAAGATTTCTTATTAAGAGTCAGTTTATTAAAACTCAATCAAGCCGAATTTGTGGTGTTTTTAACAATGCACCATATTATTTCCGATGGCTGGTCAATGGAAATTTTTATCCGCGAACTGGTTAATATTTATACAGCGTTTGGTAAAGATAAACCCTCACCTTTACCCGAATTATCCATTCAATATGCAGACTTTGCAACCTGGCAACGTCAACGGTTACAAGGCGAATTTTTAGAGAAACAACTCTCCTATTGGAAACAACAATTACCGGGAACCTTACCCGTTTTACAACTTCCTACCGATTTTCCTCGCAGTCGAATTCAAAGCTTTCGAGGAGCCAATCAAACCTTTGAAATTTCTGCGAATTTAACCCAGAAAATCAGAACCATCAGCCAAACCGAAGGCGCGACACTATTTGTATTCTTATTGGCGGTATTTAAAGTCTTACTTTATCGTTATACCGGCTTAGAAAATATTATCGTTGGTTCTCCCGTTGCGAACCGGAACCGCAAAGAAATAGAAGGATTAATCGGCTTTTTTGTCAATACCTTAGTCTTGCGAAGTTCTTTAAAAGAAAACCCAACATTTCACGAATTTTTGCAACAGGTTAAAAAGACAACCTGGGAAGCCTACGACCATCAAGATTTACCCTTTGAAAAACTGGTTGAACATCTCCACCCCGAACGAGATCTCAGTTATAATCCCTTATTTCAAGTTAAATTTAGACTCGAAAACGCTCCCCAAACCGATTTTAAATTACCCGGTTTAACCCTAACTTCTCTCAAACAAACCAACCCCACAGCGAAATTAGATTTAAGCCTAGATATCTACGAAACCCCATCAGGATTAGTTGGAGGGTTTGAATACAACCGAGATTTATTTAAACCCGAAACAATCTCGCGACTGGTTGAACATTTTCAAACGTTATTAGAAGAAATCGTTAAAAATCCAGATAAACGCATTGGCGAGTTATCCCTTTTAACCTCACAAGAACAGCATCAAATCTTAAAAACTTGGAACCAAACCCAGAAAAACTATACAGACAATTTATGCTTTCATCATCTGTTTGAAGCACAAGTCGAGAAAACCCCCGATGCTGTTGCTTTAATTTTCCAAGACGAACAATTAACCTATCAAGAACTGAATCGACGCAGCAACCAACTCGCCCATTATTTAATCAAAAAAGGAGTAAAACCAGAAGTAAAAGTCGGGATTTGTGTTGAACGTTCCTTTGAGATGATTATCGCCCTTTTAGGCGTATTTAAAGCCGGGGGTGCTTATCTTCCCCTAGACTCAAACTATCCACCCGAACGACTCGCCTTTATGGTGGAAGACTCGCAAATTTCAGTTTTATTAACTCAATCCAATTTATCGATTTCTAAAACCTCGGGTTCGGAAGTTATTTGTTTAGATAAAACCTGGAATTCTATCACTCAAGAACCCGCAGAAAATCCCCAAGTTCAAGTTACACCCGATAACCTCGCCTATCTAATTTATACTTCCGGTTCCACCGGAATTCCCAAAGGTGTTTTAATCCCTCACAACGGGTTAGTCAACCTCACAGAAGACAAAATTCGCGTCTGTAAAGTTCGTTCGGATAGCTGCGTTCTTCAGTTCTTTTCCTTTAGCTTTGATGCGTCCATTCCCGAAATTATCATGGCGTTAGCAAGCGGTGGAAAACTCTGTTTAGCACCCGCAGAAACCTTACTCCCCGGACGGGATTTGTTAACACTTTTACGAGAAAAAAATATTAGCCACATTACCATTACCCCCTCCGCATTAGCCGCCACCCCTTTTGAAAATTTACCCGCTTTAGAAATGGTATTGGTGGGAGGGGAAGCGCCGGGAGTGGATTTGATTAATAATTGGTCAAAAAATCGCCGCTTTATTAACGCTTACGGACCAACGGAAGTCACGGTAAATGCGAGTATGGTTGAGTGTGGAAATGGCTATTCAAATCAACCCACAATTCGCCCGAGTACGAACAAACAGCTTTATGTTTTAGATGCCAATTTACAAGCCGTTCCCGTTGGAGTTTTAGGCGAACTTTATATCGCAGGCGTGGGTTTAGCGCGAGGCTATTTGAACCAACCCGAAAAAACAGCCCAGACGTTTATTCCCAACCCTTTTTATGCTCCCTCTGAGAATAATAATTCTTCAAATCGTTTGTATAAAACGGGAGATTTAGCCTGTTATTTACCCGACGGAAGTATTAAGCTATTTGGAAGGATAGACCATCAAGTTAAAATTCGAGGGTTTCGCATAGAACCCGGAGAGATCGAATTTTTATTAAATCAGCATCCAAAAGTTAGAAATAGCGTGGTTATCGTTCAAGAAGAACCCGGAAAAGATAAAAGATTGGCGGCTTACTTTGTTTCTCACTTTGAACTCAATTTAACCTCAAAAGAACTGCGAAATTTCCTGAAAGAAAAGTTACCGGAATACATGATTCCGAGCAGTTTTGTTGAATTGGAAACTATCCCCCTAACTCCCAACGGAAAAGTCGATCATCAAGCCTTATCTAAACTCAATCAAGAACCGTTAACCTCGGAAGAATTTGTTCCCCCTCGCACCGCGACCGAAGAAATATTAGCTTCTATTTTTGCAGAAGTTCTTGAAGTTGAACGGGTCGGAATTTATGATGATTTCTTTGAGTTGGGAGGACATTCTTTGCTGGCGACTCAATTAATTGCTCAGTTATTACCTCAATTTCCGGTGAATATAACCGTTGTAGACTTGTTTGAGGCTCCCAATGTTGCGAGTTTGGCGGAACTTTTGCAGAAAAAACAAACCATATCTCAGTTACAAACCCCGATAAAAGTTGAAGAGGAGCGAGAAGAAATCGAGTTTTAACCATGATGATATCAAAGCCAGTCTATCTCAAAGCCAATGTGATTATAGAACCACTTTTTAATCAGTGGTACGCTTGGTCTTATCTCATTCCACCCGCAACAGCATCCCTGTATGTGGCTAATTCTCATCTAAAAATCCTAGAATCATTTATTGCGGCGCCCCAAGTTCATTTGGATGCTTTAAAAAATCCCGCAATGCGAGGGGGACCCTTTATTAACTACAATGAAACTCGGTTGGATGAAATTAAAACGTTGTGGGAGAAAACCAAAGACAATTTAGCTTTACTGTTGCAATTAGAACGGGCGATTAAAGAATTAGAATATTTGTTAAAAGAAGAAGCAACAGGCTATTCTTTAGAACCGCTCTATCAAAAAGTCCCCGCAGCCTTAAAGGGATATGTTGAGTTGGTTTATGATGTTCAAAATAACCCCTCAATTCGATTGATAGAAGGACTGTTATATAAAAGCCAATATTATAATTCAGGTTTGCAAACCGTCGCGTTATCTTTGGGAAATATCGATCAGCGTTCTTTTGTACTCAGTACCCCCCGTTTACCCGATGATAACACCCTACATTTAAACCTATCTTTTGCGGATAAACGACTCGATAAACTGGTTCAGATGAGAGAAAAGCCGCAAGCTTATCAAGACATTTTAGAGTTATTAGAAATTCAACCCAAAAATGAAAAGTTATTTGCTACTTTGTTTACAGAGAATCCTGCAAACATTCAACCCCAATATCAGGAAAATGATGTGAGAGTGCGTTACTTTGGTCATGCGTGTATTTTAATTGAAACCAAAGATATTAGTATTTTATGTGATCCTCTTATTAGTTATCACAGTCTCGATGGAATACCTCGCTACAGTTATGCAGATTTACCGCAAACAATTGACTACGCTTTAATCACTCACAATCATCAAGATCATGTGATGTTTGAAACCTTGTTACAGTTGCGATATAAAATTAAAAATGTTATCGTTCCGAAAAGTAATAAAGGTTTGTTGGTCGATCCCTCTTTAAAGTTAATTTTACAACAAATTGGCTTTGCAAACGTTCGAGAAGTCGATGAATTAGAAGTGATAGACATTCCCGAAGGAGAGATTGTCAGCTTACCCGTTTTGGGCGAACATGGTGACTTAAATATCGGGGCGAAAACGGCTTATTTAATCCAAATAAAAAATCGCTCTATTTTGTGTGCTGCGGATTCCAATAATATCGAACCTCAACTGTACAAACATCTCTCAAATTTAGTCAAAAGGCTAGATATTTTGTTTGTGGGGATGGAATGCGAAGGCGCACCGTTTACTTGGGCTTATGGTTCGTTATTAACTCAATCTATCCCCCGAAAAATTGCCCAAACTCGCCGACTTGATGGTTCAGATAGTCACAAAGCCATTCAACTTATTAATCAGTTAAACCCTCAGCAGGTTTATATTTATGCGATGGGACAGGAACCCTGGCTAACTTTTATTACTTCGATTCAATATACCTCAGATTCTAAACCGATTCTAGAATCAAACCGAGTAATTGAGTATTGCCAAAGTCAAAATATTATCGGTAAACGTTTGTTTGGCTGTCAAGAAATTATTTTAGAATCGAGTTCAGAAACTGCAATTAACGTTAACTTTTCCGTCAGTCACGCCGAACTAAAACCCAGTTTAAACCAACCCGAAAACTATCAGCCGATTTCCGAGTTTTTATCGCAACTCAATCGATTGGATATTAAAATTTTCACCGAAAATGATCGGATTCGCTGTAACGCCCCGAAAGGAGCGCTGACATCGGATATCAAAGCACAACTTAAAGAACGTAAACCCGAAATTATTCAGTATCTTAATTCTCAAAATCAGCATAAAATAACATTAGATTATCTCAAAGCAGAAGCCAAATTAGATGAAAGCATTTTTCCTCAAACACAAGTCATTTCATCGACTCAACCCCACAAGATTCTGTTAACGGGTGCAACGGGTTTTTTAGGAAGCTTTTTACTCAACCAACTGTTACTAAAAACGGAAGCAAAAATCTACTGTTTGGTTAGAGGCGAACAAGCCGAAACAATAGAAAATAGACTGAAAAATGTTCTCAAGTCTGCTTCTCTCTGGGATGACTCATTTCAACCTAGAATTATCCCCATTCAAGGAGATTTATCAAAACCGCTTTTGGGTTTATCTTCCGAAAAATTTCGGCAATTAGCAGATGAGATTGATGTCATTTATCATAACGGCGCTTGGGTACACCACGCCTCGCCCTATTCGCTTTTGAAGTCAACGAACGTTTTAGGAACTCAAGAAATTTTGCGATTTGCTTGTCAATCTCACCCAAAACCTGTACATTTTATTTCGACGGTTAGCGTGTTTAACTTTAACGAATTTTCTCAAGTTAAACTAATTCGTGAACAAGATGATTTAGAAAGCGGTGAAGTTCCCAACGGTGGCTATGCTCAGAGTAAATGGGTGGCGGAAAAATTAGTTAAAATCGCAGCACAGCGAGGACTTCCAACCTACATTTATCGAGTAGGACCAATTTCTGGAAGCAGCCAAACCGGTTTTTTCAATACCAACGATTTTCTTTATCGATTAATGTTAGGTTACATCGAACTGGGTAGCGCACCGCAAGGGGAAATGTTACTCGATATCATCCCCGTTGACTATGTGAGTGAAGCCATTATTCACCTCTCACAAAAACAGGAATTAGTCGGAGGCGCATTTCATCTGATTCACCCTCAACCTGTTTCTTCAAATCTACTGTTTGAACAACTGGGTTTAATGGGTTATTCCATCCAAAGAATACCCTACGAACAGTGGTACAGCCAACTTTTAGAGATAGCGAAAGGTTCGCCCGGACACGCGCTTTATCCGTTGGTTTCGCTGTTCTCGTCAACGTCTTCTCAAAAAGCAAAGGAAAAATCAATGAATCTCAAATTTGACTGTCAAAATACCATCGAAGGTTTAACGGAAACGTCTATTTCTTGTCCGCCTATTGATGCTAACTTGCTTAAAACTTACATCTCTCAATTAATTCAAAAAGCAAATTTTCAACAGGTCTAAAGAACAATCTACTCGGAGTCAAAATTACAGCTATGGTTTCTGATATGAATCTCCAAGAACGCTATAACGAATATGACAATTGGGCTTGGTTGTACAATACCACAATGGGGCCTGAATATTGTCAAAACCAACTTCAACCTCTAGAAAAAATGCTGCTTCCTCATCTGTCTCAAAATGCAGAAATTCTAGATTTGTGTTGCGGGACGGGACATTTAATGAAAAAATTGTGCGAGAAAGGCTATCAAATTACGGGGTTTGATGGCTCCGAAGAAATGTTAGAATATGCTCGTCAAAATGCTCCCCAAGCTCAAATTATTCTGGGTGACGCTCGCAGTTTTGAACTTCCAGAACGTTTTGATGCGGTTTTCTCAACCAGCGCTTCTCTCAACCATATATTAGAGTTAGAAGAACTCAAGAGCGTTTTTCAAAATGTTTACTCATCTCTCAAACAAAATGGTATATTCTTGTTTGATATCAACCATCAAGGACAAATGGAAAAATGGTGGAAAGGTCGCTTAGTTGAGGGCGAAATTGAAAACCATTTTGCTTGGGAACTTACGCCCCATTACAATAAAGATGATAAACTGGGCTATTTTAAAGTAACAATTTATCAGGCTCCAACTCAGAAACGCTATTCAACCTTCGCTTTAATTCAAAAACAGTTGAAAGTCTTAGTTTACAAGCTGGTCAGTTTAAGGAAATTAACCCGATTTCGACTAAAAATCCTCAATCAATTTTCATCTTGGGAGAAAGATTGGCGACGTTCAGAAATTATCTACAAAGTTAGAGGTCATTCAACCCCAGAAGTTAAACAGATATTAGAAGAAGTCGGCTTTACCGATGTTGAAGTGAGAACAATTGAAGGAAATTTACAACTCGATAACAATCATTCTGCTTACTTCATCGCTCGAAAAAACTAAAAATTTGTTAAATTTATCCCCATTCATCAACCATGCAACTTCAAACTAGAGACGCAAACAATTTAGAACAATCCCATATCGAAACCCTGATTCAAGACTATATTCAACGCACGCCAAAATCGAAAAAATATGCTCAAGATAATCGTTCGGTTCTCGCGGATAAAAGCTCTTTGGGATTGAGTTTTGAACCCCAACTCAAAGAAGCTTGCTACTCAATTGTCGCCGAACGTTCCCTCGGTTCTCGCCTTTGGGATATCGATGGAAACGAATATCTTGACATCTTAATGGGATTGGGAATTAACCTGTTTGGTCACAATCCCCCGTTTATAAAAGCCGCCATTCAAGAACAGTTAGAAAAAGGAATTCAAATCGGTTCGCAAGCAGAATTAGCGGGGGAAGTCGCCCAACTGGTGAGCGAATTAACCGGGATGGAACGGGTGACATTTAGCAACACCGGAACCGAAGCAATAATGACCGCAATTCGCATAGCGAGAACCGCAACAAAGCGCAAAAAAATAGTTGTATTTACCAACTCCTATCACGGTCACAGCGACCAAACTCTTGTGCGAGCAAAATTAACAGAATATGCGAAAAAAGCCGTTAGAAGAAAAATCGATCAAAAATCCCAATCCAACCGATTTTTACAAGCGATTACCCGTCCGATTGAATTCGGATTAAAATCAACAATGGACCCCCAAGCCGTTCCCGCAGCTTTGGGAATTCCGGGGAGTTTAGCCAAAGATGTTTTAGTGCTGGAATATGGTAATCCTTATTCGTTAAATGTGATAAAATCTAATTCTAAAAACATTGCGGCTGTCCTGGTTGAACCCGTTCAAAGTCGCTGTCCAGAATTGCAGCCCAAAGACTTTATTCAACAGTTAAGAACTATCACTCAAGAACGGGGAATCGCCCTAATTTTTGATGAAATGGTGACGGGATTTCGTATCCATCCTGGTGGCGCCCAAGCCTGGTTTGGAGTGCAAGCGGATATCGCAACTTATAGTAAAATAGTCGGGGGCGGTTTACCGATGTCAATTGTTGCCGGAAAAGCCGAATATCTTGATAAAATAGATGGCGGAATGTGGAACTTTGGGGATAATTCCGCTCCCCAAGAAAAGACAACGTTTTTCGCCGGAACCTTCTGCAAACATCCCCTTTCCTTAGCCGCAGCCAAAGCCGCACTTTTGCATTTAAAAACCCAAGGTTCCACCCTGCAAGAACAGCTAAACCAGCGGACTTTAAAACTGGTTAATCGCTTGAATACGGCGATGAAATCAGAAAATATACCCGTTCATTTTACCCATTTTGGCTCTTTTTTTGCAATCGCAATGTCAGAAAGTTCGATTTCTCCCTTAGCGATTAACTTACTTTCCTATCATCTGCTGACAAAAGGAATTCATCTGCGTCGGGGTGATAAAGGAGGTTTTTTATCAACCGCTCACACCGATGAGGATATTAACATGATTTTTCAGACTTTTAAAGGGGGTTTAGTTGAACTCAAAGAAGCTGGTATTCTTTCAACTTAAAAACCCGAAAAACCCGGTTTATGAATTCAATTTCAAACGGGATTTCTAATAACATCACAAGAAACCGGGTTTTTGTATACAATCTTTAGGAGGAAACAAAATGGCAACAATGGGAAAATATTGCAAAGCTTATCCGATTGAAAAATTGCGTCAATATAGTCAGTGGACGGAAAACAAAGAAAACACCCGCAAAGAAACCAAAACTGTCGAGGGTGAAGAAATAGAAGTCAACCGAGAACTTACAGAAGATGACTTTTTGTATTTGCAAGAAAACTATGTTGTCACCGATGGAATATTTAAAGATGAAAACATCATTTTTGACAACATCACCCCCGAATGGAAAGAATTCTGTGATAAGGTTTTAAAATTTGAAGTTCCGGTTTATGAACCCGTTAACGTAACCGCAACACCCTCGTCGGAAACCGAAAAAACAGAATCTTAGTTGTTTTTACTAAAAGTTTTTAACTCAAATCATCAAGGAAAAACATGGACGAATTAGTGCAACGATTATCGGAAGGAAAACATCCCGTAGAAGTCGGTTTAAGACCCGAAAAAACGGTAACAGCCTTTAAAGAAAGCATCGATAGAGGCTATGTCTACATTAAATTTACTCAAACCCGAGGCGGAACCGAACTCGGCGTTAGACTCGATGAAAACGCTTGTAACTTTCAAACCGCCAACTTTGAACAAGCAACAGGAACCGCTCACATCGAAGGAGATTTAACGCTGAATTATGTTAAAGTTCGATGTATCGCCGATATCAACTTACCAACCCTAACAGGCGAAGGAAATCTCGAACCCGTCACCGAAGTAACCTTAGCGTAATTGAGTTTAATTGACTTCAAAAAATACCCAAATCAACGGAGGAATATCAACGATGAACTCAGAAGAAGATACTACAATTTATCGGGTTGTTGTCAACGAAGAAGAACAATATTCAATCTGGCCAGACTACAGAGAAATCCCCTTTGGATGGCGAGATGTGGGTAAAATAGGACCGAAACAAGAGTGTTTGGACTATATCAAAGAAGTCTGGACAGATATGCGCCCTCTCAGTTTGCGTCGAAAAATGGAGGAATCAGAAAAATCCTAAATTTCTTCAACCCGAAGAGAGGTTTAAAGAAACCTCTTTTCTTTTCATTGAGATGGGCGGGATATTTTTGAGCAAATTAATTAATATTGACGTTCTTTTGAATGTCTTTCCTCAAATATGAGTGAAACGAATCCCACCCCTCAGCTTGATTTACTTGTTCCTTGGGATTTACTCACAGAATACCCCTTAAACGAAGCCGAACGAGTTAAAATTACCCAAGCTTTAAATTGTTTTCTAACCGCACTGAAACAAACTCGCCTAGAAACCGCATTGAGTCTCATTCATCAAGCTTTAGAAACCTTAGAACCGATGGATAGTTCTCCCGCCAAATTATCCACAACAAAAGCATCGCTAAAAACCTGGGAAGTCGAAGATTATGACCGCTATTTTCAAGTTAACCACGTTCAAACCCAACAACCTGCTTTCTGTTTGCTAAAAAGTGTTATTGTAGCGAGTCAACAATTTTTAATTCTGTGTTTGAACAGTCAAAATCAACCGGATTCAAACTTCCCCAAATTAGACAAAAATCAAATTGAACAACAGAAACAAGGATTTATTAGTTACGCTTACCTCTTAGCCAGACTTTTTGATATTAATCTAGAAAATAACCCATGACTCAACAAAATTCCTATCAAATTTGGAAAGGATTTCACTGGTCATTTTTCGTGAATATCCAAGGTTTAATAATTTGCCTGAGTCGGTTTGAAAATGCTCTGACTTCCGGCAATCTTTCCCAAGCCAAAATCGAACTCAAAACCGCCACAGATTTAATGTTAGCATCCGGCGCCGCGATGTCTCTGGCGGGAAGTTTTAGTCGAGATGAATATGAAGAATATATCCGCCCAACCATGACACCGCCTCACGTTAAATCTGCGGATTTTAGTGGATTAATGTCTTGGGATCACGCTTGGTTGATGCAAATTTGGAAGCGTTTACGCCCCCATTTTCAACAGCTACCGACAGCATTACAACCCGAACATAAACGCTTTGTTCAAGCCTATTTTGAACTCGCAACCGCACACAAAGCCGTCTGTGAAAAGTTTGGCGGAAATGAAACCGGAAGCTTGCGTTTTGATCGCGGAAATGCCCTCAAAACCCTCGATAAATTTGCCCGCAGTCGTTCACAACAGCTTAATCCTGCCCATCGGACTCAAGGATGTCCCTTTCATCACCCCCAGTCTCCAGGCTGAAATCTCTCTTAAAATAGTTGAAATTTAATCTCAAATTAGTCCAGAAATTTTTACTTTCCCGCTCTGAGGCTTGGAAAGGTTACAATTGCTCTAACCCTTGATTTGACGGGGTTTTTCCTTAGTACACGGGTTAAATTTTCAGCCTTCAGCTTTACAGAAGCTTTACAGAATTCCCCCCCAACTTTACAAAACCCCCTAGACTTCCCCAGAAATTACCTCTTATGATGAACCCGTTCTTGAAATTAATTCTCAAATAGCTCGACAACTGTACAAACAGTTCAAGGACTTGTACTTTTACAATTAATTCAAATATCCAATGAGAAAACGCATCTACCCCAATTTTGTCTTAGCAACTGCGGGTGTTACCTTATTAAGTTTTGCTGCTTTTCTTGCTAAACCCACACAAGCCAGTTCTCTAGTTGGAGAATCCTTTCAAAATTTCTACTCCTCCGAGAGTCTCGGCTTTGTTCCCGGAGTTCCCTTTCCTTATGGCGGCTTAACCTTCCTACCCGACGACCCCAATACAATATATATCACTGGAAACGCCGATTTTCCCGATGCCAAAGTTTACTCTATCGGCGTCACCCGCGACAGCAATAACCGCATTACCGGATTTTCTGGAGAAGCCAGCTTCGTTTCCGAGGCTGTAGGTCTTGGCGTTGACGAGTTTCCGGGGGCAGATGGCGGCCTCGTTTTCGGCCCGGATAACGTCCTATTCTTCACCACCTTCGATAACACCCTCGGTCAAATTCTACCCGGTAGCACGACCCCCGATAAACTGGTTTCTTTGACTGACCTGGGTATCACCCCATCAACAGGGGCTTTAAACTTCGTTCCGGCGGGATTTCCCGGCGAAGGCACCCTAAAAATTGGTTCCTATTCTGGCAGTACCCTTTACACTACCACCATTTCTCCCGATGGTACGGGAACCTTTGATATTGCAGCCCCAACCAGTAGCATCCACTTGGGAGGTGCAGAAGAAGCCTTCGTGGGGCTGGAAGCTTTTGTTTATGTTAACGATAACAATTCCGGATTTGAGGTTCCCAGCCTTTTAATTAACCAATGGAATGGTGAGGGTGTTGTTGCTTACGAAGTCGATGAAAATGGAGATCCCATCCTCGAAACTGGGCGACAATTCCTCGATTTTCCGAAGAAAAATGCTGGCCCAGAAGGTCTGGTCATCGACCCCTTAACAGGTGATTTCCTCGTCACAACTTATGTTGAAGCTGAGTTGGGAACTCAAGTTTTATTAGTTCCCTCCGAACCCTCCGAACCGACTACCCCCGATAACGATCCCTTTGATTCTGCCACACCCATTGACCTGTCTGCGGGGTCGGGTTCCGCTTCCGGGGCTGTCAGTACGGGTAATGAGATTTATTCCTTTACTGCCGAGGCGGGAGATCTTCTTTCTCTCGATGTTGATGTCACCGAAATACTTTCGGGAGTTGGCTACACAGACGATGACTCTGTGCTTTATCTCTACAATAGTTCCGGTCAAATTTTGGCTGTTGGCGAAGATAAAATCGATAGCTACTCATCGAGAATTCTCAATTATTTAGTTCCCGCAGATGATACTTATTATGCTGCGGTTACAACCTTTGGCAACGAACCGATTCTTGAATTGGGTGATGTCAATACCTTACTCGGTTTTGAGGAAAACGGACTGAGTAACATTGTTTACGATTTCAGCCTCAGTAGTCAAATGTTGCCGGAAACAGCCCGTCTATTTGATATTGCATTAGCCGCCGATCCTACTAACTTTGTGGGTAATGTTTTAATTGATGGTAATACTGTCTTATCGGTTGACCTCAACGGCACTCGAAATACAGACTTAACCGGGCCTTTAACCATTAGCGTTAACCCCGATGATAATACCCTCACCTTCGATAACTTTGAGTTTATCTTACAATTTGCCGATCCCTTTGCTTCCACCGATATTGACGAGATTCTCGATTCTTTAGAAACCTCCACCATTACTGCGGTGATTCCCCCCGATGAATTTGTCCAAGATATTCTGTTCTTTGAAGGAACAGTTCCCGGCAAATCCATTCCCGAACCCGCATCAATTTTAGGGTTATTAGGTGTTGGACTTTGGGGGGCAAGTTCTCAACTCAAACGTAAATCTCGATCTTAGTATTTCTGCTGTAAACTTAAATCTTAACTTCTCTTGTTTCGGGTGAGATTTGGAATCATTTCTCATCCAATTTTTCATGTTTTGTCATACAAATTTTTTTTGATTTTGTAGCATAAATATTTCAATCTACAAGCGTGATTAGTATTTCCAATCAAAATCTTTGCGAAAAATAAAATATTTTCAAAATCCCTTTTCAAATGGTTGTCAAGATGTTATAAAAAGCTTTAGGCTTTATTACTTGACACTAATTGTCAAAAGTTGAGGTTTAACCTCAATCCCATTGGGGTTCCTCATTCCCTCTGTTTTGAGCAGAGAACAGGATACAGAAAACAGACTGAGGCATTTTTCCCAATTTTGCCCACAAAAAACCCAGAACGTCACTTCTGGGAAGTCATGTCAAAATCTACTTTCGTAGAGGTCATATAATGGACAATTTTATTCGATTCCCAGGCGATCGCACAAGAGTTGATCGCCCGGTGGAACCAGCTCAAATCCTTGTTGCGATTGATTCTGGAGTCACCGATGCTTCTGGGTTAATAAGCCAAGTTCAACCGAACGCAGAAGTATTGCTGCTAGACCCCAATCTTGACGGCGTTGAGCAAATTACCGCAGCCTTAAAGCGTTCCCCCGCCATCGACAGCCTGCACATCGTCTCACACGGCGAACCGGGCTGTTTATTCTTGGGACAAACGCAATTAAGTCTCAATACCCTCGGCCAATACCAAGAACAGCTTAAAAATTGGTCAAAATATCTACAAAGCAACTCCCTAGTTTTATATGGTTGCCAAGTCGCTTTTGGCGTCGGGCGTAATTTCTTACAAACCTTGCACCGGCTCACTGGAGCTAATATTACCGCCTCAGAACAGCGAGTGGGAAACCCCAACTTAGGGGGAAATTGGAACCTGAACGTCCGCATTGGAGAGTTCATCGGTTCGGTAGAGGAAAAATTAGCCTTTCTACCTTCTGTTACCGAAACCTACGCGGGGGTATTCGTTCCCACAGTGGGTTTAACCGCAACTCCGACAACCCTCGTAGAAGAAGATGCAACGGTACTCACCCTCAACTTTGAACTGAGTGAACCGCCACCCGCAGAAGGAGTTGACGTCACCGTTACCAGTCCTATCGTCAATGCGATCGCCGAGTTGGATGTATTTGCAGCCCAATATAGCGGCGCCCGCATCGTTGGGGTGAGCGATGATACCAACGGTTTTACCCTTCGCATCACCGAACAAACCGCAACCATTACCCTACCCGTATTTGATGACAGTGAGGATGAAGGGGGTTCAGAGAGCTTCACCTACACCATCCAACCGGGCGAGGGTTATGAAGTCTCTCCCTCAGCCAGTTCAGCAACATTTGTCATTGAAGATAGCGACGGACCACCCGAACCGCCAAATACAGCCCCAGTCGCCGATAATGATAGCTACAGCACAGGTTTTGAATCTCCCCTGTTCGTTGATGCAGATTTAGGCGTTCTCGATGGGGACACCGATGCAGACGGAGATGCGTTAACGGCCAGCTTAGAGAGTCAACCCGCCAACGGTAGCGTAGAATTCAACACCGACGGTTCCTTCAGCTACACACCGGACGAAGGATTTAGCGGAGAAGACAGCTTCACTTATACGGCTAGCGATGGGGAAGACAGTTCCAATGTTGCCACCGTTACCGTGAGTGTGGATGCACCTCCCGAACCGCCAAATACAGCCCCAGTCGCCGATAATGATAGCTACAGCACAGGTTTTGAATCTCCCCTGTTCGTTGATGCAGATTTAGGCGTTCTTGATGGAGACACCGATGCAGACGGAGATGCGTTAACAGCCAGCTTAGAGAGTCAACCCGCCAACGGTAGCGTAGAATTCAACGCCGACGGTTCCTTCAGCTACACACCGGACGAAGGATTTAGCGGAGAAGACAGCTTCACTTATACCGCCAGCGATGGGGAAGACAGTTCCAACGTTGCCACCGTTACAGTTGATGTGGACGCACCTCCCGAACCCTCACCTGTTCCCACACCTGTTCCGACACCGGTTCCCACACCCACCGAACCCGTTGTCAGCTTTGAAGCCATCCCCAGTACCATATCCGAAGAAGCGGAGGGTGCAGTAACTTGGAAATGGACAGTCGAAGGCGAATTCCCCTCTGAAGGGATTCTAATTAACTTCGATACCCTCGGTGAAAACGATGTGATCAAATTCACCGAACAATTTGCCGCAGACCGAGAAGTAGAGTTCATCAACTCCGAAATTGTAACTTACGACGAACAAACCGGCCGACTCCAGATTCTTCTGTCTGCCCCCGAAGCCTCCTTCGTGATGCCCATTATCAACGACATCATCGAAGAAGGAACCCAACCGTTTGACTTCCAACTCTCTCCGGGAGAAGGATACACCGTTGACCCGGAGAAAAACTCCACCTTATTAACCATTACCGACGATAATGGCGGCCCTGGCGTTGGCCCAACCGTTGGTATCTCTGCGAGTGCAACTGACTTAGTTGAAGGCGACGAACTCACCGTTAATTTCACCGTTGATGGAGAGATTCCCGAAGGAGGAACAACCATTTTGGTGGAAAGTCCGGTCTTCGCAGCTTTGGGTCAGTTTGATCTGGCGGATTTAAGCACTCTAGAACTGAATGGAATTGCCGGATTACCGGAAGTTGGAGATGCAGGCGGTAGCAGTTTCTTTGTTACCCTGACCGAACCTAATGCTTCCATTACCACCTCAGTCTTTGATGATATCGTTGCCGAAGAACCTTTAGAACTTCCCTTCAGTATTGTCAACGGGGAAGAATACGAAGTAGACCCCGATGCTAGTTCCATCGATCTCACCATTGCCGACCAACCGAGTGAACCCGGCCCCGTTGTCAGTATTTCCACCAGTGAAACCGAACTGACCGAAGGCGATGAATTCACGATTAACTTTAGCGTTGACGGAGAAATTCCGCCAGAAGGTGTAGAAGTCTTGGTTGAGGGAACCGGAATCAGTACCCTTAGCGAATTTGATGTCTTTGGCATTAACCCCGTCACCGATATCACCGGAACCGATGGCGAATTCCCCCGACCCGCCGATGGTGAAAGCGGTTTCTTTGTAACAATTACCGAACCGGAAGCCTCCATCACCCTGTCTGTATTTGAAGATGGAGTTGACGAAGACGAAGCCGAGGAAGTGTTTACCTACAGCCTCGCAGACGGGGAAGCTTACGAAGTCAATCCCGAAGCGAGCGAATTTACTATCAGTATTGAAGATAGCGAGGGTACTCAACCCCCGCCTCCGCCAGAAGGCCCGGTTGTTTCATTGCAAACCCTGACCGGCACCTTTAGCGGCGAAGACGGCGAACTCCGTGACACTATCCTCACGCCCGAGTTGGTAGAATCGTTGGGTGAGCAAGAAGGCGCGTCTTTATTGGTACTCGGCTTGCAAACCGAAGGCGAAATTCCCGAAGACGGACTCGATGTCACGATTAACAGCGATATTGCGTTAACAGACTACTTCCGCAACTTGGGAAGTGCGCCGCTAACTGTTGGGGGCGAAATCTTAGAAGCCGTTTACGACTCCGAAACAGGAGAAGCCACTGGTATTCGTCTGCGAGTTACCAGTCCCAGTGCGTTTATCGCCCTCAACGTCCAAAACTTAGAAGAAGCCGAAACCGACGGCCCCGAAGATGCCACCTTCTCCGTAGAAGCGGGAGAAGGCTACAGCGTTAGCAGCGAGATGGGGTCTTCGACTGTCACCTTCTACGACAGCCTGGAAACCGCACCCGCACGCCCTACCTCGCCCCAAGTTAGCTTAACCGTTAGCGAAACCGCATTAGTTGAGTCTGAAGGAAACACAACCACCCTCACCTTTAACGTTGACGGTGATATTCCCTCTGATGGCGTTTTAGTTTACGTCAATAGCAATAC
>JAYKHV010000125.1:0-74424 GCA_035285085.1 Lyngbya sp. | reverse complement strand
GGAGAAGATTTTTTTCCGATGAAAAATAGCTTTTTGTTAGTAAAAATTCCCCCCATCTCCCTACCTCCCTACCTCCGGTCCTCCCCACAAATCAAGTTTTCGGGTTAGAACGCGCACGGCCCTGCCTCCTCTTAGGGGGAGGTTGGTGGGGGTTATTCAACTACAATATATTGGGTAATTTAATCTCTCTCGGCTTGACAAACCGCCCCTCAAAATTAACCGCCCTATTTTCAAACGTTCTCGCCTCAGCCAACCCCCGTCGCAACTCCGCCCGATCCATCGGTTCATCTATTCCACCCAACACATAAACCAACAACTTCGCCGCCAGATCTCGCCCCGCCACCCGGATACGCCGTTTATTCGGATCAAATAAAACCCCATACCACAAAGACTCCGGGTATTCTATCCCGTTAAACCCGCCCTTGGCATCAAAAGACCGCAACTTTTCAAACAAACTCACCAACGGCTTTTGCTGCTGAAACACCAACACCCCCAACCCTTGGGCGATCGCCACTTGACCCACCGGACGAAACAAAATATTACTTTCGCCCCCCGGTTTCTCAAAGCTAAACCGCCGCAACACGGGAGTTTCCTCGCCCCTTTCCAGACGTTGATAACTCGGTAAACTCGCCAACCCATCCAACAGGCGCCGCAACTCCTGCATTCCCTCGTCAAGTTCGTCATCGTCGGGACGCATGGGAAATAACCCCGGTTTGGGGGAATGCCAGTGAGGAAAGCGATCGCTTAAATAGCGTTGGGTCATCTCTTTGAGGGCTTGTAACGTGGTTAAAACCGTAGACTTAGAAGCCACTGTTGCACTATCCCAGTTTATTCTAGGGTTGCGATCGCGTTTTTCCATTAATAAAGGATGAGTTACCGCCACCTGTCGCGTTACAATAGAAAACCCGTCATCCTCATCGAGTAGCGCTAACTGACCTTTGGTGAGTTTCACGGCCATCAGGTTAACGTGAACAAAAATAGATCGGACCCGTTGACGGGCGATCGCGCGAGTTTCTCCGGGAACGACTGCGGGAATGAACTCTATCCCAATGGTTTCGGACGCCAAGTTTCGCATCTCCTCGGGGGTTAACGTTGAAACTTCGGCCATGTCCGCGAAGGTGATGGGTTCTCCGACGGCTTTTTTGATCTTGCTGTAGGGTTGGAGTTTTCCGCTTTTTAGGAGTCGCATCAAGCCTTGTATCCCCATCAGGCGATGTTGTCCGTCTAAAGCAAACACCGAAACATCCGACGACAACTGCAACAGTCCCAGTTGTCCGCCACTGTCCAACCCCTGAAATGCGATCGCCGACTCGGTGGCCCGTCCTTCCTCATCCCACTCAAAAGCTTTCGGATCATTCACCCAAGACGGACAGACAACCACTAACAATGCGGGGAACTTGTGGGCTTTGTGGGTGGCGAGGTATTGGGCAAGGGGAAGTTGACGCGACCAGTCTAGCGGACGTTGTAAGATGTCTTCTACGGTGTCCGCGACTCGTTCAACATTTTCGGTTTCTAGGTTGAGATGACGCTTAAACAGGGGAAGTTGGGAAGCATAACCCACTTTGCGATCCAACCAGTCCAGCGTCACTGAACCGATAAAGGCTTCTGTTCCTCCCATCTGGGTTTTGTGTACCAGGAGAGTCTCGGGGGAGTTGAGAAGGGGTTCAAGAAACTTCGCGATCGCTTTTCGGTCTTGGGGGTTGGGTTCGGGGGTTGGATCGGTTGCAGATTTCATTCGTAAATATTAAGCTATGAGAACAAGTTTTTAAAAACTTTCGGATACGGGTTATTATAACTGAACGGGGTGCTAGTTAAAGGGCTACAAACATGACTAACGCAGATAATTCGGAGGACAAACGCACGTTACTCGACTACTGTAAACGGTTTTCAGAACTAAAAGTCGATAAAAACCGCAAATTAGGTGATGCTCCTCATCAGCCTATTCTGTTACTATCGGTTATTGATCTGATTGCACAAGGTCTAATAAATCAGAATAGAATTGAGGTGTCAGAACAGCTAAAAAATACATTTAACCACTATTGGAATATTTTAAAATTCAACAATTCTGATCGGGGTTTACGGAATCGTATTCCGGGTTTACATTATCCATTTACAGCTTTAGAAAAAAGTAAATTCTGGCACGTCAAATATAATGAGGACGAAAAAAAACGCCGTCAACAACAAATAGAGAATCGTCCGAAGCCTGAACATCGAAACCGAAAGCCTCAAGCCAAATCTTTTAAGAGCTTAAAACAATTGGTAGAGTACGCTTACTTAGATGAGGAATTGTTTGAGATTTTACAAGATTCAGAAAGTCGATATAAAATAGTTGATACTTTAATATCGGTTTGGTTTTCTGATAGCGATAATAAACTTCAAGATCTTTTAAACACTCATTTATACTTTGAAGAAAATGCTAATACTGAAGAAGCAAAAAGCCCAAATTATAAGCAGAGAAAGTCATTAGTAAGAGACAGTGTTTTCAGGAAAACAGTTGTAAATATTTATGATTACAGATGTGCATTTTGCGGTTTAAAGGTTACTCGAAGAATCGATCAAACTATTGTAGACGGCGCACATATAAAACCCTTTGCTAAATTTTATGATAACAGTATTGGTAATGGTATCTCATTCTGTAAAAATCATCACTGGGCTTTTGACTGGGGATGGTTTGCGATAGACGACAGTTATAAAATTATAGTGGCTAATGATCTAGAAGAAATCTCACCCAATAATAAACCCATTCAAGAATTTAACGGTGAGTCTATAATTTTGCCAATATCAGAGGAACACTTTCCGAAGTTAGATGCACTAAACTGGCATCGAGAAAATATATTTAAAGTTTAGAAAAAAAGAGGAGTTCAAAAAATGACAAGAACTAAAGCATCACCACTTCCTAAGCGTACAATAGAGGATTTTGTTGAAGATTTAGAAAAGCTATCTTTAGAAATTCAAGAATTATACTGTATAGATCAGATTCCTTGGGTCATTGGTTATTCTGGCGGAAAAGATAGCACTGCTACATTACAACTTATTTGGAATGCGATCGCAGGACTTCCAGCAGAAAAACTCATCAAGCCTATTTATGTGATCACAACAGATACACTCGTAGAAAATCCAATAGTTTCTGCTTGGGTTGACAACTCCCTAAAAAGAATAAAAATAGCGGCTCAAGAACAAAAGCTTCCAATAGAACCGCATTTATTAAGACCAGAAATGACCCATACTTATTGGGTTGGTTTAATTGGAAAAGGTTATCCCGCTCCTAGACATAGGTTTCGTTGGTGTACACCCCGCTTAAAAATCGATCCTTCAAACCGTTTTATTCGTAATGTTATACGATCAAACCGGGAAGCAGTCGTCGTGTTAGGAACTCGTAAAACTGAAAGCGCAAGCCGTGCAAAAATTATGGAAAAGCGCGAAGCTAAACGACTACGAGAACGCCTTTGTCCTCATCCTCATATACCAAACTCTTTACTTTACACTCCCATTGAAGAATGGCGAACTGATGAAGTTTGGCTTTATTTAATGCAATGGGAAAATCCTTGGGGACATAGTAATAAAGATTTATTTGCCATGTATCGAGGGGCAACAGCAGACAATGAATGTCCGTTAGTTGTTGATACTTCAACCCCTAGCTGTGGAAGTTCTCGTTTTGGCTGTTGGGTTTGTACATTAGTAGATAGTGATAAATCTCTGACAGCAATGATACAAAATGATGAGGAAAAAGAATGGTTACAGCCTTTAGTTGATCTTCGTCTTGAATTAGATATTAGAAATGATCGAGAAAAGAGAGATTTTAGACGAATATTTGGAAAAGTACAACTATTTGAAAGGAATGTAAATGGAGAAGTCTCCGTCGAACCTATACCCGGCCCGTATTTAAAAAAATGGCGGGAACATTGGTTAAGACGAGTGTTAGAAGCCCAAACAAAAATTCGTCAAACCGCCCCCGAAGAAATGCGGGATATAACGCTAATACAACCGGAAGAACTCAGCGAAATTCGTAGAATTTGGTTGGAAGAAAAACACGAATTTGATGATAGTTTACCGAGGATATATAAAGAAGTGACAGGAGAAACGTTTATAGACGCCTATCGCGGCATAGAAAACAGTCTGTTAGGGAGTGACGAATGGACAACCCTAGAAGAAATTTGCGGGGAAGACGCCATGCACTTAGAATTGATGGCAAAACTGTTAGATACCGAACGACAATATTATACAAAAGCCCGTCGTTTGGGAATCTTTGAAGACCTGGAAAAATGTTTTGAAACCAGTTCACGAAGCAAAGAAGAAGCCATAGCAAACGCCCACCTGAGACGCAATTTAAAGTTAGCCGCCCAAGAAGGAGACGTTGAAACCATTAAACAACTAACTTGGGGAAACATGAAATATTCCAAGAATTCAGAAACCAACGAAGAGGAGGAATAACATCAAAAAAAACCACTGTAAACCGATTAAATTGGGGTGGAGGCTGGAAACGGATTAAACTTGGGCGGAGATCACCAAAGTAATGCTAAGATTAAAACGGATAGATCATTTCTAACCATACTCATCCCCGATCTGTCCAACCCGCCGTTACCCTATCCGTTTCCAAAAGCAGAAATCTAAAAAACCAACAAATAACCCATCCGTTACCATACCCCACCATCAACCCATCCGTTTCCATGCACAATTCAAAAATACCCCATCAAGAACTAACCTATAAAATAATTGGCTGTGCAATGCGGGTGCATAGCCGCACCCAAAGAGGGCTACGAGAAAAACATTATCAAAGGGCATTAACTCTAGAAATGCGACAAGCAGGATTAACAGTAGAAGAAGAACACAGTAGAGAAGTTTACTATGAAGAAAACTGGATAGGAATACTCTACTTAGACCATTGGGTAAACAACTGTATTGTCGTGGAAGACAAAGCCGTTTCCCGCAAAATAGAAGGGAAAGACATTGCCCAAATAGTCGCCTATTTGTCCATCACAAACGCCGAGGTCGGACTTTTCCTAAATTTCGGGCGATCGCGGTTAGAATATCATCGAATATTACCCCCAAAATCGGTACTAGACTGGCGAAAAAACATTCAACCCTACCTATGGCAACCCAGATATTAAACCCGATGTGAAAAGAACCCCCACTGGCAACGGATTAAACTTGGGCGGAGATAATTCAACCTTTGCCAAGAGGAAAACGGATAGATTATCTTAATTGATACTCACCCCCGATCCTTCCACCCGTCCGTTACCAAAAACATCAACCCAAAGCCATCCGTTAAAAAAGCAAAAACCTGAAAAACCCCAAAGTTAACCCATCCGTTAAAAAAGCAAAAATCTAAAAAAACCCAACAAATAACCCATCCGTTACCACACCCCCACCATGATATTCCTAGAACTCGTCCTGCAAAACTTCGGTCCCTACCAAGGAAGACAAACCATCAACCTTCGCCCGGAAACTAACGGAAACCCCCGCCCCATCATCCTATTTGGAGGGATGAACGGAGGGGGAAAAACAACCCTAATGGACGCCATTCGCCTCGCCCTCTACGGACAACGCGCCCAGTGTTCCACGCGGGGAAACCTCAGCTATAATGACTTTTTAACCCAGTGCGTCAACGGCAACGCCACACCCATCGAAAAAACCCGGGTAGAACTCGTATTTGAACACGTCAAAGACGGTAAAATGGAAGAGTGGCGAATCGTCAGAACCTGGACAAAAAACCCCAAAGACGGCAAAGACGAACTGGGAATTGTCATCGGAGAATGGCCGGATAAATCCATCGCCGCCATCTGGGACGAATACATCGAAAATATTCTCCCGTTGGGCATTTCTAACCTGTTCTTATTTGACGGCGAACAGGTGAAAGAATTGGCGGAGTTAGAAAAGCCGCCCCAGGCCGTTATCGACGCCATTTATAACCTGCTGGGACTCGAACTCGCCGGCCGTTTATCGACGGATTTAAACATCCTCGCCAACCGCAAACGAAAAGAGGTTGCCGAAGCCGAAGAACGTTCCGAAATCGAAGAAATAGAAGCGCGTCTCGCCCAACAAGAGGAACAAAAAAAAGTTGCCAAGGATAAATTAGAAGAACTTAAACTGCAACTGGAATTAGCCCAAAAACATCAAAAGAAAGCCTCCGAAAAGTTTATTTCAGAAGGGGGGAAAATTGCCCAAGAACGTTCACAACTGAAAACCAAAATAGAAGATTTAAAAGAAGCCATTAACAACCAACGGCAAACCCTGCGAAACCTGGCGGCAGAAACCCTTCCCTTAAACTTGATTTCTCCCCTGCTTGTTGAAGCAGAAACTCAAGCCGAAAAAGAACTCAAGCGTCAACAATCTCTCGCCGCCCGTGAAGTCTTACAAGAACGGGATAGCCGTTTAATTAATTATATCACCCAACTGCGCCTGAATAAAAAATCTGTTGAGGAAATTAAATCATTTCTTCAGCAAGAAAATCAAGCTTTAGAACAAGAAATAGAAAGCGATATTCAGCCTTATTTAGAAATAGATTCGGAAAGTTTTAGTCAATTTAAAACGATTTTCTACTCCCAGTTACCCGCCCAAACCCAACAAACTAAAGATTGCTTAAAACAACTGCAAACCCTACAGGATGAAATAGATTCCACCGAGAGAAAGTTGGAAACGGCACCGCCCGAAGAAGTTTATAAAAAGCTAGAAGACAAACTCAAACTATCGGAAACCGAACTCCTCAAAGCCCAAGCCGCCCACGAAGAAGGACAACGAAAGTTGGATCAAATTAAAATTGCGATCGCCAAAACTAAAAAAGAATTGGATACCTACGGCGACGGTACTTTTAAATACAAAAACGGTCAGCATCTTCTCGACTCCATTCAAAAAGTACAAGAAACCCTCGCCGAATTTAAAGAAAAACTCACCCTGAAAAAACTGAATAAACTTGAAGTCGAAGTTGCCGAATGTTTTCGTTATTTATTACATAAATCAGACTTGGTTCATCGAGTCATTATCAGCAGCGACGACTTTAGCCTGACTCTCTACAATATCGAAGGAAAAATCGTTCCGAAACACCGACTTTCCGCCGGTGAAAAACAACTCCTGGCGATCGCATTTTTGTGGGGACTGGCGAGGGTATCGGGACGCAACCTCCCCGTCGCCATCGACACCCCCCTCGGACGCCTGGACTCCTCTCACCGCCAAAACCTGATCGAACGTTATTTTCCCTCCGCGAGTCATCAGGTGATCCTGCTATCGACGGATACCGAAATTGGCGAAAGTGAACTGATCAACCTGCGGGATCAAGAAGCGATCGCCCACGAGTACCTGCTAAAATACGACTCCAAGCAAAGCAAAACCCTCGTAGAAGCGGGTTACTTCTTTTCTTGACTTTAGAGGTTGTCCATCGGTGAAAGCGGTATATTGATCTTTTTATTGAAAAAAACTCTTATTAGTTAAAAAATAAATAGAAAAACTTTTTAATAACGATTTGAAAATCTTTTCTAAGAGTTAAAATCGTCGATTTTTTTGCTAAACTTTTTATATCTAACAGCCAATCCTGTCTACTGCAAAAATTAGGGTATAAATCGTTGGTAGAGCGATCAAACAAAAAAAATGTAGACGAACAAACTCTAGCCAGCTTTAAAATTAGCCAGGAATTATGGCAACGTTTTCAAGCTAGGTGTATTGAAGATCAAACAACAACAGCAGAAGTTTTAAGCCAGTTAATCGCTGACTACTTAGACGAAATGGGGGAATCTTCTGTCAAGAGTTTAGATAAACTTATCAATCAGATAATCCGAGAAACGGTTGAACAGTATTTACAACAAAATCTAGAAACCCAAGTTTTAAAAACCGTCGAAAATAGGCTAAACGAACTCATTGAAAACTGCATCGAACATCAACTTCAATCGAATAGGAGTCAAGCCCCTGAGACTCCATCTCCCCAAGAAACCCAACCCACTCCACCCCAACAAAAAAACCAACCCACCACCCTAAAAACGGCTAAAGAATTAGGCGATATTTTAGGCGTTTCCGCCCCTTATATTACCACCCTAAACCGGATTGGAGAATTGCAACAAAGAGGTTGGGAAGACTCGGGAAAACGTCGCGGAAAAACAATTTTATACAAACCCATTGATTAGCCGAATCTCATCCCAACCCAAAAATTGATCGAAATATTCGGTAAAATTAAGGCAAAATATAAATAGACGTCAACACTCTCACACTCCTCTTATGACAACCTATGACTGGATTATCGTTGGTGCGGGAATTACCGGAACAAGCCTCAGTTATGAACTGGCGAAAAAAGGTCTGAATGTACTCCTGATCGAAGAAAATCCAACCTTTGAAAACGCCACCCGCTACAGTTACGGTGGACTGGCTTATTGGTCGGGAAGTACCCCCCTAACTCGCGAACTTTGTCAAGAGGGAAAACAGCGTCATCAAATTTTATCCGAAGAATTAGAAGCCGATACCGAGTTTCGAGAAGTTGACCTGATTTTAACCGTTTCCCCCGAACAAAACCCCGAACAAATTGCCAAAAATTACGCCAAATTTATCACGCCTCCCCGGTTATTAACCCCCGAAGAAGCTTGTCAAATTGAACCGCTTCTCAACCCCAACGGTATCGCCGCAGCCTTTACCGTTTCTCACGGTCATATTTCCCCCGAAAAAACCAATTTCGCCTATTTGGACGCTTTTAAACGCCTGGGGGGTAAATTAGAAATTGATACGGTTACGGAGTTGGTAAAACAAGAAAATAAAATTACAGGCGTTAAAACTAAAAATCAGACTTATTTTGCAGAAAATACCGCCATTTGTGCGGGAGGTTTAAGCCGAAGTTTGTTAACCTCTGCGGGAATTTCAATTCGCTTACATTTTACCCATACAGAAGTGTTAGAAACGCCACCCGTTGAGACGAATTTAACAACCGTTGTTATGTCTGCGGGAATGGAACGCTTTCAACTCGAAGCCGACGCCGCCAAACCCGAATTTGAACCGCTTTGGGATGAACCCGGACAGGAATTTGTTCCTTTAATTATTGATGCCAGTGCGGTACAATTTTTAAATGATAAAATGCGAATTGGTCAGCCTTCTCGGGTGTTAAGCGATCCGAATGCTAAAATTAATCCGACTGAAAGTGAAGCCCAAATTCGCAACGCCATCGGTAAAATTTTACCCGCCTTGCAAGATTTACCCGCCCATTGGTATCATTGTTTGGTGGCGTTTACGGCCGATAGTTTGCCTTTAGTTGGTGCGATACCCAATTTAACCGGAATTCATATTTTTTCGGGATTTAGTAACCCGTTGGTTTTTGTTCCTCCCCTCGCCCAACGATACGCCAACCACCTCACCGGACAACCCGATGAACTCGTTAAACAGTTATCGCCCCTGCGTTCAACGCTTTAACCGAGAAAATTGAAAACCTTGATATTGTAAGGCTTTCGGGAGATTATTGTTGCAATTCTCGAAAAAAATTTTACCCAAATCCGTAAAAAGTCACAATCTCAACCGATAGAGAAGTAGAAACCGAGTTACTTTTCACATCTAAAGGAAAGATTGGAAAAATGGTACTACAACCCGATCCCTCTGGAGAAGCTCGTTTACTGGGTGATTCTACTTCTGAATTTGTTTTTGTGACCGCTCAACAAGCAGCAGATTTTCCATTAGGAGTCTTGCTTTTAGAAGGAGATGATACCGCTTATGGTGCAGCTTTTGCCGACGATTTAATTATCGGAAATCAAGGAGAAGATGTAATATATGGTTCAGGCGGCCAAGATTCTCTGTTTGGAGGTCAAGGTAGAGATTTAATGAGTGGAGATCTCGGTAATGACTCTATATTTGGGAATAAAGACAATGATGCTTTAATAGGGGGCGAAGGTGATGATTTAATGTTTGGAGGTCAGGGAAATGACCTCATAGGCGGTTCGCTAGGGAATGATACTTTATCGGGAGATCAAGGCAGAGACTTTATATCAGGTCGAGACTTTTTTACGGATTTTGGTAATAAGCTTTATATTTTGGAAGTTGATTCAAATGCACAGGATATTAATGATGCAGATTTGATTACTAGCTTTCTAATAGGCACCGATCAATTGGGATTAACCGGAGGATTAACCGAAGATGACCTAACCTTAGAAGCCGCACAAAATATATCTCTGTCTATCAATCTAGAACTCTCCGCAGGTATTACAGAGATATTCGACAGTTTTGGTCTTCTTCCTCTGTTTAGTGGAGAACCTTTCTTAACTTCAGGAACGATAATCCGGGCAGAATCTACCGGAAATATTATCGCTTTTGTCGAAGCGGTTACTCCTCAAGATCTGGAAGGAAGTTTTGTGAGTGTTGACGGATTTTAAGCAAAACTTGAACCCCCAAAATCCGGGGGGACATCCTGCCAACGTCCCTGACCAACGGCCTGAATTGCTTCTTTCAAGTCAACATCTCCGGTGTATAAAGCGCGACCCACAATCGCCCCCGTCACCCCCAACGGTTCTAAAGATAACAAACTTAACAAATCCGTCACCGAACTAATTCCCCCGGAAGCGATCACCGGAATAGCGACAACGTTGGCAACTTCCCGCAGCGCCGCCTTATTCGGCCCCTGTAACGTACCATCCCGATGGATATCGGTATAAATAATAGCGCTGGCGCCCAACTTTGCCATCCGATCAGCGAGTTCGGTGGCCAACACTTCCGAAGTTTCCAACCATCCTCTCGTCGCAACTTTTCCGTCACGGGCGTCAATTCCAACGACAATTTTTTGGGGGAATTCTTGACACAACTCGGCAACTAACTGGGGGTTTTCGACCGCAACAGTTCCTAAAATTGCCCGTCTCACGCCCAAATTTAACAACGCTGCAACGGTTTCTCGACTGCGTAACCCGCCCCCCACCTGTACGGGAATATTCACGGCGTTGACGATCGCTTCTATAATACTATGATTGGTGGGTTCACCGGTTTTCGCGCCATCGAGATCGACCAAGTGTAACCAAGTCGCGCCCTGATCGGCCCATTGTTGGGCGACAGCAACCGGATCGTCGTTGAAAGTTTGGGCTTGCTCGTAGTCGCCTTGGTATAATCTTACACAGCGTCCGTCGAGTAAATCAATCGCAGGAATGACATCCATGAGGTATTCGGGTAATCATCTTAACCAGATTTTAGGAGATTTTGGCGATCGCTTGATCGATTTGTTGCCAGAGATCCTCCACAGTTGAGGAGTTATCCAAAACTACATCTGCCATTTTACATTTTTCCTCAAGCGGCATCTGGCTGTCAATTCTGGCCCGGGCTTGTTCCGGGGTGAGAGATCCGGTACTTCGTTGTATCAAACGACACCGTTGTTGTTCAATTGAACAAGAGATCACCCAAATTTCGGTAACTAAATCGGTCATCTGGGCTTCAAACAACAGGGGAATTACCAAAATCGCTGTAGCATTTTTACCCGCTTCATACTGAAGTTTGGTAATATTCTCAGAAAAGCGATCGCGGACAACCGGATGAATTTGCTTTTCGACCCAGTGACGTTCTGTTAAGCTATTAAAAATAATATTACCGAGTTGGGAACGATTTAAGCTACCATCAGAGAGTAAAATCTCAGTACCGTAGCGACGAACGAGCGCCTGCAACACGGGGGAATTCGGTTGTACGGCTTCGCGAGAGTAGACATCTGCATCCCAAACGGGAAAGGGGTAAGTCTGGGTTAAATAGTTGGACACGGTGGTTTTTCCGGTCGCAATTCCCCCAGTTAAGCCAATCAAACGCATGAGAGTGTTTTCGGTGAGTTAATTTCTGCGATCGCCTGTAATCTACTATAGTTGACTGTGGCTCCCTTTTAACGAATATTGGCGGAAATTTCAAGCCGTTTTTGGGTTAGACTGTATCGGGAGCAAGGATAAAAATTAAACGATTTATACATTGGAGTTAGTAAAATTAACTAGAGGAAATCAGGGTAGACTCGCGACCTTTTACACTTACTGTTAAACTGGTTGATACGGGAGTTTCCCAGGAGGATTTTCAATGAACCGAAGCAACGACCTCAAGTCAGTAGTTTTCTCCTTACCCCTGACCATACTTTTGGTTTTGGAAACTTACGAATTTCCCGAGAGTTGGCGATGGAGAATCTTCTCGGATTTAAAATCAAAAAAAGTTGTTGCTCAATCGATTGTTCCCGAACCCAACAGTACCAATACCGTTACCAATCAACAGGGAAATCAGATTAATATTGAAGGGGGAAAGTTATCGGGAAATGGGGCGAATTTATTTCATAGTTTCACCGAGTTTAATGTTGAGTCTGGACAGGTTGCTAACTTTTTATCGAATAATTCCATTCAAAATATTTTAACTCGGGTAGTTGGGGGAAATCCTTCGGTTATTAATGGTTTAATTCAGGTAACTGGGGGAAATGCCAATTTATTTTTAATGAACCCTGCGGGGGTGATTTTTGGATCGAATGCAAGTTTAAATGTTCCCGCTTCTTTTACCGTCACAACAGCCACCGGAATTGGATTGGGTTCAAATTGGTTTAATGCAATTGGAAATAATGATTATGCGAGTTTGGTGGAGACTCCTAACGCTTTTCGGTTTTCAGCAACCGGATCGGGGAGTATCATTAATGCGGGTACACTGGCTGTAGCCTCTGGAGAAAATCTCAGCTTATTAGGAAGTAATGTCATTAATACCGGAGAATTGATCGCCCCCGGAGGCCAAATTACTATCGCCGCCATTCCCGGTGAACAAATTCTTCGCATCAGCCAAACCGGACATTTACTCAATTTAGAAGTGACGACAGCCGACATGGGGGGGTATTCGTCGGAAATCGCGCCCCTATCCCTACCCCAACTGTTAACCGGAGGCGATCGCCAACACGCAACCGGGGTGACGGTACTCGCCGACGGTCGGGTAGAATTGACGAATTCGGGGACTGAAATCCCCATATCTAACGGTGTCGCCGTCGTTTCGGGAAGTACCACCGCAGAAGCGGGAAGCGTGAATATCGTCGGGGAAACGGTGGGGTTGGTGGATGCAAAGGTTGACGTTTCTGGTATGAATGGGGGAGGTACCGTCAGAATTGGGGGCGATCGGCGGGGAAGCGGGTTAATTCCCAACGCCAACTCTACTTTTATTAATCGTAATTCTTCCATTTTAGCCAACGCCGAAGTCACGGGAAACGCCGGAGAAATTATTATTTGGTCGGATCTCGAAACTCGGTTTTTTGGCAACATTAACGCCCGGAGTGTTAGCGGAAATGGCGGGTTTGCAGAAATCTCCAGCTATGGAAATTTAACCGTAGATGGAAGCGTTGATTTGCGGGGGGCAAATGGAACCGTTGGAACTTTGTTGTTGGACCCCCTTAATATTACCATTGTTGATGGCAATGAAGCAATAGAAAATGAAAATTCTCTGCGAGACAATCAGATTTTAGCCGAGAATAATCCCTCGGAGTTTACCATTTCAGAAACCAGTTTAGAACGGATTGGAGAAACGGCCGATATTGTTTTAGAAGCCCGAGATAATATTACAATTAATGACCTGGCGGATAATCAACTCAATTTGCAAGCGTCTAGCGGTTCGGTGACGTTTACCGCCGATGCAGATGGGGATGGAAACGGCGCGTTTTCTATGAGTGCTGATGATAGTATTCAAACCGCAGGCGGAACGATTACAATTACTGGAGTTGACCTTAATATTGGCGATCTTTCTACCAATGGCGGTAATATTTTTCTCAGTTCAACGTTTAATGGAGAGATTGAAACCGGTCAAGTTTCAACGGCGAATTCTTCGGGTGTGGGAGGGGATATTACTATTGCTACAAATCAAGGTGAAATTTCTACGGGCGATTTACAAACGAATGGTTTAAATCAGAGTGGGGATATTATTCTTAATAGTGGGAGGGGTATTACTACGGGTGAAATTTCGACTCAAGCCCTCAATCCGATTTCGGGTGAAGGCGGCGATGTGAGTGTTAATGCGGGTGAAAATATTGAAGTTGATTTGGTGAATAGTTCGGGTTCGCAGCAGGGGGGAAATATTAGTATTAATAGCGAGGAAGGGAATATTGATTTTTCCTCCGATTCTTATAGTTTAGATGCGACTTCTGCTAGCGGAACGGGCGGAAATATTCAAGTGACAACCTCTGAAAGACTGAGTTTAAATTCGGTGAATGCTAAAGGGAGAACCGCCGGAGGTGATATTAATTTAGAAGCTGAAATCGAAATTAATGCCGAGACAATTCGGACGGGTTCCTTTGAGAATAACAGCCAACAAGAATTAGGGCAAAATATCGGGAGTTTAACGGGTAATGTTACTCTCACCAGCGATGAAATTAATATTACCAATTTATTGGAAGGAAGCGGAAATTTAATTCTACAACCCGCCACAGATTCCCAGGATATTGCGATCGCCAACAGCAGCAATAATTCCGGGTTATCCTTAGATTTAACATCCGATGAAATGGGAACGATTCAAGATGGTTTTGACCAAATTATTATCGGAAGATCGGATAGTAAAGGGACGGTTTCTATTCAGGGAAATTTAACGGTTCAAGACCCGATTTTGATTCAATCTCCTTTGGGTCGAATTAACACCGAAACGAATTCGTCGGGTAGTCCTTATACTTTGACGGGAGTGGATGATGCGAGTTTGAGTTTTAATGCGTTGAATGATATTAGTTTGGGAAATCTGATTACAAATGGTCAGAATATTACTGTTACCAGTCAGTCGGGGCGAATTAGTTCCCGACAAATTCAAAATACAGGTTCCCCACAAGCAACAATACAATTAACCGCCAATGAGATTGATTTTGTTGGGGGAAATAACTCAATTATAGGGAATGGGTTTTTGCGGTTACAACCCTACAATAACCGCCAAGCAATTACATTAGGAAATCAGGCGAATACAGAAGCTTTAGACTTGAGTGGAACCGATTTGAATGCAGTTGCAAATGGGTTTGAATTAATAACCATTGGTCGGTCAAATAGCAGCGGACCGATGACAGTCGCGGGGGATATTACTTTTCGCGATCCGGTCATATTGCGATCGCCTAATTTTCCCGGTTTTGTGGTTGCAGAAGGAACAATTACCGGGGTTGATAATGCGGCGATTCAAATCGAAGCGGATGGCAATATATTCTTAGGTAATATTAGCACAACAGGTCAAACATTACAACTCACCAGTATTAGCGGTCAAATTACCAGCGGAAATTTACAATCTGGCGGTCAAATTAATCTGCAAGCAACAGAAGCCATTGAAACCGGAAATATCACGATTTCTTCTAATTCTGTTTCCAATTCTACAGCACAAAATTCTCAAGTGAATCTCGTGAGTCAAGAAAGTGATGTCGTTGTCCGGGGGAATATTAATACCAGTCAAAATAGCAATCTCACCGGGGTAAATATTCAAGCAGACGGTCGAATTGAAACCAATAATATTATTTCAAATCAAGAGATTAACCTCACCAGTCAGAGGGGCGAAATTGTCACGGGAAATCTATCCACAGAAGCCACTGAAGACGCTGGAAATATTAGCATACAGTCCGGCGATCGCATTACAACCGGAACCCTAGAAGCCACTTCTTCCGAGGGAAATGGGGGAAATATTCGCCTAGTTTCTCCCAATGATATTGAAGTCAGTTCGATTAATACAGAAGCCGCAAAAACCGGAGGAAATATTGAAATAAATACTCAAAGTTTCTTTCGGGCGACCGGAACATTTACAGCAGCAAATCAAGTTGAAGCCAGTATATCTGCAATTGGTTCAGAGGAAGGGGGAAGCATCGTTCTTCCCTCATTAACCCGCAACACATTTGAAATCGGAGATGCGACTTTAAACGGTACGGTTGGGGGAATTACGAACGGAGAAATCACCGCTTTACCCCCGACAAATAACGTAAATCCCCCCCAAAAACCCGAAGCAAACGAAGATAATATTCCCCCAGAAACTCCCAATCAAACCCCAGATAATCAAGAACCCGTTATTCAAGATAATCCTTTAGAACCCACAACAGAAAACCCGTCTAATCCTTCAGAAAATGGAGAAATTCCCCTCGGTGAAGAGGTAGATTCACCAACGGATATTATCACAGAAAATGATAATTTGAATAACAATGAAGAAATCGCCCAAGACATAGAAAATATTCCCATTCAACTGGAAGGAACAACCGTTTCCACCGATCAAATTGCCACTTCGACTTTTTCTTCATCCGTCTTACAAATTGATTTGTTTCGGGGTCAGGAATTTATTAAATATTTTGGTGAAAATATCAATAAAAATCCAGTTAGCGATCAAAGTATTCGTCAAACCCTGAGCGATATTACCACACTAACCGGACACAAACCGGCGATTGTATACGTTTCAATACAAGCCAATCAATTAGAAATGCGGCTCGTTTTACCCGATGGTCAACCTCTATTTAAAAGTACCCAAATCAAACGAGAAGACCTATTACAAGTGGTTCGAGAATTTAGCAATCAAATTCGCAGCCCCAGAAGTCTAAGCGATACTGAATATAAAATTACTGGAAAACAACTCTATGATTGGTTGATTTTACCCTTAAAAACCGAGTTAGAAAAACATCAAGTAAAAACGTTAATTTTTTCGATGGATGCGGGGTTAAGAACCTTACCCATTGCTGCATTATACGATGGCGAAAAGTTTCTTTTAGAAGACTATAGTTTAGCGTTAATTCCCAGTTTGAGTTTAACCGATACCAGTTATGTACACCTGAAAAACTCAAAAGTTCTGGCGATGGGAGCGTCTAAATTTACCGACCCCACCCAAGAACCTTTACCTGCGGTTCCCGTTGAATTAAATTTAATTGTTAAAGAAAATCAATGGCCCGGTCAATCTTTTCTCAACGAAGAATTTACCATTGATAACCTCACCAACCAACGCAAACAAAAACAATTTGAAATTATTCATTTAGCCACACACGGGGAGTTTTTAGCCGGGGGTGCAAACCGGTCTTATATTCAATTTTGGGACCAAAAATTATGGTTGGATGAACTGCGTCAGTTACGTTTAGATCAACCCCCCGTCGAACTTTTAGTTTTGAGCGCTTGTACCACCGCAGTTGGAGATGAAGAAGCCGAATTAGGTTTTGCAGGACTCGCCATTCAAGCGGGGGTAAAGTCAGCGATCGCCAGTTTGTGGTACGTTAGTGATGCGGGAACTTTGGGACTGATGAGTACCTTTTATGATGCGTTGTTACACAGTCCCATCAAAGCAGAAGCCCTCAGACAAGCCCAACTCGCCATGTTACAGGGGAAAGTTCGTTTAGAAGATGGAAAATTAGTTTATCAGAAAAAGACCATTACCGCAGATGTGGAGTTACCCCCAGAAATTGCCGCTCGGGGTGATGTTAGTCTGTCTCATCCCTTTTACTGGGCGGGTTTTACATTAATTGGGAGTCCTTGGTAATCTATTTTTCTGCTGAGGAGAGATAGGTGTGAAAATCTGCAAAAATTCAGGTTCTACTGTTATTGTTAAGGGGACTGGAGGACAAAATACAGTAGCGATGTCGCTCAAATAAGCGACTTGACGGGGTTGAATCTATCACGAGAGAATCAAGACGTTTACAAAAGATTAGAGTTCTATCCGGAGTCCAAGCGTTGAACTTTTAGTCTCAGTCTGGAGTTGATTTACATATTGAAATAAAAACCGAAATAGAAAGGATCAACTTTACATAGAGGCTGTAGTTTAAAGCTCATCTTGCCTATTTTTAAAGATTCAGTAAAGGCAGTTGACTTTTAAGTTGGAGGCGAGTATGGTTGGCTCGTGAATGATATACAGTTTGAATTCTAATCCGAGTAAAAGTTTACCAATATTTACAATATCAGGAGGCTAATACCGATGAAGGTGATGAGATTAGTCGCGGCTACTGCATTGGCTGCGGGGACGGTTATGGGTGCGATCGTGGAGTCGGCAGAGGCAGTGATAAGAATTGGGTTCCCATTCTTTTCGGCAAATGGAGATGAGGAAACATTACGGGAAATTAACAATACTTTTTTGCTGTTTAATGAAACACCTGATTACCAACCTTTCCTAGATCAATTCATCGACGATCCAAATCTCAGCCAGTTTCAGGGAGACGTTCAAGACTTTAACACATACGTTCCCCCAATCATTAATTCTGAATCGGGTTCAATTGACGCGGATTTGAATTCACTGGATACAGTCTTTCAATCCATTGATTTTGATCAAAGTAGCCTACTTCCGATTGAACCGAGTACAGGATCAACTCGGAGTCCAGTAGAAAGTGTTGAATTGGCAGGTTTAGAAGCACAGCGTTTTACAGGAGACGAAATTAGTTCGGAGCTGGGTTTTGAGATTAGCGATGACTTTGCAGGTAAGCTGGAGATTGTACGGTATCGTATTCTTGACTCCGAAGACAATAGTAATGTTCTGCTAGAATCCTATCTCTTCACTGATTCTACCATTATCGAGAACTTGGCAAGTGTACTGAATGCCGGAGGCGCGGAAAATGTTTCTCTTCCGAGTAGTTTGGGTAGCGAAGATTTTGCCAACCTTGCCACTAATGATTTAACCAGTATCATTAGCGAAACCGAAAACTTATTGGGTTTATCTGTTGGTGTCGAAACGACTCAAGAGATTTTGGATGGAACACTTGACATCTTTGCTTCAGACTTCGACCTGGATGATTTTATTGAAATTACTCCTGAAGTTATTGTCTTGAATGACCGATTTGAGGAAGTTGCTAATGTTCCTGAACCGGGTACAGCGATCGCTCTTTTAACATTTGGTGCGTTGGGTGTTGGTTTGGGATTAAAGCGTAAGTTGAAGTAACCTCACCACTAAATTTCTGAATTGACCTCACCCCCATCCCCTCTCCTGCGAGGAGAGGGGTGTCCGTAGGACGGGGAGAGGTTCTTTACAAATCAAAGTGGTAAAATGGCAATACCGTTTGATAAAGATAAGCCGGAAAAAATGAATACCAAAGATTATCCATTTGCACAAGAATTAATTACTGATACTCAAGGTCACATCCAGAAAGTCGTCATTAGTTTTTCGGATTATGAGCGTTTAATTGCAATGCTTGAAGATGAAGGACTCTATCGGGCTATGATGGAAGTTAAAGATGAAACGCCCTTAAGTTTTGAGGAAGCACTAACAGAACTAGAGGAGGAATGAAAACTGAATATATTCCGACATTTCTTAAGGATCTGAAAACTTTGAAAAGCACGCCCGTTTATACGACGATTAAAAATCTGACTTTTTCTGAGATTCTAGCCTGTCAAAATCTTGGGGATATCAACAAATCAAAAAATTAAAAGGAGAAGAGAATGCCTATTGAATTCGGGTCGGTGATTATAGAATTGGCTTTTTTCTGAGAGGCGACACTATTACTTTCTGCCGAGTTCTTCATAGACGAGAATTTTATCATTACTTTCCTTAAGTTTTAAACCAATCTGACGATTAAAAACCTTACTCCCCCAGAATTGGGGGATGGGGGGCGAAAAACCTTACTCGCCCAGAATTGGGGCAAGGGGGGCAAAAAGTAGATGTAGGGATCAATCCTTACAAATCAAAGTGGTAAAATAGTAAGACCCTGGAAGTTTAAATCACCGTGAGTACCATCAAAATCACAATACCTGATGAGCGCTTGCAACACCTCGAAGAAGTTGCAACTAATCTGAATATTTCCCTAGAAGAGTTGGTTCTGATGAGTGTTGAGCAGTTTTTAAGCAAATCAGAATCCTCCTTTAACGACGCTACAGCATACGTTTTGCAGAAAAATGCAGAACTTTATCGCCGACTGGCCTAATGCGTTATCTGACGCTTAGGGAAGTGTTAGAACTTTACCACTGCATAATTCAACAATCTGGTGGAACTGAGGGAATTTCTAATTTAGGTGCGCTTGAGTCTGCACTTGCTCAACCTCAGATGACATTTGATGGTAAAGAACTTTATCCTACAATCACTGCAAAGGCTGCTGCACTCGGATTTTCCATCATCAATAATCATCCATTTATTGATGGAAATAAACGAATTGGTCATGCTGCAATGGAAGTTTTTTTGGTTCTGAATGGGTATGAGATTAATGCCTCTGTGGATGAACAAGAGCAAATCATCTTACAAGTTGCATCTGGTGAAGCTGAACGAGAAGACTTAGTAAATTGGCTTCAACGTCACCTTGTCCGCTTGTCCTGACCTCTCCCTAAATCCGCCGTCTTCGTGACTCCGCCCCCTAAATCCCCTGCCCCCGTGACCCCCAATAATGGGGGTAGCTGGGGGACTTTGAACAGAAAATGCTGAGTGCAGTCCCCAACTAAAATCTCCGATTTAGTTGGGGTTAGCGAAGCCAGCTAAATCAGAGGCGAAGCAACCGCTAATTAGGCTTCTCTTGGTTCTGCACATATTTTATCAACTTCTCTAAAGGGGCTTGCGCTCCAACACTAATAATTGCGTAACTAGCCGACCAAAATTGTGGCTTGCTTGCCCAGTAAAACTGAGCTAAATGTTCAGGGAATTCAGATCTAAGTCGGCGAGATGTGACAGTTTTCATATTGTTAACCATTTTCGACAAATCGACACTAGGATGAGTTTCAAATAGTAGATGTATGTGGTCGGCTTCGCCACCAAACTCCACTAGCTCGCATTCCCATTTGACCAGTAACTCATTAATAATCGATTTCATTCTCCCTAACATTTCTTCAGTCAAGGATTGCCTGCGGAACTTAGTCACTAGAACTAAGTGATCAATGAGTCGAAATGCGCTATTGGAGCGGGTTTTTCATCTAGGTTTTTCCATCAGAACTAATTAAATATCTGTGTTGACATCTAAATACTAGATTGATACTATAGTTACAGTCAAGGTCGAGGCTAACCCAAATGAGCAAAAGCAAAGCCAAACGAAAAGGCAACAAGAAACGTAATCCTTCAGAGTTAATCAGAACGGATGTTTGGGAATTAAAGGCAACTTCGGAGCAAAAGCATCAAATGGTGCTAACGATTCAGGAGTATCGCCACTTCCTAGAACCTTTGGTTTTGCTAGTCAATGCTCAATGGACAAAGCTTTGCGACCTAACATCAAAACAAAGGATTAATGCTGTCGAAAAGATGTTTCATCAGACAGCAGATCACCCTAATCCAAAGCATAGGTTCTTTCAGGAAGTGGCAAAGAAGCGTCCATCTTTCCTGAAGTTTCCTAGCTACTTAAGACGTGCTGCTATCGCAGATGCTATCGGCATTGTTTCTAGCTTTCAAACTAGGTACAGAGAATGGCAATCTGGAATCAGGAAGCATCGCCAAGCTAGACCACCAAGGTTAACGGCGATGTGCAAGACTTATCCCGCGCTATATAAAGGTCAACAAATACTTTATGGCGAGGGATTTCTTACCGTCAGCCTAAAAGTTTGGAACGGGAAAGATTGGGCATGGATTGAATCAATTCCGGTCAAAAATCATGGATTAAATCGACATTTGACTGAAAGCAATAAAATTCAATCTCCTGCCTTGGTAGTCAACAAAAGAACTTGCCAACTTTCGATGCCCGTGCAGATAGGAAAGGTAAGCAAGCAGGAGTCTGATTTCGTTTGCAGTGTTGATCTGGGTATCAACAACGCTGCGACAGCATCTATTGTTGGTCGAAACGGTACTGTAAAGGCAAGGGTTTTTATTAACCCTGCTAGAGACATAGACCGTCGCAATCAGCGAAGGATGATGATTTCCACTAAGTCTAGACCGACTCGGAATATCACGAAATCAGATTTATCTAAGGGATTTTGCAAGGGACTTTATCGCAAATCCTCTAACATCAACTCAGAAATTTCTCGAAAAGTAATGCGCTGGATTGTTGATTTCGCATCAACTCATGGCGTTAAAGTAATTGTTTTTGAGAACTTAGAGGGATGGAAGGCGAAAGCCGGCTGTAAAGGCTCTTTGCAAAAACAGAAATTCCATCTTTGGTGTCATCGACAAATCGTGGAATTGACTCAACAAAGATGGGAAGAATTTGGTGGTAAAGTTGTGTTTATTAATCCTAAATATACCAGTGCTTATGCTTTTGATGGAAGTGGAAAAGTGAGGAGAGGCAAGGATAATTACTCGCTCTGTCGCTTCACTACTGGCAAGAATTACAATGCCGATCTTAATGCTTCCTACAATATTGGAGCTAGATACTGGTATGGATTAATTATGGGTGACAAACACTTTTCTAGAGTGTTCGTAGGCAAAAGTTCCAACGACACATCGAGAACGCCGATAACTCTGGGGACGCTAAGAGATATAGCTATTTCTTAGCGAAAGAATCCCCAACTATAATCTCCGATTTAGTTGGGGTGCGTTCAATAGTTTCTATCCAAACCGAAGGAGTAAGAAAAGCATACGCTAGAGAATTGGGATGATGTCTTTAATAACATCTGGTTCTCCCCAAACTTGGGGGACAAGAGGGCGGCAAACTTAATGTTCTGGGTTCCCCCCAAAATTGGGGGGCGGAGGGGGGCAAAATACAGGATTTTGATTTCAAGTCGAGATGTGTATAAGCGGTAGCCTCCCTGGAGAGGGTTGGGGAGAGGTTCTTCACCTCCAACAAATAATTTTTGAACATTTTGGCAGATTTCAGGTATCCTATAGGGCATCCAAATCAAAAAATCTTGAGCGGAATCTTCTCTGCTGCTTGCCCACCAACCCCCGTGCATCCCCATGAGATTGAAGAATTTGATCGGATTTCCCTGTAGCAGTCTCTTTCTCTGTCTGTTCGCTTCATATACCGCTACGGCACAAATCGTTCCCGATAACACCTTGGGAAATGAAAGCTCTGTTGTGGTTCCCAATCAGAATATCAGAAATATTAACAGCGATCGCATTGATGGGGGAGCAGTTCGGGGAAGTAACTTATTTCATAGCTTCCGAGAGTTTAACATTGACGAGGGACGAGCAGCGTATTTTTCTAATCCCGATGGAATTGTCAATATTCTTACCCGTGTTACCGGAGAGAACGTTTCTAACATCCTGGGAAGATTGGGGGTTTTGGGGAATGCCAACCTCTTTTTAATCAACCCCAATGGCATTATTTTTGGTGAAAATGCTTCTCTCGATATTGGAGGTTCATTTTTTGCCACCAGTGCAGATAGTATCATTTTTGCAAATGGTAGTGAGTTTAGCGCCACAAATCCCAACACTCCACCCTTATTAACGATTAATATTCCCGTTGGTTTGTGGTTTCGGGAAAATCCGGGTCGTCTTGTTAACCGTTCTCAGGCAGTTATGGCTCAAATGAATGAAGCTGGAGAAACGTTTAACATTCCTGTTGGTCTACAAGTACCACCAGGACAAACTTTAGCTTTAGTTGGCGGAGAAGTTCGTTTAGAAGGCGGAATTCTAACAACCCAAGGAGGACGAGTTGAGTTGGGAAGCGTTGCAGGAAATAATTTTATTGCCCTTCAACCCATAGCGGAAGGATTTGCACTGGACTATAGCGGTGTTAGCAGTTTTCAAAATGTTAATTTATCTGAGTTTGCTTCAGTTAATACCAGTGGTGAGGGTGGAGGAGAGATTCAAATTCAGGGAAGACAAGTCTCGTTGACAGGTAATTCAGCAGTTATCTCCGAAACCTATGGATCAAAAGCGGGGGGAGATGTTCGTGTGGTTGCTTCTGAGTCGGTCACTATGAGTGGAGATGGGACTAGATTAGGAGCTAATACATTTGGGACTGGAACTGGGGGGAACTCAATAATTGAAACTGGAAGGTTAATTATTCGAGATGGTGCATTTGTAGCAGCACCGACCTCAGGTGATGGAAACGCAGGAAATTTGATGGTAAGAGCTTCCGAAGCAGTTGAACTGGTTGGCACAAACTCAATTGGTGAGCCGAGTGGTTTGTTTGGTGTAGTTAGCCCAGATGTGAGTGGTCAAGGCGGAACAATTACAGTAGAAACTGGACAACTTCTGATCCGCGATGGAGGACAAATCTCAGTTGGTACATCTGGTCTAGGTCAAGGGGGAAATTTGATTGTTAAAGCCTCTGAATCTGTAGAGTTGATGGGAGAAGGACTTATGGGTCCTAGTGGTTTATCTGCGGCTACTTTACCAACAGCAACAGGAGATGGAGGAACAATTATGATTGAAACAGGACGATTAATCGTTCGGGATGGCGCTCAGGTGGGAACTGTTACTTTTGGTTCAGGTAATGCAGGTGAGTTAACTGTGAAAGCGTCCGAGTCCATTGAACTGATCGGCACGACCGCAGATGCTCAGTTTCCCAGCGCTTTAAGTGTTCAAGTTGAACCAGGTGCTACCGGAAATGGCGGAATATTAACGGTTGAAACTGGACAGTTAACAGTTTTAGATGGCGCACAAATTGCCAGTGGTACAGCCGGAAGTGAAGGTCAAGGAGCAACAGTAACCATCAACGCTAACTCTATTCTCGTGAGTGGAACTGCACCTGTAGAAGAGGTAGGAGTTCGAGATAGTAGCGGTATTTTTGTCACCGCAGAACCCGTAGAGCGGGATGAAGCCGGAGAACCTCGTCTAGATGAGTCTGGAAACCCATTTATTACAGGTGCAGATGCCGGACAATTAACGATTAACGCCACAGAATTAATCGTTGAAGACGGTGCAAAAGTTTCGGCGGAGAACTTTGGAACGGGTTTGGGGGGAAATGCAACGTTAAATGTTGATCGCTTAATTGTTCGCAGTGGGGGACTGGTGAGTGCGGGTTCTCTCATCGAAGAAGGGGTGGAGAGTGTTGAACGTGGCCCGGGCGGAACGTTAACCATTAATGCTTCCGAGTCGGTGGAAGTGACCGGAACGGGTAATCTCGGTTCTACTGCTGTTGATAGTCGTTTGGTTGCGGAGTCCCAAGGAACAGGTGACGCGGGAGACTTGAATATATTTACCCCCAATTTAACGGTTAGCGACGAAGCCGAAGTTACCGTGAGTGCGACAGGAACGGGAGAAGCGGGGAGTTTGAGGGTGAATGCGGATAATATTCGCCTGGATAATGCCAGCCTCAGCGCCGAAACTCGACTGGGAACCGAAGGAAATATTACCATTGATACCTCCGATATTCGTTTGCGTCGTGGGGGTGCGATTACAACGAATTCTTTAGAAACGGGAACGGGCGGTAATATTACGATTAATGGCGATCAATTAATTGCGATTGAAAATAGTGATATTTCTGCGAACGCTTTGGCTGGATCTGGAGGTCAAGTTATTATTAATGTTGATGCAATTTTCGGCACAGAATTTCGTACTCAACAAACGGGCGCTAGCGATATTACTGCGACTTCTGAATTAGGAGCAGAATTTAGTGGAACCGTTGAATTAAACAACGAAATTGACCCCGCTCAAGGATTGGTAGACTTACCTCAAACCGTTGTCGATCCGGCTGCATTAATTGCTCAAGATCCCTGCAAACAGAGGGGAACCAGCGAATTTGTGATAACGGGTCGGGGCGGAATTGCACCAAATCCTGTTGAAGATTCATCGGCAATTCCAGAGTTAGTTGAATTAGAATCTCTCCTGATTGAACCCGTAACTCCTCAACCCAATAATTCTTCACAACCTCGTCAACAACAATCACAAAAACGAGAAAATAATACAGTTGATTCTCGAACAATTGTTCCGGCAAGGGGTTGGATACGAACTGAAGATGGCGAAGTGATTTTGGTTGGTTATGACCCCACACAAGCTGGAGTAATTCGTCAGCACCGTCAACTCATTCAATGTCATCCTAAGCCGGTAGAATAAAGTTGATGAACAAGTTGTATAGATAGGGCTTACTGAAAATCTGAGCCAGGTTAGGGTTTTTCTTGAATCTAGATTCAAACCCAAAAAAAAACGGGCTAACCCGTACTGGTTAACCCGCAAGCTTGGGAACGCTCAGAGCGACTATTTTTGAACGATCAACTTAACGTTTGCATTTTGCAGACCACGCTGCTTAACTTCAGACAGAGTTTTGTTAACAGCGTATTTTTGGTTGATGGAATTGATCAATTCAGTTTGGTTGTGCTTCTTAGCAACGCCCCACAGGTCAGCGATCAGGTCATAGGTGCCATCGCTGTTGCGAGACCAACCTAAATCATACTCACCTTCGAGAACTGCAACTAAGTCAGCGCGAACACGTTGGCCATTGTAGCCACGAACATCTGCGTTAGTCTTAACAGAGATACCTAAATCGCGTAAAGAAGTCTTTAAGATTTCGGCATCAGAGATTTTGGTACGCAGAGTGCTGAAATGAGACATTGGGATTTCCTCCTAGTGGAACTGAAAACGAAACAACAACGGTTTTGGATTTTAACGGATACCGCCTTGAATTTGTAGCGTAGACGCTGATGACAAGAGCGGTTTTTTTTCAGAAACTGCTAGCCTTTTTTGTGCTAGCCTATCCTCCTGTTTGGACCAGGAGAAAGCCTTTAAAATTCCATACGCTGATATTCAGCGACGGAAGATGCAGCCGGCCGCGCCCGCTGACGCGCCCAATCTCGCAGGGCCGTGACCTGTTCGTTCATGGTCTTCGACAGCGGTAGTGTCGCTTTAATTGCGGCTATGATGTCAAGCTGCGTAAACTCTCGGTCTTGAGCAAAAGCTTCGTACATTGCAGCGACGAGCGCTTGCTCAATTTCTGCCCCTGAGAACCCTTCAGAAACCGTAGACAACTGATCTAAGTCGAAGCGGTCAATTTCTGAACGTCGTTTGGACAGGTGAATTTTGAAAATATCTTGCCGTTCCTCTTTTGTGGGAAGGTCTACAAAGAAAATCTCATCAAATCGTCCTTTCCGCAAGAACTCTCCCGGTAGCCGTTCCACACGGTTCGCCGTTGCCATCACAAACACAGGTGATGTTTTTTCTTGCATCCAAGTCAGGAAAGAACCAAAGATTCGGCTAGATGTTCCGCCATCGGAGTCGGCTGAACCTGAATTTCCTGCGAAGGATTTGTCTAGCTCGTCGATAAACAGAATTGCAGGTGAAATGGATTCGGCTGTCTTGAGTGCGTTGCGTAAGTTCGCCTCGGAGCGTCCCACCATTGAGCCGTCATAGACTCGGCCCATATCCAACCTCAGCAAGGGTAAACCCCATAAACGAGAGGTGGTTTTCGCAATCAAAGACTTTCCACAACCGGGTATTCCCAGAATTAGCATCCCTTTCGGCTGCGGTAAACCGTATTCCCTGGCGCGTTCGGTGAAGGCGTTGGAACGTTGCTTTAACCAACGTTTCAGCTCTTCCAAGCCTCCCACAGCATCAATCGTTTCATCAACATCGATATACTCTAATATCCCGTTGCGCCGAATGAGCTGCTTTTTCTCAGAGAGAACAATATCTACTTCGGCTTCAGTTAGACGATTGGCCGTTACATAAGCCTTACGGTAAACCTTCTCCGCCTCATCTTTCGTCAACCCTAGAGTTGCTTTGAGTAACTTCTCTCGTGTTTCTGTACTGATTCGACGAGAACGGGTTTGTTCCAACTGAGCCGACAGAACTTGATTTAGCTCTTTCATATCGGGCAGAGCGAAGTCGAGAACAACTACTTCCTTCTCTAGCTCGATGGGGATTTCTTGCACCGGAGACATCAAAATGATAGTCTTGTTGGTGTCCTTGAAACTGGCGATCGCATCCCGCAAACACCGGGTCACTTCGGGAGAATCCTTAAAGGGATGCAAATCTTTGAAAATGTAAATACTGCCACTTACATTGGGTTCTCGATGTCGAATCACCCACTCAACTGCCGCCTGGGGAGAAACTGTATTCGACTGAACAGTGGTGCGCGGTTGATCGTATTTGACTAAGCCACGGGTGACTGTCCATATATAAACTTCTCGTTGACGCTTGGCCTGTGCGATTCTGGCGATGGTCTGCTCAGACCGCTCCTCCTCGGATGTGACGAGGTAGATCAGAGGATATCGAGCTTCAATTAAGATTCCTAGTTCTTCTTGCATAGTCCTCGATCCAATAGAGACGGTACAACATTTCTGGTGAAGGATTTATTATAACTCTTTCACTCAAATCTGAACACGACAGGTGCGCCCAAACTGCGTTCGAGAGTTTATTGAATTAACAGGGAACCAGCTTTTCTTCTCCCTGTTGAGCTGGGGGAGTATCAACCTGCTGCACTTGTTGAAGATCGAGTTCATCTTCGGTCAGTACGCTCGGTTGGTTCTTCAGTGAAACGAGTTCACCTTCCCTGAGAACAACTGAGTTGGCACATTCGGGACAAGAGTATACCCGATGCGTTTGCCCATGTGATGCTTCTATTTCATCGACTACCTCTGGATTATTGAGATAGAAGATGATCGCCCGTTCAGCTAGAGAAGACATCGGTTCTGATTCAACTGCCGCTTTAATTTTTAATTTGCGATGCAGTTGGGGCGGAATATATAACGTTACCTTTTGCTTACTTTGCATAGGACAGTGAACTTGTGTACCCGGGTATGTATTACAAGATAAAGGCTTTTTTCTCAGATGTCAAGACGGTATGCTGCTATGACGGTGTTTTTTTTACATTTCGTAATATTTACCGCCGCTCTCTCCTGGAAAATCCCCAAAAAACAAGGGTTTGAGAGGTTCCGGACTACATCAGCCCATAAGCTATGCTGAAAAGGAGAAGCTTTGGCAAGCTCTATGAAAAAAACTCCTCCGCGCAAACTCAAAAGAACCGCAGTTGTTACCCTTGTTTTAATTGCATCAGTGGGTCTGAAAGCCTGTGAATCTTCTAAAAGACGTGAAGTTTATCGCAATCTACAAGACTGTCAGCAAGAATGGGGTCAACCGCAACTCTGTGAACCAATTACCGATGGTTCCTATCCCGTTGGCTATCATTATGGCCCCTACTACCGATATCGCAGTGGTAACTACTACTATTACCGCACCTACAACAGTCCTCCGAGAGCCGTACCCCGCAACGCCGGAATTGTTACCACCTCTCCGGCTCGTCCCAGTTCCTCCGTTGGTACCGTCAAACGAGGCGGATTTGGTTCGGGGAGCCGAGTTGGGGGACGAGCAGGTAGCCGAGGCGGTTAACTCAAGTTTAAGTCGTCAACAGTCCCCAGACTGGGAACTTTAAGACAAAATCATCAATATCTTAATTAAAAAAGCAGGTGTAGCTATGAAACGCATCCCCCTCAAACCGCGTCCCCACTGGGAGCAAAAATGCGATGAGGTTGGATTTCACTTTTACAACTACGGTGGACTCTACTGGAATGAAAGCGTCTGTTATCAGTTTACATCTCAACAGATAGACTCACTCGAAGCCGCAACCCTTGAACTCCATCAGCTTTGTCTGGAAGCCGTCGATCGCATAATTGTAGAAGAACGCTACACTCAGCTTTCCATCCCGCCAGAATTTTTTCAAATTTGTTGTCAGTCCTGGGAACGAGACGACCCCACCCTGTACGGTCGCTTTGATTTTGTCTATGATGGCATCCATCCCCCCAAACTCCTCGAATACAACGCCGACACACCCACCGCTTTACTCGAAGCCAGTATTGTTCAGTGGACGTGGTTAGAAGAAGTCTTCCCCGACGCCGATCAATTTAACTCCATTCACGAAAAACTACTCGCACAATTTCAATACATCTATTCTCGCCTCGACCGTCGCCAAAGATATCTACACTTTACCTGCGAACGGGACAGCACAGAAGACCTCGGAACCGTTGAATACCTGCGAGATGTCGCCATTCAAGCCGGGTTTGAAACCCAACATCTCTATATAGATGAAATTGGCTGGAACTTCACCCAAGAAGTCTTTTGTGACTTAGAAAACTATCCCATTCAAGCCCTATTTAAACTTTACCCTTGGGAATGGATGATCGACGAAGACTTCGGAAAACAGCTTTTAAACGAACCGATGCTGCTGTTAGAACCGGCTTGGAAAATGATCCTCAGCAACAAAGCCATTTTACCAATTCTATGGGAATTTTTTCCCGATCATCCTAACCTATTACCCGCCTATTTTGACTCAACTCAACTCCAGCATCCTTATCTGAGCAAACCGATATTTTCCCGCGAAGGGGGTAATGTTACAATCTATTATGGCGATCGCTCCTATCAAACTGAAGGCATCTATCAAGACGAACCTTTAATTTATCAATCCTACTGGCCGTTACCCCAGTTTGACAGTTATTATCCTGTTATTGGATCGTGGATTATTGGTGAGGAAGCAGCCGGAATTGGTATTCGAGAAGATCAAACTCCGATTACCCAAAATACCAGCCAGTTTATCCCCCACTACTTTATCTAAATTCTCTCAAGTGCCTTTCTAACTCTCATTTGCTCAAGTCGCGAAGTTCATTCGATCCAAATCAGTTCAATGACGCTCTGTTTTGAAAGGTGAAAATCCGCCTCGATTGACTCCCAAAAGAGTTGAGGCGGCCAAATGAATCTAATCAATCAGTTGACCCCTAAAAATTCACCTCACGGACGGCCTAAATGTACCCAGTTTTTTAGCAAATTGTTTTAACAAAGTTTATAGTAAATTGTTAAATTGATTACAATTTTATGTTTTTACTCTGATGAAAAGTAAAATAAAAATAAATCAACAAAAAAAAATTGATACAATCAAAAAGAACAGAGAAAAGCTCAAAAGCTCGAACCAATTCATCAACTCAAAACCCATCAGGAGAGAACACTATGGAAATCACAACAGAAATACTGGGTCACTATAACAAGAGCTTAATCGCGCTTTCATTCCTAATTGCTGTCATCGCTTCCTATACCGCTTTAGACTTAGCAAAACAGGTGAAACTTGAAAGTAGCAAACAGAAAAGCCTCATCTGGTTATTGGGAGGAGCGATCGCGATGGGAGGTGGAATTTGGTCAATGCACTTTATCGCCATGCTTGCCTTTCATTTACCCATACCTATTCACTACAATATGCTTGTAACATCACTATCTCTAGCCTTAGCGATCGCCGCTTCAGGTTTGGCACTATGGTTATTGCGTCAACCAAATACCAATCGATTATGGCTAATTGGAGGTAGTATTTGTATGGGAATTGCGATCGCTTTGATGCACTACACAGGCATGGCAGCCCTACAACTACAAGCCCAAATCCGATATGATCTCTCGATTGTTGTTTTATCTATTATTATAGCAATACTAGCATCAGGCGGCGCTTTAGGGTTAGCATTTCAATCGCAAAATTCAAATACCAGCCAGCAACTTTGGCAAAAAATCGGCAGCGCAACAATTATGGGAGTTGCAATTAGTGGAATGCACTATAGTGGAATGTGGGCAACTCACTTTTTTCCAAAAGCAGTATTAGCGACTGACACTTTCGCTCAGTTTAATCAATTTTTGCTGGCGGTTGGGGTGGCTATCATTACCCTAATTACATTAATATTTACCCTGATTAGTAGTTTTTTTGACCGATGCCTATACGCTCATCAACTGCGAGAAAAAGCCTTGAAAGAAAGTGAAAAACGGTTTCAGACACTTATCCGCGAAATGCAAGTGGGCGTATTACTCCTAAATAATCGTGCTGAGATTTTGGCAAGCAATCTATCGGCACAAACATTATTAAAACTAGAATCCGAAACCGAAACGCCTCAAATATTTGGTAAAAATTCCCAGATTTTGCAAGAAGATGGCACTTTTTTTCCAGTAGAAAAACTTCCCGTACAATCTGCCATTCATCAACGTCAAGCCGTTCGTAATATTATTATCGGAATAGCCGAAGCAGAACGGACAAATTCCTGTAAATGGCTATTAGTCAACGCCACTCCTCAATTCTCAGAAAATGGTAAGGTTGAACGAGTCGTTTGTACGGTTAGCGACATCACCCAACAAAAGCAAACCGAAGCCGCTTTGAGAGCCTCAGAAGAACGATTTTCCCTGGCTGTTGAAGGGTCAAACGATGGCATTTGGGACTGGGATATCCAAAGTGGAAAAACTTATATATCTTCTCGGTGGAAAGCCATGTTAGGTTATTTTGATTGGGAATTACCCAACCATCTCGACTCTTTTAAAAAAGTCCTGCATCCCGAAGACTCCGAACGAGTTTTTAACATTCTAGATAACTATCTAAATCGACAAATTTCTTCCTACGAAGTCGAGTTTAGAGCCATCACTAAACAAGGAAATATTCGATGGATACTTTGTCGGGGTGTGGCGCTTTGGGATAGTAACAATCAACCCTATCGCATGGTGGGTTCTAATACTGATATTACCGAACGCAAACAAGTTGAACAAGCCTTACAAGAAAGTGCAAAACGGGAAAGAACAATTGTTCAAGTCATGCAAAGAATGCGAGAAACTCTCGAACTAAAAACGATATTTAATGCAACCACCGAAGAACTAAGACAAGCGTTGTGTTGTTCGCGGGTTCTTGTTTATCGTTTCAATTCCGACTGGAGTGGAGAAGTTATTGCTGAGTCTGTGATGTCAGGATGGACACAGTTAATACCTGGTACAGAAGCTCAATCTTATTTGACTGAAATTACAGTTAATCAGGCTAATTGTACGGCGAAATTACTCGAAACCGGCGAAACTTTGATAGAAGATACTTATTTAAAAGAAAATCAAGGTGGATTTTATCGCCAAAGAAAAAGTTATTATCGCTCCGTCCGGGATATTTATCAAGCCGGATTTGATGACTGTTATCTGAATTTATTAGAGCAATTACAAGCTCGTTCCTATACGATTGCACCGATTTTCTGTGGAACAAATTTGTGGGGGTTACTCTGCGCCTATCAAAATGGAACACCTAGAGAATGGACAAAAGCAGAAATTAAAATTATTACTCAAATTGGGAGTCAGTTGGGGGTAGCTGTTCAACAAGCGGAATTATTTGCTAAAACTCAGCAACAAGCCAAAGAACTTCAAGAAGCCAAAGAAGCTGCTGATGCTGCTAACCGCGCTAAGAGTGAATTTCTCGCCTCTATGAGTCACGAACTGCGAACCCCTCTCAATGCAATTTTGGGTTTTGCACAATTAATGAATAAGGACTCTAGTATTAAGTCTGAACATCATCAAAATCTGGAAATTATCAGTCGATCCGGTGAACATTTGCTCAATTTAATTAATGATATTTTAGAAATGTCAAAAATTGAGGCGGGTCGAGTTACGCTGACGGAAACGGATTTTGATTTACTTCGTCTGCTGGAAAATTTAGAAAAAATGTTGCGTTTGAAAGCAGAATCGAAAGGATTATTGCTGAGATTTGAACGAGACGAACAATTACCTCAATGGGTAAACGCAGATGAAAAGAAGTTGCGCCAGATCTTAATTAATCTTTTGAGTAATGCCATTAAGTTTACCGCCTCAGGTTGTATAATTCTACGAGCATTTAGAGTTGATAAATTCCAAAGAATAGAAACAGAAAATCCTTCGGTTAAAAGCAATTCGGTAACGATTCGCTTTGAAGTTTCAGATACAGGCTCGGGTATTGCCGAACATGAATTAGATCGGTTATTTCAAGCCTTTTATCAAACAGAAATCGGTTTAAAATCAGCCGAAGGTACGGGTTTAGGATTATCAATAAGTCAACAATTTGTGCAACTGATGGGTGGAGAAATAACCGTTCAATCTCAAGTTAATGTTGGGAGTACCTTTGCCTTTGAGATTCCCCTAACTTGCACGAAACCCCAAGAGAATCAAAGAAATTCAACTTCTCATCAAATTATTATTTTGACACCGGAACAGCCTAATTTTCGCATTTTAATCGCCGAAGATCAACCCGCTAACCGTCTTTTACTGGTCAAATTGCTATCAGAAGTTGGTTTTGAAATTACAGAAGCGACTAATGGTCAAGAAGCGGTTGAAATTTGTTCGAGTTGGCAACCGGATTTAATCTTAATGGATATGCGAATGTCTGTAATGAATGGTTTGGAGGCGACTCAACACATTAATGCTATGTCTTTAGCCAAAAAACCTATTATTATTGCCTTAACAGCCAGTGCATTTGAGTCAGAAAAACAAGCTGTTTTTCAGGCTGGATGTGAGGATTTTATCGGCAAGCCATTTCAACGAGAGGAACTGTTAGAGGTGATTGGAAAACATTTGGGGGTTCAATATGTTTATCGGACAGATGAATCTCCAAATATTCATTCATTTCATCAATCTTTTGAATCCAAACGGATGCAGCTTCTCTCTAGTATTGAGGCGTTAGAAACAATGCCAAAAGACTGGCTTGAACAGCTTTATAAAGCGGCTCAAGCTTGTAGTGATTTATTAATCTGGGAACTCATCGATTACATTCCTCCAGAAAATAAAATCTTAGCAGACACCTTAAAAGAGTTAGTGAATAACTTTCGTTATGATTATATTTTGGAATTAACTGAATCTAAAATTGTCGTGTAATCATCCTAATGAACTACATCCAAAAAACCCCCTTTCTGTGAGAAAGCGGGTTTTTAAACAAGTCCTAAAATGTCATTATTTCATCGCCTCAAAAATCATACTTAATAGACGTTTTTGAACGCCGGGAGTTTTTAAGACTTCTTTATTGGCGCTGAAAGGCTGCAAACCAAACAAAAACACATCATATTTAGTCTCAATTTTATACCCGCTAGCCTTGAAGGTCGCTTCGTATTCTGCGGGAACCATAATATTTCCAATCCAGTATTCACCGTGAATGGTTTGATTGTCAAAAAAAGCGATTCCCATGCTTCCTTTTTTGTCGCGAAAAAACTTTATCTGTCGAATTTTACGATCTTTTGCACCTGCTAAATCAGAAATTAAATCAGCCGCTCCAAAAAGTTGATTGAGATTAAACATTAAACTCGCTCCTGTTTGTGAAAATTACGCTAAATTGGTCGAGAATAAAAATACCTCTCCGAGTCGGAGAGGAACACAACAGAGGTTACAATAATGGTCGAATAAAGTTATTAGAAAGAGAGAAAATCGGAACGAACCCAACCTTCAGCACCAGATTGATAAAATCGAACATAATACCAAATATATCCATCTCCTCCGTCAGAACTATTCAAAACTTCTACCCAGTCTCCAGCTACACCATAATGAGGAGAATTCGCTTGAGTAGTTGGTGCAGTCCGAACGTTAATCTGAGCGCCGGGATCATTTGCAGTTAAACGAGCAGAAGTAGCAAATCCAGGTAATGCAGTCGCAACACAAACGCTAGCAGCAGCAGTGATGGTCAATAAAATTTGCTTCAATTTCATGGGTTTATCCTCAGGTAAAATTAATGGAATTAAACTTTATAAGCAGGTCGGAAAATCGGCAGGAATTGGATAAAAAACCAATAAAAGCCGAAGTTTTCAATCCGTTGTTTTTGCGTTTTTTAAAGCTTTTTGCTTGCTTATTTCCATTATTGCCTCAGAAAATTCGGAGCGCCATCAGTAGTTCTTCGGAAAAATAAAAAAACTTTTTTTCTCACTAATTTCAGTATTTTCACTGAGGTCAAATCACCATAAATTGAGTTATGGAACTGGAAGGGGTCTTGCAAAGTAGGGTGGGTCAAACCATTAACTCGCTGATGACTGAGGATCAGGGGAATTTGACCCACCCTACAAGTTTGCAAAGATGAACGGGATTTGATCGACGCTGTTACTCTGAGCAAACTTGAGCTATTCTGTAGTCAATGATCTATCTCTACTGCGGTTGGCTGATAGAATTAATAAAATTTATGGGTTGAGTTTTAACTATCTATGGAAGATATTGTTTTAGATGTCAAAAATCTGCGGGTTCAGTTTCAAAGTGACGAAAAGGTTGTACAAGCGGTCAACGATATTTCTTTTCAGCTTAAATGCGGACACACCCTCGGTATTGTCGGTGAATCCGGTTCGGGAAAATCTGTCACCTCTCTCGCCATTATGGGGTTGCTTTCTCCCGATACTTCTCAAGTCAGTGGAGAAATTTTGTTTCGCCTCAGCAACAATCTCAACGAATCTCAGCAAAATTTAGAATTGATTAATTTACTGCAATTGTCACCTCAAGAAAAACAGCAATTTCGAGGCGGACAAATTGCGATGATTTTTCAGGAACCGATGAGTTCTCTTAACCCGGTTTATACTATCGGTTTTCAACTGATAGAAGCGATTAAACAACATGAAGACGTTTCGCCTCGACAGGCGATGTGGAAAGCAACTTCTTTGCTTCAAGAAGTTAAACTGATTCCATCCGATGAAGAATTACTCGCACGAGTAGAAGCCGAACTTGCTGCAACAGATACACCGAATAATACTCTAAAAACTCCCAAAGAACAACGAAATGATCGACGAGATTTGATGGGGTATGTTAACGCTCAAAAACGAGCCATGCTTGACCGCTATCCCCACGAACTTTCGGGGGGTCAACTGCAACGGGTAATGATTGCGATCGCGATTTCTTGTAACCCGACTTTATTAATTGCAGATGAACCCACAACCGCTCTAGATGTGACCGTACAGGCGACAATTCTTGACTTATTACGGGAGTTATGTAGTCGTCGGGGAATGTCAATGATTTTTATTACCCATGATTTGGGAGTCATTGCTGAAATTGCGGATACCGTTGCGGTAATGTATCGGGGTAAAATTGTTGAATCGGGTTCGATTCGTTCCCTGTTTTTAACGCCACAACATCCCTACACAAAAGGTTTATTAGCCTGTCGTCCTCCCCTGGATATTCAAGTTGAACGTCTCCCGACAATTTCTGATTTTATGGAAGTTGAAATCACCCCAACGGGAGAGTTAGAAATCAGAGAAAAGAACACAGAAATTAATGAAATTCAAGGGTTGAATTCTCCCCCGCAAGAAAGACAACCTTCTACAACCGCTTTACTTTCTGTTGAACATCTGCGAGTTGGGTTTAAAGTCTCGGGAATGTTTGGGGAAACGAAACGTTTATTTATGGCGGTGAATGATGTTTCTTTTGAGGTTTATCAAGGGGAAACTTTGGGTTTAGTTGGAGAGTCCGGCTGTGGTAAAAGTACATTAGCCAGAGCGTTATTACAACTGATTCCGGTTGTCAGTGGAAAAGTGATCTTTGAAGGGGAAGATCTTACAAAAATCTATTCTCAAGCTTCCGTTTTTGAGAAGATTAAGAACTATAAAAAACACAAAGAATATCATCAAAAGCGACAAAAGTTAAGGCGAGAAATGCAAATTGTTTTTCAAGATCCCTTTAGTTCCCTCGATCCTCGGATGACAATTGGGGATACAATTATGGAACCGATGTTAATTCATGGTGTCGGTAAAAACGGGAAAGAACGACGCGATCGCGTAGCTTATTTGTTAGAAAGAGTTGAAATGAAACCGGACTGGATGGGACGTTATCCCCATGAATTTTCCGGGGGACAAAGACAGCGAGTTTGTATTGCGCGATCGTTGGCTTTAAACCCCAAGTTTATTATTTGTGATGAGTCTGTTTCGGCTTTAGATGTTTCGGTTCAAGCCCAAGTTTTGAACTTATTAAAGGAACTACAAGCCGAATTTGGGTTAACTTATATCTTCATTTCCCATGACTTAAGTGTGGTCAAATTTATTAGCGATCGCATTATGGTAATGAACCGGGGAAAAATCGAAGAAATCGGTCAAGCCGAAGACATTTATCAGCGTCCGCAAACCGAGTATACTCGTCAGCTAATTGCTTCAATTCCAACGGGAGATATTAAACAATTGGCGAGTTAAATTCTGTTAGTTTTGTCTAGCTTACAAAGGCTATAAGGGGAGTATAAATCCAATCAAACTTCAGACTTGACCTGAATAAACTGTTCGGTGAAATTAATCAATTCTCGCTCTTGAAATTCTTGAGCGAGTTTTTTAATTTGTTGGGCAAAAGGTACATATTTCGCATCAAGCTGTTTAATAATGTTTGCCTGTTTAATAATTCCCTTAATATGACCTTGCAGAACCAAATTATACAACTCCTCTAACTCTTGTTGGGGAGGAGGAATAATTTCGTTGATTTCGCGAGAATCATTTGACTGTTGGGAGACAGTAATATCTTCATAAATAAACTCTAAATTGAGATGTTTTTGGAGTTGTTCCATTAACTGTTTAGCTTGAACAGGTTTAGGTAAAAAATCATTCGCTCCCACATCCAAGCTTTGACGCTGATCGGACTCAAACACACTCGCAGAGGAAACAATAATGATTAAATCTTTGAACTTCTCCGAAGATCGAATTCGTTGAATAAATTCAAATCCATCCCACAAATCCAAAACCTGTCATTGAATGATAAACTTGTAATCTATCCCAGAGTAAAGCTTCTAAAGTTCTGACATTGTTTGGATCAAGATTTTCTCGTTTGATAGCCGCAACAGTATCTTGATTAATTTGAAAAGGTTGATCGATAAATGATTTTAATTCGCCGTTAACTCGGGCTGTAATTTCTTGTTGTAATTGTCTGGCGAGGTCGTTAACCGCCCGTTGACCATTTCTAAAAGAGAGATACCCCACCAAACCAACTGCGATCATAATTTGCAGGACAAATGGTGTGACAATAATGACGTGTAAGGGAATTCGGGCTGAAAAGCCTTTGAAGTTATCATAAGTTTTAACCATAACTCCTATCTGTTAAAAAGGGGCAATGAATACCTCGCCAAGCCTAACTCTATGCCGATAGATTGTTCAGGGCTGTTGTGTTAAAAGCGATTGCAACCCTGCATAGAAAGTAGTCTGTTTATACTTTAACGTTTTTCTTCAATTTCAAAACAGATTTTGCAACAGAACTTCATAGTGCCGCTGTTGTATAATGGATAACTTAACCGCCCTCGGAAAACCAAAAAGATAATGTTCGCTGATGTGTTTTTATAAACGGTTGAAAAAAAAAGGATTTAAAAGGATATTTTAAAATTAAATTTATCTCAAAAACTTACTTATAAAAAACGCTTGAGTGTAACTCCGATTCGAGCAAATTAAGATAAAAATAGGCTGTTGTAGCTTGTGAACCACTCCAGCCTTTCAACACTTTAATTAACTCAGAAAAGCCTTCACAGCAAACTGAGGTAAAGCCAACATACGACGCCAACGCCAGGGTTCTTGATAGAGTCGATAAAGCCACTCTAAATGATGGTCACAAAACCAAGCCGGCGCCCGTTTTTTCACCCCCGCCCAAATATCAAAACTTCCCCCCACTCCAATCCAAATGGAATCGGGACATAAATGACGATTTTTGGCAATCCACAACTCTTGACGCGGCACTCCCAAACCCACAAAAATCACTCGGGGTTGTAAATCTTTCAGGGTATCTTTTAACTGTTCTTCTTCAGAAGCCGAAAGATAACCGTGATAAGATGCGATCGCTAAGTTGGGAATTTTTTGTTGAAATCGATCGGCCGCCCGTTGAGCAACTCCCGGTTTTCCGCCATAGAAAAACACCAGATCCGTACAATTTTGTTGACCGATTTTTTGTAAGAAAGATTCAGCCAGTTCAATTCCGGGACAGCGCTGGGTTTGTTTTCCTTTTAGTCGTAAATATAGAACAATTCCCGCCCCATCTGGTATGACTAATTCAGCGCCGCGAATGACATCCGCCAGATGGCGATCGCGATCGGCTTGCATTGCCATTTCAGCATTCAAGGTAATCACATGAGTACCTAACCCTTTATACAGACGGTTAAGCAACCAGTTATGATAATTATGATGCAGATGAACGGGAAGTCCTAAAACTGGAAACCTGCTAGCCGTAGATTCACCCAACAGCATCACATCATTCATAAGATTTTTTTAACCACCTCACACACACTACTATTGAGACTAACCGATCTGGTATCGATTGGCTACCATAAACGGGTTTATTGTCGGGAGAAGGAACAGGGAACAGTTCTACAGTTTACAGTGACCAGTGACCAGTTACCAAGTACCGTGCAGTTACAGGTGATAGGTTACAGGGAAGATTGATAATTGATAATTGATAATTGATAATTCATCACTGTTCCCTGTTCCCTGTTCCCTGTTCCCTCGTTAGCAGTGCATCCAACAAAATACCCGCCCCAAACCGAACCGTATCCGTACAGGGTAAACCCGTTTGGGATTGAATTTGCGCGATCGCTTCCTTAGCTACATCTTCCGCTAAACCGTAAGTATTCAGGCTAATTCCGACAATTTTTGCAGATTGCATCGCGCCGCCCACACTGGCAACATTTTCGTATAACTCAATCACCTCAGGTAGAGGGGGAATAACCACATGAGGATGATTGCGAATATGAGTTTGTCCGGCACGATGGGCTAAAATTAAATCCGTCGGTTGACTTCCCCGCAACAAGGGTAAAGTCGCCGTTGAACCCGGATGAATCAGCGATCCCTGTCCTTCAACGATCAGTAAATCATAATCTGTTCCAAACCGCATCACCATTTGTTCGACTGCACCGGCTGCAAAATCGACCCGCACAGAGTCTAAGGGAATGCCATCTTCTCCTAACATTAATCCCCCTTGACCTGTTGCTAAAAACTTAGACCGAATTCCTCGCTGTTTTGCAGTTTTATTGAGTTCTAAACCGGTTGACATTTTCCCAATTGCCATATCCGTTCCCACCGTTAAAACCCGCCGACAACTGAGTTGACGCGCCGCAGCACTGGCAATTTTTAAACCCGGTGGTTCTTGACGAATATCCCAAATCCATTGTTGAGGGTTTAGAATTTGGTTAATCTTATTTTGATGTCGTTGTTCAACTAAAGGAATTAATTGGGTATGTAAGCCGTTAACAATCGATAATTCCGCTTCTAACGCCCCATCAAGATCGATCCACCATTCCTCCGGTAAAGCGCCCCCTGGCGGTGCAATTCCAATCATTAGAATATTCGGATTATAAGCGATCGCATCTTTAATTGAAGCCACAATCGGCACATCTCGGTTAATTCCCGTCAGTTCAAATAAGGACTGTCCCGCGCAGTCGCCATCGATGACTGCGACAATATTAGCCTGAGAATAACGCAGCAAAGACAGTCCTGTTTTACCTGTCGCACCGAGAATACCTCCATGTAACAGGATGGCTAACCGCCCCGCTTGGATTTGAGATTGGGGATTTTCAGGGGTCATATGGGTTGGAGTTTTAGATAACTAGCGATCGCTATAAAATAGTTATTGATCGGTTGAACTTAATCATACCGCTTGTTTGCGATCGAGCGCGAGCGCTTATTTTGAAGAAATCTGATCTCTCAACTGCTGTAAATGCTCAACTGACTTCTTGACTGATTCCGGGTCTGAAAAAGATTTTATAATCATAAATCATCAGCCAAAGGACTGAGCGCTAAATATAGCAGTTCTCATAGTTGTGAGATACAAAACTTTATGCAGAAGGCAAGAGGCGTTCCTGCGCTCTTGCAAAAGGGAACAGCGCAAATATGTACCTCATCGCGTTCAAGAAACGCTATATAAGCTATATTAAAGCTGAACTCTAATCAATTAACCATGAATTTTTATCAAGGTGAAACTTCAAGCCAGTTACCAACTAAACGGCTGGTATCTATAGATATATTGCGCGGACTGGTGATGGTGTTAATGGTACTAGACCATGTGCGAACTTTTTTCTCTAATGTGGGCTTTCAAGCTACAGACTTAACCCAAACCACTGTTCCTCTTTTTCTAACGAGATGGATAACTCATTTATGCGCCCCTTCATTTGTATTTCTTGCAGGCATTGCAGTCTATCTTTATTCTGTGCGCCGACAACCTAGCCGACAAGAGCTATCAAAGTATCTGATTATTCGAGGATTATTGTTAATATTTTTAGAGCTGACAATAGTCCGCTTTGCATGGATTTTTGAGCCAACATATACTTTCTCGTTAGCTGGAGTATTATGGGCAATTGGTTGGTCAATGATGTTTTTAGCGATACTGATTTATCTTCCACTCCGAGTCATAGCAGGCATCGGTATTTTACTTATATTTGGACATAATTTGTTTGATCCTATACAAGCCGAACAACTTGGAAAATGGGGTGGAATTTGGGCGATATTACATGAACAGAAAATGCTGACCGTTTTCCCTGGAAAAAACTTGTTTATTTCCTATCCTCTGATTCCTTGGATAGGTGTAATAGCAATTGGTTATGTATTTGGAACTGTTTTTACTCTTGAAAAGTCTCGGCGCCTTCAATTACTGTGGCGATGGGGACTGGGTTGTGTGGCTGGCTTTTTGGTGTTGCGATTTTTGAATATTTATGGAGATCCCGAACCCTGGTCAGTTCAAGCCAATCTTGCCAACACAATACTCTCATTTATCAACTGTCATAAATATCCCCCCTCATTATTATATTTATTAATGACACTTGGCCCTGCTCTCCTATTGCTGTACCTGTTTGAAAAATACAGCATCAAGTTTTTAAAGCCTTTGATTATATTCGGTCAGGCTCCTTTATTTTTCTATATTGTTCACCTTTGGTTGATCCATTTGTCTGCTATCTTACTGGCTTTACCTAAATATGGCTTAAAAGCGATTTTTTTCCCTTTTGTTGTTTCTCGGCTAATGCCAGTAGACTATGGATATGATTTGCCAAAAATTTATAGTCTATGGATTATTATGATCGTACTGCTTTATCCCATTTGTCATTGGTTTTTAACTTATAAGCGGAATTCTCAAAAATGGTGGTTAAAGTCTTTTTAAGATTCCTAATTCCCAATTCTTGAAAGGATTGACTGCTTTAACTCTTCTGTACCGTTCATCTAACTAAATTGTTCTCGAAGAATTAATCCGGACCACAGTGTAAATCCTAAAACCGATAAACCTGTTAATCCATCTGTGAGAATGAAAAAGTGCATTTTCACTGAGAAATCTGACCAGGTTCCAAAGCCATAATGGGCTAAACTATCTAAACCCGAAAATGAGTAGATCGTTAAACAGAGATAAGCCAGCCAAAATCTTTGACTTCGATACAACCCGTAACCCACAACACCAATCATTGTCCAAATTATCCACGATACATAAATTGAACGGGGAGTAATCCAATCGGGCTGCGGATATTGCTCAATATAAAGATAATTATCGGTAAAGTGAATAGCTGTAGAAATTATACAAGCGAGCAGAAAAACTTTCAGCAGGAGTTGACGTTTAGCAATAAAATTCATGGCGGATTAACCTTTTCGGAAATCGGGGTTCATTTAATTTGCAAGTTTACCACGATGAACAGATAACTAATCTTAAAAAAAACAGAAATTCATCCGTTTTACTTTCCGACAACTTAATCCTCGGCAAGATTGGGTGAGAAAAAATCCCCAGCTTTTTGAAAAAGCCGAGGATATTCACTCTTAGATTTCACAAATAAAATTCAAAAAAAGTCAAGTCAATGATAGATTATGCAGTTTAAAACCCCCAAGATAATTTTGCATAAGTTTGAGGTAAATTGCTATTTACAAACGGCTACACCATCGGCTTTCGTAATTGAAAATGCATCAAATTCTCCCATCTCAAACTCACCCACAACAGTCACCTGATCGCCTGCTGACAGATGACGAGTCGTATGATCTCCACAAACATCCCAAGAATCAACGGTAATCGCCCGATTTTCACTTTGCAAGCGGAAACCATCTTCCCAAACCCGTTCAATTGTACCGGAAAAAGAACCATTATTTGCTTGAACAATACCGGGAAAAACAGTCACCGCAACCACACCAAGTACAATTGTGCTGATGATTTCTAATTTCATGGGAATTCTCCACAAAAGGATGATTTTAAACAGATGTATTGGGAAGTAGACCGTTAAGACTGGCTAACTTCTTATGGTTTAAACAATAACCCCACAAAATGACAAGAAAATGACAAGCAGAAAATATTTCTCGATTTTGGGTCAATGTCTGCGATCGCTGTCAGGCGTCTATTGTCTAGAGATCGATCATCTGTAGCATTATTTTCTGTATTTCATAGAAGTTGAGGTTTAGCAAGATATATTATCTAATATCAATGTTCTGTCAATCTCGTGAATTTTGTCAATTGCATCTTCCAAATATTCCCGATTTTTTGAAGATACATTTAAAAGTCTACTTGTCAATAGGTCGAATGCGACTTCTCTAGCAATTTTCTCTATTGTTTCCTCGTGATCTCGATCATTCAACTTACAAAAATTAAGGATATCTTCTCTAATGATTTTTCCAAATTTATTCTTAAATTCCCGTTGTTGTCTTAAAACTGTCCGAAATAAACCTGTTTTTACTGCTATTTTTTCGATAATATCAGCATTGTAAAAAGGAACGCCTAAAACGCTAGATTCATAACCGACAACAAAGACAATTCGAGCCTGATCTTTAGTAACTCTTGAAAGCTCCCTGAAAGTGTCAGCCATATCCAGACAATATTGTACAACTGTATAAAAGCGATTGCCTCTGTTCGCCCGGTTAGAACCAATTTCAGACTTGGCTATTTTTAAGATATCCCATCCCAGGATTTCCGCAGATTTACGATAATTTTGATGATAGTTAAAGACATTAATATAAGGTGGAGAAGTGACAACAAAATCAATAGTTTTATCGGGTAAAGGGAGAGAACGAGCATCAGATAGACCAACTCGAATTGTTTGGTCAGAATCAGGAAATTTATCGATAGCGTTTACTAATTCACCAAACTTGGCTTGTACAAACTCGTTGGTAATTGTGTTATTGTTCACATCCAGCAAAATCACTAAAGCATCAAATATCTTAACCGCTTCTGAGTCGAGCTTAATTCTGATTTTCCTTAACTTTTCGGCTAAATTTTCAACGGGGCTACTATTTTTAAATAAGAGAAAAGGAAATTCTGTATCGATTTTTTCTCTAACTTTTCTAATCGCCTCTTTTCGATTAACATTGTTGATCAATTCATAGGTTCGACTGAGGATAAAAGCGGCAGGATTGATTTCAAAAGCATAAGCTTCTAATCCTAGATTGCCTGCTTCTATCAGAACAGTTCCACTTCCGGAAAACGGATCTAAAATAACAGAGTTAGGTAGACAGTATGCTGTTAATATCGCTTCAATAAGCTGGGGGGAAAACTGACCCCGCCAAGCAAATCGGTTCGATCTGGTTTTCTCAACAATATTAAGGTTTGCCTGTGAAATAGGCCGATCAAACTGCTGCAACTGCTAAACGTCCTTATCTCTCAACTCATATTTGCAAGACTCAGTATAATTCAAAATCTAGATAGCCAACAAACCCCTCAATTGCAAAGACTTGTTTTCAGTTGCCACTTCCGAAAGATTCAGCAGTTAAACTAGACTTTTATTGTAACAACGATCAATTCATGCTCGATACTCTCGATCTCAATTTAACGCTCGATAAAGAAACCTATCAGAGCCAAATTGAAAGCTTAATGCAAAAATTGCGATCGCTGCAACAAACCTGTTGGGAAAAGAAACTCCCTGCTATGATTGTCTTGGAAGGTTGGGCCGCCGCCGGAAAAGGGGCGCTGGTCAAAAAAATGGTCGGCTACATGGACCCGCGAGGATTTATTGTCCATCCCATTTGGCCGCCAACCCGAGAAGAACGTCGCTATCCGTTTATGTGGCGATTTTGGCAAGTGCTACCCGCCCAAGGTCAAATCGGCATTTTTTACCACAGTTGGTACACCCACGTTCTCGAAGACCGACTGTTTGGACGACTCTCAGAAGCGGAAGTTCCGATGGCGATGCGAGAAATTAACGCCTTTGAACGTCAAATGGTGGATGATGGGGCGGTAATAGCGAAATTTTGGATTCATATTAGCCAAAAAGAACTCAAGCGTCGCCTGAAAAAAGCCGCAAAAGACGAGTTAAAAGCGTGGCAAGTTCGTTCAGAAGATTGGCAACAAGAAAAAAATTATGACACCTATTTAGCCTTCGCCGAAGATATGTTAATTCATACCAGCACCGGCGCCGCACCTTGGACGTTGGTAGAAGGCGATAATCAACGCTATGCTCGAATTAAAGTGCTATCAACGATGGTTGCTACCCTCAAACAAGGATTGGACCGGTTACAGGTCCAACTGCCGCCGGTGAGAACCCCGCTACAAGACCATCTCGACCCCACAGAACCCAATCCCCTCGGACAAGTCGATTTAAGCCAATCTCTCTCGGAAGACGAGTATAAACAGAAACTCTCCCAACAACAGGCCCGTTTGGGTAAGCTGCAACGGGACATTTACGAACAGCAAGTTCCGGTGTTGGCGGTGTTTGAAGGTTGGGATGCGGCCGGAAAAGGCGGAGCGATTAAACGGCTCACCGATATTTTAGATCCCCGCAGCTATCAAGTCCAGCCCTTTGCGGCGCCGACGGATGAGGAGAAAAGCCATCATTATCTCTGGCGGTTTTGGCGACGTTTACCGCCGGCCGGGAAAATTGGGATTTTTGACCGCAGTTGGTACGGTCGGGTTTTGGTTGAACGAGTCGAAGGGTTTGCCACAGATGAGGAATGGCGACGGGCTTATCGAGAAATTAACGAATTTGAAGAACAGCTTACCAGTGCCGGTTATGTGTTGGTGAAGTTTTGGCTACATATCGACTTAGAGGAACAACTGAAGCGATTTGCAGCGCGTCAAGAGAACCCTTTTAGACAGTATAAGCTCACCGATGAAGATTGGCGCAATCGGGAAAAATGGCCTTTTTATGAGGTGGCGGTTAATCAGATGATTCAACGCACTCATACACCGACGGCACCTTGGACGATTGTAGCCGCCAATTGTAAGTATTCCGCTCGGGTGCAAGTGGTAGAAACAGTTGTAGAAGCCATTCAGCATGAGTTACAACGTCGCTGAAAGCAAAAAACGTCAAAATTCTGTTGACCGTTTCATCAGCTTGACTAATATTGACAATGGGCTTTAAAACTGCTCATCGTTTCTGTAAACTTTAGCCATATCCAAATTGGAATTCCCCTCTCAGTTGGCCATTCATTTGCGGTGGACTGTTGAGGAGAAAGCGGAAGTTTCTGTTTTCGGACTTTGATATCCAGTTGGATGGTCTAAAGTTTTCCACCCAACAAATGTTTAACCACTCATCTTGAACAACAGACAAAATGTTTGTACAACTCACTCGACTGTTATTGTTGCTGCTAATTGGAACCATTATCTTTAGATTATGGAGACTGATTGTTAGCAAAGAGGGTAATTTAGTCGGTCGGCTGTGGTTCCTACTGGCTGTATTTTTGTTACTGATTGCCTTTACCGCACCCGATAGCCCCATCGGACTCGCCATTTTGAGTCTTTTGTCGGTGTTTATTAAGCCGCTCGGCTTCTCGATTTTGTTGTTAATTTTAGCGGCGGCTCAAATTAATAAGGGGGGAATTTCTAATCCCGGCCCGAACTTGATTTTAACGGCTTTACTGATTTTAATTCTTTCCAGTATGCCGTTTGTCGCTCAATGGTTGGCTTTTCAATTAGAAAAAACTGCCATTGAAACCGTTCAAACCGATTTATGTTGTGGAGAAAGGGCGGAAGCGATTGTTTTACTCGGTTCGGGAACCACTGAACCTAAACTTCCCTATTCTACCCAAGTTCAACTGACTCGAATTGGCGATCGCATTCCCTATGCGGCTAAACTGTATAAAGATGGTTTGGCACCGATAATGATCGTTAGTGCGGGTTCAAGAAATGAGTACATTCAACCGGTTGTCGAAGCGGATTATATCGCTCGATTATTGGTGGGAATGGGTGTTCCTTCTAGTGTCATTATCAAGGATACATCGGATGGAACCTTGTATGATAGTGCCGTTTCCATTCAACAAATTGCCAAAAAACGAGACTTGGGACGGGCGATTATTTTGGTGACTTCTGCTTTAGAAATGCGGCGAGCCAGCTTAACTTTTGCCGATGTCGGCTTTAAAGTTATTCCGGCTCCCACCAACTTTTATGCTTCTCTGCCTGATGAAAAATACCAACGGCGAGTTGCGGGGAAAGACTTCTTACCGAGTGCTGAAGCTCTTTTATTAACGACGGATGTAGTGGAGGAATATATCATTACATTCTATTACTTTATTCGCGGTTGGTTGGCTCCGAGTATTTAAGGGAGGAAATACTCAAAACAACCTCAAAATTTAGCGATTCACAATTCACAAATCTTGCTCAAATTTTAGACTAGACTGAAAACTCAAAGGTCTAATCTGGTGATTTAGGATATTTAACCCTCAAGTTGTGAATTGTGAATTAACTCTAATTCCTCGAAAAGATTCATCATCCCCTACCCGATTTACTCATTGGGTTGCGATAAAGAAGAATTCAAATCCGGGCTAGAAGGATATAATGAATCCGGAAAAGGATTGGGGCCTGTTCCGACTGTATTTCCGACAAAAAAGACTAAAGAAAAGAGCAGGATAAATAAAAACCAAATTGAATCCCATTCATCAGAAGAATCATAATAAGATGAACTTCTTCTTTCTCGGGTCGGTTTCACATCAAATTCAATTTCAATTCGCTTGCCTTGAACGGGGCCAGAGACTCGAAAGCCATCAATTTGAACTTGTTCACGGTCTGACATGGTGGGATTTCCTCGCGCTTGCTGATAATCACTTCAACTATTCAGTGACTACGGGTTTGACAAGCGGATCTCAGGATAAAATTAAAATGCTGATGGGAAAATTACACACCCCCATTCTCCCAGACACTGGGTTTCTCGGTCAGGGTATTTCCCGGATATAATAAGATATTGGTTAGAAAAATCCCAATTCAGGAGTCAGGAGTCAGGGGATTATCTAGTGATTTCCTATATCAATAATTGCAAGTAAAATATGAAGCAGCTAAAACGTTGTTTTCTGAATATAAAAGATATCGAAATAGAAGTTTGTCAAGATGTCAGGGGGATCTATTTTGTCCGCCACCATATTTACTGGAGTATTGCCTATGGGAAAAAAAATCCAGACCTTGAACGCAATTGCGTTATTTATAACCTAGAACTTTTGGTCAATAATCGTCTTTCAACCGTCAAGTGGGCGGGTTATAAATTTCAACTGGAGAAGGTGTGTTTTGACGATGGTATGGAAGTAGACACGATTTTAATTCCACTCCAAATGTTTGCAGATTTTATCGGCTATCATGCTAATAATAGAGGAAATGCACCAGATTATGAATGCACGAGGCTGGTTCATTGGCTACAAGATAATTCCTTAAAAGAATTGGCGATCGCCAACTTTTAGAAGGTAATATTATCTCCGGTTGATTAATTCTGTTATGGGGTGGGGCGGGTTTAAACAGTGAACAGTGAACAGTAGACAGTGAACAGTGAAGAAGTACCGTGCAGTAAAAACCCAGTTTCTAAAAGAAACCGGGTTTTTGGGAGAAAGTAATATTATATAATTAAGGTAAAAATCCAGCAATCAACAGAGGAATAAACAAAATTGCGATAATAATTGCAATGACAGTTACCGGATCAATTTCTCGATTTTGTTTGGGTTCTTTCATCGTTTTAAACCTCGATAAATTCTCTAAAAATTATGAACTCTTCGGACTAAGTTGATAAACGGCTATTAGCAATTCGGTAATATCAAGGGGTTTTCCTAAGTGCATCTGAAATCCGGCGGCGATCGCTTCGTTTTTATCCTCTTGTTTAGTATAAGCAGTCAGCGCCAAAGCGGGAACATTACCGCCTTGATTGGAAGGTAAAGAACGCACTTTTTTCAGAAAACTATATCCATCTTCATCGGGCATTCCAATATCGCTAATGATAACATCCGGTAAGGATTGTTTAATCATTTCCAACGCTTCAGGACCCGAACTCGCTTCTTTTACCTTCGCGCCTTGTTGTTCGAGTACAAGCCTAATTAACTCTCGCGCATCGGCTTGATCTTCAACAACTATGATGTTAAGATCTTGCAAGCATAACCCATTATCGATTAGTTGTTCGGGCTGTTCCGGAGAGGATTCAATCGGCTGAATGGGCAACATTAGGGTAAAAGTCGTCCCTTTTCCTTTCCCCTCACTTTCGACATTAATTGTACCGCCATGCAGTTCAACTAAATGACGAGAGATCGCCAAACCCAATCCTAAACCCCCGTGCGATCGCGTGGTTGAAGCATCCGCTTGACGAAAATATTCAAACACATAAGGAAGGAAATTCGGTTCAATCCCAATCCCCGAATCAATCACTTGAATTTGAGCATAGGAACCGTCTATTTTATTTAATCTAACTGTTACCGAACCGTTATTTAAAGTAAATTTAATTGCGTTTGAAAATAAGTTCCAAAAAACTTGCTGAAGCCGATTAGCATCCCCCGCAATTCTACCCACACTCCTATCTAAAATCAGTTCCAAAGAAATTGATTTCGCTTGCGCCGCAGGGCGTAACGTTTCGGCTGTACTTTCAATTAGCTCAATCAGATTAACCGGGTTAATACTCAAACTCAGTTTTCCCCGACTAATTCGTGAAATATCGAGTAAATCTTCGATTAATTGCGTTTGTAAAGAAGCGTTTCGTTCAATCACTTCTAAAGCTTGTTCGAGGGTGGTTTTGTTGAGTTTACCGGCTTGAATTAAGGTAATCCATCCTAAAATTGAATTCAGAGGCGTTCGCAGTTCGTGGGAAAGAACCGCTAAAAATTCATCTTTGACGCGGTTGGCGGCTTCGGCTTGTTCTCGGGCGGTTTGCTCTCGTTTGAGGAGGTTGAAACGTTCGGCTTCGATGCGTTTGCGAGCGGTAATATCAATGGCTGTCATTACCACTCCCCAGACATTTCCTTCCGCGTTGTGCAGGGGCGCGAGGGAGACACTAATTTCGATTAAATCTTGATTTTTTCCGAGATGTTGAAATTCATAGTTTGTTAGGGTATGATTTTGTAAAGCCTGTTGAAATAAGCGATCAAATTGGTCTTGCTCTGTGGGAGGAACCACAGGCAATTGGTGATCGATCACTTCAGTCGGTTGCCAACCATAAATCCGTTCGGCGGCGGTATTCCAGGTAATGACTTCCTTCTCGGCACTGAGGGTAATAATCGCTACCGGTGAAGCCTCGACGATCGCTTGCAGTAAATCATCCCTTTGACGCAAGGCTTCTTCAACCCGTTTGCGTTCCTGTCGTTGTTGACTTTCTCGCAATGCTCGTTTGGCTGAGGGAACTAATCGCTGTAAGCGCTGTTTTAAGACATAATCGGTTGCTCCTTGTTTAAGGGTTTCAATGGCTCGTTCTTCCCCTAACATTCCGGACACCATAATGAACGGAACTTCCGGACAGAATTGTTGAGCAATTTCTAAGGCGGTAATTCCGTCAAAGTTGGGCAGTACATAGTCTGATAAAATCAAGTCGGGCAATTGTGTTTTCAATAATTCCGCAAATTCGGAGCGCCGATTAACACAAATAAATTCTGCATCAATGCCTCCATTCTTGAGTGTGGTTTGAATTAACTCAACATCAACTGGATCATCTTCTAACAGGAGAATTTGTAGCATTGGTGGAGGAGGGGAGACTTGAACAAATAAACTATTCCATAGAGCGTGCATTAAATTCAGTTAAACATAAGGGATGCCACTCTACCAATCTTATTACAAGCTATCAATCGCCATCTCTATCTCAAGGAATAAATAGATCTCAACAGCTTGTCAAGCTTGATAATCCCTCGGGAATTTAAAGCCGAACTCATCACTGATAATAACCAATCCTTTTTAGATCTCAAAAAAATAAAGATTATTTTCAAATTTCGGGTAGATCCCGAGGTAAACTAAAGTAAAAGGTTGCGCCTTGCTCGGGACTTCCTTCCGCCCAAATTTGTCCTTGATGACGATGAATAATCCGGCGAGTATTGGCGAGTCCAATCCCGGTTCCGTCAAACTCTTGAGCGTTTTCGAGTCGTTGGAAGATACCAAACAGTCGATGGACATAATTCATGTCGAAACCGATGCCATTATCTTTAACAAAAAAAGTGATGTCTTGTTCGCCGGGAATACTGCCGATTTCTATTTCGGCTTGTTCTTTTTTTCCGGTATATTTTACCGCATTTTCAAGTAAATTTTGCCAAACTTGTTGGAGTAAATTGCGATCGCCTTTAATCAAGGGCAAATTCCCGATTTTCCAGAGGATTTTTCGGCTTTCTTCTCGCAGTTCTATTTGCCGTTTGAGGGACTGAACGAGCTGTTCCATATTCACAGTATTGTACTGCATTTCTGTCCGTCCCGTTCGAGAAAACAGCAACAAATCATCGATCATTTTCCCCGAACGATCGGTTAATTTGGTAATAATCTCCAAGTAATGCAGAACGGTTTCATCGGTGGTAATCGATGTCAGTTGTTCCTGGAGTAAGGTTACAAATCCATTAATTTGACGAATGGGCGATCGCAAATCGTGAGAAACGGAAAAGGCAAAATTTTCTAACTCTCTATTTAGATTTTCTAAACGAAGAGTCCGTTCTTGAACCCGCTGTTCTAAAGTTTGGTTAAGTTTTTGAAGTGCGGCGGCGGTTTGCTTTTGTTCGGTAATATCATTAATCAATCCATCTATAACCAATTTTCCATTTTGATTGACTAAAGTTTCGCTAATCTGCACCCAGATTTTCTTTCCATTCGGACAAGTTAATTCGGTTTCCCGTTCCCTTTGTTCTTCAAGATGGCGAATCTCTTCACTAAATAAAGCTAATTTCTCTTTAAAAAAATTCTCAGCAGCCGGAAAAGAATCCAATCCCAAAAGTTTATAAAACCCATCTGAAACTTCTAACAATTCTCCCTCGACAGTCGAACGAAATACCCCCACATTTAACTCATTCAATAAAAATTGCAGGCGAAATTCTAATTGTTCGGCTTTGCGGCGAGTTTGTGTATTTTCCCAAACGGTACGCACCGCTTGAGACAATCGAATAAAATGTTTGGGAGATTTCAACACATAGTCATCTAAACCCGCTTTCATCGCTTCTACGGCGATTTCTTGAGTTCCCGAGTTGGTAAACATAATAATCGGACGATCAGAATCGTGCTTTTTAACCGCCCGTAAAATATCTAATCCTGTCGTCCAATTTAACTCGTAGTCGGTAATGACTAAATCAAACCCATCCGCTTCTAAAGCTTGATAAAACTCCGCCAGACTTACGGCTTCTTGAATTTCAACCTCTGGAAATTCTCTAGAGATTTCTCGAATGGCGAGAAGGCGATCGTCGGGGCTATCATCCACCAGCAAAATACGTTGCAGTAGCTGCTCTACACTCATAAGAAAACAAGGTAAATACACGATGATTATGCTCTGAATTTAACAGCAAGATCTCCACTCAAATTGACATTGATGAAGGATATTGATTTAATTTTAACCAATAAGCATCAATGATTTCCATCATTTTAGTTAACTCCTCGAATCTTACGGGTTTAACTAAGTAGGAATTGGCGCCGATCTCATAAGCCCGATTGACATCAACCGTTTCTCTCGAAGAGGTTAAGATGACAACGGGAATGCGCCTCAAATGGGGTTGTCCCCTGATCCATTCCAAAACCTCTAGTCCGGAAAAACGAGGTAATTTTAAGTCTAACAGAATCAAGGTTGGTAAGAAATAGAGATCGCGATTGGCATATTCATCGTCTCCTTTGAGATAAGAAATTGCTTGTTCGCCATCTTTAACAATGCGAATAGGATTTTTGAGATTAGCTTGACGAAAAGCCCGTTGTACAAACAGGATGTCATTGGCATCATCTTCTACTAATAATATGCTGTAATCATTGAGATTCATCATTGAACCAAATACTGAGAATAACCTGGAACTGCGATCATTTCTGGATAAAATACCTATCGTCCCTATGAGTTTACGGAACAAGATGTCCAGAAAACGGTAGGATAGCTCAGATCCAACGATGACTTCAGTCATTCCCTTTAACTATCCCACAATCATAAATCAAGATATGTACGGTATCGTACCTTAACTTTCTGGTTAAATTGTAATTAAACCCGTTTCCAACTACAACTCATCGACTAAAAGACCCAGGAGACGATCATATTCTCGCCGAACAATGTGATAACATTCGCAAGTTGTTGCTTCTAAGGCATCACGATCCAAAATAGTGATTTTGCCTCGATTATAACGAATCATACCGGCTTGCTGTAAGGTTCCGGCGGCTACAGTCACACTCGCCCGACGAATCCCCAGCATACTGGAAAGGAACTCTTGAGTTAAGTTTAACGTTTCACAACCGGCAAAGTCTTGAGACTGCAACAGCCAACGGGCGAGTCGTTCTTCTGCGGGGTGAAAGCGGTTACAAGCTGCGGTTTGAGTTACCTGAGCCAAAAACGCTTGGGTATAAAGTAATAATAATCGTTGGAAAAAATTCCCCCGATTAAATTCAGATTTGAGGATAGCCCCATCAAGTTGCAAAGCCGTTCCTTCTATTTGTACAATCGCCCGAGTATGACTATAGCCTCCCCCTAAATAAACGGGATAACCCAACATTCCATCATTGCCAATAATTCCCACCTCAACTGTAGAACCATCCTCCATAATCGAAACGAGCGAAATCATCGAATTCGTTGGGAAATAGACGGTTTCTACTTTTTCTCTGGGTTCCTGGAGGATTTGTCCTAAAGAGAGAGAAACTTCGATCAAATAGGGAGCGATTCGCTGAAAGTCTTCTTCGGGTAATGCAGCCAGGAGACGGTTTTCTAATGAAGAGTTGTTGATTGATATATCCATATTTCCTTGATTCATTTTCTGGGCTAATTGTCTTTAGCTCTTCTTATTTTTGCTTAAATATATATCAATCCGAGTGCGATCTCTCCAATTTAGACTTGCCAGGAATCAACTCAATCCAAAATCGACTTCCTCCATTCCCATCCGACTCCACACCAACCCGTCCGCCCATGCGTTCAACACCCCGTTTGACAATCGCCAATCCAATCCCCGTACCCGGATAGGCTTCAACGCCGTGCAACCGCTCAAACGCCCGGAAAATACGCTCTTGGTGTTGGGGTGAGATGCCAATCCCATTATCTTCGATCCAGACTCTGATCCATTGAGTGGGTGTGTCTAAATCATTAACCTCGACCTCCTCCGCCCGAATAGAGACAATGGGGATAACACCCGGTTGAACAAATTTAATCGCATTAGAAAGCAAATTGGTAATCACCTGCTTTAAAACACTACGTTGCGCCCTCACCATTGGTAGAGATGGCTCGATCAAAATCTGAGCCTGTGTTGCTTCCAACTCGGGCTGGAGTTCATCAACAACAGCAGCGATGATCGGGGCAAGATTAATCGATTTTAACTGAATTTCTGTCCGTCCCAAACGACTATAATCGAGTAAATCCTGAATCAATTGATCGAGGCGTTCGGCAGAGACAGCCATGCGGTTAATATATTCTTGTCCGAGTTCATCAAGTTGATTGCCGTAGTCTTCAATTAACACTTGAGCAAATCCTTGAATCGCTCGCAACGGAGCGCGTAAATCATGGGCAACAGAGTAGGAAAAAGCATTCATTTCTTGGTTAGCATCCTCTAACTGTTGAGTGCGTTCTTTCACTCGCTGTTCGAGACTGCTATTGAGTTCGTGAATTTCGTCCTCCGTTTGCTTACGGGCGATCGCTTCGGCTAAAAGATTGGCGATCGCTTGTACAAAGTTAACATCATCGGGGGTAAAATGTCGTTGCTCTGTCGAATGAACTCCTAACACCCCAAAAGGTCGATGATTTCTCCCCTCAATAATGGTACTCATGCCGCTAATAACACGATGTTCCCGCAACAGAGACGGGCCGTTAAAACGGGATTCTGTGGTTAAATTTTCAACGATCACCGGTTCATCAACTGCCAGGGTATAACTCGCCTGAGAATTATTATCGCTTCCCAAGATTGCTTTCCCCACTAAACCTTCACGCCAACCGACTCCTGATCGCAATAGTAAACGCTCACCATCTGGCAGCAACTCTAACAGTTTACAATATTGAGCGCTTAAACTCTCGGCAACTAATTCCGTCGTTTGATCAAAAAGTTCGATTAACGGGCATCCCGATAACGCCATCTCACCCAATTGAGTGACGATTGCTTGTTGTCTGAGGCGAGTCGCCAAAGCAACTTCAGCCTGTTTGCGTTCTGTGATATCTGCCGCCATTGATATAACCAATCGTCTACGATCTGAAAGTTCACCCAAAGGAGCGGAGCTAAAGTTCCAGATCCGACGGGTTCCGTTTTTCGTTTTCACCTCAAATTCTCCTTCATCGACTCGATGTTCGAGCCGATAAAGCTGATTAATGACTTCTAAAAAGATCTTTTGACGCTCACCATAAGCTCGCTCTGTCCAATCTTCAATTGTCGGGATTTCCTCAAATTTATAACCCGTAATTTCAGTTACAGTATTACTAATTTGCATGATTTTGCCATCTTCCGCATGAATGATAATCGGGAAAGGCGCTTCGATCACCGCTTTTCGGAATCGTTCTTCACTCTGTTGTAAAGCAATTTCGGTTCGTTTGCGATCGCTAATTTCGACAATCACGGCGCCGATTCCCATCACTTGAAGATCTTGTCGGGTAATTGGAAAATAGGAGGCTTGCCAATAGCGAATTTCACCGGGATGCTTGGGCGTTTCTCCTGAAATTTCCACATTTAGAATGGGTTTACCTGTTTGTAAAACTTGCTGAAATATTGGATGAATTTGGGGTGCAAGATCGGGTAAAATTTCATCAACAGTATGACCCAAAGAAGCTTCAACAGAAACTCCGTTGATCTCGGCGAGGGCTGCGTTAAGTTGGATAAATCGCAGGTTTTTGTCAAACATAACAATCCCCACCGGAGAACTTTCAAAGAAACTTTCTAAAAGCCGTTTTTGTTGAATCAGTTCCCGTTGAACGGCTTGGCGGTGACGAATTTCTTCACGTAATCGGCTATTGGTTGCAGCTAATTGGGCGGTGCGTTTTTCGACCTCATCTTCGAGATCTTCATTGAGTTGTCGCAGTTGGGTAATATCGCGGGAAATTGTTAATACCGATAGCACGGAACCATCGGGTGCAAATTCGGGTACAATTTGGGTTTGATAACTTTTAATGTCGTTTTGATTGACAACTTGAAATTCATCAATTCTCATCTCACCCGTGAGAAAAACGGTTTCTAAAGAAGCTTCCCACATCTGAGTCAGTTCTTTGGGATAGCCTAAGTCTGATGGGGTTTTACCTAAATAAATTTCGGGGGGAATACCGGATTGTTGAGTACAGGCTGGATTTGTGTAAAGATAGCGATATTGGCGATCGTGGCGGGTGATGGCATCGGGTATATTTTCAGCTAATGCTCTAAATTGTTCTTCTCGGCGTTGCAAAAGCGTATTAATTTCGGTGAGTTGTTGGTTGAGTTTTCGGAGTTCTTCTTCTTTTTGTTTCAGTTCACTAATATCTCGACCAACCGATTGATATTCAACGAGTTCTCCTTGGGAATTAAAAATAGCCCGATTGTTCCACTGAGTCCAGCGGATTTCCCCATTAACAACCACTCTATTTTCAATGGTAACAGTTGGATTTTCTAAACTAATCCGGTTGACTTCTTGCAAAACCCTTTGATAATCTTCTTGATAAATAACGGGGTTATAGCTATTGCCAATTAAGGCATCTCCTTCGATCCCAAAGTAACGACAATAGGCATCATTAACAAAGGAGATTGTTGTATCGGCGTGATAACGAGAAATTAATTCGGTTTGTTCTTCAACAATCGCACGATAACGGGCTTCACTGCGTTGTAAGGCTTCTTCTGCTCTTTTGTAATCGGTGATATCTCGTCCTTCAAAAATTAGAAGGGTGATGTTTCCTTGTTCATCTTGAATCGGTTTTAAGGAAAAGTCAATGATAGCAAGTTGATTTTCCTTACCCCGCATTTCAACTTCATTGCGAACAAATTCCCCGGAAGCTGCGGTGGTGATGGCTTGTTTTAACTGGTCTTGAACGGGTGTTGATGGGTTCGACCAGTAGGTTTCCCAGATGGGTTTACCTTTGACATCACTTAGGTTTAAACCCCGAAATTCTAGGGCGGTTTGATTAAGTTCAATTAAATTTCCGTTGGGTTGTAATAAGCCAATAAATTGATAAGTTTGATCTAAAATTGCCCGGAAGCGACGTTCAGTATTAATCAGATGTTGCTGAATTTGTTGGCGATGAGCATCGATGCGGTTGAGGGTTTTGGCATTGCGCCAGACCACCCCAACAAAGATGATTATACCCAATACACTCCGCACCGCAAAAGCGGATTCTGTTGTTAGTTTTAATTGTTTGTAGAGAACTAACACAAATAAGCCTAAAATTAACGGCAATAGGCCTAAAATGGGCATCAGACGCCGTGCCATGATCCCACCCGCTGCGGTACTGCTGAGTTCCTGCATCCAGCCTTGGTCCGCACAGGCGAACAAAATCCCCAGCGAGAGGATCATAAACAGAATGGCGGTGTGAAATGCCATGCCGGTGAGCGAACCTGCGCTGTACAATGGAACCACCGCGTACAGATGACCCGTTAGGGAAACCAGTGCGACTGAGAAGCTGAACAAACTCAACAGTTGAGCTAAACGCCAACTCTCACCCGCCAGTAAGATTAAAGCCAATCCGGATAAAATAAAGTTAGCCGCAGTATTCGGTGCCATTGGTTCTTTGACTTCGGCATCGACGACATCAGGAGAGAATAAAAATAGCAGTGGGTCTATGTTTAAATCAATTTGAAAGGAATACTCGATGAGTGTCAGTAAGTAATAGTCAATAAGCGTCAGTAAACCGAGCAAAGTGACTAAAAATGAACCGATATAAATTATAAATGTTAAACTTCGCTGAATTTGCGGATTTTGAGTGGTCGTTCGACGATGCCAAAGCCACAAGATTACACTACTGAAAATAAATCCTAGTGCTGTATTTGGCTTCATCGTCAGATTTTCCGGTAAGATGCTTTTGAGAATTTCGATGTCTATCGCCCAACCGATAAGCACAATACATCCCGTTGCTAAAACAATGAGGCTACTATACACCGAAAGCGAGCGCAGCGATCGCATGGGACTGTCTGGAGTTAGAGGTTGGTGTGTATATAGCATTAGCACTCATTCTTTGAGCAAAAATCAGATAACTTATTCTTTATGATGTCAGGAAATTATCTTTTTGTCTGTTTCTGGACTGAATTTTTTTAGAAAGATCATTCTTTCGGTTAAACTTCACCGGAGGTAATCCTTGACGTTCTTATTCCTGTCGGTTAGGTTGAATCGGGATGGCCAATCGGTTTTTGTGCGAGTTTAAGACTTAGAAGAACGATTCGCGTTGAGGAGCGTACCGCATCGCTTACAATAAATAGCATCTTGGTCGTGACTCATCCAACCGCAACCCGGACAACTATTTTGTATTTTATTAGCAGTTTTCACCAATTGTTTGATTAAATCTCCGATTTGCCAAGGAATTAAAGCAATCCCTGTTAAAATCATCAAAATCGTTAAAAATCGACCGGGTTCAGAGAAGGGAACGACATCGCCATATCCAACCGTTGTCATGGTAACAACCGAAAAATAAACCGCATCTAGAAAGGTTCCAAATATTTGCGGATTAATCGGACTTTCGACTTGATAAATTAGGCCCGAAAACACAAAAATAATGGTTAATAAAGTAAAGATAATTCGAGCCAAAATAATCCCATCTTCGGTTTGCAGACGGAAAATATAAAGTTTCACTTCAATAAATCGAATCAATCGCAGAATTCTAAACCATCGAAAAATGCGAATAAAGCTAATTTTAAAATATCCAAATAGATAAGGTAAAATCGCCACCAAATCGATCAAAGAAAACGGATTCAAAAAGAATTGAAGTTTTCGTTCTGCTACCCAGAATCTGATCAAATATTCGCAGGCAAAAATAATCACAATTCCCCGGTCTATTTTCTCTAAAATATGCCGAAATTCCGAGGAAATTGGATAAGTTTGAATGACAAAAATCACCGAAGACAGTAAAATTAAACCCGTGATACTGAAACTAACGAATCGACCGATTGGAGTTTCTAAATCATCCAAATAAAACGCGATCCGCTTGCGAGTCAGCTTCAGCCCTTCTTCTTCCCCTTGTTCACCCATTGATACCGTCAATTTTTTTCAATCAAAATTCTTCGGACGCCTTGAGAGTTAACCGTGAATAGTTAACAGTAATCAGTGTTCATTTTCCCTATTCCCTTAATCTAACAATTGTTGAATTCTAACTTTATTTTCGCTGCTGGCGAAAGACTGTTCATCCAACCAAGTAAGAGCCTGATTTCGTCCTTCTTGGGCGGCGACCACTAAGGCACCCCAAGCTTGCAAATCGGGTTCTTCTGGGCTTTCAGCCAAAGCCGCTTGAATGCGAGTTTTCAAACGTCCGCCATCAGCTTGTAAGAGGGTATTAATATCCTCAGGATTCACCTGGTCTTTTTGTACCACATCCAAGGCTTCTGTCCAGCGACCATCAATTAAACCCGCTAACACTTTTTGGGTTGGACTCGCCCAAGAAGCAGTCGCCTGGGCTTCTGTAATTTGAGCATGAAACTGAATCAAATCCAATTGAGCTTGCGCCAAAGCCGGCCAATTTTCGGCATTAGAACCGTCTTTATCCACCTCTTCTTTAAGAGATTCCATTAACTCTAAAGCCGCCGACCATAGCCCACTGCGAGCCAGCCGTAACGCCTTGCGATAACTATAGTCATCAATGGCTTGTTCTTCTAGGGAAATATCGGCAAGCTGAATGGGATTGGGAACAAACTGACGGGGTTTAACCTGATAAATTTTAAACTGAGGTTCGAGTCCGATGGTATCCTCAACCAGCAACTCGGGTTCAAGATTTCCAGTTACTTGTTCCCAAATCGGTTGCTGTCCGGCGGAACTTTTCCATTCCAACATTGTACTGAGATAATAATAAGTTGGATTGTAATGAATCACCTTTCCATAGGGGACTTTCTTGGTGCCGACCATTCGTTCCCCGTTGAGACTAAACCACACCCCAAAGCTGGGAACATTCTCCGTAAATTGACGAATGCGGGTGAGGGGAACGGGTTTATTTGAACCTTGTTGGTTGGTGCGGTTGCTAATCAACGAAGTCAACACAAAGGACTCAGCCGGCCCGTTGGCGTCGAGTTGGTGAACCAGGCGATAATATTGTTCGCTTCCCGGACGTTGGTAGGGCATATGCACGGCTTTGTACACCCGCAGTTCGATAATTTCTTGACAAACCGATGGACAAGGATAAGCTTGAGAAGATTCGCGCTTTTTCACCACCGGAACTAACAAGTCGGGTGAGTTTTGAACCAATTTATCCGGGGGTAAAAGAAAGGGTTTGAGAAGTTTTAAATAGGGATTATTCTCGAACAAGGCGTGAGAAGTCCGGGGAGAATCCGAACGCGGTAAAGATAAACCTTCACCAATGGTTAATCCTTGTTCTTCGAGACTAACGCGCACTTCATCAAGGGTTTTGATCGCTTCGTGGCGTTGTAGGGGAATTTGAGTCCAAGCGGGTAAAAATTGATTCAGCCAAATCCCAATATCGGGATCTAAAATCAATTTATAACTAAACCACGCGCCGCCCGCGAGTAAACCCGATCCTCCCAATAACAGGGCGAAAGCCACTCCATCCGCCATCCATTTTTTCCATACAGCCGCCAGGATACCCTCTTTTGACGGCGGGAGTCTCTGGCGACGACGCCCGGGCTTTAAAACCCGTTTTTGAGTCGATACAGTCGAGGTTGTCTGACCTCTGACTTGTTTAGGCTGTAGCCATCCGAGTCGGTAGAGGATTCTCACCATTTGAGGGGGGGTTTTGGGTGTTCGGTTTCTTCGGTGAAACTTGTTGTTCATCGTCAGCTCTCCGCCTATTGTTCAGGGTTTCAAATGTATAATTTGTTGTTATGATTTAACCCTCTGCTTACCTACTGTGTGGCACTGGAGGAATCTATGCAAGCTCGTTATCCGAGTAGGACTTGTTCATAACGTTGACCCGCTCGTTCCCAAGTGTATTCGGTTTCGATTAACGTTCGCGCTTGATCGGAAAGTTGTTGTCTGAGTTGAGCATCCTCAAACAGTCGGCTAATGGCGGCGATGTATTCCTCGACAGTATTGGCCCGTAAAGCCCGTAACGGCACATTCGCCCCATCGACGGCGAGTCCTTCTAAACCGCTATTGCTAGCGACAACAGGCACTCCTGCGGCCATTGCTTCTAAGGTTTTATTTTTGATTCCAAAACCGATTCGCATTGGTACTATACAAACAGTTGCTTGATGTAAATATTCTGCCATTGATGGGACTCGTCCTGTGACTTCAATTCCGGGTATTTTCGATAATTCTGACACTTCTGGTACGGGTCTGGCCCCCACCAGGGCGAGGGTCGCATCGGGATAACGGTGTTTAAGTTTTGGGAAAACTTCTAAACTAAAATAGCGAGCCGCGTCGATATTGGCAATGTAGTCCATTGTGCCGACAAAAATTAATCGATGTCCTCCGGGATCTTGGGTACGCGGCGGAAATTGGCTTAAGTCTACCCCGTTAGGAACAGTTTCAAATGTGGCTTTTGGGTTGAAGGCTTGGAGTTGATGACGATCTTCTTCTGTGGTGGCGACGATAACGGAAAATTTGGAACAGTAGCGTTTTTCGTAGCGGTAGAGTAAGGGAAGGTTGAGGCGGTCGCGGAGGGGTTTTTCTGCGGTGTGGGTTTCGAGTTGTTGGCGAATTGTGCCGTAGACTGAACTGTGAACGTCTACAACGGTTTTGAGTTGTTGTTTCCACTCAGGACGCACAAATATTTCATTCACGCTATGTTCACAGGTGATCGCTTCACATTTACCTGTGTTTACCCATTTATCGATCCATTCTTGCATGGATTCTGAGTAGATTGATCGGACACTGGGAGGGGTTCCTTCCACTACAAATTGACCCAGGCGTTGGATTTTCGGCCAAGTTCCGGTTTTCCTTTGATCGTTGTGGGGACGGGGAAAAATGACTAATTCATCGACGTACTGACGTAACTGTTCGACTTCTTCATCGGAAACATCCTCACTGCGTTGGACGACGAGTGTTACTGGGTGTCGCTGGCTTAAATACTTGAGTAAGTTAAAGGTGCGGATGGGGGTTCCGCCTCGGGTGGGGGGATAGGGAAAGGTTGCCGAGATCATTAAGATTTTCATAAAATTTTCAATTTCCTAAAATCGGTGCTTCTTTAAGAAGTGGGAGTATAATCTACAATCAAATATAGCTTTATTTCTAGTGGAGATAAAGTTGGTGATTGGATGTAGTCTGATTCAGACTCAGCTTTAATCTAGATGTTTCTCGATCTTGATCGGTGAAGGATTAAGGGGTTCTGGGATTAGTCTTGTCGAGAACAATTTTTGGGTTTAGGGGAAGAAGAATAACTCTGCTTTGAGGTGAATTCTCATCGCTAAATTTTGATCGTCATTGGGTCTGCTTTCTCACAGTTTCGGTTGAATGTTGGTTTTCTCAATCAGCAGTGAAAACCGGAGTTGAAAATGCGGCAAAAAGTTATTAAACCTGAGAGAGGAAAGGGAGTCATCGGTACACTACGAGCGAAAAGGCGATGCGCAGCGTAGAGGAGTACCCTGCCTCAATTGAACGGGTCAAGGGTTAAATTGACAGGAGAGATCGGACTAATCCGTTTACTGGATATCAGGAATTCGCTATATTAGAGGTGGGCATTACCCCTCAATTCCTTTTAAACCGATGTTATATTTCTGCAATTCTTCTTTTCTTTATCATACTTTAGAGGATTTGTCAACTTAACGGTTCCGGGAACAGAGATGGCGAAAAAAAATGAACCGCAGGCAGAGAGTTGCAGTGTTAGAAGCTTGATTTAGAGAGAGTTTGGGGAAATCAAGGTCAGAGCAAGGAGCAAAAGTGGGTGATTGCAAAAGACCTCTTGTAATCTCAAAAATAGCTTGCAATAATTAAATACAGAAAGGCACATTACGAGGGTTTCAAGGAGCTGGAAGTGATGTGTTTATGGGAGCACTAAACTTCCAGCGTTCTTATTTCTTGAATGGACAAGACTTCAGCTATTTGTAATCTAGTCTATTCATCAGCTAGTTGATTAGAGGGTTAATTGATCGGGGAGCATCTATATAAAAACACAATATCAGGGTCATCTAATCAGCGCACCCCAAAATTTTTTGGGGTGATTCTTATATGATTTATACAATTCGATTGATACCGTTTTCGCAATCTAACGATCGAGATCGATCATTTTATGGCGAAGTCACGGCTTGTTTTAAACTTGAACAAAACTCAGCGATCGCCTCTAACCCCTCCGAAGGTGTTCCGGCGGCTAAACGTTTAACCACCGCACTCCCAACAATTACCGCATCCGCCCCCCAGTCGCGGACTTGACGGGCGTGTTCCGGTTGAGAAATACCAAACCCCACCCCAATGGGTTTATCGGTGACACTTCGCATCAGTTGAAGTAAATCTTGAACTCGGGTTTGGACTTCAGTTCGCATTCCGGTAACTCCGGTAACACTCACCAAATAAATAAACCCTTGAGACTGACGGGCGATCATTTCAATCCGTTCTTTGGGGGAAGTCGGCGCCACCAACAACGTGACTTCTATCCCCATTTCACTCGCCGGCTTCAACAAACCGGGCGCTTCTTCTAAGGGTAAGTCGGGAACCACCAAACCTCGCGCCCCCGCCTGGTAAATTTTCTGCAAAAACGGTTCAATTCCCCGATAGAGAATGGGATTGTAATAGGTAAATAAAATAATCGGTGCTTTTAAACTCGGACTGACACTTTGTAACATTTCCAGCACCGCTTCTAAACGGGTTCCCCGTTGTAAAGCCCGAGTTGCAGCCGCTTGAATGACTGGCCCATCGGCCAACGGGTCAGAGTAGGGAACGCCCAACTCAATTAAATCCGCCCCATTGCGATCCAAAACCTGCAACGCTTGGGCGGTGGTTTCCAGATTCGGATCGCCTGCGGTAATAAAGGGAATTAAAGCACAATGGCGGCCTGTTGAGTCGGATGGCGATTGCAAAGACTCAAATTGTTGAGAAACAGAGATCATAGTTTGGGGTAGGGGTGGGGAAGAATCGGAAATTGGAAGTTCTAGTTTTCGGTCGTTTTTTGGCGAGTTTGCTTTTCTTGTTCAACTTCGGCTTGCAGTTGGGCCAACTCCTCGGGGGTCATTTCTTCCAGACGTTTCTGCAAGACAGCATCTTCATAGTCTTTGAGTTGTTGGTTATAGGTCATGTTTTGAGTAAGCGCCCGAAACAGATAACTCAATAACCAACCCACCAAAGCGGCGACTAATAAGACTTGACTCCAGATTCCGGCATCTGCACTTTCCAAGCCGATCGCTTGTAAGATCAGGTAAGCGACGCCTCCGGCGGCAAAGACTCCGATTCCGATTCCAATCGCATCAATTCGTCGCATTAGTTCTCAATTTGTCGGGGTTTGGGACGAAAGTTGAGAAAGGGGGCCAAAACAATCATTCCCGGTAGAAAGAAGAACATCAGGAAGTACATAAAAGCCCGTTCAAAGGAACTCGCCACATACCAACGGCTGTTGAGATAGGCGTATACTGCCGCCGGAACGACCAATAGATAGGCGCCAGCCAGAGCCGCATAGAGAATTAGTGTAATAGCAATTGGGGATGTGATGGACATAGTTAGGATGAAAATAAATGTCATGCCTCTGCACATTGAACCATTATTACACCCGATCGCGATCTTGAATCGTTGTGTCAGTGGCTTTTGAGATTATCAGTTCAACTGCTCAAAAAAAACTTGCACAAATTCTAACTTAGCTGCTATAGTATAGAATACTGTCTTGTAAAGGCAGATTGAACCTGTGAAAACTCGGGGGCGTGGCGGAATGGTAGACGCTACGGACTTAGAAAACTGAGCCTTGAGGCGAGAAATCTCTCAAGTGACGGCTCTCAAATTCAGGGAAACCTAAATCTGGAGACAGACAGGGCAATCCTGAGCCAAGCCCAGTTCATGGACTGGGAAGGTGCAGAGACTCGACGGGAGCTACCCTAACGTAGAGGCGAGGGTAAAGGGAGAGTCCAATTCTCAAAGCTGTTTGGACAGATGTTCAACGGCAGTAGCGAAAGCTGCGAGAGGATGAAAATCCGTTGACCTTAAACGGTCGTGTGGGTTCAAGTCCCACCGCCCCCATTAACTAAAACCTTAAAATTTAATAACTCATCTATAAATGCCTGATGTACATTAACTAATTATTTGTCATCAGTAATAGATTCCTGTCGAAAAAAAATACAAAACAAAAACTCAATATTTTTATCTAACTTTTGAAACAAGTTAAAGATTTAGTAAAAGTGGCTTGGCTGAATTATTTCTCAAATAGAATATTACATAACAACACACATCATCCCTGCAAAATATGAACCAGCACCGTAAAATTAAATGTAGAATTAATTATAAACATACCCTTTTAGAATTATCTGTAAACCGAAAAGATCCTTGTGAAATTATTCGTGAATTAATTTCCAACTCTTATGATGCCCAAGCTTCAATTATTCAGATATACCCTCTATTACCCTATTCAGGATTTATTTTCTTTGACAATGGAACAGGTATTAGTAGTAGTAAAGAAATTAATGGCGTTACTCCTATGGATGCCTTCTTCTCAATAGGTCTTTCTACAAAGACTCCTGGAAGTTCAATAGGTTATAAATGTCAAGGATCAAAATTATGCTTTGCTTCAGGCAAGTTTGCACTAATCACTCGATGTTCTTCTGAGGAAGAAGTTTACTGGCGCACAGTAATTATAGATAATCCTAGAGACACTCTTGATGCGGAGAAAGATAGTATAGAAATTGTAGAAGATCAGAAACCTTGGAATACACTAAAAAAACTATTACCTCAGCCGGATACTAGAACAGTTTCTATACTAAACAATCTAGATGAAAAATTTTTTAAATCAAATTTTAATAGCGGTACATTGATTTTTGTTAGAGATTTAGAAGTTGAAAATTTCTCCAACTATTATGACACAGGTAAAACTTATCCATACATAGAAAGTTATATAAAATTCAACACAAGACATGGAGATATCAGAATTCTAGATCCTGAGCGAACAGGATTTAAAGCTGTAGACGCGAAGAATTTTAAACTATCGTCTAGTACATATAATGATCAATGCAAATTATTTATATGGGATTATAAAAGTGAGCCTGGAGAACTCAAACCAATTCGGTCAGGATATCCATATATTGACAAACCATATGCTCTTCCTGGCTATGACAAGTTTTTATATAAAAGTCCGACAGAAATAAAAAAGCTTCATCAAGGTCAATTTTTTGACAGAATAGCGCAGACAATAAAATTTGAAGGAATTACTTATTGTCTGGCTTTAGCAATAGATGGAAATAGAAGAGCATTGGATTATTACGAGGATTTAGACCGTCAAGGAAAAAAGAAATCAGGGATTCTTTTTAGTTCGCAAAGAGGTATTTTCATCGGCTCTGAAGGCATAAAAATATGTTCATACAATGAGATTTTTAACCATAGTTTATTGCAGGAATACTCCGCTTTAAGTGATTCAAAAGCTCAAACCCATTATATCTTTATGATCAATGGAAGTTTTCAATTAGTTACTGACAGAAACTCTTTGAGTGAAGCTTCAATAAAAATTTTAAAAAACGACCAGTTTATTGAGAAAATAAAAATTTTCCTTGATAGGGCAAAAAGTGAGAGTAGCATTTTTAGCGATTTGATAAATAGAGTAGGAAAACAAATTAGTGCCTCCAAAATTGAAGTTCAAGTTAAACAATTTGAGCAAAGCAAAAAAGATATTTACACTCGGGATTCTTTTTACATTTTAGATGTAGATCAGTTAAAAGATAAAAGATTCTTTGCTCCAATTCCAGGAGAAGAACATGGCGTAGGTTCTTTGTATACTTTATTATCCTATTTTGTTCCATTACAATCGCCTTACTCTCGTTTTTGGTTGCGTCCTCTCAATTTTTCTGGACAAGGAATTGACAGTATAGCTTTAGAATTAAATAAAAATAACAGCACAGAGGAAGATCTGAAAGGCTTAGAATACAAGTATTCGTTTACCACTTATGACTTATTCAATCATCCTCTAGTAGTCACAGATCATATTGTTTGTTGGGAATTGGCAGATCTGGAAGAAGGCGAACCTGTAAGTGACGGTGAATATGAAGGAAAAATAATTTATTCCCAAGAAATAAAAGAAATAGGATGTGAAATCACAGACATTCGTAATAAATATGATTCAGTTCATAATTCCAAGATTAAAGTAATTTCCTTGCCAAAACTGATTAGCAAAACTTTTAACTGGACCTGGAGGCCAGGAATTAATAACTCATCTAAATCTAAATCTAAAAGGTTTTCAAAGTGAAACACAAATAGTAGATTTTTGAGAACTTCTGAGAGATGTATCAATCTTGATTATCCCATCCTATCCGATAAATACTTTTAATTAACCCAGTTCAATTGTGTTAACTTAGCTCTCGCCTCAATTAAACATAGACACTCCCTCCGACTTGTTATTGAAATTTTACGAAGACTCCTCTCCACCAGACTGAATTTTTCCTTCTTTTTTCGCTTGTCGAATTGCTTGCTTGAGAATCATTACAGCCATTTGAGACAAGGAACGTTCTTCGGCATCTGCTAACTGTTGCAGGGCTTCCTTGTCTGTCTCATCCATGTATAGGGTTACGGTTACTTTAGCCATGCCTTCTATCATAGGTGTTCCTGTGCGTTTGTCGGTCAAATAAACAGAAACACACAAAACCACACAAAACCTGTGTTATACTCATTTCAACTTCAAACACAAAAGCCAGAGCCGTAAACTGCGGCACTGACTTATCCATTTAATCTAATTTTGTCCACCATGATACAACGCTTTCAGACTCCTAGCCCAACGATAACGCGAGAACATCGCTCAATTTATGGCATCCTAATATTTGACAACCGATCGCGAGACGACATGAGGGAGGGCAGCAAGTACCAGCCACTCCTGGATTATTTGCACGAATGCGACTTGGGCGAAGTGACTCTCACGTTCGCTGAAATTGAAGCATTGATGAATGATCAGCTTCCGGCTTCTGCGCGAACCAAACGGGCTTGGTGGAGTAACCGCACAAAAGGGGCGTTACAGGCGGAAGCTTGGATGGAGGCGGGTTATCGGGTCGAAGATGTGGACTTGGACGAACAAAAAGTTACTTTTCGCAAAGCCAACCTCAAACCCACCATTCAACGGGTTGGGGATACGGTTGTTTGGAACGCAGAACTGATCAAAGCGTTACGGCGACACATGGGTTTAACTCAAGCGGAGTTTGCAGAACGGTTAGGTGTACGTCGAAAAACGGTTAGCGAATGGGAAAACGGAGTCTATGAACCTACTCTAGCTACTTTGAAGTATTTAACCCTGGTAGCAGAGCAAGTTGGATTTGAGTCTGAAGAAGCATAACAGTCAAAACACATATTGACATTTTGAGCGGTAACAACCATAATGTTATCACAAGACTAAAGCAAAAGCCAGCCCCAAGACATTCACCGTCTGGCACTGGCTACCAAAATCACTAAATTTTTTACCATGATACAACGTTTCGGAACTCCGAAGCCAATTACGGCGCGAGAACAACGACTGATCGAACTTTACGTTTATTGTCCCCTGGCGATGACACCGGAACAGTTTTATGGGAAGTGGGATGTCAAACAAGAAGCGATCGCCCTGATCTGTTTTCGTTCGGTGTCAATGGTTCGGCGTTGGTTTGCGAGGGGACGCAGCCACTACCATCCCCAACCGAACGATCTCCGCAATTTAGCATTAATGGATTTTCTCCTCGAACATTTTGAAGAAATTCCCCCGGAACTTTGGGAACGGCTTTGTTCAACTCCCCCTCAAGATTAAACCATCTAACGACTGTAAAAGCTATCGAAATTTTATATTTCTTTTCCGCCGCCTTACTTTTCAGGTGGCTTTAATATGATTTAGAGAACATTAATCCGATGAAAAAATCCTAGCCGAAAAGCTACACTCAAAAACTGATTCCCTGGTGTTTTCTGCGAGTTTTTCCCAACCGAAAACCAATATAAATCGGTCGTTTTCGCAGTGATAACGATGCCGAGGGATATTTAAAAACCTTGCAGGGTTTAATTCCAAACGTCAGTTCTAAAATTGTATTCGATCTCGGCGTTCAACGACAACCCACCTCAGAAGTTTAAGGGAAGCCTTAGAAGAAGAAAAGAGACTCTATCATCGGTTGAACAGGAGGCGATCGCCGCAAAGTTAGCCTAAGATTTCCACTCAATAGATGGGTTGATTAATAATTGATTCATGTGTTTTGAATCTAATGTTTTTTATTCACAAAAAGGCTTGGCGATCGCCCACAGATTGTTTTTATATTAAAATGAGAGGAGAGGATTTGATATTTTACCATGACTCAAGCAATATCTAAGTTAATGAGTTTTGATGAATTTATAGAATGGAAACCCGAAAACGGACGCTATGAATTACATAATGGAGTTGTTTTTCAAATGCAGCCGACCGGAAAACACGAAGAAATTGTGGAATTTTTACAGACCGAATTGATTTTAGAAAGTCGTCGCTTGCAACTTCCCTATCGATTTCTCAAAAATGCTATGGTTAAATCTTATAGACAAGAAACAGGTTATTTGCCAGATATTTTAGTCGTTAATCGCGATGCTTTGGCTGAAGAACCTTTGTGGGAGAAAACCTCAACAATTACTCAAGGATCGTCTATTCCTCTGATCGTTGAAGTGGTTAGCACAAATTGGCGGGATGATTATGCACACAAAATGATCGATTATGAAGCTTTAGGAATTTTTGAATATTGGATTGTAGATTATTTAGGTTTGGGGGGTCGTCGTTATATTGGTTCTCCAAAACAACCAACTTTATCGGTTTATCAGTTAGTAGAGGGTGAGTATCAAATTCAGCTATTTCGGGGAGATGAAAGGGTTGAATCTGTTGTCTTTCCCGAGTTTAATTTAACCGCAAAGCAAATTTTTGAGGGGGAATAAGTCTGGGTTTCAGAACTCTATAATTCTTCAATTTCTTTCGCTTTTTCTGAGAGTTTTGCTTGTTTTTGACCCTGACAACGGGCTTGGAGATTAAACAAACCGATGGGAGTATTGAGAAGATCAACTAAATCGGCTTTTTGGGCGATCGCCTTTATACTGTTAATGGGGATTTCTTTGATCAGCCAACGTCCGACTCGATAGAGATAATCTTTGGCGGTGAAATCTCGCATCAACTCGACTCCATGAAGTTCGTGTAAATAGCGGTTAGACTCCCCATAACGTCGCCACTGACTGCGTAGTTGTCGCCAAGTTGCCCGATGTCGATGTTTGATGATTGCATCTTGAGCAAAATAAAGTTTATAATGAGTTTGCTGTTGAATTCGCCAACAAATATCCGCATCTCCGCCGGTGGTTAAATGGGGACGAAATAAACCCACCTGTTCAAAAATATGGCGGCGAATGGCAAGATTGGCGGTTTGACCGTAGGGAAAAAATTTGTGAGCGATGGTATGCTTTTGAGAAAGGGTATCTTGGCGATCGGCGTGTTTTTCCAGTAACGTTTCACCGGGTAAAGCCACAATTTCCCCGACGACAATTCCAATATTTGGATCTTCAAAAGGTTTGATTAATTCTTCTAACCATTGGGGTTCGGGACGACAATCGGCATCGGTAAACGCGACAATTTCGCCTTGGGCGATGCGTATCCCCTGGTTGCGGGCGGCGTAGGAACTCTGAATCCGATTTTCCGAGAGGGGACGAATGGAGTCAGTTGCTAGGGTTTGCAACATCTCGGCGGTGCGATCGCGACTGTTGTTATCCACCAATAAATACTCTAAGCGATCTTGGGGATAAGTTTGCGATCGCAGACATTGAATTAAATCGGGTAAATCTGCCTCGCCGTTGTAAATCGGTACGACGACAGAAACATTAATCATGTGTGGGAGTTTTGTATTTTCTAGAGAACCGATGTTCCTAATTCATTCTAACCGCTTTCCGGGGCAAAATTTTGATTCTAAGCGATCGCCAAACTGACCAACACCAAAATCACATTAATCAAATAAAACGTTCCGACGACCTGAGTTTCTGACCAAGCACAAAGTTCGAGATGATGATGCAACGGTGCCATCTTAAACAGACGCTTACCGACACCATCGGGGCCTTTTGTCGCCTTATAATAGCTAACTTGGGCGATAACAGATAGGGTTTCAACTAAGAAAATCCCGCTGATAATTAGAAGCATCCATAAGGTATTACTCAGCAAAGCAACCGCAGCCATCGCCCCGCCCAGCGCCAGCGAACCCGTATCTCCCATAAACACTTTAGCCGGATTGCGGTTGTGGCTGACAAACCCGAGACAACTCCCACTCAGACAAGCACAAAAAACCATCAATTCTGGGGAAGTTGGCGCCAGATAAGCCCCAAGTCCCAACAGGGTAATCGCCCCCAGTCCGCCCATCAAACCATCAACGCCATCGGTGAGGTTGGTAGCATTACTTTCGGCGACGGGAACAAACACCGCTAACGGCCAGAATAACAAACCCAATGGTAAAGCAAAACCCCAAGGTAAAGCAACAGTGGAAATTTCGGCATTGGGTAGAGACAGACTTCCCAACCCCCGAGTTGCTAAAATCAAACAAAATAACGTTGCCAATCCCACCTGCAACGCCAACTTCATTTTCGGAGAAATGCCTTTATTGGATTTGCGTCTGAGAATTTGCCAGTCATCCAACCAACCGACAAATCCGTAAGCGAGCGTTAAACTAGAAACAGCAATTACATTCGGGTCAAATCCGGACCAAAGTAAAGCGACTCCCACACCCACCGGAATAAAAAAGATACCGCCCATTGTGGGAGTACCCGCTTTTTTCAGGTGTGCTTGCGGGCCGTCTTCTCGGATAAACTGTCCGGCTTTAATGCGAACCAGTAGAGGAATCACCCAATATCCTAAAGCCGCAGCAATTAACCCACAAACGGCTAAAGGGAAAAACAGAGAGGCTTGGGGATTGAGAAAGCGATTAGTGCTGATATCGAGACTAATTGCAAAAGCACTCAATCCCAGAGTCAGTAACGCAAAGAGGTTGCGTCCTGATAAGTTTGACGATCGAATTCGTGAAAATAGACTATCCACGGAAGTATATAGAATTAATCCTCAACACCAACTACAAACCGGGAAGTTAGGTTTTTGATCACCCGCCTGAGTTGTTGCACCCTTATAATACTGTGAAAGTGCAACATTGCTTGACGAGTTTTTTCCTAATCTTCCATCACATCGTCATCCATATCATCATCATCATCGTCATCGTAGGAACCCTCATCAACAATCAATTCTGAGATTTCCTCTTCGTCGTTGAGATAATCACTCGATTCTTGAGTGGTATCCCGAGGGATCAAACGACCCGTTGCTTCTAGCCACTCTAACAGGGAAATATGCTGCTTGGAGGGGATGACGTCAGCGGGTTCGTGGACGGGTATTTTCCGTAAAGAGGGATTATTGTTCGTCATTGAACTGATTCGATGCTAAAGATTAGACTTTGGACACTCCACCGCCGTCAACGGCGAGGATTCTTGGTTCAACGAGTCCATTTAATAAAGATAAGTCGCCCTATCTATACCAGAGATGGATCTCTCCTCAAGCGTTTTGCCTCATTTCAGAAGCCTGTTTCGGTATGCCCTACCGTACAGTTCAAAACCTGAAATTTGAATTCTTGGTTTCTCTGGTACTTGGTGAAGCGAAGTTTTTACCTGTATAAGCCTTCCTATACAGAACCCCATAACTTCAGTCCGTCAAGGTTCGTTGCCTTTCGACTACTGGGTTTTTAACGTGGTTGATTACCCTTACCACATCTTTAATTTTAGCCGAAAAGTGGCCCTAGAAGGGCGAGGCTTTTAACCCAAGACGGTCGGTAAACAGCGAGACGGTTTCTAGTTATTGCTTTCTACTCAAAGATAAGAGTAAAACCGGATGGATACCGAGCCAACCTGCAAAAACCCAGAAACGATCCCCCCATAAATTAACACAACCCGATCAAAGATTGATCAGGTTGGGTTTGAAAGTTTGTAAAAAATTTGAGGATGGGGAGATACAGTCACTCATTACCAGTGATCAGTGAACAGTGATCAGTGACCAGTCACCAGTTATGAGTAGCCAGTTTTTAGTAACCAGTTCTAACTGACTCCCGACTCCCAACTCCCGACTCCCAACTCCCGACTCCCGACTCCCGACTCCCGAACAAATACATAAATTCTCTGGTTTGTCAAGATGTCTGTTTTGGGCGATCGCTTGGCTTTTCAAAATTCGTGCGTCGGGGTTGCTATTTTTTTGTCAGAATCTTCTGATTTTTAACGAAAGAATAAGGGTTTTAGCTTCTATTTTGACGTGTAGACACAGTAAACCCTTGGCTGGTGTTTTTTATAGCCTACCAGAAGCCCTATATTTTCGTCAACTTTTTGAAAAATTTTCTCAGTAAAAATTTCGATTTTTGAGCTTAACTTTTGTTTATTAAACCGAATTCGTGATTTTGATTATAAAAACTTATGGTTTTGGGGCGAAAATTGAATGCCGGGTTGAGAGTTACAAGTTAATTAATTGATAAGTTTTGAAAAGCCTAAATTCAAGCCTAAATTATCGTGAAGCGGGGTGGAAAAAGTACATTATAGATTGCTACAGATTTCCATCATTCCGCCTCAAGGGATCTCGGACTGTAATTTTTCAAATTCAGTCGTAGGGGAATTGAGGGCAGGGTTTGTGGTATCATACTTTTATCCTCAAAACGGATCTACTGGTGGTCAACCAGAAAG
>JAYKHV010000124.1:0-3308 GCA_035285085.1 Lyngbya sp. | reverse complement strand
TTTGCTGTTTTCTGGATCTCCAATGCAATCAACAGCTTTCATAAGCCAGTATGAAATTACATTTGGCATTATTCTCTCCTTTGTCAAGGGTAAACATCGCAAATTAAATTCGGCAGGAATTAGTGAGACTGGCCAGATTCGAACTGGCGGTCTGGATATTAAAAGTATCCTGCATTAACCATCTATGCTACAGTCTCCTTTTAAAAGCTGAGAGCACCAATCGGTAACTCTCAGCCTAAAGCAGTTTTTCACCAGCTACTAAGAGCTATGAATTACCACTACTTTGATATTTTAAATCAGCAGGTGGGTCCCTGAAACCACTTGAAAACCTGCTGTTTGGGAAGCTCGCTACGCTCGCACTAGAGATGAATTAGCTCATTGCTGGGCCAAATCTCAAGAGGGAACACTTTCAAATAAGCATTCATGAACCGCACAATTTCAGGCAGCGGCTCATTTATCCTATTATATAGTAAGGTTAGATTCAAGTGTGATTATCTCCGTTGGAATGTTGTTGTCCAGACAGTATTTATATGCATGGGCTGTCCCTCTACTTGCAGGATTGAATACCCATACTTTATTGGCCGCATCCATCATCCATTCATTCCTGATGAAGTTAGAATGCCGGCCCTTACTATATATTCCATCGCAGATATACTGTGTGTCTGTGGACTGATTGACTAATTCTTCGAACTCTTTTATCCTGTTGCGGCCAGTTTGTGAAGTTCTACCCCAGTAGTATTCGCCATATCCGGGGTTTGGAATGGCCGCGCACCAGTCAGTTTTGGTCAAAATTGCCGCCTTAGCAAGTGCTTCGTCGAATCCTTCTGCCATCCCTGAGATAATGTAGTCAACTCCCTCAGCGATGATTTTTCTTGCGAGAATTTCAACCATAGCTGCCATCCCCGTGTAATCCTTCACCAACGAGCGGCTTCCAGTTCCAGCAACCATATTCTTGTAAACGAAGTTCATATCCTCTCCTATTTTTGTGATAAACTACACAAGAAAATTAAGCATTCTGGACATCTTCTTGGATATCTTGCAATCGCTCAGCCCAGTCAATTGCTTCTTGAAGATTTGCAAACTCGTCAAAAATCTCATCATCAGTCATGGTTTCGATGATCCAATGGCCACCTTGATCATAATTTGCCATAGCCCATTCTTTAATTTCTTGTACTTTCATCTTTCTCTCCTTGTTTTATTTATCACCACCCTACCCACCATCCATCTTTTCCACAATCTTGTAAGATAAACTCTCTTTTTTTCAATTCTTCAATATTTTCTTTATATGTTGCTAAATTAATATAGATTCCTCTAAAACCTTCTTCAGCAGCACCTTTGATTTTTTGAATTATTTCTTGAAATTGTTCATTGATAATTTTTAATTTTACTTCATACGCAGCTTCTCTTGCTTGTTTTGCATCGTATGTCATACCCGACTCCTCCTAATTAATTGCTTCAGTAGGGCCGCTGAGATTCGCACTCAGAACCTCAAGTTTATGAGACTTGTGCTCTAACTGATTGAGCTACGGCCCCAAATTAATATACCTAAGACAGTTCGTTTCTGTCTAACAATTCCTGAATTTCTTTGGCTCTTTTCTTACTGGCTACTATCCAGACCTCGTTTCCCCTGATAAAAATTTTTCTCTCTTTTGTGGGGTTTTTGAGGTTTTGGAAAAAATTTTTGACTTTTTTTAGAATTTTGAGATTTTTCATGCTTAAAAAGTGGTGCAAGTCACTATCATATCTATAACGTTCTTAGGACGAACGCTTCGCTGCTTTAAAGTCTTTATCGGTTCGCTTGAGAAACACCGAATTGAGACGGTTGTTAAAACAACACTTACATTTATCCCTGTAAGTATTCTACGTCTTTAAAGAACGTTATCAGTCTTTAGCGACTCGCTAACGATGCCCGCCTGAGCCCCAAATTTGACCTATAACGCACTGAAATGAAAAAGATGACCCAGAACACGTATTTCGAAAAATAACGCATTCTGGGCTAAATTACCCTCTATTATGAGACGATTATGCCAGTTTTGCCAGATCCCTGACTGCGAACCATTCATTATGACCGGTTACCCAAAGACAAACCTTGGATTCTTTTGTCTCTCGATTGGTTAATACCCGAGGTTCCGTCATTACTTTTCCTTTGGTTTTGGTGTTTTTAACGAACACTTTTCGTCCAATTGGAAGATTTTCCGTCACCCATTCGAGGTCTTTTTGAATTTTTTCTGAGTTTTTACTCATTAATATTGTACCTTTTGGAGGACATTGTGAATTTTTTGCATTTCACAGAAGTTTTTAAGAACTTCTTCTGACCATCTGTTTTGGAACTGACCCAAATACAGCATGTTCAGTCTGCTAAGTTCTTTATAAGCTTTCTTAGCACTTGTTTCATTTCGAAAGATTTTATCTGCTTCTTCGAAACATTTATTGCGTAAATCAATGATATCTATAAAATCTTCTATGTGAAGATTAAATCTTCGTAGTTTATTTCCACGAAGCTTTAGAATTTCTTTCAAGTCTCTTCCCATGGTTCTCCCTTTTTCATACATTTTGGAGTGACTTGATTCATCCAATTCCACAAATCAACAGGTTTACCTTGTTTAACCATTTTACTAGCTCCGGGAATTGCCTTTCCACTCTTATCTCGCGGAATGAGTGCCAAGGTCGGCCTGGGGCTAGTTTTGTCTTGCGACATACATTCTTCCTTTTTCTGAATCAAACATTTTTTCAAATGAGACACGCGTCCCATTTTTAATCACATACCAATTACGAGGGAACCTACCTTCTGTAGCATTTATATATACTTCCCACATTTCATCTTGGGAGTATCCTGCGTGTCCAGTACCAATTGGTGCAAATATAAAATTGAGGAAGGGTTTTCTTATTGTGTACGAATACAGCTCTTTAAGCTGTGCTTCTATTTCATCTAGAGGCACGCTACGCGGTTGGACTGCTGTAGTACATGTAAGAATACCCCACCCAATTCCATCTGTTCCAGCCATAATTCCGGCTGCTACTCTCAATATTGCGAAACGACCTCTAATTCTTTTATTTGAATTCCAGTCGTTTTGAAATTTTTTATTGTGTTCCCAACCAGTTGCTTTACCCATGTATGCCCACCCCGCACTGCCAGCCCCATGGAAACCATTCTCATTTGTTTGAAAGACAAAAATTTCTCTGTGACCGATAGTGCCCAAAGCAGGCAGTTCCATTTTATTCACCTGTTAGGAAATTAAAATAGATAAGAAAAAAGAAGGGTACTAGGCGTATATATGTGTTCACCGCCGTTCCCCTTCACTGAAATT
>JAYKHV010000123.1:0-55858 GCA_035285085.1 Lyngbya sp. | reverse complement strand
GCTTGGTTGAGGAAAGAAGGCAGAGCGATCGCGGACAAAATACCGATAATAATGATAACAACGAGAAGTTCAATTAGGGTGAAACCCCCTTCTTTTTTTCTCTTAGCAACGTGTTGTAAGAATTTTGCTTTAAATTCAGTCTTCATAGTAGTTTCTCCTTGGGGAAGGATAATGGATCTGTTGTTTTCGTATCCCTAACTTACCCAGTGATTTTCAGTTTCATATCACCCCCCGGAAAATTTTTTGATTTTTTAGGCGGAACGCTCCAAAAGCACGTACAGAAAGGGATCGAGGTCGCTCAAGAGTTCTTTCACTTGCTCAAAAGCCGTCTGTTGACTCACGGGTTCGAGGGTGATGGGGTCAACGGTTCGGATTTTTTGCCATCGTTCGACTAAACGGAGAAAGGGTTGGGGTTCATCCCAGAGGGGAAGCAAACCCGCTACCACGTCGCTTTCTTGGTGAAGCGGTACCATCGTCGGTATTTGAACGTATTTGCTGATCTCAAACGGTCTGCGGGTTTGGACAGATTGAATCAAATCTTCTTTTGCTTTAGAATGTCTCAGTTGTGGGTGTAGATGAACGGTGACGGAGTTCCAGTCGCGATCGCTCCATTCCGACACGGGTTCAACGGGATGAGCGGCATCGGGATGACCGCACCAAAAGTCTAACAAACGGTGAACCGGGTTCAGCAGTTCAAACAAATGGTGCTGTTCTTCAACCGAAAGTTCCGGTAAACTCATCGCCAGAAATGCGGGTAAATTATCCGGTTCTTTAAACAACCCCGTTAGGTCCCAATACCGCCAATTTACCATACTGATAAATTCTAAGTTAGCTTCTCTCAACGCCGCAAATAGTTCGGGAATAGTCGAACCTTTATCCCCCATTAATAAGTGGTTCGCCAGCATTGCTTCATCACTTTCTTTCGCCCTTTCGGTCCAAGTTTGCCTTTTAATCAACACCTGGTCTTTGAGAGAATTCATCGTTTCTCTAGCGACTTCTATCTCCATTTCCCCCGGACTTTCATTCATCAATCCCATAAACTTAAACAGGTCTTGCGCCCGATAATAAGACGCCCTCTGAAAGTAACTGTGCAGATTTGTTCTAATAATTCCTTCCGGCTTTAATACCGCTTTCATTGCCTTCAACCCTTCCACGATATCCGGCAACAAATACAGCACTTCGTCGGCATTAATATAGTCAAACTCTAACCCCAGTTTGGGTAAATTTTCTATCAAAATAGCGTGAAATTCGCAGTTGGTAAAGCCGTAATGTTCTAATCGTTTTTGCGCCAAATCAACCGATTTTTCCGATAAATCAATCCCCACAATTTTCGCGCCTGGGTTTGCTTCCGCGAGAACTAACGATTTGTAACCGCTCCCGCAACCCGCATCTAAGATAACTTTGCCCTCTGTATTGATAACTTTTTGATTTCTCAAATAATAGGACGTGACTAAGTTATGAAGGTAGAGAATATCATAAGCTTCTTTGGGAGATTTTTCTAATGGGATTTTCGGATAGGGTGCCGAGTCAAATTGTTGACGAATTTTGTTAACTAATTCTGGGTCTTTTTGTTGCATTATTCACCTACTCCCAATATTTTTAAACCGAAAAACGTGAAATATTATTTAACCTTGTATCTGTTGTGTTACGCGATCGCCAGACCGCACGTTACGCGATCGCCAAACTGTTATCATACCATTTTTTAATAAAATATGACCTCTGTTGACCTCTACCCCTTTGACCTCTCCCCCAACGACCTCTCCCCCAACCCCTCTCCTACGAGGAGAGGGGAGTATGAACAGAGGATGTGGCCTCCTCCTTTTAGGGGGAGGTTGGTGGGGGTTCGTCGGGAGTAAGAAGACTGTCAGTGGCCTCCTCCTTCTAGGGGGAATTTGGGAAGCCAAATGTAGAATTGCAAAGTTGAGGGCGTATGCCATACGCCCCTACAGAATTCGGAAAAGGGTAGTGACATCCTCCCGGCGCTGAAATCTTTGATTACAGCGCGGGCTTCCAACATCGCTGTTAGACATTGCTGCCCTGCGCCACTTATCTAGGCTCATTGCCCCCGACAGCCCGACTTGACAGCCAATTTCTTTCCCCCAGAGTCCCTGGGTACTAAGCATTTCATAGCCTCGGTTACAGATTTCCTGTGCCGAGGCTATGTCGCGATCTACCTCATATTTGCATTCTGGACAGCTATGCCATCTATCAGAAAGCTCTTTCCTCACCTCAATACGGCAGTTTGGGCAGGTTTGAGAGGTTCCTTTGTGGTCTACTTCGGCGACATAGACACCTCGCTGTTTGCCAACGTAGAACAAGATGCTTCTAAACTGACCAAATGCAGCATCGACAGTATGTTTACCAAGGAAAGCCTTTGCCATGATGCGGAAGTCAATATCTTCTAAGAAGATAGTTCCTGCCATGTCGCAGAGTTGGTGCGCCAACTTGAACTGGTAATCTTTACGTTTGAAGGCAATATGATTATGTAGACGCTCTACCTTTAGCCTTGCTTTCTCATAGTTACAAAAACGTTTTTGCTTTTTCGAGAGTCTACGTTGTAGCACTTTCAGCCGACGATGCAGACCCTTGAAGAACTTACGTCCAGGCTCGACAAAACCATCACTGGTAGAGCAGTAGGATACTTGCCGATATCAACTCCGATACAGTGACCGTGAGGTACTGGTTCAGGAATTGATATATCCGATTCAATAGCTATCACTACAAACCAACCTACAGCTTTCTTGAGGACTCGTACTTGTTTGACTACAAACCCATCAGGAATAGGTCTGTGCAAATTGATGGGAATCAGACCCAGTTTGGGCAACTTGATTTGCCATCCAGTTATCGGATTAGTTTTGAACTGAGGAAACAATAAAGATTTCATCTGTCCAAACTTCTTGAATCTGGGGAAGCCATACCCCCGATTCCGAAAAAAATCCCAGGCATCGTGCAGTCTTCTGATGTTAGTTTGAAGAACCTGAGAAGGTACTGCTTTGAGCCGGGGATATTCTTTTTTGGCTTTGGGAAGGTTGTTTTGCTGTTGGTGGTAGCTTGGAAATGGATAATCGGCTGCCATGATATATTCTGATTCCAAACTACATCTATCTATCTGGCACTTACGAGAAGCAATCCAGTCTTTGAGTTCTCTAAGTGCATAGTTGTAGCTGACACGGCAAGTTTCAAGCCACTCGTTGAGTAGCTCAACTTGCTTGGCATCAGGATAGATTTGATAGACAGAATTTAGAATCATGAGGCTATTCTACCACAGACATAAGTTAATGGTAAATGCTATTTTTAGGTACGTTGAGTACCATAAAAATAGCTTGGGGGATGTCCATGTATCCCGACGCCAAATCAGAGATTATGGCGCGGGACTTATCGCCTCCCCCAAGCCCCCACCATCAGTTAAATGATAAAATCTGTACGAATACTCTTATCCCAACCTGATTTTACCGCTTAATGTCTCCTTTATGGATAATAAACTCGGATTTATCCTCAAAGTCTTGTTACTTTCAGCAGCAGTATCGGTTCTGATTAAATATGTTGGGCCATCTGTATCGATTCCGTTATCGGTAACAAATACTTTAATCGCTGTTTTCTTCCCGACTATTGCGATCGCCTTAATTCTAACCTGGCGAGCCACCCGATCTTACAGTGAACAGTGATGAATTATGAATTATGAATTATCAATCTTCCAGTGTCCCCTATAACCCTTCTAACCTTCTGACAACTGACTTGGTGACTCCTGACTCCTGAACTGCTGTGAACTTTGGTCAATGGCTTGGCTTATATGCGATTATCGCCTCGATATACATCCTGTGGCAAGTCCGACAGGCGATTTTGCTTGTTTTTGCCGCAATTGTCTTAGCAACGGTTCTCAACCAATTAGCGCGTTGGTTTCAACGGTATAAAATTAAGCGATCGCTGGCGGTTCTCCTTTCGGTTAGCTTATTTTTCTTGTTTTTTGTGATTGGTTTTCTTTTGGTTGTTCCGCCTTTACTCAACCAATTTCAAGAACTCGCGACTAAAGTTCCCCGAGGGATAGAACGAGGCTTGTATCGTTTTGATCTTTGGATCGATTATCTGAGAACTCAAGTTCCCCAACAGTTTCGCGAATATTTCTATCTGGTTAACCGCGACATGAGCGAGATTGATGTTAACCAAATTATCACCCAACTGCAACGTCTGGGAAATCAATTCATTGGCGGTGTGGGAGTGTTTGTGGGAAGCACTATCGGATGGGTTCTCAGTATTGTCTTAGTGCTGATTTTAACAATTATGCTGCTTGCCGATCCTCACCCTTACCGTCAAGCATTTATCAGACTAATGCCCTCATTTTATCGCGATCGCATGAATCAAATTCTAGATCGATGTGAATTGGCGATCGGACGTTGGGTAATTGGTGCTTTGATAGATATGATTGTGGTGACGCTTTGTAGTTTAATCGGTTTGTGGGTGTTGCAGGTTCCTTTTGCCTTCGCTAACGCAATTTTAGCGGGATTTCTTAATTTTATTCCCAATGTCGGGCCTGTTTTAAGCGTTATTCCCCCAATGGCGATCGCTTTATTATATGCCCCTTGGAAAATGTGGTTAGTGGTGCTACTCTATTTTGTGATTCAGCAATTAGAAACAGCCTTTTTAATTCCCTATGTGATGGCTCAACAAGTAGCGTTGTTACCTGCTATTACTTTACTTGCTCAGGGGTTCTTTCTAACATTCTTCGGATTTTTAGGTCTGTTTCTGGCTTTACCCTTAGCTGTGGTCGGTCAAGTTTTGATTAAAGAAATCTTAGTTAAAGATATCCTAGATGGATGGAAAGCTGAAAATTAAAGATTTTTACACGGTAAAAACGGGTAACAGGTAACTGTAAACTGTTAACTGTAAAAACGGGTAACAGGTAACTGTTCACTGTAACCTCTTAACGGGTAACAGGTAACTGTAAACTGATAACTGTAAAAACTGTTCACTGTTCACTGTAAAAGCTGTTCCCTGTATGAAATAATGAGAACGATCGCTGAAATTAATGATAAAATTCGCGCCTCATCTGCCGTTGTGTTAACCGCAGAAGAAGTCAAAGCCCGAGTAATTGAAACCAGTGTCGCCCAAGTTGCTCAAGAGGTGGATATAATTACCACAGGCACCTTTGAACCGATGGAATCTTCGGGGGCGATCATTAACCTCGGACAAACCGATCCGCCGATTAATATTCGCAACTGTTGGCTGGATGGCGTGCAAGCTTACAGTGGGTTTGGGGCGGTTGATTTGTATCTGGGAGCCACTCAAATCGCCGAGAATGGCGATGAATCCGGCGATCGCGGAGGGGGACACGTCATTGAAGATTTAATCGCCGGAAAGCCTGTTTCGCTGCGCTCTACGGGTTTAGTATCGGACTGTTATCCCCGCAATTCCTTAGAAACCACCATCAGCCGCGACACCATTAATCAGTTTTATTTATTTAACCCGCGAAACCTGTATCAAAATTTTATTGTTGGTGTCAATGGAGGCGATCGCCAACTGTTTACCTATCTCGGGCCATTGCAACCCCGTTTAGGAAATGCCGTCTATTCCAATCCGGGAGCGATTTCTCCGCTGCTGAACGATCCGGATTTAGAAGTGGTTGGGATCGGCACCCGGATTTTCTTTGGGGGCGGAATTGGGTATATTACCTGGGAAGGTACCCAACATTTCCCCTTACAAAAACGCCTACCAAACCGAACTCCCATCGGCCCTGCGGCTACCCTGGCGGTGATTGGGGATGCCAAACAGATGAATTCCTATTGGGTGCGGGGCTGTTACTTCAAAAACTACGGGCCATCAATGATGATTGGGATGGGAATTCCTTTACCCGTACTTCACGAAGAAGTGGTTGCTCATTGTGCGGTTCAGGATAAAGATATTGTTGCTCCTGTCGTTGACTTTTCCATTCCTCGGCGAGTGCGTCCGACGTTTGGTTTGGTCAGTTATGCTCAACTGAAAAAAGGTCGAATTGCCATTGAAGGTAAACCCGTGCGGACTGCTCCTGTAGCCAGTTTAGCTCGTTCCCGTCAGGTCGCCCAACAACTCAAACAATGGATTGAATTGGGGGAGTTTACCCTGACTGAACCTGTAGCCGCGATTCCGATGGATAGAACCTTTCTTCCCCAAGATGTCTGGGGATCTCAGATCAATCTCGATTAGGATTAGACTACAGAAGCAGTCGGTTAATTTTCGGTCTTGGGTTTGGGCTTAACGGGCTTAGAGATAGGCCCCGAGCGAGTGGGAGCCGAAGCCGTTTGAGGTTTACCGGGAGGACGAGAGGAACGAGAAAAGTTCCCTCTACCGCCTCCTCTCGACGGGCCTCCTGGTCGCCGTTGAAAGGGTTTTCTGCCTTTTTTGACGGGAATCAGGCCAATGTCGTGGCTTTCTTGGATCACCAGATTGTCTTGTTCTAACTGAACGTGTAAATCCCAGAAATGACCCACCGCTTTCGGGCCTGCCAAGCCATCAAGCTTGAGCTTGAAGAACTTGGGCTTTTCTTGATCGCCCCGAGAAGATTGACGAATTTTCACAATAATGTATTTTTCTTCATCCTGAGACTGGTAAACGACTTCACCGCGAATGGAAAAGTAGCCGTGTTCAATCTCGGGTAAGGCATTGGGATCAACTTCAGGGGTCATCCGTTCACCGCCTTGAAAAGGCGGTGCTTGCGGATGACTCGTACCCTGCGTTAAGGTTTCCGCTGGAACCGGAGCGTCCTGGGGAGTTTCGGAGGATTCATCAGTTGTTTCTGTAGAGGATGAATCATCTTCCCAACTCTCTTTTTTGAGGGTTTCGGGTTCCCAAACCCCCATAATCTGAACGTGTAAGTTATCCTGCTTTTGACGAGTCCGGGGATAAACCACCCAGAGATGCTCTTGGTCAAGGTCAATATGTTTTTTAACCAAACTCATCACTCGACCCAGAAGAACCGCATCAATCACCGTTCCGTCGGTTGTCAGTAAAATTCCTTGGGTAAACTGATCTTGGGAAGCTGTGTATTTACCCCGAACCAAGCCAATTGCCCGATATTGCCGAGGTTCACTCGGAGGGGGAATCGGATGCCACAGACGACTAGAACCATTGAGAAGCTGATCCTCGCTTTCGGAGGAGTCCTCATGGGAGAGTGAAGTTTCATCGGAGGATTCGTTGACCGGTTCGCAAGAAGAATTCTCGGAGATGGCAGTCTGATCCGATGGGGGACTCTCACTCGTTTGCTTTGCACTCATGGGCTGATCTTCGGACATATCAACGGCAGACTCGCTCGATTGAATCGGATGAGATTGGGAGGAATTAGGCATTTGGGAGGATCGATTCGGAGAAGGACTCATAGAACCTGATAGCAGCACAGACATATCCCTTTGGGGAATATTAAAAGATTCAGTAGATACACAATCCAGTGATCGGACACTGAGTTGAAGTTTGATATTGAACTGTAACCCATCGACGAGAGTTGGAGACTGTTTAAAACTGCACCCCGACGACCGTACCAAGGATAGCTAGGCATGAAACTTGACAGAACAGTTGCTTGTCAACGATTGTCAGTGAACTGAGTTGCAGTCGCAGGCTACTGCTATCAAAGTTTCGTCGATTTGCCTATTTTACTGAATCCATTTGCTTAACGGACGAATCCGAATGCTTTCGACAAACCTCGGGTCAGCAAATATCTGTTTCTCAATGCTCTCCGATAACAGATCGTTAGCAACTTGATTGACAGATATTTAGTAATGGGTCTGCTACTATATTAGCTGCAAGGCACAAACTGCTTTATCCAACTTTGGAGTTGAATCTCTATAACTGCTGAGAATGCAGGGGTTTTATTTTTATGGTAGACAAACGTCGTGGGTTTATTGGTGTCATATTGGTTCTGTCTGTAATTGCCTTTGTCGGATTCTCGATGGGTCCGATTATCGGTAGTTTAGTGGGGGCAAACCGCTCAAATACTCAAACAACGCCAACCCCTGCTCAAACGGCTCAAGCCAGACAAGCAGACCTAGAAGCTCAAGCCAGAGGCTACGAGCTGGTTTTGCAGCGAGAACCGGACAATGAAACCGCCCTGCGGGGTTTTCTCGAAGCGAAGTTAGAGTTGATTAGTATGGGTCAGGGTAATGTCGCCGATGTTGTCGAGCCGTTACAAAAGCTCTCCCAAATGCATCCGGAGAAGTACGAATATAGCATCTTATTGGCTCAGTCTCAACAATATACGGGGGATCTCGAAGCTGCCGCCCAAACCTATCGTCAACTTCTCACTCAAGAACCCGGACAAATTCAAGCCCTACAAGGTTTAGTCAATTTGCTCCTGGCTCAAAAGCGCCCGGAAGCGGCGATTGGATTATTACAAGATACAATTAAAGCGGCTCCACAGGCCAATCAAGCCCAACCGGGAAGTATTGATGAAACTTCCGTTCAGTTGATTCTCGGACAAGTCTACGCCCAACAAAAACGCTACGATGAAGCGATCGCCATTTATGATGAAGCGATCCGCAATAATCAAGAAGATTTTCGTCCCGTTCTGGCCAAAGCCCTCGTTCTCAAAGATCAAGGAAATCTCGAAGAAGCTGAACCCCTCTTTGCTAAAGCTTCCGATATGGCTCCTGCTCCCTATAAAGACCAAATTCAACAAGCCGCCGGTCTGGTGACGACTCCTCCTGTGGTCGAACCGACTTCCCCGACTGCTGAGGAGACGCCGACGATCGCACCCCAACCGGAAGCGGTGGAAAATACTTCGGAAGTTCCCGAACCGACCAACTAACAGTACCACTGATTTTCCCCAACTGAGCGATCGCGATCGCATAAGCGGCAATTTCCCAGAGATAGGTTCAGACAGAACCTAAACCCATCACACTCACTCTGGTACCATTAACGCACTCTTTCCCGGTGAAAGGGTGTATTTTTTTGCCTTGGTGAGCGTCAGTCAAGCCGGCTTCCGGAGAACCCTAAAATTTCACGCCGAACGGGAGCAACTGATTTTATCAGATATCTACCTAAAATTTCATCCGTAATTTCACTAATGTATTAGGCCGAATATCTAAAATAAAAATCCGTATTTTCCTCGTAGCCTTCGCCAGAGTCAACCCGATACAATAGCAACATATTACTCAAGCTGTTTCAAGGTTCAATCAACCGGATCAAGCCAGTTGCCACCTCCAACAGGCTTAGTGCCTGATTAACTGATTCACAATCGGCGATGCAGTCCGAACTCGACCTGAAGTTATATTAACTTAAGTTGATATAACTCCGTAAATTTGACCACAAGCCACCAACTATGGACTGCATCGCCTGGGTACAAGTTACACAGAACAGAGGGGAAAATGAAAGAAACGCAGGGGTCTGGGATTTTACCACAACACCCAAATTCTGAGATAGAATCTATTCTCTATCCGATTTTAACAACGGGTCAAATAACTCGAAGTGACCAACAAAAGCTGCTGTCTTTTATGTTCTCTAATCCTGAACTTAAGCCCGAAGACAGAAAAAAAATCAATCGAGTCTTTGACGACATCCGCAAAGGTGGATATACCGTGATCGATTGAAAATTTAAACTTACATTTTGAGTGTTCAATTTCTCTGATTTTAGAGGAAATAAGCGACTCTAAATTTAGAGAGGTTTATCAACATAGACGATTCTAATCGATTTAAAAATCCCGTATAGTGTAACCCCAACCTTTGTGTCGGGGTTTTTTTTGGGCTTGATATCTCAGAGAATGGGGTTGAATTCAAAATTAGCAACAACCCAAAGATAGATCTTTTAAAAATTCTGAGTCTGCTACAGTATAAAAAACCATGCGGTTAGGAGCCGAACTCATTACCGTGTCTGGAAGCCCTCAGGTTGTTATTGTCGGCGCTGGGTTTAGTGGAATCACGGCTAGCCGAGTTCTCGCCCGTGCGGGAGTTAACGTTCTGTTAATTGATCGCAATTGCTATCACACTTTTATTCCCCTACTTTATCAAGTTGCAACGGGTTTTTTACAACCCCAACAGGTGATTTATCCGGTTCATCGCATCTTAAAAAAGTATCCACAAGCTCGATTTTTACAAGCTGAAGTTTATGATATTGACTTTAACCGTCAAATTGCTCAAACCGAAGCGGGAGAAATTGACTACAATTATTTAATTTTAGCGACCGGAAGTCAACCCCAATTTTCTGGAGTTCCCGGCGCTTCTGAATACGGAAAACCCTTAGTTTCCCTCTCCGATGCGGTGAAATTGCGACAACATTTGCTCGGTTGTATTGAACAAGCCAAGCAAGAATTGAGCGAAGAACGGCGTAAAATGCTGTTAACTTTTGTCGTCGTCGGGGGCGGACCAACCGGGGTCGAAATGGCGGGGGGTTTGTGCGAACTTTTGAAGAGTTTGTTGTCGAAAAATTATCCCCTATTCCGACAACTTTCTGAAGTCATTTTACTTCAATCTCGCGATCGCTTATTGGTCAGTTTCCCCGAAAAACTAAGTCGATATACCGCCCAACATTTACAGAAAATGGGCGTAAAATTGCAATTTTCGACCCGAGTTCAGCGTGTGAGTCCGGAGGGTGTAGAATTAGAAAATGGCACGATAATCCCAACAGCAACCACCATCTGGACTGCCGGAGTTGAAGCTAATCCCGCCACCGACACCGAAAACCTTTCCACCGCCCACAAAAGAAAAATTGTGGTAGAGCAAACCCTGCAAATTCCGAATTATGATACTGTTTACGCCATTGGGGATGTTGCTTATGTAAAATTGGGCGATGAACCGTTAGCGGGAGTGGCGCCGGAAGCGTTACAACAAGGGGAAGCAACCGCTGATAATATTCTGCGACAAATGCGGGGGGAATCTCCTCAACCTTTTGAATATATTGATAAAGGTAGAGCGGCAATTATTGGGCGAAATGCGGGTGTTGTTAGCAAGGACGAATTACAACTTCAAGGAATCTCAGGATGGTTAATTTGGTTGGGAATTCACTTATATTATCTTCCCGGTGGCCGTAATCGTCTTAATGTTGCTTATTGTTGGATTCGCGATCTTTTACAACAGTCTCGCTTTCTGCAACCGATTATTCCCCCTTATCCCGAGTTTAAATCTTTTCCTCTTAATGATAAACCGATTTTAACTGTTAGTCAAGGAGCTAAACCCATGAAATATATTCCTTTAATTGGACGGGCATTTTTATCGAGTATTTTTCTGTATTCAGCGATCACTAAAATTTTTGGTTTTGCCGCCACCCAAGAAATGATTGCCTCTCGCGGCTTGCCCTTTCCGGCTTTAATGTTACTCGGAAATATTATCTTTCAGTTAATCGGAGGAATTTCATTAATATTGGGATACAAAACTCGAATCGGAGCGGTGATTTTAATTTTATTTTTGATTCCCACAACCTTAGTCTTTCATAATTTCCTCGCCGATCCCGGAGAAACAACAGCATTTCTTAAGAATTTAGCGTTAATTGGCTCCTTATTAATGGTATCATATTTTGGAGCGGGGCCAGTGAGTTTAGATACTGGCAGTCGTGTTGATAAAATTTAACGGAGTCTGAAACTAACGATTCAGATGAACTTCCACATCGAAGATTTGATTCAAAAAGTTAAGGCTTGGTTCCCCAAAGCTCAAGCCAAAATAGAGGCTCAAGCTGCCGAACTTGAAGCCCGTTTTAATGAGCAGAATTATCTTTCCCTTTCCCCAGAAGAAGTTGCAGATTATCAAAATAAAATTGAGTCTTTATCCTTGCCAGAAGCCTATAAAAATGCAATTAAAACTAAACTTTCAGAGGTTTTAGCCCCCTGGGAAAAAGATAAAAATTCTGCCAATCATTTGTTTATTATATTTAGTCCTGTTGAGCCAACAAAAGCTATTTTTAAGCAAACCTTAGAGGAAGTTAATGATGAAGCTTTACGGATAAAATCTCTAGCTTGGAAAACTCGTCCTGACGACTATGAGACACTTAAAAGTCAGCTTCAAAGCGAAATTGAATCCTCCGAGAATTTGGCGGAAAGTCAGAACCACAACAACTCACAATCTTTAGTGATTATTCCCGACTTGAGTTTATGTTTTTTACGCTGTGTTGAGGGATTAGATAGTGTCGAATACTTGTTTGATTTAATTCTCAAAGATCATTCTCGATTTTGGATAGTGGGTTGTAATCAATGGGCTTGGAACTATTTTAACTATCTCTATAAAGTGAAGAGTTGCTTTGAACAGATTTTTCCTTTACCGACTTTGAATGCAGTTCAATTGAAACAATGGTTAACTCCCCTTTATGAAAGTCTTCCGATAGAATTTGGGGATCATAATGAAGAAAATTCTGATAATTCTAAGGAATGGGATGAAGATCAAAACTGGATTTCTAAAGAGGAAAAGCAATATTTTGAGCGTTTAGCAGATATTTCTGAGGGATTAAGTCAGCCTGCTGCTTATCTTTGGTTAGATTCCCTGCGATATATTAAACAGCAAGAAGAAACAGACTCAACAACCGTAGAACTCCAGGAAAATCAACCCGAAAAACGCTTAATTCTCAAGCGAGCAACTCTCCCCAACTTACCCGAATTGACAAAAGAGGATCAATATTTATTATCTTCTATTGGCTTACATGAAGAAATCAGTTTATCTGCTTTAGCCGTCAGTTTAGCCGAGTCAGAAAATGTAGTAAGAAGTCAAGTCCCGAAACTATTAAGAGCGGGAGTTATTTGGAGTGAACAGGAACGATTCCGATTGAGTCCAAACTATTATCCTCGACTCAAACGAGATTTAATTGACAATCAAATTTTAGCCGGAGAAAAAGATTAATGCGACTCGGATATTTTTTCGCTCAAGCCGCTGACAATACTTTAGAAAATGCTTCTGAAGTCCTTAGAGAAATTACAACGTCTAAAATTATTCAAGCGATTATTATCATTGCAGTTGCTTACCTGGGAAGCCTAACCATTGATAAAATAATTCATTGGTTCGCCGAAGAAGTTCCCCTAAGATTTCGTCTGACTGTCAAGCAATCTTTACCCTTTTGGAGAGCATTTTTACTCTGTTTAGCCAGTATTTTGTTAATCCGATTATTTTTGAAGCTTTCTTCTAGTAATCTTCTGGCTTTAACCGGAACGGTTGCGGTGGCTTTGGGTTTTGCGTTTAAGGATTATATTAGTTCGGTAATTGCGGGAATTATTGCTTTGTTTGAACGTCCCTATCAAGTGGGGGATTTGGTTAAAATCGGAGATCATTATGGTGAGATTGTTGACTATGGTTTGCGAGGGATTCGTATCCTAACACCCGATGATAATATTGTTTCAATTCCCCATAATAAAATCTGGACAGAAGCAATTTCTAATTCAAATAAAGGGGATGTAGAGGCTCAAGTTGTCGCCAATTTTTATTTTGAACATAGCGTTGATGTTGAAAAAGTGATGAAAATATTATACCGAGTTGCCTATACGAGCAAATACACACAATTAATGCTTCCGATTTTGGTGATTATGGATGAAAAACCTTGGGTAACTAACTTTAAACTCAAATGTTATCCGATTGATGCTCGGGATGAATTTATTTATAAAACTGACTTAATTAAACGAGCCAAACAAACTTTTGCCAAAGAAGGAATTTCCTATCCGGTACTGTCTCCTCAATCCTATGAGACTTCGGAAATGGATTCATAATCATCTCATTTTTTCAAAACTTTAAAATCTCCGTCTTTCGCTCACATAGTCTATCCAATAAGCCGCAACAATTCCCCAAATAGCATTAAAAATAATCACAAAAACCGGAGTCAAATTCCCCAACTCTAAACCCATCATTCCCTTTTGGGCTTGCAACGGAAAAACGATAAATAACTGTACTAAAGTCGGACCAATACTCAATAATAATCCCTTTAAAAAAGGTTTATAGGTTAATCCCGGAAGAAAAAATAAAAATCCCCACAAACCCCCCCAAACAATGCGAGGATAAAGCCAAGATGGGGTAAATTCGGGGGCGATGCTAACATCTAAAGCGATGGTAATTCCCAGTAGTCCAAACAGCCAAACCGCCAGACTGTTAATTAAACCGCCTAAACAGCCGGCTGCAAAAAATCGGGTTAATTTTCGGGTGATTGATTTCATGTTAAAGTTAATCTAAGTTTAACAGTCTATTTGCTCTTGTTCTCTTTTCTCTCTAAATTTATTTTATTAAAATCTCTGCAAATTTTCAAGGTTTATGACTGATCAATTTTCTCGAATGCAGTTTGTACAATCTCCGATTATTCCCGTCGTTGGTGAACTGATTAATGCCAATCCCGGTACAATATCGTTGGGTCAAGGTGTAGTTTATTATAACCCGCCAACTGACGCCTTTGAAGCGATTTCTAATTTTGCCAATTCAGACAATCACAAATACAAAGCCGTTGTCGGAATTGAACCGTTACAAGAGGTTATCGCCGCCAAACTCCAAGCCGAAAATCGGATTTCAATGACCGATAAAAACTGTATTGTTGTCACCGCAGGGAGCAATATGGGGTTTATGAATGCGGTTTTAGCGATGACCTCTCCGGGCGATGAAATCATTCTACAAACCCCCTATTATTTCAACCATGAAATGGCGATTATGATGGCAAGTTGTCAGCCAATTTTAGTAGAAACAGACGAACATTACCAACTGCGTCCCGATGCGATAAAACAAGCGATTACCGAAAAAACAAGAGCCGTTGTTACCATTTCTCCAAATAATCCAACCGGGGCGGTTTATTCAGAAAAAGCCCTGCGAGAAGTTAACGAAATTTGTCGCCAACATCAGATTTATCATATCAACGATGAAGCCTATGAATATTTCACCTACAACAATATTAAACACTTTTCACCCGGTTCTATTGAGAACAGCGAAAATCACACCATTTCCCTGTTTAGCCTTTCCAAAGCCTACGGGTTTGCATCTTGGAGAATTGGCTATATGGTAATTCCCCAACATCTCCGTTTTCCCATCCAAAAAGTTCAAGATACCATTTTAATTTGTCCGCCTGTTATCTCTCAATATGCAGCAATGGGAGCGTTAAAAGCCGGATTAAATTATTGCAAACCGAAACTTCAAGAAATTGCAGAAGTGCGAGAAATCATGTTAGAAGAACTGAGTCAACTGGATTCATTTTGTACGGTTCCCTCTGCTGAGGGTGCGTTTTATGTTTTGCTGAAAATTGACACCCATTTACCCGCGATGACATTAGTTGAAAAACTGATTCAAGACTTTAAAGTTGCTGTGATTCCCGGTACAACTTTCGGAATAACGGAGGGGTGTTATTTGCGGGTTGCTTACGGAGCGTTACAAAAAGAAACCGCAACCGAAGGAATTCAACGGTTAGTAAAAGGATTAAAACAGTTCGTTTGACGATTCAAAAAACCCGGTTTCGCAGGAGTTACCGGGATTTTGATTTAAAGTTTATGAAATTAACCGAGTTTTAAAAAACTACTGAGTTAAACTGCTGGCACAAGTCGCCCCAATATCAAAGATTTCGGCGGGAGGTTCACCGCTTTAATTCGTTTCCTCAGAAACTTGAACAAACTCCTCAAAAGTATATCGACTTTGAAACTGTTCTAAGGTACAATTGCATAAAGATTTTGACTGTTCTTCGGTCAAACCTTGAGCCATCGAACCTTGCATACAAGCGCCTAAATAAGCCTCAGTCACCTCTTGAGGATAAGGATTTTTTCGGTTGTATGAAGGCAGTTGTGCGTTCACATCCGCAACAGCCCCATAGCCAACAATACCCAACAAAATCATAACAGAAGACCTGGTACACAAGTAAAAATTAAATCTCTTTTTGTCCCTTTTTCCGCTTTGTTCTTCCCCGTTCCCCGTTCCCCGTTCCCCGTTCCCAACTTCTGAAAGAAGTTTAATGATAGAAAGTTTTAAAGTTTTCATGGTCATTGTGAGATTAATCTGGTGTTAGATAGAATGACATCAATTACAATCGAGATAGCTTCATTATTACCTAAATTTCTATGAGCCATCACGCAAGCAAACCCTCAATATTCAGACGTAGACTTCCTCAAAAAGTTCTACTGATGATTTTGGGAATTTTGCTCATTGTAACTTCACTGCGACTCATTCCTCAATTAATAGCTTTACCCTCAGCCGCCCAAAAACCGGTTGATACTTTTTTTGTTTTGGGTGGAAGTATCAAGCGAGAAATTTTTGTCTCGGAGTTGGCGGTACAGTTTCCCAATACTCGAATTTTAATTTCAACGGGTTCTGATGATCCCTGTACGTTAAGGCTATTTCAACGAAATAACGCCCCTATCGAACAGGTTTGGTTAGAAAAATGCGCCAATTCTACCTTTAGTAATTTTGTCTTTTCTCAACCGCTTCTGAGTCGCTGGAATGCGCGTCATATTCAGTTAATTACTTCTAAAAGTCATCTTCCTCGGGCGCTGTGGATGGCGCAAATTATTCTCGGATCTCATGGAATTTGGGTGGAACCAAAACTCGTTCCAGAAACCGGGGTTCCGGGAAACCGAGAGTCTGTGATTAAAACCACACTTGATGTAACTCGGGCTTTAATTTGGGCGTTCATTAGTCAAATTGTTCAACCCAATTGTTCTAATGTCGTTCAACTTTCTAATATTAATCTAAAACAATGGTGTGAAGATGGATTTTCCTGTGAATATCAAGCTAAAATTAATACCGAAGCTATTTGTGAACCCTTTGAATAATTACACCTTAAAAACCCGGCTTCTCAGAGAAACCGGGTTGTTTAGCCGGCCAATACAGGCGAGGCGCGGCAATACCGAAAAGAAAAAGATTAAGACATCGCTTGAATGATAAAGTCGAAATAAGGCGCCGCTTCACGGACATCCTCTTCATCTAACAGTGCTAAAGAAGCATCCTTCAAACAGCGAATTGCCTCAACCATTCCGGGCATCGGAACCCCGAGAGAATTGTACATCTCTTTGACGCCAATTAAGCCAATGCTTTCAATGGGGTCTTTGTCTCCCGAAAGAATCCCGTAGGTAATTAAGCGCAGATACCAGCCATAGTCCCGCAGACATAAAGCCCGTTCCCGTTGTCCGAAAGCGTTACCTCCGGGGGAAATGAAGTCAGGACGCTTTTTCCAGAGTTGACCGCTGGCGCGATCGACAATTTTCTTTTCGTTTTCAGATAACGTGGTGGCGATCCGCACCCGTTGTTCGCCCGTTTTTAAAAAGTCACTGATCGCTTGGAGTTCACCAGTGCTAGGATAACGGAGTTCATCGTCGGCTTTGAGAATAACTTGGCTTACTACAGTCATCTGTAATTAGAATTTGTCAAGATAACATTAAGTAGTTTAGCGATTCTCGGATACACAAACCAAGATGTCGCCAATTTTAATGAAAGACTGAGTAATAACTCTTAATGTGATTTGGTGTAAAAGCAAGAGGCAGTTATCAGTTATCAGTCTTTACAGTCACCAGTCACCAGTCACCAGTCACCAGTTTTTACAGTTGTCAGTTTTCAGTAACTTCTGACTTCTGACTTCTGACTTCTGACTTCTGACACCGGACACCCGACACCCGACTCCCGACTCCCGACTCCCAACTCCCAACTCCCAACTCCCAACTCCCAACTCCCGACTCCCGACTTTTATTTTATCCCCAACTTTTTAACATGACTGATACTGACTGGAAAGCGGGTCAACAACTTGAACTCGAAATTACCGACTTAACCGACACAGGCGACGGTTTAGGACGCCATCAACACCGGGTGGTGTTCGTTCCTGATACGGTTCCTGGCGATCGCATTGTAGCCCGTCTGCTGCACGTTAAGCGCCAATACGCGATCGCAAAACTGGAGCAACTCCTGACGCCTTCTGACCAACGCATTCGTCCGGCTTGTATTGTCGCTGATAAATGCGGGGGTTGTCAGTGGCAACATATCGATTATGACACCCAACTGAGGACCAAACATCATTTAGTCGTTGAAGCGTTAGAACATATTGGCGGCTTTTCCCAACCGCCTGTGAGTCCCATTTTAGCCTCGCCCTCGCCTTTGCATTATCGCAATAAAGCCACCTATCCCCTGAGTCGGTCATCGACAGGTCAAGTCCGGGCGGGATATTATCAAAAAGGGTCTCATCGTCTGATCAATCTCAATCAATGTCCCGTACAAGATGAACATCTCGATCCTTTCTTGGCGAATATTAAACAAGATATTCAAAACCAGGGCTGGTCGATTTATAATGAACAGGAACATCGGGGAATTATCCGACATCTGTCGCTGCGGATCGGACGGCGAACCGGTGAAATTTTATTAACCCTGATCGCCACCCGTCCTCTACCCCGACTGGAAGAACAAGCCGAAACTTGGTTAAAGCAATATCCTCAGTTAGTTGGGGTTTGTCTGAATATTAACCCCGATAAAACTAATGTGATTTTTGGGGAAAAGACTCAGTGTATCAAGGGTCAAGGGTTTCTCCGAGAAGAATTTGCGGGGTTGACTTTTCTTCTGACCCCAGAAACCTTTTTTCAGGTGAATACAGAAGCCGCTGAGACGGTGTTGAAAGTCATTCAAAAGCAGTTAAACTTACAAGGCGAGGAAATTGTCATTGACGCCTACTGTGGCATCGGAACGTTAACGCTACCCATCGCCAAACAGTTACAGTTACTCGCCTCGTCCCCAGAAAAAACCCCACAAAAACAGGTGATCGGCATAGAAGTACAAGCCTCCGCCATACAGCAAGCTTATCAGAATGCTCGGTTAAATGGAATTGATAATGTCGCGTTTGAAGTGGGAACCGTACAAAAGGTTTTATCTCGCTTAAGTCTAAAACCTGATATTATTTTATTAGATCCGCCCCGCAAAGGATGCGATCGCCAAGTTCTAGAGAGTTTGTTAAACTTACAACCGACTCAGATTATTTATGTCAGTTGTAAACCCGCAACTCTCGCCCGTGATTTGAAAATACTGTGTGAAAATGGAGTTTATCACCTAACCCAAGTTCAACCCGTTGATTTCTTTCCCCAAACTCCTCACGTTGAATGTGTCGCCTTTTTACAGTTAACAGTGACCAGTTAACAGTGACCAGTGATAAGTGAATAGGGTAAGGGGTAAAGGGTAAGGGGTAAGGGGTAAGAGGCAATTCTGTACGCGCAGCGAGCGCGAACGCGCTTACTCGGTGACTCGGTGACTTCTGCCTTCTGCCTGTTGCCTATAGCTAGATTGCCTGTTGCCTGTAGCAAGATTGCCTTTATTGATTCCATGCGTATTTCTATTCAAGCTTTGTATAACCTCTATCGCACTGTCATCCGTAACCCAAAATATCGGGGATGGGTAATTTTGGGGACGTTGGTCTATTTACTCAGTCCGTTGGATATCTCACCCGACCTCATCCCGATTTTAGGACAAGTTGATGATGTGGTTTTGTTGACAATTTTGTTTTCCGAAGTGTATCAGATGTTTATTGATTATACCCGTTCTTTAACCGGTCAGACTTCCGAAGAAAACCCCAACACAGAAGTTAATCAGAGTTCGTCTTCGGGTTCAACCGTTGTGGATGTCGAAGCCGAAACCCTAGAATAAATGATTAATTTTCTCGACTTCGGAGAGTTATATTCGTTATCTGTGGGAGAATAGAGATTAAAAAACCCGGTAACTCATAAGAAACTGGGTTTTTGGGTCCTAAAGACCGAGGAGCGTCCCTACAGACCCGAAACCCGAAACCGGAAACCGGAGTTGGTGACTTTTGTAGTTTCATCTCAAAAGTTTTAAGAAAACTTACACAAAGAGAAGGAATTCTCAAGTTTATAGTATGATTTTATTGGAATAGTCTAGGTAAAACTTCTAGAGCATCGGTTGGGTTACAAAAAAAACGGGTTTTGTTTCTAGGAATCACCCCCAGAAACAGAAAGGTTTTTCGGATCTATATTCATCGGACTGCAATCTGAGTTTGATAAGCACGCTAACCGAGGTTCTGGTTAAGGAAATCACCTGTTTTTAGGGAAACTGACCCAAAAACAACAACGGCGAGATTTTCGCGCTGTCGGTGAAATTTTCTACATTCTATTTCCTCAATGCTACGGTCAAACCGATGGGAGGTCGCCAGATGTTTACAAAAATCCTTGTGGCTATCGATCTTTCAACCGTGAGTGAAAGCCTGTTTGAGAAAGCTTTATCATTGGCAAAATTCTATGAAGCCGAGTTAATGTTACTTCATGTTTTGTCTCACGACGAACAAGGGAGTCCCATTGTCGAAGGAATAACCGGTTTAAACTACTACGAGATGGTAGAATTAGAAACGATCAAAAGCTATAAAAAACGATGGCAAGAGTACGTTGAAACGGGTTTAGAAAGACTGACAACCTACGCAACTCAAGCGACAGAAGCCGGAGTCGCCTGCGAATATTCTCAACCGACGGGTAAACCGGGTCATCAAATTTGTGAAGCGGCTAAAGAATGGAATGCCGATCTGATTATTATCGGACGTCGAGGTTATTCCGGCTTGAGCGAGTTAATTTTAGGAAGTGTCAGCAATTACACCCTTCATCATGCTCATTGTTCCGTTTTAATCGTACAATAATCCTCGCCGAGTTAATGAATCAAATTCGATCCGAGGAACTTGGGCTGCAATTTAACAGACAATTCCTCTGAGCGGCTCACCCCGAAAATCATTATCCGAGCAAACCTACCGTTGTAGGTTTTCTTTTTGGGGATGATCTGTGAATTTTTATAAAATCAAGTCGCCGATGAAATTTAGTGAAATCGTTAAAAAACTCAGTGCTTCTATCACTCAGCATAGCCTAACAACCGACGAGTCAACCGATCGCGATCTCTTGGGAATAGATGCCATCGATCGCGCCCAAGAGGGAATGTTAAGTTATATTGAAGGGCCGAAATTTGCCGCCCACATCGAAAAAACCGCCGCCACCGCCCTAATTTTGCCCGTCGATGAGGCTCTACAAACTGAAGCGACAAAACGAGGCATTGCTTGGGCCACGACGCCTCAACCCCGTTTAGTCTTCGCTGAAGCGATCGCCCTATTTTATCAACCCTTTCGACCAAAACCGGGTATTCATCCTTCTGCCATTATCGATCCCGATGCGACCATTGGCAATGAAGTCTATATCGGCGCCCACGTGGTCATTCAAGCGGGTGTAACGATCGGCGATGGGGTTTGTATTCATCCCAATGTTACCGTTTATCCCCAGGTGAAAATTGGCTCGCGTAGCATTCTTCATGCTAATTGTACTATTCACGAACGGACTCAAATTGGTGCCGACTGTGTGATTCATAGCGGGGCGGTGATCGGTGCCGAAGGGTTTGGGTTCGTTCCCACTCCAGAAGGCTGGTTTAAGATGCAACAGTCGGGGGTGACGGTGTTAGAAGATGGTGTCGAAGTCGGATGTAATAGCACCATTGATCGCCCCGCAGTCGGAGAAACCCGCATCGGAAAAAATACCAAACTCGACAATTTGGTTCATATTGGTCACGGCTGTCGGGTGGGAGAAAATTGTGCGTTTGCAGCCCAAGTCGGTTTGGCGGGGGGCGTCGTGGTCGGCAATCAGGTTATTTTAGCCGGTCAGGTGGGAGTTGCCAACCAAGCCGAAATTGGAGACGGGGCGATCGCCACAGCCCAAGCCGGAATTCATAACAGTGTAAAAGCCGGAGAGATTGTTTCTGATTCTCCTGCTATTCCCAATAAACTTTACCTAAAAGTTTCTGCAATTCGCAAGCGCCTGCCCGAAATTTACCAAACGTTTAAAGATCTCCAACGTCAGTTGAATGATCGTCCGTAGGAATTGATACACTCTTGTCAATTTTTACAAAATCCTTAACTTAACGCCGGGAGTTCACAAAACCTTAGAAACCCGAGGAGCGATCGCGCTTTGGGTCCGGGGCTTTCTTTTGTTCGGCGTAGATAAAGGCCAAAAGAAAGCCGGAGGGTTTGTTTATCGGTAATTCAGCAAATTGAGTGTATTTTCTCAGCAGATTGTCATTGGCTCGGTCTGGGTTCCTGTTGTTGTCAAGACCCATTGAGCCAATATAGGCAAGTGACAACCCAACAGCAAAGTGCGATCGCGCCCTTGCTGTCGAGCAAAAATTGATGCTGAATTTCCCTAGTATCCAGACTTCATAGCGGATTTGTCCTTTTTAAAATAGAGGCAGTCGGGGGCGAACGAGCAACCAGAAATTAAGTCAGGATGCCTATAAGCCCCTGCTGAAATTGTCCGTTCTCAGCCCGGACAGCCGATCCCTCGGGCAGAATTTTCCCTCTCGATTTTGCGATCAAATCCCCAAAGGGTGAGTAATTTTTCTTCTGTTGAGCAATGAGTGTACCCAATCATCACAATCTTTACAAGTTTACCTAAAAAAATTTTGTCAAATTGATAAATTTAAGTATATATTATTTGTAGCAGCCCGAAACATACACAGGACTGACTTAATGTTTTCAATGACAAAAGGAGATTGTGGCAAACGATGTCTAAAGCAGCAACAGCACCGCTGACCGGAAAGGCTTTACTTCAAAAAGTCAAAGAACTTTCTCACCTTCCCCGCCGAGAAACAGCTAGACTCTGTGGATATTACAGTGTCACAAAAGATGATCAAGTCCGTGTGAATCTGACCGATTTTTATGATGCAGTTCTCAAAGCACGCGGAATTCCGCTGAGTCCAGATGGGACCAGCGATGGTCGCGGACGCGCTCCCACCTATATGGTTAGCGTTCACAAAAATGGTCAAATCGTCATCGGTTCTACCTATACCAAAGAAATGGGATTGAGGCCCGGTGATGAATTTGATATTAAGTTGGGCTACAAACATATTCACCTGATTCAAGTCGGTGAAGATGAAGACAAAAATGGCAGCGTTGATGTCGAAGATGAAGAAGAGTAAAGATTTAATGATCGCTAAGAGAAGATGAACCTCTCGGAACTGGTGAATGCTCCGGCGATCCTCAAAGTTACTCTATTTTTTGGGGTTTGGGGACTGTTATGGTTGCCAATTGTTATCGGAACAGCGATGTTATTAAATTGGCATCCGCCTCAACCCTTGAATGATTTGCAAAAGCCTATCAAGCTTGCTTCCCTATATCTGATTGTTCCTTTCATCGTCGGTGTCATCTCTCAACTCGAAAATTTGTCATTTTCGAGTTATGGTTGGCTGTGGGAATTCTCCACAGGAATTTCCCTGGTTATGGGGTTGAGTGTGGCAATTCTCAGCTTGGTTGTACTCTTTGGAGTTGAATGGGTTTTAGGTTGGATCAGTTGGCAACCCCAACCTCAACTTCAACTCACTCCGGACAACCTCTTATCTAAAATCCTGTCTGCAATGGGTTCGCTGTTGTCTATCCTATTGCTGGCATTATGGATTAGTGGAACAGAAGAATTTGTCTTTCGCGGGTTTATACAATATCACCTGCAACAAGATTACACTGTCGTAATTGCCGCTATAATTACCAGTGTTATTTTTGCTCTAACTCATTTAATTTGGGAAATCCGAGAAACAATTCCCCAATTACCCGGACTTTGGTTAATGGGGATGGTACTCACCCTCGCTTGTATTTATAATCAGAATCTCGGTTTAGCCATCGGTTTACACGCCGGTTGGATCTGGGGAATCACCAGTATACAAATTTTAGGCAACTTAACTTATACTCGTCGGGCGCCGCAATGGGTGACTGGTATCGGCGATCAACCGTTAGCGGGAGTGATGGGAATTATCATGTTGCTTTTGGTAGCAGGTCTATTGTGGGCTGTCTACAATTAAAATGAAGCTTGATGGCACGGGAGAAGCGATTATGGCAAATTCCACCACCGTTCCCTTTTCGACGGTTTACGGGCCGGTTTCTTCTTGGCGATACGGGCGATCGCTGGGAATTGATCCCATTGGTGTTGTCTCGACTTGTTCGTTTAACTGCGTTTATTGTCAACTCGGAGAAATTGAACAGATCACTTGCGATCGCAAAGTTTATATTCCCACTTCCCAAATTTTAGAAGAATTAAAAGGGTTCGCGCCTTGGGATGTGGATGTGATTACCCTCAGTGGAAGTGGTGAACCGACGTTAGCGGCGAATTTGGGGGAAATTTTAACCGAAATTAAACAATTAACCCAACGTCCGACTTTAGTGTTAACCAATGCGACACTGTTAAATGATGCTAAAGTTCGTTCGGAATTAAGTTTCGCCGATCGCGTTTCTGTTAAACTGGATGCCGTTTCCCCAGAAGGGTTAAGGCGAGTGAACCGTCCCGATGGCGAGGTCAATTTTAGCGACTTGTGGGCGGGAATTGAACAATTTTGTGCCGAGTATCCGGGCGAATTGGGGATTCAGACTATGATTTTATCAGCTTGGGATGAATCTGTCAAAGCCGAATATATTCGCCAGATGAAAGCCATCAAGCCGACAGAAATTCAACTGAATACTCCCACCCGTCCCAAACCGGTTAAACGCCAACTGGATGGGCGAGGAAATCATACTATAGCCGATGTTCGCCCTTATGAAGTTCGTCAGTTAAAATGTGTCTCCGAGGCGGTTTTACAAGCCTTAGCGAAAGAGATTCAAATTCAGACCGGTATTCCAGTTAGGACGGTCTATTCAAAATAGAGGAGTCACCGAGTCAGGAGTCGGGAGACAGGAGTCAGGAGACACCGAGTCAGGAGTCAGGAGACACCGAGTCAGGAGTTCAGGAGTTTAGAATTCCCTATTCCCTGTTTTCTGTTCCCTCTCTTGCAAACTGTGCTTCTGGCGGAAACCGCCGGGCCGCAAGGAAAGCGCTGTTCCCTCTCTTGCAAACTTTGCTCTCGCCGGAAACCGCCGGGCCGCAAGGAAAGCGCTGTTCCCTGTTCCCTATTCCCTGTTCCCTATTCCCTGTCAATTTTCCGAAAGTTCCATAATGCGATCGAAGCGGAAATTCTCGACTAATTCCCTCAATTTGTGGGCGAGTTGTGCGTTTTCTGGGGGAATTTGTTCAATTAATTGATAGGTTAACACATCGCTACACTGAGAAGCAGTATAATACAGTTGCTTGATCCAATCTGGGGGCATAACATTTAAAGCGTGAGAATCCAAAATAAAATCGGAGTTAGCCGCAGTATTTAACCCAGAGTCACCTTGAAAATCTGTTGAATCTGCATAAAGATATTGTACACCCAAATGTTGACTAATAACGGTCAGCAGTTCTTCTTCTTGAAACGGTTTGCGAAGAAAATCATCGCATCCAGCAGATAAAATCATTTGCCGATCTTCTTCAAAAGCGCTGGCGGTTAATGCAACAATAATGGTTTGCTTACCCTGCGGTGTAGATTTAATAGATTGAGTGGCTTCATAACCATTCATCACGGGCATTCGGATATCCATAAAAATTAAATCCGGCTGCCAACTCGACCAAATTTTAATCGCTTCTTGTCCATTTGGTGCTTCTCTAACATCAAATCCAATCGACTGTAGCAACTTCAATAAAAGTAAACGATTAGTAAATTTATCCTCAACTAATAAAATTCGATAAATCCTTTCCTGGGGAGCCAAACCGACAACTTTTCGGGAAAAACTAATCGGTTCAACGGATTTACTTTTCGCCGATTTTGCCCGAATATTAAACCCAAAAATACTGCCGACTCCCGGTTGAGAACAAACCGTAATTTCTCCGCCCATCAGTTGTACAAATCTCTGACTAATTCGCAATCCTAGCCCGCTTCCTTCACTGGATCTTAACCCGGTTTCTGTTTGGCTAAAGGCTTCAAATAACCGTTCTAATTCATGGGCGGCAATTCCCAAACCCGTATCTTCGACTTCAAAATAAATTGGAATCAACTCGGGATCGGCAACCGAGTGAATAGATGCTTCTAAATCGGACTGGGAAGCGGATAATGAAGGAGTCAACTTTTTATCCAATTGGGGCTGACAACAACAGTTAAAATTCCCTTCGCTCTGAGGTTGGGAACGCACTCGTAAACTCACACTACCCGACTCAGTAAATTTAATTGCATTGTTTAAAAGATTAATTAAAACCTGACGCAACTTCTTCTCATCAGTGACAATAAATTGAGGAATATTGACATCGCAATGAAACTGTAATTCTAATCCTTTAGAGATAGCTTTGAGTCGGAGCATTTCTTCAAGGCTATTGAGTAAGCGATGCAAATCAAAACTGTTTTCATTGAGGATAACCTTTCCGGCTTCAATTTTCGACATTTCCAAAATATCATTAATCAAATTGAGCAAATATTCCCCCGACTGACTAATAATCTTAATATATTCCTGATAGTCACCCGATAAAGCCGGATCGTTGTGCATCAACTGAGTAAAACCGAGAATTGCATTGAGAGGCGTTCGCAGTTCGTGACTCATATTGGCTAAAAATTCACTCTTGGCTTTATTGGCGGTATCGGCGCTTTCTTTAGCGAGTTTAAGTTCTTGGGCTTGTTGTTGGGTTTTGGCTAAAAGTTCGGCTTGTTGAACCGCTACCCCCAACTGAATTCCAATTTGTACCATCATGCGAATTTCCGCTTCTTCCCATTGACGGGGATAACCATTTTGGTAAGTTGCTAACAGTCCCCAGAGTTGAGTTCCACAAAAAATCGGAACCGTAATATAAGCTTTGGCTTGAAATTGTTCTAATAATTCGATGTAACAATTGGAAAAATTGGCTTGATAAATATCATTAACACACAGATAAGTAACTCCCTGTCGATATAAACCCCCTTGAGTATCTTTGAGATAGGTGTCTTGAATACTCACTAATTCTTGAACCGTACATTCGCGATGATTAACCGAATTTTTAATCATTGAAGCCGAAACAGTTGACTCCAGCAAAGGTCGCCAAGGGGAAGCAACAGACTCAGCAACAAATTTCCCACTCCAGTCCGGTGAAAATTGATAAATCACAACCCGATCGCTATTGAGGGCTTGTTGAAGTTCAGCAGTGGTACTCTTAAAAATCGTCTCTAAGTCGAGGGACTGACGCATCCGACGCAAGACTTTAGAAAAAGCCCGTTCTCGTTCTGCCATGTTTCGCAAAGCTTGCTCGGAACGCTTCCGTTCGGTAATATCAAGGGTAGTGCCAACCGCGCGAATCAGTTGTTTTTGACCCTTAAAAATTCCCTGTCCTCGCGCTTCAATATGGCGGATCGAACCATCGGGTCGAATTATTCGACAGTCAAATTCTGTGGATTTTCCGAACTTTAAAAATTGTCTAACATGATGTTGCCATAACCGTCGATCTTGAGGATGAATTTGTTTGATCAGTTCCCGATAACGGGGTTCTGCTTGAGCCGGATCTCGACCAAAAATTCGGAATAATTCTTCTGACCAAGTAATCTTTTGAGTGGCAATATCCAGTTCCCAGTTTCCCACATGAGCGACTCGTTGAGCAGTGGCGAGGCTGGCTTCACTGGCGCGGAGTTTTTCTTCGGCTTGTTTGCGTTCGGTGATATCTTCATAGGTGCTGAGAATACCGATAAGATTGCCTTCAACATCATGGAGAGGTATTTTATGAGTATCCAGCCAGATGGGGTTTCCTGCGGGGTTTAACTGAGCTTCAATCAGATGATATTCTGATAAATCATTTTCTTCGATCGCTTGACGAGAAACCAGAGATTTTTTAGCCCAAGGTAAATCATAGTCCGTTTTACCGACAATTTGTTCAGGTGTATCCAATCCGACAACTTGAGCAAAGTTACGGTTACATCCGAGATAAATTGAATTGCAATCTTTCCAGAAAATTAACTGCGGGATATTATCAATCACTAATTGCAACAGTTGTTTGGAGTTACGCAGTTGAGCTTCTGCTTGTTTGATTTCAGTAATATCATTAGCCGTTCCGAGAATTTGTTGGGGTTGTCCGGACTGGCTGCGACTAAAAACCGTATCTCGACTGACCAGCCACAACCAATGTCCGTCCCGATGTTTCATGCGATATTCAATTTCAAAGACATCTCCTTCACAACCAATTGCCATTTGAGCATAATAATCAGATAATCCGGCTAAATCTTCCGGGTGCATCAAGATTTGAAACAGATTTTGATCCATTCCCTGAATTTCGGCGGCGCTATACCCGAGAATATCGGCAACAGTGCGGTTAACGTAGAGGTTGCGCTTTTGTTGGAGATCGTAGAGATATAAGATTCCCGGACTCGCATCGGCAATTTGCTGCACCCAACGCTGACTCGATTGTAAGGCGGCTTCGGCTTGTTTGCGCTCCTGACTTTCCAACGCCAGAGAGGTCATCTGGGCGAGGTAGCTGGTGAAATTTTGTTCTTCTACCGCCCATTCTCGACTGTGTGCGTCTTCGAGGCTAATTACCCCGAGAATTTTCCCCTGAAAGCGAATGGGAACGCTCAGTAAAGCCGTCATCGAGTGAGGTTGGAGGTAGATGGCGCTCAGTTGTTGGGTGCGTTCGTCGGTCTGAGCGTTGGCGGTGGCGATCACTCGTTGGGCGTCGATGGCTTCCCAATAAGCCGGACATTGCGATCGCTGGAGGATAATTTCTGTTGGCTTGGGGGAATAGGTAGAGTTGGGGTACAAATAAGCACAACGGAGTTGGGATTGATCTTCGTTGTAGAACCAGATTCCGGAACGGGCGACATTGAGGGTACGCGCCGCAATTTGGGTGATTTCTCTCATCGCTGGGGTGAGATTTCCCTCGAAAATATTCGGACTTTGAGCCAGTTCCAGCAGTCCGACTTGTTGTTTTCGCAGGCGAATCCCACTGGTGAGGATGCTAAATTCGGCGGCGACTCGGTCTTGAATTTCTCGTTCGAGGTTGGCGTTGACGGTTTCCAGTTCGGCGGTTCGCGATCGCAGTCCGGCGGTAGCCTGTTGAACTCGCATCTCTAAGTGATTGTAAGCGAGATTGCGGCCTACTTCGGCTTCCAGGCGTTGAATTTCCGCGACGACTCGGGCGGCAAATAGGGTTAAAATTGCCTGGGTGGTGGTTTCATCGGTTAAAGGGCGATCGCTGAGGATGCAGAGGGTACCGATAGCTTGTTGTCCATCGAGAAGGGGAACCCCCAAATAGGAGACCGATCCCTTGGTTTTGAGAACTGTGACTTGGGGAAATTGTTGTTGGAGATCGCGATAAAATTGTAGGCGGCCTGTCTCGATCACCCGTTGACAAGGCATTCCCATCTGTTCTAGATTGGCGATCGCACTCAGTTGTCCGTTTGACCAAAAAGCGAGAATCGTCAGTTGGTTTGGGTTTTCCGAATCAACTTGGGTAATCATCGCCTCGGGGACGTCTAAGCTGGTGGCCAGTTGTTCGACTAAAGTCGAGAAGAATTGGGTACCGGTAACGGCGGCGGTTCCGGCGACTAATTTTTTGAGGAGATCTTCGGCTTTGATGCGTTGGTCAATTTCGGCTTCCAGAGTTTTGTTAATGGCTGCAAATTGGTCTGATGTCGGTAATGCGAGGACTTTCGGGAGTCGGGGGAGCAAGATCAAAGCCGTGCAAACCGAGGTGAAAATTAGGATGGATCTCAGGAAAGGAGCCAGGGATTGATCGGGAAACTCCAGCATCCACAGGTCAACGAGTTGGGTGGTTCCGCAAGCAAAAAGAAAAACACCGAGCCAAATATAGGCGTTTCGCTCCGGAAAATCCTGTCGCTGCCGAACCCAGTAGATTAATAGGGCTAAAATCAAGTAGTAAGTTAGAGCCATCAGGGTATCGCCCCCAGCCTGTAAGAAGACTCGGGAAAATAGCCGGAAGTTGTCAAAAGGGCTGAGGTCGCTCAGACTGAAAACCAACGGGTATGGTATGAAAATTTTCCACATAGAAGTTGAACCACTGAAGATCGGGTGGGGAATACAATTGTGATTGGCACGGGTAAGATTGTTTTCCCGGTAGGAAAGGCTCTGTTGGTGATTGGGGTTCACGGTTCACAACTACACCCAGACTCTGTGATGTGAGTCATCAACTCTATAGATGACGGGTTCTCAATGGCGTTGAGGAATTCGAGGGGTTGTTCTTTACCCGTATAAATTGTAGCTCTATCTCCCAGAAATCGGTATTTCGGTGGTCTATTTCTCATCAAGTTAGGTATTAAATCTTAATGGCCTAAGACGATTAATTGACCTTTGGAAACCCCGTTACCCCTTTTTCCAGCTCTGTTGTTTTGAGGGTTTACAAGAATTTTATTAAACTTGAAATTTATCAAAATATGGGCGAGCATATCACAATAAAAAAATATTGTCAAGTCAATTGTGTAGTCATTTTTCTCCCCCAAAATCTCAACTTTTTTGAGAAACCGCTACAATCTTTTTGAACAAAGTATGAGAGGATTGAAACTGTTCACTGTTGTTCGCTTAATCATAGGAGTCGCTCAAACGTTGCTCAAAGTATTCCATAGCGGTGATTCTCGTTCGGACACGCTACGCAAACCCATCAAAAAATCTCAAGTTAGACAAACAACCGCTATCCAATTTCATATAACATTAAATAGCGAGTATCAGATCGTCCAATACTCAAAACCATAAACCATCGTCAAAATTCTTCGTGTGCCTTCTCAATGACAATTGATGAAGTGATACAGGTGCTAAATGCTACCCGTTCAGAATCTTTAACCGCTCTCCAAGAACATATTCTCCGTCAATCATGGGACGGAAAAACCTATACAGTCATTGCCAAGGAAGCCTTTTATGGAGCTGAACGAGTTCGTAAAGTGGCATCTGGCTTATGGTCATTACTGAGTGAAACCTGGGGAGAACCGATAACCAAAGCCAGCTTTCGGGAAATCTTGGAGTCCCGTTCTTTGACCCTCGCTCAACAACAGTTGATTCAAAACCAATCAGAATCTTTAGTGAAAACGGTTGTCGAATTTCCCAATCGTCCTTTACTGTACAACTCTAGCTTTTATATTCCTCGACCTCCCATAGAAGAACTCGCCTACACAGAAATGACCCAACCCGGTAGTCTCATCCGGATCAGATCCCCCCAAAAAATGGGAAAAAGTTCTCTAATTTTTTACTTATTGGCTCAAGCGGAAACGGAAAACTATCAGAGTGTAATTATCGATTTTCGGCAAGCGGATCGGATTATTTTTAGCAATATCAATAAATTTTTACGTTGGTTTAGTATTAATGTCACCCGAGAATTAAACCTAGAGCCAATGCTCGATCAATATTGGGATGAAGAACTGGGGAGTAAAGTCAGTTGTACGAGTTACTTTCAAACTTATCTATTAACTCAAATCCCGTCTCCGATTGTTTTGGTTTTAACCGAAGTCGATCGGCTGTTTGAATTTCCCGAAATTGCCGGAGAATTTTTTCCGTTGTTAAGATTTTGGCATGAACAAGCTCGCCAGGTAGTAGTTTGGCAAAAACTGCGTTTGATTGTCACCTACTCGACAGAAATTTACCTTCCCCTGAAGCTGCATCAATCGCCATTTAATGTCGGTTTACCCCTAACACTACCCGCCTTTACCTTTGAGCAAGTTCAACAACTGGCTCGCCAATACGGATTAAGCTGGATGGGAAATTCTCACATTGAACAACTAATGAATATGGTGGGAGGACATCCCTATTTAACGCAGTTAGCATTTTATCATTTGGCTTTTCCGGAATATCCTCTCCATTACCGATCAATTGTACAATCGGCTGACTCCAATCCGGAAAATGAAGTCGGCGAACCCCCCCAACGCTTTCAAGAAATGTTAGAACAAGCACCAACAGAAGCCGGAATTTATAACGATCATCTCCGAGATTTGCTCGCCAAGATTCAAGCGGAAGCGCAATTAAAAGCCACAGTTCAAAAGATAGTTAAGTCCGATCTCAGTCAAAGCATCGAGCCAATTGTCGCACACCAATTAAAAAGTCTCGGACTGATCAATGTAGAAGGCGATCGAGTGCAGCTTTGTTGTGCATTGTACCGTCTGTATTTCACCAAACAACTTTTACCCACCTCTGGGGAATACCCCCCCTCCACATTAATTCCATATGCTGATACAAGTGAGATTGAAGAGTCTTCCGATTCTGAGCAGTTAAAAAAAGAAAATCTGGAGTTACAACAGATCTGTAATTTAGATGAGTTGACTCAACTGGCAAATCAGCGTTACTTTAATAGCTATCTGCAAATGGAATGGCAACGAGCATCTCGTAATCAGACAAACCTATCCTTAATTATTTGTGATATTGATTATTTCAAAATCTACAATACAATTTATGGTTACTCCGCAGGAGATGAGTGTTTGCGACAAATTTCCCGAGCGATTCGAGAATGTGTAAACCGTCCGGATGATTTAGCGGCTCGTTATGGCGGAGAAGAATTTTTAATTCTGCTCCCTCGAACCGATCTTTCCGGAGCGGTATGTGTTGCCGAAAGAATCCGTGAGAAGGTAAGATCTTTAGCAATTGAAATAAAAAGTCACAAGTTTGGTGGCTTTCCGGATGAGTTTGTCACGGTTAGTTTGGGTGTTTCTAATACGATTCCCCATGCAGGTGAAAACTCGACATCCATTATACAAGCCACTGAACGCGCACTGTATCAATCTAAAAGAAAGGGACGCAATCGAGTAACCGTTAGTCAGTTTCAAGCCAATATAGTTAGTTAACGTTTTTAGATCATTGGTGGGTGCTAATGTTTGTCTCTAAATATCAGGTTGGTGGCAGTCTCAAAAGTAATGATCCGAGTTATGTTATCCGCACGGCAGATTTAGAGCTTTATACTGCTTTGAAACAGGGGAAATTCTGTTCTGTTTTTGAAGCTCGTCAAATGGGAAAATCGTCTTTATTAGTAAAAATAAAACAACATTTAGAAGCGGAAGGATTTTGTTGTATTTGTCTCGATATGAGCAGTGTTAGCGATCAAAACGTTACCTCGGAATGCTGGTATCAAAGACTATTATTTCAAATTGTTTTGCAGCTAAATCTTTTCAAAAAAATAAATTTTAAGACTTGGTGGCATCAACACAAAATCCTTCAACCTATTCAGCGGTTTCATCACTTTATTCGAGAAATTTTGAATATTTATCTTCCCGAAAGTAAACTGATTTTTTTAATCGATGAAGTCGATAATATTCAGAATTTACCCTTTTCTCTCGATGATTTTTTTAGCTTGATTCGTTTTTACTACGATCGGCGAACAATCGCGATTGAATATAATCGTCTTGCTTTTGCTGTATTTGGCGTAGCAACACCCTCAGATTTAGTTAAAGATAGCCTTCTGAGTCCCTTTTCTGTGGGTACTGAAATCAGACTTTCAGGGTTTAAAACCACAGAAGTTGAACCCTTGATTAAAGGATTTGAAGGAAAAGTTTCTCGACCCGACCTGCTCTTAAAAGAAATACTATTTTGGACAGATGGACAACCTTTTTTAACCCAAAAGCTTTGTCAAATTATTTGGCAAATTAGTCAAAAATCCCCCCATAAACAGCTAATTATTCCCGAGGGAAAAGAAGAATTATGGATGGCAAAAGTCGTAGATTACTTGATTTTAAAAAATTGGGAATTTAAAGATGAACCGGAACATTTACGAACGATTCAAAACCGCTTAATCTATAACGAACAGCAACAAACTGAAAAAATTCTAAGAATTTATCAGCAAATCTTACAAGGTTTTGAGGTTAAAGTTGATCGGAGTCGAGAACAAACAGAACTCTTATTAAGTGGGTTAGTCGTCAAACAGCAAGGATTACTAAAAGTTAAAAATCGAATTTATCGTCATGTATTTAACCTCAACTGGATTGAAGATCAACTGACTCATTTTCAACCGTTAAAATATCAAGACTTAGAACCCCAATCTGTTCTCAAGCGATCAAGCTTTTCTTCCAGTTGAACCGTTAAGCGTTCAAGTTGGGAATCCTCACTCAGTTGTTGTCGTCCAGTTTCACCAATTTTTAGCAGTTGCATTCCATAAACTTGTTGTTGTTCTTGCCACAATTGACTAATATTTGGAAATTGCAGCAGACTCTTTTTCCAATAGCTAAAAGTCTTCCGTAAGGATCGAATTCCGCGACCATATTTGGGATAAGATTTAACCAAAGGTGAAAGATAATAAGGATAATATTTTACCTCAATTGAAGAACACCAATCTTGCCATTTAAACAGTAAAATTCTCGGACTGGTCATAATTGGAATCCAAGGAACTCTAAACGTATCGGCGATAATTGCACCGTGCATGGCTTCAGCCAGTAGAACTTCGGTTTGAGTAATAGTAGATAAAACCTCATCGACTGAGGAGCGGGGATCAAGATAATAAAATCCAATTTGTTCACAGATATTTTGCCAAATTTCTCCGGCAAAAGTAGCATGGTGAACATGAGGCATATAGGTAAAACGATAACGTTTTTCTGGTGAAGCTTGATATAAACGTCTCGTTAAAATTGCTCCGTCTGTAATCGCTAAATCTGTCGATAAACCCAACTTTTGAGCGGATAGTTTTCCCCGAACACAGTAAATTTTCCAACTGTTATCTAAAGTTTTTAAAGGCTGTTCATAACCGACACCTGTACTAAAAATAATTAAACGTTTTGCTTGCGGAACTCGTTGAGGTAAAAATTGATTGAGTAGCGTGCCAATGCCAATAAAAGCGGTTGTTTCGTCTTCGTCAAAAAATCCCGGTAAGAGTTGAAGCCATAGCCAATTATTGAGTTGATCTCCAAAATTACTAAATCCATCTCGACGTTGATAATAAAAGAGTTTCATTACTTTACTTTTTTAAATGTATAAGATAGAATTTTAGACTTTCCTCGATTAATCATCCAAGACAAATAGCGACTTTCAAGAATCATATTTTGAACTTGACGAGGTTTAGAACACCATTCATCAAACGCCACAGTAGCAATTTCTTCGATAAAATAACGCCATTTTTGAGTGATTTTATCCCAGTGAATTTGATTAAGTTTTGATTGACTATTCCGAATTAAGTATTCTCGGATAGTTTGATTAGATTTTAACTGTTTTAGAGCGAAAAGCAACTCATTTAAAGAAGTAACTTCTAAATAATTAAAGTTTGGTATTCCCTCCGCACGATAAGCAGACTCATAACCTAAAACAGCAGGTACACCCGCCAACCAAGCATTAAAAAGTTTAGTTGCTGGTTTATTAATATATTTATTCTCTTTTCCAAAACTCCGAATAGCAACCACAGCATCGGCTTGACTATAATCATTCCAACGATTATCGATTTTTTGATAATCCGACCAGTGATTTTGATTAATAATTGGACACCAATTTAAGCCAAGTTTTTCGAGTTCATTTCGCCACTCAACGCTTAAAAGTTCGGGAGCGAGGTTATTAAGATGACCAAAAAAAACGATATTTTCAAACCTTTCTCCCCGTTTATAATCCCGAGGAATTAATCCCGGTTGCGTCCAGTGAGGAATATAATATGTTGAATTTATAGTTGCTGTTTCTTCGGGATTTTGAACCACATGAAGTTGAGCGTAAGGATAAAAATCCGATTCGGCTTTGATACAAATTAGCAGTAAATTCTTTCCAGGTTTAAATTGTTTATGAACAGAAAGACAGTTACGATGAACAAGAACGATTCCAGTTTGAGGTAAATAATCTACTAATTGACAGGGAAAACCATCCGCTTTTAAACGCAGATAAGTTTGCAATGTCCAAGCATAAATTCCCAGACCAAACCCCCGCCAATTTTCATTGATATTTTTAGGTTTTTCCTGGGGAAACAAATCTTGAGGGATGTAAAAGTAGATGCTCGGCTTCATAATTGATTATGTGACCATGTATTTTTAGGTTTTGAACCAACAGTAGAAAGGACTAATTAAACTACTCCAATAGAGTTCTAATTCACAACGACTCACTAAATCCTTCTTGATCATTTTGTGATGAAAACAGTAGTGAACAATCAATTTCCGAAAATCACTTACCAGATAAATAAAGGTAAACAACGGTTTTTTCCAGGTGGGAAGTTGCAACATACGAGTGTAATAGCGACTCAAACCAATTCCCCTTAATAGCTTTAAAAGATAAGATTTTTGTAAGCGACTATCAGGAATATAATGATCGACTTTCATCTGAGGATTGTGCCAAATTTCCCAACCTGCTTTTCTCAAATAAGACAGAATTTCGATGTCTTCGCCTTTATTGTTTAAACATTGTGCGGATACTCCTGTGAAAAAAGGTCGTTCGGGTACGCAGTTTAACCAAGCTTGTTTCCGAATCACTAAACCCGCACCCGGAGGAAATAACCAATGTTTTAGTAAGTCATAACGAAAGGCTTCTTCTCCGCGATCAATAATTGCCAAAAAGCAAGCAATTCGATGAAAGTTTTGAGGAGGATTAACTTCATATAATGCCTTAAGTTGACCTCCATAGGCTCCGGCTTTAGGATGTAATTGAGCAAACAAATAAGCTGAATAAACCCAATCCGTATGGGGTAAGTTATCATCATCCAGAAAACCAATTAGAGGACTTTTTGCTTCCTTAATAGCCAAACGTCGAGCAAATGCAATTCCTTGTTTGGGTTCAAAACAATATCGGATTTTCGGATAATTTTGGCCGCATTCGGATTGATATTTTTGAACGACTTTTTGGGTATTATCCGTGCTATTATTATCAATAACTAGAATTTCCCAAGCTAGGTGTTCGGTCTGTTTTTGAGCAAGGAGTCGTTCTAGAACTTGCGGTAATCGATATTGTCCGTTATACGTGCAGATTACAACTGTAAAATCAATCATAAGAAAAAAATCAGTCGGGGATTGGGTTTCATTTTTCCAAGTTCACATTATAAACTATAAGGGCAAGATCGTTCAATACTTTTGCCTATAATTTTCTAGGAATGATCTTCTAGTAAGATTAGAATAGATAGGTTAAGTAGACATTAAAATTGGGGGAAATTCCGGGTTTTTACTGAAGATTTACATGAACTTGATACGGGAGATCCTTTTGTAAAGTTTTGAGCGAATATCCGGTTTATTCTTTGATATCGCTAACTCGATCAATTGATTTCAATGGTTTGATTGTGGAAAAACTTGATTTTTTTTTAAAGACTGTGATAATATATCATTAAATAGACTCTTTAAAAAATAACCTTTGAGCGAATGTTACCGAGTGATTTATTAAGCCATCGCCAACAAGGAGAAACGATTATTCCTCTGTCTCTCAAGATTAACGCTCAAAATTTAGACATTGCCAATCAGGTCATTTCTTGCTTTCAAGATTCGGTCAATTTGACTCAGGGAGAACTCAACCAACGCCTGAGTGAATTTGAAGGAGACAGTCCCAACTATCGCCTCAAACGCGGACTTGCTCATTTATTAAAAAGCAGTTTTTGTACCTTTGAAATCATCAGTCCTCTCGAACCCGTTGAATTACGAGAACGGGTTTTTACCTTAGGCGCTCAAACCATTCCCAGTCCAGAAAATACCGAAAACACCTTAGAAAAACTCGCTTTAAGTTTATCTCAAAACCTGAAAAGAGAAGTCGTTTTAGATGAAATTAAAGCGGGTTTATATGCAGATTTACAAGAAAATCGGATTTTAACTCAATTTGACGCACCGACTCCCGAAGCCTTATTACATCGGTTTAATTTATCTCAAGTTCAGGGAATTTTTTATCGAGCCAGCGAGATAAAAATTAACGCTCATCGCAATGATCCCGGCGAATATAAACTCTTATTTCGCTATTTGAAATTCTTTCAATTAATGAGTTATATTGAAGGTGACGCCGAACATGGTTTTACCCTAACTTTAGACGGGCCAACCAGTTTATTTAAACCCAGTACCCGTTATGGTTTAGCCTTGGCTAAAATGATTCCCGCCTTACTTCATGTGACCCGATGGAGTCTGAAAGCCACTTTACAACAACGCGATCCTTATAGTGGAGTCATTCGGACAGGTTATTTTAGCCTCAATTCTAATTGTGATTTGGTGAGTCATTATCCACCGGGAAAACCCTATGATAGTATGCTAGAACAGTCTTTTGCGAGTCGTTGGAATTCCCTAAAAACAGACTGGAAACTTGAACGAGAAGTTGATCTAATTCCGCTTCCTGGAAGTGTAATGATTCCCGATTTTCGTTTAGTTCATCCCGACGGACGAGTGTTTTTATTAGAAATTGTTGGCTATTGGCGTCCGGAATATTTACAAAAGAAATTCTATCAAGTGCGTCATTCCGACTGTGATAATTTAGTGTTAGCGATTTCCGAACGCTTAAACCTAGAAAAAGCGGGAGTTAAACTGAATAATATTCCCGCTCGTATTGTTTGGTTCAAAAACAAGTTACAACCCAAAACCATTTTAGAGGCGATTGAACCTTGACAAATAAGGGCTGAAGCCCAACAACTAACCCAACGACAAACATTTAAAAATACACCGACTTAACTCAATTCCATAAATTCAATCGATGGCCCTGTCGAATCTTTTACCATTGCAATTCCCGTAAACCCCCAACGTTGTAAAATCCCTTTTAATTGAGAACCCGGAATTGATTCTACACTAAAACGATCCGCCACATCACCTGCGTGTTTATTGAGATAACTTAACGCCTCAAAATGTTCAGGAAAAAGCAATAAAAAGCCTTGAACCGAATCCGGATTAGGTCGGGCGGCAATATATTGACCATCGATTTTTGAGCGTAAAAGATAGTAAATCTGAGAATACATTTTAATTCACTTATTCGACATTCAAGCGGGGATAAACAAACAAAAAACAATCTAAATTCGTGAGATTTCCCTATTTTAGATTTTCCAATTTTATCCGAGGATCGACAACTTTGAGAAGCAAATCAGCCAAAAGATTCCCGACAATTAACATCACAGCACCCAAGATTAAACTCGCCATGACTAAATACAAATCTTGCTGGCGAACCGCTTGTAAAACCAGTTTACCCAGTCCCGGCCAATTAAAGAAGTTTTCGGTAATAAAAGCACCCCCCAATAAACCCGCAAATTCAAAACCGAGTAAAGTAATTAAAGGATTAACCGCATTTCGCAAAGCATGAACATAAATCACCCGATTTTCCGGGAGTCCTTTCGCCCGTGCCGTTTGAATATAATCTTGTCGCAAAACATCCAATAATTGTCCGCGCATTAACCGTTGTAAACCCGCAAAACTGGTAATACTTAAAGCGACAGTGGGTAAAAACATATGCCATGCTAAATCCGCAATTTTTCCCCCTAAAGATAAATCGGGAAAATCAATGCTGGTCATCCCGCCAACCGGAAATAACGGAGAAGTCTTTTGAGCGAGATAGAGTAATAATAAAGCCGTGATAAAAGCGGGGAAACCTTGACCCGTATAACTCAAAACTTGTAAAACCCGATCCAGAAATTTATTTTGATTCACGGCGGCAATAATTCCCAGAGGAATGGCAATCGCCCAGGTAACAATTAGAGAAGAAATAGCCAGTAATAAAGTCGCCGGAACTCGTTCCCAAAGCAACTCAGCGACAGGTCTACGGTTCTCAAAACTAAAGCCAAAATCGCCTTGAGTGAGGACTTGTTTTAACCAAATCCAATATTGTTGAACCGGAGATTTATCCAAGCCAAACTCTTCTCGGAGTTGATCGATAGTTTCCGGGGAAATTTGCGGCATATCTTGATATTTATCTAAGAAATTTCCCGGTGCAAGCTGAGTAATGGTAAAACAAAGGGCTGAAGCTAACAAAAGCGTAATCGCCGCTTGAAAGAGTCGCTTGACAATATAAGCAAAGGTTTCATTGGCAAATATTGAAAGTAGGGAATTCCAAAAACGCTTTCCAACTTGAGTAAAAGTTTCACTGGTCATTGCAATTATCCGTTCCAAAATGACAAGGAAAGACGTTGCACGCAACGCCTACAGAACAATCTTCAATCGGTGACTACTCGTATTGTAATAAAGTCACAATAGGCACATTCGGTAAATGTTTTCGTCCAGCTAGGGCAATTAATTCGATGATAAAGGCAAAACCCACCACTTCACACCCCGCTTTTTCCACCAGTTGAGCGGTTGCTTGGGCAGTACCCCCTGTGGCAATCAAATCATCGATAATCAAGACTCGACTTCCAGATGCCATCGCATCTTGGTGCATTTCCAGACAATCGCTGCCGTATTCTAACTGATATTCGACAGTATAAACCGGAGCCGGCAATTTTTTCGGCTTGCGAACCGGGACAAAGCCAATCCCCAACTGATAAGCCAGAGGAACACCAAATAAAAAGCCGCGAGACTCCATCCCCACAATGTAATCTGGAGAGAGAGCGGCGCATTTTTCGGTTAATTGGTCAACGGTATAGCGTAATCCTTCCGGATGAGACAGCAAAGTAGTAATATCCCGGAAGACAATTCCTGGCTGAGGAAAATCTGGAATATCGCGAATCAGAGACTTGAGATCCATAAATCGTTAGGATAGGTGTAGGGGTTGATCTTCCCACAGTTTGAACCCTTCGGGTTTTCGGCGGGATTTTGGTCAGCCATACCCCCATTATTGGGGGTGACGGGGGCTAACGAACAGGCGATGTCGTTGCCTCAAAAATCCTACACTAGAAGGTAACAGGGTTTAGGGGTTGGTTTATACTGCTCTCTAAATCTCATGGCTCGTTGTGTATCCTCTCTCCTGGAGAAATGACCCAAAAAAATCTCATAATTGAGTTGATCCTTAGAAATTTGTATTGAATATGGATTCTCAATCCTTGCGGGTATCCGTAAACGATGTCCATTTTTTGAAAGTTATATTCTTCTCAATATTGCCCGTTCGTCGTGAATTCCGTTAACCACAAGTGTAAATGCAAGTAGAAAGTACCAGCACCCAATCAAATCCCATCATTTTGGACAGCTTACCGGATTTTCCCGTCTCCGATAAGGGATGTCCCCGTCGGACCCGTTTGCAAATCGACCTGATGTTATTGGCGATTGAAGCATTATATCTCGGCGGTTCCGAACATATGCTGGCCTTGGTGTCCCAACTTGATCTGCAAGATATTATTAAAAATCGGGTGGTATTATGGCAACTCCGCAGCACAAACCCCCTACGCCGCAACAGTCAGCGACGCCCTTTAACGTTGACCGAAGCCAAAGCCTTAGTGGTGATTATTTGTAGTTTGGGGCGCAGACTCACGGTTCGCATTCGTCAACTGCTGATGGACTATGAACAAATGCAGAAGAAACAAATGCCCCTCGAACAACATTTACAATTATCAAGCTATCTCGAACGTTTCCGCGCCCACTTCCGCAGCCGGATGAATCCTCGCCGAGCCGGGGTGATGGCTTATAGTTCAAATGAGAAGTTAAATGATCTCGCGATGGACTTGTTGAGGAAATTGTTGTTTTGTACCGGCACGGCAGGAATGCAGAGATTTTGGATTAGTTTGTTTGACGGAGAAGTAGAATGACCATTGAACGCCAGTACAGTTTGCCGAACTGTAAGCTGATTTTGCAGGGCTTGGGCGATGCCAAAAGCAACCCCAACGATAAACGCCCCTTGCTTTCGATGCTGATGAATGCAGAATGTCATTTTGTCGGTCATCCTCAACCCCTCAGAGGCGGACGAGAATTTTTTGAGAGTTTGGTAACACAAGTCAGCCAATACGCTCAAACCTTTCTCAGCGGTGTTTCCTCTCCTGAGTCTGTCAATGGTCAGCCGGAAATTGTTCAGATGCAACGACTCGATGACAATAAGCATCGGTTGCTAGTCAATGACCCGAAAAACGCAGACATTCAAGACACTTCCTCCGCCAACCCTTCCACCCAACAAATTGATTTAAACACGGTACAACTGTTTGACCTGGTAGAGGCTGTGGATCAATTTTTTGCAGACTCTCAGACTCTACCCGAGTTATCCTTGCAGTTGCGTCCAGTCTCCAAACGAACCCTCAAAGCCGAAAAACCTGTTACTCAAAAAGCTCTACCTGCGGCGATTGGTGTATCCAGTTTAGCGGTTGCGGCGCTGGCTTTATTCTTTGTTCCGGTTCCCGAAGTGCGTCGCCCTTCCGAACCCGTTCCCCAATCCCAAAGCCAAACCGAAACCCTCGAAACCCCCACAGCTAGCGGTTCAGATGATCCTCCCCCGGCGACAGAAAGCCCAGAAGCCGATGAAGACTCTAACTTGTCTTCTGTTGCGTCGATTAATGATCCCGTTGAAATTGAGCGCCTGCAAGCTTTATTGTATGAGGAAATTAATCGAGAATGGGAAACTGAACCCACGTTTACAAAACCGTTAATTTACCGAGTTAGCGTCGCCTCTGATGGTGCTATTGTGGGTTATAAAGCCGTTAATGAGATTACCTCAAGTCAAGAAGATGAAGTTCCTCTAGCTGATCTTCTCTACAAACCCGTTGGCAGTCGCACTCCCTCGGAACCTCTAGCGGATTATCAAGTCATTTTTAATCCGGATGGGATTTTAGATATCACTCCCTGGACTAAAAACAGCCAAGACTCTCCCTCTTCTGACTCCATCAGTGGAGAGGAGTAACCATTCTAAAAGCGAAAAATTGCTGAGTGAACCCGATAAAAAGTTAGTTGAACTGCAAATACTGATTAAAGAAGGAGGACCGAGACAGCAATTGAGGAGGCTGAATCAATGGGTTAGGGATTTAACCTCAACCAATTGTGTACGTGCAGACGGTGGGGATTTATACCCCATAAGGCAGGAAGCCCGGAGCCAGTTCCAGGGAACGCCAGCCCCAAAAATTCTCAGTCCTCCTAACTCAGTCCTCCTGACTCCTAACTCAGTCCTCCTGACTCCTGTCTCCTGTCTCCTGTCTCCTGTCTCCTGTCTCCTGTCTCCCGACTCCTGACTCCCGACTCCTGACTCCTGACTCAGTCCTCCTGACTCCTGACTCCTAATTCCCATGACTAAATCTCCCCAAGCCACCAAAAAAACCATTCGCCCCCCCAAACCTCGCCCCCCTGTCTCTGTGATTGTGCTGTCGATCCTGTTTCGGTTATTATTACTTGGAGTCGGAAGTAGTTTAGCCTGGGTAATCGGCATGGCGATCGCTCAAGTTTACCCCAGTAACCGTTCAGAACCGCCAATAGTAGAAAAACTGCTTAACAGGGAACAGCGAACAGCGAACAGTTATCAGTTAGGTACATCTTCTGCTCCCTCTGCTTCCTCTGCTTCCTCCGCTTCCTCTTCTCCCTCTCGACTCACCCCTCAAATTCAACTGACTTCTGCTGAACGTCAACAACTTCAAACCCAACTCCAACAACTCCAACAACAACTCAATACTCTCATTGGACGTACCGCCGCCTTAGAAACTCAAATGGGAATTAGTCGTCCGAGTGAAACCCTCGAAAAACGTCTACAAATTATTGAGCGACAACTTTCAACCGAAGACGAGACGGTTGGGAATTCTTCTATTCCTACTCCAACCCCAACCCTAACTTCAACTCAACCGACAACCCGTTTTCGAGCTTCTCAAGGCTTAGTGGTAACGCTTCCGAGTGATGTCTTATTCGAGACGAATACTAACCGTTTACGTCCGGGTGCGAGTGTTATTCTTGATACGTTAATTGCCGATTTAGAAAACTACAAAGGCGCCTCTGTGCGGGTGGCGGCTCATACCGATGATACCGGAAACACTCAAAATAATCTCAGTCTGTCTTTACAACAAGCTGAAGCCATTGTTGCTTATCTGTCAACGGCGATCGGTTCAGAGTATCATTGGGTGGCAATTGGTTATGGAGAAGGTCAACCCACTGTCGAAAATGATTCACCCACCAATAAACAGCTTAACCGACGAGTTGAAGTGGCGATCGCACCATAAACAGTCACCAGTCACCAGTCACCAGTCACCAGTTTTTAGGTTACAGGGGACAGGGAACAGGGAATAGGCAAGATCTCCCCATCTCCCCACCTCCCCACCTCCCCAACTCCCCACCTCCCCACCTCCCCCTGCACCCCATCTCCCTACCTCCCCATCTCCCCACCTCCCCACCTCCCTCTGTCCCATGAAAATTATCTTTTTTGGAACGCCCTTATTTGCGGTTCCCAGTTTAGAAAAATTATTGCATCATCCCGAGTTTGAAGTGTTGGCGGTTGTGACTCAACCGGATAAACGGCGAGGACGGGGGAGCAAGTTAACCCCTTCACCCGTGAAAGAATTGGCTGTTAAGCATCAAATTCCGGTTTGGCAACCCAAACGAGTCAAAAAACATTTAGAGACCCTTTCTCGCCTCTCTCAAGCCCAAGCTGATGCGTTTGTGGTGGTCGCCTACGGACAGATTTTATCACCGGAAATTCTGGAAATGCCGCGTTTGGGTTGTATCAACGGTCATGGTTCGATTTTACCGCAGTATCGCGGCGCGGCACCGATTCAGTGGTGCCTTTACAACGGCGAAACCGAAACCGGAATTACAACCATGTTGATGGATGCGGGAATGGATACCGGGCCAATGCTACTCAAGCAGTCTCTTCCTATCGGACTGTTGGATAATGCCATTGATTTAGCCCAACGGTTATCGAGTATAACGGCCGATTTATTGGTGGAAACGCTGATCGAGTTAAACGCGGGGGAAATTCAACCTACCCCTCAAGATAACGCTCAAGCCACCTACGCCCCTCTGATTCAACCGGAAGATTATCGGTTAGACTGGTCAAGGTCAGCACTCGCCCTTCATAACCAAGTGCGGGGATTTTTCCCCAACGGTGTGACCCAATTTCGCGAACAAGCTTTAAAAATTAGTCAGACGATTCCCTTGGGAATAAAACTTCCGTCAGAGTTAAAAGAACTTGAACAACACCTGCCGAGTTTATCACAGTTATCCGGAAAACCGGGAGAAATTGTCCACATGATTAAGCGGTTTGGGCCTGTAGTTCAAACTGGAGACGGACTATTATTATTGCAGGAAGTTCAACTGGCTGGAAAACGCGCCCAGTCGGGCTGGGACTTTGCCAATGGAACTCGTCTTGCCTCCGGAGAAATCTTGGGATAAATTGAGGAGAACGCTGCTATTTTACCCCTGTTAGGGTGTCTACTGCAATCATTGACCAACAAGATTGATTGAAAAAACATCTAGATGGGGAACTTCAGCCTAGAGAACGGAGCAATCCGAAGCGTTGTTTAACTCAATTTTTACTTTAACTTCACCGAGGTGTTGAAGTGGGGCTTTTTAGTTGAATTAAATCTCAAAATAGGCTTTTTGCTAGAAATACAATATTATCGCCCTTTTTTTTCGGGCTTCTCTTTCCAAAAGTATCTGTTTTAGATTACCATAGAGCAAAAATAGTAGCACTATAACTTAGCGGAAAGTTGAGATGGTTAGCCAAACCCCCCAGGTGAATTTTGAAGTCATCATCCAAGACAATATTACCCATGTTCATCTTCCGGCTCGTTTGAGCGTGTTGGAAGCGGTTGCTTTCAAGACAACCTGTCAAGAACTGATCAATGTCCATCCGGCTCCTGAGAAAATCATCCTTGATTTTAGCCAAACGACATTTATAGATAGTAGCGGAGTCGGTGCTTTGATTAGCAATCTAAAAGCCGCAAAAGAAAAGAAGATTGAGTTGATTTTAAGAAATGTTGGTTCTCAAGTGATGGCGGTTTTTTCGTTGACCTCTCTCGATCAGGTCTTAACCATTGAGCAACAATCCGATCCCGCTCCCGCTTCTGAGACCAAAGTTGTCAATAAGCCCATTAATAACAATCAGCTTCCGGTGACTCATCCATCGGTTCGATCTTGGGTCAAACGTCTGATTGATATTGTCGGCGCTATTGTTGGATTAGCGATTACCGCAGTTTTATCAGTTCCGATTATTTTTGCTATCAAACGGGATAGTCCGGGGCCGATTTTCTTTGGTCAAGTTCGTTGTGGTTGGATGGGAAAAAAGTTCCGGATGTGGAAATTTCGATCAATGACAGCCGATGCAGAACAGCGCAAGCATGAAGTTCCCAACGAAGCCACTGGTCATATTTTTAAAAATACAAATGACCCCCGGATTACCAAGGTGGGTCGTTTTTTACGGCGCACAAGCTTGGATGAACTTCCCCAATTTTGGAATGTTTTACAAGGAGATATGAGTTTAGTTGGAACTCGTCCTCCCACTCCCGATGAAGTGGAACGATATGAAGTCCCGCAATGGCAACGTTTAGATGTTAAACCCGGAATGACTGGAGAATGGCAAGTTAATGGTCGCTCTCAAATTAAGGATTTTGAAGATATCATTCGTCTGGATTTGAAATACCAAGAAAACTGGAGTTTGATGTATGACCTCCAACTGATTTTTAAAACTATAATGATCTTATTCCAGAAAAATAGTGGTGCAATGTAATCAGATGCATGGGAGATGACACACTTGTGGTGCGATCGCATTATCAGGTTCAGACCGATCTGAATGCCCTGAATGAGATTCTACAATGGTTTGAAAAGCAGACATCTACCTATCTATCTGAAGATCTGTTATATCAATGCAAAATTGCTCTAACAGAAGGCTTTACCAATGTAGTTCGCCATGCTCACCGCACCCTTTCACCAACAACACCGATCGAGCTAGAAGTCACGATTTTTTCCGATTACATTGAAATGCGAATTTGGGATCTCGGTCAACCTTTTGACTTAGAACATACTCTCAAATTAGTTCGTCATTTACACGCAGATCCCCTCGCCCATGAGGGAAGTCGCGGACTTCTATTTATGCAGAAACTCACCGATGAGTTATGTTACACGCGCACAGATGATGAACGCAATTGTTTGTTAATGCGAAAACGAATTTCTTAATCCTTTTAAGAGGGGATCAGGGAGCATCTACTTTCGGTGAGTAAGGGCGGCTAAAATAATCTTTTACCGGGCTGAACTGAACGCGATCGCCATCACGATTATATTCTCTCTTTTTCTGTGAAAATTTGAGTTGTAGTTAATCGAGTTGAGAGCTAAATTGAGAGCAATCACGACTTTAAACCCTTAACCCTTAATCAGTCCGTTCACTGTTAATTCTGTTCAATGGATGCCAGCAAATCTCATTGGAAATTATTAGATCGCTTTGTCGAAATGCGTTCGGCTTGGCTGACTCTGATCGGCGAACATTTCCAAGATGAACAAGGAAAAAATCTGGAGTATTGGCGAGTTGAAAAAGCGGATTCTGTCGTGATTTTAACGATAAAATCTGACCAATTTTTACTCCCAGTTCCCTCCTATCGCCCCGGTTTAGATCGGGTGACTCTAGATTTCCCCGGAGGACGTGTTCCCTCCGATAAAACCCCCGAAAATACAGTTCCAAATATCCTCAAACGAGAGTTAGGAATTGTTCCAGAAGACATCATCGAAACTACAGCTTTAAATACAGAAGGTTGGGCGATTAACAGTTCTTTTTCCAGTCAAAAACTGTACGGTTTTGCAGTAATAATTAATCCCGATGCTGTTATTATTCCCGAAAAAATAGGGGCAATTTATCCCCTAATTTCCTCGGGAATTAACAATTTACTGCAAGATTTAACTTGTCTACAATGTCGCGCAATATTATTAGAATGGCAACGAATTTACAGTCACCAGTTTAGACAGTGACCAGTCAAGAGTTAACACTGATAACTGATAACTGGTCACTGTAAACTGTAAACTGACTTTTGCCTATTTATTATCCAACAGGTAAAGGTTCGGGCTTCAATAATTCCGTTAACATTTCCGCAGGGGGATCGCTATGGGGCCAAGCAAAAGCATGACGAAAAGCCGCCCGTTGACAGGCTTGTAATTGACGAAAATCAATAATATCCAACGTCAACAAATTCTCATACTCAAAGGGTAAACGAACGTTATGCAGTCCGGCGTTATCGGTACAGATGGCAATATCAACCCCCGCCTCAAAACACCGTTCAAACACCACTTTAAGCTGACGCATATCGTCCAACGTTCCCGTCTTAATGTACGTCGTCGGACAAACTTCTAAACATTGATTTTGGCTGGCTAATTCGCTCAATAATTCCGGATGTTTTAACGGAATTTGAATCCCGTGACCAATTCGCATTAAATAGGGGAGGAGTTCAGGATAACAACCGTCAGCAGTTTCGTAAACGTGACCCGTTGTTTTTAAACCTCGCGATCGCGCATACTTATACAAACCGACAAACTCATCTAAGCGATCGCCGTAGTGAGCATCTCCCCCGGCCAAATCAACCGCACAAACATATTCGGGCATTTGAGCCGCCAAGTCAACGATCGCCTTATTCACCTCGTAGGGAAGCCGAGAGTGCATACAGAGAATTTGGCTGGTAACGATGGGATACTCGTTTAACTGGCTGGCTTTCCCGACAATTTCAACGACCATAGCCATCGCTTCGATGCGTTCCGACTGACTCAGGTGTTCCGGTGTCCGCAGGTAAGGAGTATAACGTAATTCTAAATAGGCCAGATTTTCAAAGGTATAAGCCCCCCGCATCAACCGATAAATAAAATAAGGTAATGTTTCTGCGGTTTGGACGTGTTCCACCATTGTATGCAGTTCTAGGTACTCATCAAGAGTATTGCGGGGTTTGGTGTAAAACGCCTCAAAGTCATCGTATTGGGGAAAGCGTTCGGCTAAGTCGTCGTTGTGGCGTCGGAAGTACCGCCAGAGAATGCGGGGTACAACTGAACCTCCTAGATGGCGATGTAATTCTGCGTGTAAGGTCATAGGAATTTTAACTCAATGGAATCAAAGAACAATACTTACTCTCAGGTACTAGAGACGGAGAAGATGGATGAGCGATCGTTCGCGCGTGAATTTCTTGTGATACTCCTAATCTTAACAAATCTTAATGATTCTTCCTTTACAAAAATTAATTTGACAGAAATGAGGTCGAATGATGATAATTAAGATTTGTGTAAACTAGAAGCTTGGCGTAGAATTCCCTTGGCTAACGTAATTGTGGTCGGTGCCCAATGGGGTGACGAAGGAAAAGGAAAGATTACCGATCTGCTGAGTCGTTCGGCAGATGTTGTCGTTCGCTACCAAGGCGGCGTGAATGCGGGTCATACCGTTGTTGTCAATGACCAAACCTTTAAACTGCATTTGATTCCCTCGGGGATTTTGTATCCCGACACGGAATGTATTATTGCCGGGGGGACGGTAATTGACCCGAAGGTACTGATCCAAGAACTCGATCAAGTCGAAAGCCTCAATGTCTCTACGAGCAAGCTGAAAATTTCTCAAACGGCTCATGTTACAATGCCGTATCACCGACTGTTCGATCAGGCTTCAGAAGAACGACGGGGAACAAAGAAAATCGGAACCACAGGGCGGGGAATAGGCCCTACTTACGCCGATAAATCAGAACGAACCGGAATTCGGATGATCGATCTGATGAATCCCGAGGGACTGCGAAGTCAACTCGAATGGACAATTAGCTGCAAAAATGTTGTCTTAGAAAAATTGTACAACTTACCGCCCCTTGATGCGGAAGCGGTTATCGAAGAATATTTGGGATATGCCGAACGTTTGCGTCCTCACGTGGTAGATTCCTCTTTGCGGGTGTACGAAGCCATACGCCGTCGGGAAAATGTACTGTTTGAGGGGGCGCAGGGAACGCTTTTAGACTTGGATCATGGTACTTATCCCTACGTGACGTCTTCCAACCCCATCGCCGGAGGTGCCTGTGTGGGCGCAGGTGTGGGGCCGACGGTTATAGACCGGGTGATCGGGGTGGCGAAAGCTTATACAACTCGCGTGGGCGAGGGACCTTTCCCAACGGAAATGGTGGACGGCGTGGGTGAGATTTTGTGCGATCGCGGTGCCGAGTTTGGGACGACAACCGGAAGAAAGCGGCGCTGCGGTTGGTTTGATGCGGTGATCGGACGGTATGCAGTGCGGGTTAACGGGTTGGACTGTTTAGCGATCACCAAGTTAGATGTGTTGGATGAATTAGAAGAAATTAAAGTTTGTGTCGCCTACGATATTGACGGGGAACGCAGCGAAAATCTTCCCAGCGATCCGCATAAATTCGCGAAATGTAAACCAATTTATGAGACTTTACCGGGTTGGAAAAAATCAACTGAAGACTGTCGATCTTTGGATGATTTACCGAAAGCGGCGTTAAATTATTTGAAGTTTCTCGCAGAGATTATGGAAGCGCCAATTGCGATTGTTTCGTTGGGTGCGAGTCGCGATCAAACGATTATTATTGAAGACCCTATTCACGGGCCAAAACGGGGTTTGTTAGACTCAAACGGTCAACCTGTTTAGTTTAATTGTCGGGTGGGTTAGATAGTTAACGTAATAATATACTTGTCGGGTGGGTCAGAGCATTAACGTAATATACTTGTCGGGTGGGTCAGAGCGTTAACGTAATGAAAAAACCGAGAATTTTGTTGTCTGACCCACCCTACCCTTGCTCAACCCATAATTGTGCTATCTGGCGCACTCAACCTTCTCCGGGTGATTTGCCAATCTTAATTTTAGTCTTTAGAATGAAGATATAAAAGCATTAATCCTTGTAATTTATCGAGGCTCTCTCAATGCCCAGCCCTGTCCAAGGAACGAGTGGACTATTCCAATTCACTCATGGAGAGATTCAGGGTCGCCTTGATCAGCAGAAGTTATTCGGGTTAGACGAGTTACAGAGGTCTTTATTTAACTTTTGTAAAGTTATATTGACTGCTGACCACTCAACGCTGCGAAAATTAGGGTTCTACGATCTGGCTCCCTCAGTCCTGCTCTACGGACCACCAAATACAGGTAAGACCAGTTTATGCTACTTCTTGTTTGATCGGCTCAAGCAAGAAGTTACAAATGAGATTAATTTTTATACAGTAGATGTGGGAAGAATGCTAGACCCTGCTCTCGGTCAATCTTCCCGAAATTTAGCGCAAATTTTTGATGATTTACGACAGGTCTGCGCTGATGATTCCTCCGCATTTCTGTTATTAGATGAACTGGATGCTTTTTGCATGAGTCGTTCTCGCGAACAAGAACATGATGCTGTTCGTCGAGCGATGACAACATTGATGCTAGAACTCGATCAGTTACGACCTTCGCTGAGTCAACGTTTGATTGTATTTGGTGCAACCAATGTACCTCATTTAGTTGATACAGCCGTTGTTCGCAGATTTACGTTAAAGCATTATGTAAATACTCAGTTATTAAAGGATGAGTTTACAGCTTATCTAAAGTATTTAAACAAAGAAATCAACTATAAGTTTAAGCCCGAAGAGTTAATAAAACTCTACGAGATTTATAAAGTTCGAGGGTTTACAGTCGGAGATATTAAAAATTTGTACAAGATTTTATTCATTGAAGTCTTGTGTACGGAAGGGGAATTCTCTATTGCGGATAGATTGCTGGAACTCTTTCAGCAAGGATTTTCAACGGGTGAACATTTAGCTAAAACTTATCAGGAGATATCCAATGTCTGATCGGGAATGGGAAACAGATGAAGATCGCATGATAGAAAAGTTAACGGTACATAAAAAGTTTATTGGATGGGTCATTGAGCGACTAGAAGCAGAAGGAATTTCAGCAAGAAGAACCACAGGAAATGACAGTAAGGGAGATATTCTCGTTGTTAACGAAGAAGATGTTCCTCGTGTTCAACAAATTGTTCGTGAGATTCAAAATAAGTATAATTAGTTAAGAGGTAAACATGGCACATCTTGAAATAAAAACGAAAAAGAATATCTATCCGGGGGAGGCGCAGAAAATTATAGATAAAGGAACGGTGACTGCAATCTTAACTACAGGAACAATTTCTCCCAAAGCCAAAGCTTTATTTGATGAAGCTAATATTGCTTGGGCTGAAAATGTTCCGGAGAAAGAGTTTATGGAATCTGAAGCTAAGGAGGAAGGTTAATGCTGTCTATCAGCTTTTACTCAATTAAAGAGACATTAGATAAGTCTTCGCAAGTTATGGAGTTGAATGAACCAGAGTCTATAGATATAGCAGATGATCTTTATCAGGAACTCGCAAAATCTGAATTTTCAACAATTGGTCAGAGTGAATCTATCAAAGTCAAGATAGAAGATAAGGAAACGGAGTTACCACTGGTAAAGTTAGAAGAAAGTGTTCGCAAGAAATTGATTGATTTCTTTATAAACACAATCGTACAAGAGAGTGAAAAATTTAAAAACATAGGAGATTCACCATCTAAGCAAGAAATTCAAAATCTAGCTATTCCTGTTATTCAACGAATCAATGTGCTGAATGAAATTAGAGCTTTATTGGAAAATCAAAGTTATCAGTATTTAGATCGAACTGAGTAACCCCGTTTTTTAACAAATTGGCTCATCATATAGTAGGGTGGGTCAGAGCGTTAACGTAATGAAAAAACCGAGAATTTTGTTGTCTGACCCACCCTACCCATTTGCAATTTTGAATACTTGTCGGGTGGGTCAGAGCGTTAACGTAATATACTTGTAGGGTGGGTCAGAGCGTTAACGTAATGAAAAAACCGAGAATTTTCCTGTCTGACCCACCCTACCCATTTGGAATTTTGAATGAATACTTGTCGGGTGATTTTGATCGTTAACGTAACCAAAAAACCGAGAATTTTGTTGTCTGACCAACCCTACCCATCATATACTTGTCGGGTGGGTCGGAGCGTTAACATAATATACTTGTCGGGTGGGTCAGAGCGTTAATATAACGATTAGACCGAGAATTTTGTTGTCTGACCCACCCTACCCATTTGGAATTTTGAATGAATACTTGTCGGGTGGGTCAGAGCGTTAACGTAACGAAAAAACCGAGAATTTTGTTGTCTGACCCACCCTACCCATTTGGAATTTTGAAGAATTGTCGGGTGATTTTGATCATTAACATAACGAAAAAACCGAGAATTTTGTTGTCGGACACACCCGACCGGGAGATCGCGATCGCAATTTGCAACCGATCGCTATTTTTTGATATCATAAAAATTTGTGCCTGTCTGAAACCGAAGCTAATACCATCGTTGCAGCAAATATTCGCAGGCTAACCCGTATAATGTTAACTCCTTATAGAGATTATTGAAACATGGCAATTGCAATCGAATGTCAAAAACGACCCGAAGGAAGCAAACCTAACGCCTTGCGTCGCGAGGGTTTAGTTCCCGCAGTTTTGTATGGTCATCAGGGTACCGAGTCCGTAGAACTCACCCTTGATGAGAAAAAGGCTATTCAGTTGATGAAAGATGCTATTGTCAACAAAACCGTGATCGAACTTAGCATTCCTCATCTATCCTGGAATGGGAAAACCGTATTACACGAAGTTCAATCTCACCCTTGGAAACCCGAACCCTATCACTTTAGCTTTTTTGCGGTAAAAGAGTAGTTGACCTCTACGATTAGTTCCCTCTCCTCGTAGGAGAGGGTTAGGGTGAGGTCAACAAGAGAGTAAAAGATTAACCGGCGATAACGGTTTGTAGCTGATCGACGGGAGATTTTGGCAAACGGGGGCCATGAATTTGGACAACCTGGGAACCCAAATAGTTCCCCCAACGGGCCGACTGTTCGAGGGTTAAACCGTTGGTGAGTCCGTAGAGAACCCCTCCCGCAAACGCATCTCCGGCGCCGACGGTATCGACGGGTTTAACGGGAAAACCGGGAACAGGGGTAATTTGTCCCTTTTCCACCACCAAACAGCCTTTTTCGCCGTCGGTAATGAACGCTAAATCAACTATTTTACCCAGTTTACTGGCACAATCTTCTAAAGACTCGCTTTGACAAAAGTGACGCACTTCCGACGCATTACAGAAGACCACATCACAATATTCTGACACTAATTTGTGAAAGTCATCACTGAAGCGATCTAATAAAAACCCGTCGGAGAAGGTAAACGCCACTTTGACGCCGAGACGCTTCGACTGTTCCATCGTTTCAATACTGGCTTTGCGGGGTTCGGGTGCGTCCCAGAGATACCCTTCGACGTAGCTATATTGACAAGAACGCAAATGTTCGATATTAATATCACTAACCGATAACTGGGTCGAAACTCCCAAATTTGTACACATGGTTCGTTCGGCGTCGGGAGTTGTTAACACCAAACAGGTTCCGGTGGGGTTGTCCGGGTGAATGTGAGGATCGACTTCAAACCCAATTCCCAAGGCGACCATATCCTGACGATAAAAGGCGCCGTTGGTGTCTTCGCCCACTTTCCCAGTGTAGTAACCGCTTCCTCCGCTTTGGGCGATCGCGATCATTGTATTCGCCGCAGAACCTCCGCAACGCAATTCTAGAGATTGATTTTCTAACTGTTGTAATAGTTTACCTTGATTTTCCGCATCCATCAAGGTCATTGCGCCTCGATTTAGGTTATGGTTTTGGATAAAATTATCGTCAACTAATGCCAAAATATCGAGTAGGGCATTTCCGACGCCAAAAACATTCTTAGACTGAGAAGGTTGATTGTTTCCTGTCATGGGAGTTGGGTTGAGAAGTGAACATCGCACCCATCATACCAAATCTTGCGATCGAGGTTAATTCAATCAACACCTGAATAAAAAAAAATTGCCGTTCACCAGTGTGCGAATATGACTGATTCTTCCCTCCCGATTTTAATTGAGCAGATGTTACAACCGTCTTTTTATCCGCATCCGGTAACAGAACCGATTGAATTGGTACAAACTCATATTTCTTTTATTTTGCTAACGGGTGATTATAGTTACAAAGTGAAAAAATCGGTGAATTTGGGTTTTTTAGATTTTTCTATTATACAAAAAAGACAACATTTTTGTCAAGAGGAACTGCGCTTAAATAAACCTCTTGCCCCGGAATTTTATCTGGAGGTTTTACCGATTTCAAAAGTTGGCGATCGCTTTCAACTCTCTGACGATTCTCATCCCGTCGAATACACGTTAAAAATGCGTCAGTTTCCGCAGGATAATCTTTTAATTAATTTATTCAAAGCCGGAAAAATTACCTTTGAAGATTTGGGTAAACTGGGTAAAAAAGTAGCTGATTTTCATCTGAATGCGCCAACCAATGATTATATTCGTCAATTTGGGAAAATTGCTAAAGTTCGTCAAGCTATCGAACAAAACTATGAACAAACCGATCAATATATTGACATCGCTCAAACTCAAGAACAATACGACGAAACCCGACAATTTACCGACAAGTTTTTACAAGAACATGAATCCCTGTTTCAAAGCCGAATCGAGAAGAATTGGATTCGAGAATGTCACGGGGATTTACATTTAAAAAATATGTTCTTTTGGCAAAATGAAGTGATGCTGTTCGACCGCATAGAATTTAACGAAGAATTTCGCTTTGTTGATGTTATGTATGATGTGGCATTTATAGTGATGGATTTGGATGGGCGAGAACGTTCCGATTTGAGTAATGAGTTTTTAAATAGTTATATTGAACAAACGGGAGATTGGGAAGGTTTGCAAATTTTGCCGTTTTATCTTTGTCGTCAAGCTTATGTGCGGGCTAAAGTGAATTCGATGATGTTAGATGAACCGGAAATTTCCGATGATAAAAAACAGGAGATTCAACAAGAAGCGGGTTTATATTATCAATTGGCTTGGAAATATACGCGGCAAAAATTAGGGCGAATTTTGATAATGTCGGGTTTGTCGGGTTCGGGAAAAAGTACGGTAGCCAGACAGTTAGCCAGACGAATTAATGGGATTCAAATTCGTTCGGATGCGGTTAGAAAGCATTTGGGTGGTATTGGGTTAAACGAACGAGGAACTGAGGAATTATACACCGAGGAAATGACGCAAAAAACCTATGAACGGTTGTTAGAATTAGGGCTAATTTTAGCAAGTCAAGGGTTTACGGTGATTTTGGATGCTAAATACGATCGCCTACAATTGCGAGAAAAAGTAATTAAAGAATGCGAGTCTCATCAACTCCCTTTGAATATTTTACAATGTGTTGCACCGGTGGAAGTTTTGCGATCGCGTTTGGAAAGTAGAAGCGGAGATATTACCGATGCGACGGTTGATTTATTGGAGAGTCAGCAACAGCAAGCTGAACCGTTTACTCAACAGGAAAAAGCCTATGTTACTTCTATTAATACGACTCAAGATGTAGAAAAACAACTTGAAAAGTTCTCTAATTAGGGTTTGCTAATTAAACCTCAAATCCTTTTCAGGTAAAAGTTTCAGCATTTTTAGGTCTTGACAAAGTGCAAGCTTTTAGGTCAATAGGGTTCAAAAATTTAGTATTTTGGGGAGACAAAGACAG
>JAYKHV010000122.1:0-36203 GCA_035285085.1 Lyngbya sp. | reverse complement strand
ATTGCTTGGACGGATGAGGAGTATGTTGAGTGGGGTATTCGTTTGGGAACCGATGAAGCGTTGAGACAGCAAGTAGCTTGGAAGTTACGAAAATCTAAACAAACGGCGCCGTTGTGGAATGGGAAACAGTTCACCCGTGAGATGGAAAAAGCCTACGAACAAATGTGGCAAATTTATCTCGATTCTCGGGGTTGATGTTGGGCGCTCCCCCAATTGTGGAGATTGCCCCCTGTATTTCTACTCCCCTCTCTCAATTTTGGGAGAGGGGTTGGGGGAGAGGGCGACAAGGATTGAGATTGCCCCCCTAGCCCAATTGTGGAGATTGCCCCCCTAGCCCCCCAATTCTGGCAGGGGGAATAAGATATTCTAAGTTTCCTATTTTGTCAAATTCCTATTCTGCTGTATTTCTGCTCCCCTCTCTCATCTTTGGGAGAGGGGCTAGGGGTGAGGGCAAGAGAGATTTAGAATGCCCCTCTAGCCCCCCAATTCTGGGGGGAATCAGATATTTGACAGTTTCCTATGTTCCTTCAAGTCCGATTGTGCTGTATTTCTACTCCCCTCTCTCATCTTTGGGAGAGGGGCTGGGGGAGAGGGCGAGAGAGATTTAGATTGCCCCCCTAGCCCTCAATTGTGGAGATTGCCCCCCTAGCCCCCCAATTCTGGGGGGAATCAGATATTTGATTCTGCTGTATTTCTACACCCTTCTCTCATGTTTGGGAGAGGGGTTGGGGGAGAGGGCGACTACTCCCCTCTCTCATGTTTGGGAGAGGGGCTAGGGGTGAGGGCGACTACTCCCCTCTCTCAATTTTGGGAGAGGGGCTGGGGGAGAGGGCGATAGGAATTTAGGGAGGCGGGGGGAAATCTGCTTGTGCTATTTGGAGAATACGAGTAAGAACAGTTTGCAGGTCGCTGAGAACTTCTTCGTTGGTAAACCTCAACACTCGATAACCAAACGATTGAAGATGCTGTGTTCGAGCCTCGTCATAGGCTGTCTGCTGAGTATGAATGTCTCCATCAACCTCAATGACTAATTTGCAGGATGGACAATAAAAGTCAACAATAAACTGTCCTACAGGATGCTGACGGCGAAACTTGAGTCCTGCCAGTTGACGACCCCGCAAGGCGCTCCATAATTGCGCTTCAGCAGGAGTTAGATTTTGCCGCAAATAACGAGCAGCCTGCTCAGTTTGCGGATTAGTTCCACGAATTCTAGGAGAGTCTTTTGACATTAGTGTTACCCTCTAAATTCCCTGACCCCGCCACCTAAATCCCCCGCCCCCTAAATCCCCCGGCCCCCGTGACCCCCGCCCCCGTGACCCCCAATTCTGGGGGTAATGGGGGTATTCTGGGGGACTTTGAAAGATGGGGGTATTTCTGGGGGACTTTGAAATTTCCCCCCTGCCCCCGTGACCCCCAATAATGGGGGTAGTTGGGGGGATAAAGGGGGGCTAATTTAAGCTAATTTATATATATATCATAGTCGAAAAGGAGAGAGGTTTGGGGTGATTCAAGGGATTTAGGTGGATTATCTTAATATTATAACTCTCGAATTTGACTCGATGCAAACACCTGATCGCAGGTTAATTCTAACTCGGGAAAAGTGGAAGAAACAATGCGATCGCTTCCGGTAAAAGACTGGACTTGATATTCACCCTCAACCAACTGATAAACAAATATTTTCGGCTGTTTAGGATTTCCTAAAAGGGTGCGAGAACCAATCGCCAAATAATCAACAATCCAATATTCAGGAATTCCCAAGCGTTGATATTCATCCCGTTTATCAATATAATCATCCTCCCAATTGGTTAAAACCACTTCTATAGCGAGTTGAATGGGTTCTGTTAACGCGCCATAAGTTCGCACGTTGCTATTCCAAATTTCCGCTTTCACCATACCAACATCAGGATTTCTTCCCCGTTCTTCTCCCTCTTGAGTTATGGTTTTAATAATGATATCTTTATCAACGATATAGTCTAAATTCAGGCGTTCGCTTTCTCGGTCAAAGCAACGAACTAGAAACCGAGCCACATTTTTATGAGCGCGAGTAGGTTCCACTTTAACGAGTTCTCCGTTTACCAGTTCGTACTGTCCAAAACCATCGGGATACTGTTGTAAAAATTCGAGAAAGGTTAGCTTGTTAGTCGCGGTTAATGTCATAGCTTTTCAAGAAAAAAACAGTTTTAATTGGATATATTTTTTGATTCCAGTTGCAGAGATTTAAACATACTATCAGGATTTTCCATCGTAACTTACATGAGTGATTCTATACTTTTTTGTGAACTGTAGGGGTGCAAGGCTTGCACCCTTCTATCTTTATCTTATGTATCTTTATTTCAACTGTCTAATTCAACGGTTGGGATATTTTCGGCTTGAGTTTGTTTAATCGCGTCTTGATTCTCATGTTCTAGGACAATTCGACCCTGTAAATGAGGGATTAAAGCAGACCATTGAATCTCGCTCAATTGTCCAATTAATGATATATTTGGTTCATCAGCAACTTCTAATTCTTCCTCCATCATTAAGTTCATAACAATACTAGAAAGAGCTAAATCTGCTTCTTCGGGGGAAATATTGCTATTATCTATCAGCAAGGTCATTCGACTGCTATCAGGATGAGTAATTACAGATTTGATAACTTGTGCTAAATCTGAACCAAGAGATTCTTCGGGTTGAGACCAATCTGGAAAAATAATCAGGTTAATTTCCCTTAAGTTTAATCGCAGCAAAGTCGCGTTAATTAAAGCTGAACTCACGGTATCGGCCATTTTTTGCCAAGAAAACTTTTTGGCTTGTTCTAAACCTGCTGCTATTAAAGAATTGCGAACTTTTGGTTTCTGCACGTCGCAAAGTGCATCAATTAACCCGTCAAGGTCGTTTTCATTGATATAAATAACGGCTTCCCCGCCAACTTCAGGAAGCGAAGAATTTGGACAAGTAATTACCGGACAACCGCAAGCCATTGCTTCGGCTACAGGCATCCCAAAACCTTCGTATAATGAAGGGTAAACTAATGCAGTTGCACCCGAATAAGCGATCGCGAGTTCTTCATCGCTGAGTTGGAGGGGATGAACCACACAACCGGATGTAAACTGTCTGTATTCTGTACTTAACCAGAGACTACTTCCACCGGTACAGACAATTTCAAATCCTTGTTTGCTGTAGAGTTGATCGAATGCTTGGAAGAACAAACCCGCATTTTTATAGTTACTTCCGGCACCCACTAAAATAAAGTAGGGTTTGCTAATTCCATACTTGATTTTAAACTGTTGAATTTCGGCTGGTATTGCGGGTGAGAACGTATTGGAAACGCCGCAGTGAGCAACGGTAACTTGTTGGGGTGAAATTCCAGAAAAACACTTGACCAAATCAGAAGCAGTATTTTCTGAGATGGAAATATAAGCTGAGGCGTGACGAATTGCATGATGTTTTTCTCGCCACATGGGTTCATTGAAATCTGCACCCAAGACTTCAGGAATCATATCATAAGCCATGAAAATCGATGGTGTTGAAATTGGGGTTGTGTAATAAGTTGAGATGAATAAATCAGCCCCTTCTTCGTCACAAACCTGCTGTAGCATTTGGCGATCGCTGTCTGTATTGTTATAGTCATAGGCGGGAATTGTGCGATAAAAAACTCTCGGAATTTTAGGCGCAGTCCCGACTCGATCTAAAACAACAATATGGGGAGAAAATCCATTTTTTGCCCACTCTTCCAACAAGGAACGCCAAACCCGTGCAATTCCCGTTTTATACAGTTGAAAAAATACACCATCTATCACTATTTTTGGTGAATTTTGAGGCAATTGACTTTCTTCTACAGTAGGTGTTTGAGGAGTTTGATTGTGGTTAATACCTGATATGGCATCTTGGAAGTCTTTCTCGATCAAAGACAGGGGTCTATTTTGGGGTAAGGGTGAGTTGTAAAGAGTCTCAAAGACATTAGACGGTAATTTTTTTTCCGTTAAAAGATGTACAGAACTACCATTTGTATATAAATTCAAGCTAAACTTTTCAGCGATAATTGATAGAGATTGAGGAGTATAAATTGAGATATGTTGACCTTCATGCAAAGCATAATACCACCACTCATTAGGTTTAGGATTATTAGGAGGGAGTAATTGAGTGCTGAATAAAATATTTTTGGAAAATTTCAAAATTTGTTCAATTTCATCTAAGGGATTTACCAGATGTTCAAAAACTTCAAAAGCAGTTGCTAACTCGTAACTTTCTTCTAGTTCAGCAACAAATCTTTGAGCAAATAAATTCTGGCAGTATTTATCATAACCATAAAAATTGAACCCTAAATCCCTCATCATACGAACCATTAAGCCATAACCGCAACCGTAATCTAAAAATTTATTTTTTATATTGAAATAGTTGAGTATTAGCTTTTCTGTTAATCTGGATAAGCTGAGATTTCGGGAAATTAACCCAACATCACTATTAGCAATTGGAGTTAAGTACGCTTCATCTAGCCAGTGGGGTTCTTCTGTCTGAACAAACCCACAATTAGAACATTGAAAATAATTGACTTGATGCTTGTTTAAAACTAATGCAGTCTCAAAAAAGTGAGATTCAGAATTACAGATTTTACAGGTAGTTGTAGAATTAGAATTTGTAGGAATTGGCATAGGTTCATTACTCAGACTAGATAGAGTTTCACTCAACTGATCGAGAGGATCATTTGGATTAATGAGTTGATGATAAACAAGAGACATTTCTGGTAACTCTAAATTTAGTGAATAGTCTTCTGTCTGTTTATCTAACTCGATAATTGCCACTGCATTTGCACAAGGGAAAGGCCAGTTATATTCAACATTTTGAAGTTCATTAGATTGTACTTCTATCCAAACCTGATAAGGGTTATAGCTATTGGTTTGCATATCGGTTTTTTTCAAGAAGCTGGTGTGGCAGTCAGATTTACTGATCCCATATTTACTTGTCAGTAGTTCTAAATATTCTTGACTAAACTGAATAAACCACTCTGCATCAATTAACTTACCGAAAGGAACAGTAATTAATGCTTTTCCATTGATAGCTAATAAATCATATATTTTAGCGATTGCTTTTAGGGGAGCTTCTCGATTACGTTTAACTATCCTAGACTCACCATAAGCACCAAAAGGAGCTAGTCCTTGTTCAATATGTTCGACTGTAGAAATTGAAAGAATAGCATCATATTTCTTTGTGGATGGAATGTCCATTAAATCTATTTTATCGACACCTATATCATCTTCAAACTTATCTACTATTCTTCGCGACCTGATATTTAAGTGTTCACTCAAAGAATTTTCATAGTTAGATAAAACATTCCCCACTTCAAGCATTCTTGCTCCTTTGGGTGCATTAGCAAGAAAGTCAAATCCTATAGAAACTTCTACACCTCGTTCACTAGGATTATTATATCTGATACGATTGTAATAAAGTTTTTTACCTTTAAATGTAAAAGTATTACTCCATTTCATAACTATTTTTCCTCAAATTACAACTTTCTACAATTGACCCAAAAAGTAATCTTTAATTAAAAATTATTACCAGTCATGTAAATTATTTTATAACTTTACTAATAAGTCAAATAATTCGTCTGTTTTTTACAAAAAAATAAACTGCTTAACTGAATAATTTATTTTTATTGGTCTTGATTCAACTCAGCTAACAACGCTTTATAATTTTCTATCTCTGGACTCAACTCAACCAACTTCTCTAAAGGTTCAATCGCGCCTTTTGTATCGTTCAGTTGTAGCCGAACATTCAGCAAACCTTCCAAAGCCGTCAAGTTATCCGGTTCTCGACCCAAGACCATTTTATAACCTTTTTCCTGTGCTTTTAACTGCATTTCAGCCGAGTTAACTTCTGTGGTTTGGGGTTGATTTTGTTGTTGAAAAGCATTCTTAAACATGGGAACCAGAGTAAACAACATCGAACCGCAAAACCCAACAGCACCAATCAATGCAACTAACTTTTGTTTCCGTTTGAGATTGCGTTGACGCGACTCCATGTATTTTCGTTCTGCACTGGTCATACTTCCCTCTTTTGGGTTGCTACAACTGCCTACTTCCCTAAACTACCCAACTTTTGATCAAAAGCGATCGCGCTATCCGACAAATCACGCCTTAAACCCAACCCACCGCCTGAACTATCATAGATCATGTGCGATCGCCTTGTACTCATCTTACCGCGAAAATGAACGTTCAAAAATTTATTCAACAACTCGCCAACTTCTTTGACAACGGGGAACGTGAGACGGTTCAGCAAAAATCCGATCAATTTCAACAGCTACTCGAACAAACAAACCCAGAAAATTCTGTTAATCTCATGCAGTTACTTAACGTTGCTGTTGACTGTCTGCAACCCGATGAAATGTATTGCGAAGTTGGAACTTCCGACGGTGTTTCATTGATTGCTGCATTGTTAGGTCATCCTGAACAGATGGCTTATGCTGTTAGTGATATTTCCGATAATATTAGTTTAGAACAACTTGTAGAAAATGTACAGCGTTTTAATTTAGAAGAACAGATTATTTTTTGCAATCAAGATTTTGAATCGTTTTTATTGGAACTGCGAGAAATTGAAACAGATACTCAAATCGGAGTTTACTATTATCAGGGTTTATCGGATTATCGTTCTGTCTTGATGGGATTGCTTTTGGTTCGGCCTTTCTTAGCCAAGCAAGCGGTTATTCTTGTTAATTATGCCGATAGAGATACAGTACAACAAGCCATTTGGGATTTTATGGCGGCTTATCCCCAATGTAAAATTTTGTTAGAACTTTCTGACTCAAGTCACTTGAATCAAATTTTAGGAGGTGAAATTCAAGTTCTAAACTGGAATGCTGAACAAACGTTTAACTATTCTGTTTCTACCTTTCAGGATCAACAATCTCAAATCGTTATTCATTCGATTCAAAATTTACAACAGTTTAAGCCGGAAGTCAATATTAGCCAAATTTATGATGAAGCTATTCAATCTCACGAACAAAAGCAATATGAAATGGCTGAAAAACACTATAAACAGTTCCTCCAATGGCAACCCAACCATGCAGAAGCTTGGCATCGACTGAGTATCCTTTATTATGAAATTGAACAGTATTTAGAATCCATCCAAGCGATTTTGAAGTCTTTAGAAATAGATTCTTCTATTGCTGTTAGACATTATCATCTGGGATTGGGTTTAGAAAGACTAGAGAAATACTCAGAAGCTATTACCGCATATCAAACTGCTATTGAACTTGATGAGAATTTAATCTACGCCTATCAAAATTTAGGAAATTTGATTAAACAACAGGGTTCACCAACTGAAGCCGAAGCTATTTATCGAAAAGCCATTGAAATCAACCCCAACCACTGGGGAAGCTACCTTAACTTAGGAAATATTCTCCTTGAAAAAACTCGCTTTGAAGATGCGATCGCAATTTATCAAACCGCTTTAAACTTTAATCCTGAAGCCGTAGAAGTTCAAGAAAATCTCTATATTGCCGAAGCTGCAAAAGACAATCCTGCACCTATTTATTATACCCTTGCTCAACAATATTATCAAGGGGGAAAATACAACGAAGCCATTCAATTTTTTCAAAACTACCTCGAACTTCAACCCGGAGAAGTTGAACTGTATTCAACCCTATGTGATTGTTTTCATCAAATTCATCAACCCCAAGAGGCTATTAAAGTTCTACAAACCGGAACAAAAGTTCATCCGACATCGGGACAACTGCACTTTTCTTTGATTCTACAGTTACTTCGTCAGGGAGAAACAGAAGCGGCTATTTCTCAAGCCGAAACCGCTTTTAATCATCTTCCCAATGATTATACTTTTAAACTGATGAAACATTTAATTGTTCCGATGATCTATCCCAACTCGGAATCTATCAGTTATTACAGAAAACGATTTGAACAAGAACTTCAAACCTTAATTAACACTACTCGTTTCGATACTCCCGCAGAACGAGAAAGTGCATTCTGGGGCTTAAGTCGATGGACTAATTTTTATTTAGCTTATCAAGCTCATAACGTCGTTGAATCTCAAAAAAATTATGGTAATTTAGTTCATAATATTATGGCGGCTAACTATCCCAACTGGGTTCAACCGTTAGCCATGCCAAAGGTTAAACAAAAAATTAGAGTCGGATATGTTTCCCATTATCTACATTCCTACAGTGGCACTCTTTGGTTAACAGGATGGTTGAGGTTTTGTAACCACGATAATTTTGAGGTCTACTGTTACTATACGGGAAATTATCCCGATCCAATCACTCAAAAATTTCGTCAATATAGCGATGTTTTTCATCATATACCCGGCAATTTTCCAGCCGTTTGTCAACAAATTCTTAACGATAAACTGCACATTTTAGTTTATCCCGAAATTGGGATGGATGCACCAACAATGCAAATGGCGGCTTTACGTTTAGCACCTATTCAATGTACCGCTTGGGGTCATCCGGTAACAACGGGACTCCCAACCATTGATTACTTTTTATCGAGTCAGTTAATGGAACCGGAAAATGCACAGGAACATTACTCAGAAACCCTTGTTCGTTTACCGAATATTGGTGTTGCTTATCCCAAACCAAAAGATATTCCGAACGTAACCAAAAGCCGTTCAGATTTTAATATCCCAGAAGATATCGTTCTGTATTTCTGCTGTCAGGCACCGTTTAAATATTTACCGCAATACGATTATATTTTACCCGAAATTGCCCAAAAAATTCCTAACGCAAAGTTTCTGTTTTTACGAGGAACTATTTTAATCCCTCGCCTCGAACGTGCTTTTGCTGCTGTGGGTTTAAATCACGAAGATTATTGCATTCATTTAACAGTTCCCGAACGTTCAGACTATCTGATGTTAAATCTACTTTCTGATGTGTTTTTAGATACGTTTACTTGGTCTGGGGGAAATACCTCTTTAGAAGCGATAGCCTGTAATTTACCGATTGTAACTTGTCCGGGTGAATTTATGCGGGGTCGTCATGCAGATAGTTTCTTAAAACTGTTGGGTGTGACGGATACCATTGCACAAAATGAAGCGGAATATATTGAAATTGCGGTTAAATTAGGCTTTGATTCTGCTTGGCGACGGGATATTTCTCAACGCATGAGTCAGCGACAGGATAACTTATTTGAGGATGAAACTTGTGTGAAAGCGTTAGAGGCTTTTTATCAGCAGGTGGTTGCTAGTTTTTAATGGAATTGAGAATTTATCAAAACACTGAATCCCCATTTTCCTATAACATCTATTATAAAACTAAAGGAGGAGACTGCCGCACTACACTTGCTTTGGGGTTAATTCCGAAAAGAAACCCGGTGTAAGTACCCGAATGTTGTGGGGGGAAAATCTACACTTCCAGGTAAATAGAGGAACTGTAACTATATAAATATACGAAACAACGAGGTAGCCGGATGCAAAACGTAGTTCAATCCTTCTATAACTGGTATCGTCACACCCTCCGCAATACCAAATACCGTTGGGTATTGATTCTGGGAACGTTACTTTACCTGCTGAGTCCGATTGATATTGCTCCTGATTTCATTCCTATTGTAGGATGGATTGATGATGGAATTGTTGCGACTTTGTTTGTAACAGAAATCTCTCAGTTGGTGTTAGAACGTCTCAAGAGTAGTCAAAAAACAACCTCTACAGAAGTTGCTGAAGGTGAGGTTGTAGATGCTGAAAAAACGGTTGTTGATGTCACCGCAAGTTAGGTAATGTTCGGGGGATGGGTGAAGCCGCAGCGAGTTGACTGTCTGAGAGATTTACATCCCCTTTCAGTTTTTAATTTTAACTTTTGTATTTTTGTTTACAATGAATAAAAACCCGGTTTCTTTGAGAAACCGGGTTTTTGGGGTAGTAGGGTGGGTGACAACTCAGAATTAAATTGTTGAAATTATAACTTTTTTGCTGTCACCCACCATAATGTTGAAATTATAACTTTTTTGGTGTCATCCACCCTACTAGAATAGTATCTTTAATAACAGATTAAACTTTAATTTAGATTGTTGTTAAAAGAGAATAAACAATTGTCCCGATCTCTAGATTGTGGGTTTAAAATTTTAGCCACCTCTAGAGATATTATTTTTTAAATATGAAACGGTCGAACTTTTCCAGACGAGATTTTCTGAAAGCTGCTGCATTTGCTTCTTTTCTTTCGACTGTTGGGGGTCATTCTCTGTTTGCTTTATCTGCTCCCAGTCGCAAATTAATTTCAACATCCGAATGGTCAAGCGATAACATTTTCTTACAAGGAATTAACGCACCCGTTTTTCAGGAAGTTGATGTTGATAACTTAAAAATAACCGGGGAAATTCCGCCAGATTTGAACGGAATGTACATGAGAAATGGCCCCAATCCTTACTTAAAACCCGTCGCTTATCAATATCCCTTAGAAGGCGATGGAATGATTCATGCGGTTTATCTCAAAGATGGAAAAGCCAGTTATCGAAATCGCTGGATTCTTACCAAGACTTTACAGCAAGATATGGAGGGAAAAGAACGAAAAAATATGCCCCTTGTCAATTATGCCAATACTAATATTGTACCCTATGGCGATCATTTATTGGCGTTGTATGAAGTCGGATTACCCTACAAAATTTCTAGTGAATTAGAAACGTTGGGAGAGTGGGATTTTGATGGAGAACTCGAAGATGCGATGACTGCACATCCCAAAGTTGATCCGATAACGGGAGAGTTACATTTTTATCGTTATTCTCTGTTAGCTGCGCCTTATTTGGTGTATTATGTCGCGGACAAACAGGGAAAAATTATTCGCAAAACTCCCATTGAAATGGAATCTCCCGCCTTAATACATGATACAGCAATTACTGAAAATTACATTATTTTCTTTCATTGTCCTTTAGTTTTCAATGTATTTCAAGCACTCGGAGGTGGACTTCCGTTTGAATGGAAACCGGAACACGGTACAAAAATTGGGTTAATTCATCGCAAGAATGTCGATCAAAAACCGATTTGGATAGAAACAGAACCCCTGTGGATGTGGCATTTTATGAACGCTTACGAACAACAGGGGGAAGTTGTGGTTGATTTCGCCTATCATAATCAACTAAAATTAGAACCCTCTACCGTAAATTCTGGTCAAGAAGTCAAATCTCATCTGCAACGATTGATTATTAATCCCGAACAAAAAACAGCCAAACATGAACCTTTAGATGATCGAGTTGTTGATTTCCCGACGTTTGATTTTCGGAAAACCGGACAACCCTATCGGTTTGGATATACGCCTCATATTGATGTCGAATTAATCGCTCAAAAGCAAATTCCTAATTATTTCCCCGAACTGATTCAATATGATTTAGAACGGAAAGTTTCTCACGTTCATCGCTTTAAACCCGGACGTTATTGTGGTGAAGCGAGTTTTATTCCCAAACAAGGACAAGAGGGTGAAGATCAGGGATATGTGGTTACATTTGTCTTTGATGAAACCACCGGAACCAGTAGTTTAGTGATTCTTGATCCCGCTAATTTTGCAGGCGAACCTCTGGCTGAAATTCATCTTCCGGTTCGGGTTCCGAGTGGTTTTCATGGGAATTGGATTCCAACAGTAATATAACAGCAATATAGGGCAATATTCAATTATTTGTGAGCCTTTTTATCGGTCATTATGAACCCCGTGAACAATCAACTTTCTCTGTCATTATGAACCCCGTGAACAATCAACTTTCCCAGTCATTATGAACCCCGTGAACAATCAATTTTCTCTGTCATTCTGAACACCATGAAGAATCAATTTTCCCAGTCATTCTGAACATCGTGAAGAATCAACTTTCTCGGTCATTCTGAACACCGTGAAGAATCTACCGGGAAAGTGTTTACAACAGAAATAAAAACCCGGTGCGCGTAGGAGTTACCGGGTTTATAAGATGTATCTCAATGTACAGCAGGTTTACTGAAAAATAGAACATTGCTGTAAAAATAGGGTGGGAATTTCGGGATGATTTCCCCAGTGTAGATGTAAATAAGACGCATGAAGATTAACGAATAACCATCCTTCAGTTATTATTTCATTATCTACAGTTTTACCATAACGTTTCATTTGATAAACCGGATTTGGGGATTCTGTTGTCAGTTCTGAACGATGAAATTGATGTCCGAAAATAGTGGTTTCTTGGGGAAATAAAGGACTGTTTTGTAACGTTGTGGCTTGATAATATCCTAATTTTAACCGTTTTCCCATGAAGGCTTTTGTCGGAAGAACCCCAACCATTGACCAAGATTGGTTCTCAAAATCAATTATTTCTTCACATAAGTACATCAAACCTCCACATTCGGCGTAAGTTGGTATTCCTACGGAGATTCGCTCTCGAATGGCTTTGATCGCTGATAAATTTTCCGATAACGGTTTAGCAAAGAGTTCGGGAAAGCCACCACCGAAATAAAATCCTTGTATGTTTTCGGGAATTTGAGTGTCGTTAAGAGGACTCCAAAAGATTAATTCTGCTCCGAGTTGTTGTAAAATATCGAGGTTATCTTGATAATAAAAACTGAAGGCTTGATCGCGAGCAACAGCAATTCTAATCGAATCAGAAACACAGGGTTTTCTAAAATTAAATTGAACATCTTCTGTTTTTTGAGTTTTGAGTAGAGGAAGGAGTTTTTCCCAGTTAAAACTGTTTTCGGCTAGTTTGGCGAGTTGTTGCATTAAGGTGTTAAGTTGTGGAAGTTCATCGGTGGGAACTAAGCCTAAATGTCTTTCTGGAAGCTGTATTTGATCTTGTCGTCGGATTATCCCAAGGATGGGAATATTTAAGGGTTCTAGTGCTTCTTGCAAGAGTTCTAGATGGCGATCGCTGGCGACTTTATTTAAGATTAAACCTGCAAATTTTAATTGATGATTTAGGGTAGTAAAACCGTGAACAATTGCGGCGACAGAACCGGATAATCGACTACAATCTATAACGAATAAAATGGGTAAATTGAGTATTTGAGCAATGTGAGCGGTAGAAGCTTTAGGGGTGTGATGAGCCCGGGGTGAAACGCCGTCAAATAATCCCATGACTCCTTCAACAACAGCATAATCCGCCTTTTGAATATGACAAGCAAAACACTGTTTAATATAAGCTTCTGAAGTGAGAATGGGATCGAGGTTGCGACAGGGTTTTTGAGTCACAAATTGATGAAACATGGGGTCAATATAATCGGGGCCAATTTTAAAAGATTGGATCTTGAATTGTTTTTGTTGGAGATAAGCCAGAAGCGAAAGGGTGATGGTTGTTTTACCCGATCCACTGCGATCAGCAGCAATAATCACGCTCATTTACGATTTCTCCTTGAATATACTGAGAGTTAATGTATTTAAGTTTACCAGAGCAAGTTTGGTATAAAATTTACAAGTCAAGTCTAGTATAAATATCGAGAAAATTCCCTTGACTTTATACCGTATTTTTTGAGACAATAGTGTTAGAATTCAAAAAAATAGATGGGCTGTAGAAGCAATGAATTGAAACGAGTAAATATAAATAGAAGTTAAAGTTAGATGAACCGAGGAACACTAAAAGGCAAGTCAGTGATTTGGGGGGTAAATCTTCGAGAAAAGACTGAAGCGATCAAAAACACATAAATTTGTGATTGATATCACACCAAGAGTCAACCAAGGCGATCTAACAAGCGATTCAACACCAATCAAGTTTGGTAATAGTTCCCAATTTTGACCCCAAAAAAAACCACAGAAAGCTTTAAGTGAGAGCCATGCTAAAGTACAAAAAAAAGAATTTCCTGGAACCCTTAAAAACCAATACGTTGTTTGATCGATTGCCTGCTGAAGTTCAGCAGTGGGCGGAAAGTTTACCCTGGAACGAACGGCGCTATGTTCTATCCTTGTGTTATATTCTTTGTGGCTCCTCTCCGGAGAAACAAGCTGAGTTTTTAGACGAATATACAGCCGATGGCTTAGTGTCCAAACTTTTAGAAGATGTCGATACGCTGCAACGCATTAAGCAGTATTTAAGCGGGTTTAAAATTGATACTAATCTCAACGCATCTCTGTTAAGAAATTACATTAGACAGTTTTATATTCACTCGGCTCAAGATGCGCGTTGTCAGCCCGAGGATTATCTAGAATCGGCCCTGAGATTGGCTTTAAACCCGGAAGATAAAGATAAAGTTTTCTATTATGTTTTGGGTTTTGAATTGCTGAAGTTAATGTTTAATATGAGCTGGCTTCAGCATGAACGCTTATCCCGACTGCAAAGAAATCCCGATGATTTCATCAGAAACTACATCAAACCCATTCAAAATACACACAAACTCAATGGCATAGTCGTTCCCAAAGATGAACGAATATTCTTTGCTCGGAGAGATTATTTCGTCAAGAAACCGGATATTTCCACCCGCAAACTCATAGAACTCATTCTCGTCACCTTTACCACCGAACAAGTGATCAATTGTGGTTTCTCGCTCACCCGTCACATTCGCTCCTTAGAATTTGACTATGACTATGTGTTCAATGCTTCCGAGGAATCAGAAAGTATCTTTCCTTGGGAGTGTGAATCCATGATAGGATAAATAGAGCAAACGCCCAGAAAACATCAGGCGAGAATTCGTAGAATCGCCAATCGAGATCCCTCTACCTCGCTCTAAGTTCAGATGGCGCTTCACCCTATTGCCCCCAAACGCACCAACTGAGGAATTAACGTGCTATTGTCAAAAGGCTTTGAAGTAGAAATGTATACAGGCACTCCTCAAGGAGAAATTGTTGGCCTAAGCGATCGGATTGTCGCTGAACTTGAGGGATTTGTGCGAGAACCCGATAGTCGCAATGTCGAGTATACAACCGCACCTTTGTGCAACTACGATCGCCTGTTGTGCGCTTTGGTCAAGCCTCGGCGATCGCTGCGCTCGGCTTTAAAAGAATGGGGAAATTATACGCTAATTCCGGGAAGTACCCTGTCTCTGGGTGAGAGCGACTGTTTTTATCGCTCAGACCCCAATAATCCCTATCATACTTACATTGAGCAAACCTACGGCACAACCGTCGTCACCGCCAGCATACACATCAATATTGGCATCAGTGACCCGCAACTGTTGATGCAAGCCATTCGTCTGGTGCGGGTGGAAGCGCCGCTGTATCTGGCTTTGAGTGCTTCCTCTCCTTTTCTCGACGGTCAACCCACAGGCGATCATTCTACCCGTTGGTCCGTGTTTCCCCAGACCCCCAAACAGGTTCCCTTGTTTGAAAGTCACTCCCACTACATCGACTGGACAGAGGAACAACTGGCACTCGGAACCATGTACAATGTCCGTCATCTGTGGTCATCGGTGCGGCCCAATGGCGATCGCCGTCCCTACAATCTAAATCGTTTAGAATTGAGAATTTGCGATCTGATTGTCAATCCGGTGGCCTTACTGGCCGTTACCGCCTTGTTAGAAGCGCGACTGTGGCAAATGCTCGAAGATCCGAGTCTCGACCCCCTTGAACAGAGTGATTTACCCGCCAGTACCCGAGCTTCAGACTTGGTGGCCCTCACCGCAGCCAACGAAGCCGCAGCCGCCCATCGGAGTTTAGACGCTATCCTGCGACATTGGAAAACCGGTGAGGAGATCTCGGCCAAAGATTGGATTATCGAACTTTATCAAGAAGTCTGGCCTGTGGCAAAACGACGAGGCTTTAGCTGCTTTTTGTCTCCGGTGAAGAAAATTTTGCAAGAGGGAAACACGGCTCAACAGTGGTTGAGACAGCATGAACAGGGGTTGAGCAGTCGCCAGATCATCCAACAGGCGATCGCGGCGATGGAAAAACAGGAAGAAGAATTTGAGGACAAGTTGTGTCAACCGCCTCTGGTTGCTTGAGGTCGAGCATCGTTTTGAATATCTTATCGTTTAATTGATTGTTGAAATATAAAAAAAAACTATGAATTACCGTGAAAAGGAAGACAATCCGGTAAGGGAATTCCTGATTCCTTTATGCTGGATGAATGCCACTGGCTGAGAGTAGAAAAAGATTGATCATCGATTGTTCATGCCGCGTGTTGTTTTGATTCAACCTCAGATTCCCCCGAATACGGGTAATGTAGCTCGAACTTGTGCCGCCACCCGCACCGAATTGCATTTGGTTGGGCCGTTAGGATTTGAAATTAGCGATCGCGATTTAAAGCGAGCGGGTTTAGATTATTGGCCCTACGTTCCCTTAAAATTCCATCGGGACCTAGAAGCCTTTAAACGGTATCACCGCTATTGGGGAGGACGCTGGATTGGCTTTAGTAAGCGGGGTAAGCAGAATTACGTTCAGTTTCAGTATCAAGCCTCGGACTGGCTGTTGTTTGGACGGGAAACCACAGGCTTGTCCCCGGAACTCCTAGCTGCTTGTGATGTGACCACTTCGATTCCGATGAGTGAATCCGGTGTGCGGAGCTTAAATCTGTCTGTCAGTGTGGCGATTGGCTTGTTTGAGGCGAGCCGACAATTGGGTGGTTTGGATCAATAGTCGCCCCCCGCTCCGGTCTATTTTTCAGAAAAGTATAGGCTGATTAAAACTCAAAAATCTGCGAACATCGATAATTTTTTTTTATAAATACCCGGATGGAGGTGGTCTCGATCAGTGATAGATTTTATTCATCATTAAATGACTCCTCTGTCAAGGCTAAAAACCTCAAAGCTTTGCTCGGCGGTGGGTTTGACCCCTGATTCCGTCAAGGGACTTAAGATAGGAGTCAGGCGAGAAACTCAGAGCGAAGAGAAAAGAGAGTTGTACTTTTCTCAGGAGTTAGTGTAGATTCACATCTGGACTCTTAATACTTAAGACGTCCGATTGTGATTGTCACTTGACAGTTAGGCAGTGATTGTTCTTGATCAATCTGACTCAAGGGGATTGAAACCCGGAACAAATTGCTTGCCGAAATTAACAAAGCAGGGTAACCTGACGTAAGCATTGATGACTGTCAGTGATCTATATCAATTTATAAAAGTGATTGATATCACTGATTTGAATCCCTTGAATTATCCAAGGACAGTTAAACGCTTCTCCATAGGAGGTCGTTCTTTGAAAGGAACAGTTCCACATTCAGACCAACCTGCCACGAAGGCCAAAAAGAACGAGGCTCAAGTGGTCTTTGCACAGCAGGCGATCTTACGAAGTAGCAGTAAGGCTTATACCTCTGCGGCTTTCCTGGGTTTAGCGATTGCCTCCGGTATTCTCTGGCCTGAAGGGAGTCAAGCCAATACAGTACCGACTGTGGCGACACTCACTCCGGAAATGCAGCCCACCTCAGAAGGAGTCTCCAACTCTCAAGGGGCGGAAAATCAGGCAACTGCACCCGCACAGGATTCCGAATGGCAACCCTCTTTGCTCCGAAATTTGTCGGAGATCAACAGCAACTCCAATCGGCGGAATTCGTCCTTAGATGGGTCAGAGCAGTCTGTTAAATCGCCCAAATCCGGTTTAGCCGAGTTGTCCGAGTCAGAGTCTCCAGAGTCAGCGCGGGTGGGTTCACAATCACACCCCGATGCACTCACATCGACACCCCCTGTGATTGAGTCGGATTCTTCCACTGCGGGTTCGGTTGAGGCGTTCTCCCAAGACTCAGGGGATTCATCAGAGTCGTTAGTCAGTCCTTTTAGGCGAACCCCTCAACCGAACTCTCTTTTACGGGACTCGGCAGCGACGGGTACTCCGGGTCCCTACGCTACACCTGAAGTGCCTGGAGCGATTGTGATTGAATCGGAGTTAACGGATAACTCCGTTTCGGTTGTCTATCGCGTTAATTCAGGGGAGACGCTCGCTCAGATTGCCCGTCGTCATAATGTATCTGTCGATGAGATTATCCGAGCGAATAATCTCACTGACCCGAACTTGATACAAGCCAATCAAAACCTTAGAATACCCCAACGCTCCTCTCATCGTTCCCTTTTTCACAACCCCTCTTCAAATCAACCCGATAAGTTTGGCAATTCTCAAAATTTAGCAACAGAATCTCCGTCGTCAGAGCCATCTCTTTCCCGTCTCAAAAGCAAGGGTTTGGGATCGAATCAGTGGGGGCGCGAAAACTCGCTAACCACTTCGGAGCTTTCCGAGGAGCTGAAGTCCAAAGCCTCGAAACCGATTGGTAATCAGTTGAGCCGAGTACAACCTTATACGCTGACTCCCAATCATCAAGCTGAAAGTCAGTTTTCCTTGGATCAACTGGCGACGATGAAAGCCAACGGTTCAATTACTGAGCCGACAGCGATTGGGTCTTCCACGCTTTTGGCCGGTGGGGGGCTGCAAGCGCGACTGGTTTCTTCAACGGTGGATCTGAAGTCGAAATCTTCTGGGGCTAAGGGTGAATCCCCTGCTCAACTGCATACCAGTCGTTTGCGAGCCGATGTTGACCGACTGCGCCAAGAATATCAGATGCAGCAGGCGCAAAAGTTGGCTGATGCTTCTCAACCAACGTCTGAGGAACCGTCTTCTCCCGATGACGATATTACCCCGACTAACCATCAGCCTTTATTATTGCGTCGGATTAACCCCGAGTTCAACCCGGATGCTTATCAACGGCAAAAAGAAGCGGCAGGGGGAAATACTCAGCCTCCCGAACAGTCCGCTCAGTTACCGGAGTTAACGGCTCCCAATGGTGCTGCTTCTGTGCGCTCTGAACCCCAAGAACGTGAAGCTGAACGCCCGAATAATGAATCGATGATGGCGACGGCTCCTTTAGGCTCCAGTGCTTACGATCCCTTGCAAAATCCGGCTCTCGGACGGATTGTTTCTCCCGATTTACCGCCTCTTCCTGGCCCGGATACTTATTTGCCGGGGGGTTCGATGCGGTTTAATGGCTATATTTGGCCCAGTCGAGGGATTTTAACTTCGGGTTATGGTTGGCGTTGGGGACGGATGCACCGGGGTATTGATATCGCGGCTCCCATTGGGACACCGATTTTTGCGGCGGCTCCCGGTGTGGTGACTTATGCCGGATGGAATAGTGGCGGCTACGGTAATTTGGTGGAAATTGAGCATCCTGATGGCAGTTTAACCCTTTACGCTCATAACAGTCGGATTCTGGTTAATGAGGGTCAGAAGGTGGCTCAGGGTCATCAAATTGCGGAGATGGGCAGTACAGGCAGAAGTACAGGCCCCCACTTGCATTTTGAGATTCATCCCGCCGGACAGGGTGCTGTCAATCCGATGGCTCTCCTTCCCAGCGAACAGGATAATCTTTCCCAACGTTAGATGCTTCCGGGGGTGAGTCGGAAAAAGGGAATTGATGTAATTCCCTCTTTCACCTCCTTTTGAGGGGATGGCAAAAATTTGATCGGGAAAAGGCTTGCAATATTCAACTCGGTTTTGCTACAATTAAGAACCGTTGATGAAATTCTGGCTCCGTAGCTCAGTGGTTAGAGCAGGGGACTCATAAGCCCAAGGTCGCAGGTTCAAATCCAGCCGGAGCCATCTCAGACTCGAAACAAGGGCGCGTCTCTTAATCTTAAGAACGTGCTTTTTTGATTGGTTGCGAAGTTGTAGTCATTTCGAGTATGATATTCTCGTAACAATTCGTAAACCCGAGGAAGTATCCAGAGGATTCACTTCCCGATCGGATTGAGTGGGACATCATCGTAGAGAAAGTCAAGGAGAAGTACGTTATGGCAGAAGAGTGCATTCGCGTTGGTTTACCTGCACCCGAATTTACCGCAACTGCTGTCATCGATCAAGAATTCAAAACCATCAAGTTGTCTGACTATCGCGGCAAATATGTTGTCCTTTTCTTCTATCCGTTGGACTTCACTTTTGTTTGCCCGACAGAGATTACAGCATTTAGCGATCGCGCCGAAGAATTCACCCAACTCAATACCCAGATCCTGGGTGTTTCCGTAGACAGTGAATTTTCTCACTTAGCGTGGATTCAAACCGATCGCAAATCCGGTGGAGTCGGTGACTTAAAATATCCCCTGGTTTCTGATATCAAAAAAGAAATCAGTGCGGCTTACAACGTTTTAGATCCGGAAGCCGGAATCGCCCTGCGGGGTCTGTTTATCATCGATAAAGAAGGCGTTATCCAACACGCCACCATCAACAACCTCGCTTTTGGTCGCAACGTTGATGAAACCCTCCGCACCCTGCAAGCGATTCAGTATGTACAAGCCAACCCCGATGAAGTCTGTCCTGCGGGTTGGAAACCGGGTGAAAAGACCATGATTCCTGACCCCGTTAAGTCTAAGGACTTTTTCGCGGCTGTCTAATCTAAGTTAATCCTTGAGAATGAGTGATGGGGATGGGAAAATCAGAGACAATTGTATACATATAGATAAAGGTTGTCTTTGACCCGTCACCCCACTCGTTCTTTCATTGCTAACTTGTGAAAATTATGCTGACATCTACTGATTTTAGTGGCTTACTCAATCGCCGCTTTTTCAATAATTTTTTACCGATTCCGGCGACCAATTATCTACAAATTGGTTTAAAAACACCGGATTTTGAACTGCCGGATATTACCAACGGTCAGGCGGTTCGTTTGTCTAACTATCGGGGAAATTGTCCGGTTGTTTTGGCGTTTACTCGGATTTTTACCGAAAAGCAATATTGTCCGTTGTGTTACCCCCATATTAAGGCGATCAACGAACGCTATCAGGAGTTTGTACAGCGGGGGGTTGAGGTGTTGATGATGACCAGCACCGACGAACAACAAAGCCAAACGGTGGTTAAAGATTTGGGTGTGAAAATGCCTTTATTGTCCGACCCCAGTTGCAACACATTTAGACGCTATAAATTGGGTCAAGCTTTGGGAGCGCCTTTACCCGGTCAGTTTGTTTTAGATCGAGACGGAATACTTCGTTATCAACATTTATTTTCCTTTTTTGAGTCCAATGCAGGGATTGATAAACTGTTAACTGAACTCGATAAACTCGCCGCCTAATCGTTGCTACAAATGCTAGCTTGAAATCCTGATGATGTGAGGCGGCTAACAGCTGCTTCTTGATCTTCAATCCAAAATTGATGACCAAATTGCACTAAGTATTGCTCAGAAACCACAGCTTCTACTGGATATTTTGTGTGGCTAGGATTTCCTCCATATTCCTTTAAAATAGCTTGCAGCTTATCAAGAGAACCGACTGTTTCGATTTCTTCTGGAGTGAGATAAAGTCTCACTATTGATTTATTTTCGGTGGGTTTCACAGTTTCTAAAAGGTGTTCAACTGATTTCATTTCCTCTATAATAAGCTGAGTTTTATCCTCCTGCTTATCGACTTTAGCTGTGACCAATAAGGATTTGTTTGCTTCGAGACACCCTTTAACCTCCTGATAGGTGCGGGGGAAAACAATCGCTTCCGCTTGTCCGCTGAGATCTTCGACTTGGAGAAAAGCCATTTGATCGCCTTTTTTGGTAACGTGATTTTTGATTTCTATAATCATCAAAAAAACTTTTACCTTTTTTCCATTGTATTCGCTCAAATCTTGTAAGGTAATTGCATCTTCTTCGGTATTGATTTGAATAATAGATTTGAGAGGATGTTCGGAAACATAGAAACCGAGTAATTCTTTCTCAAATTGTAACTTATCTTTGGTCGGAAAATCATCAATTTTTGGCGGTTTGGGAGCGTCTTCGTTTGAACTTGTTTTGGTGGTTTCTCCTAACAAATCAAAAATATTCCCCTGACCAATTTCTCTATCTTTGGCTTTCTTTTGCGCCCAAGGAATTAACAAATTTAAGTGTTCAATCGCCTGTTTTCGATTGGTAATCAAACTATCCAACGCCCCGCATTTAATTAAAGAGTCTAAAGCGCGACTGTTGACAGTTTGCAAGCTAACTCGACTACAAAAATCGGGTAAATCTTTAAACTCTCCGTCTTTTTTACGCGCCTCTAAAATATTCTCAATCGCCGCTTCTCCTACATTTTTAATCGCAGATAACCCAAAGATAATTTGACCCTCAAACGGCGTAAAATCAACTTCAGAACGGTTGACATCGGGCGCGATCACTTTAATATTTAAACTGCGCTGACAGGAATCAATATATTTTTGAACTTTGTCTGTATTATCGCTATTTTCGGTGAGTAACGCCGCCATATATTCAACGGGATAATTTGCTTTGAGATAGGCGGTTTGATAGGTAACAAACCCGTAAGCCATCGAGTGGGATTTGTTAAAGCAGTTGGAAGCTATCGAACCATTTTTCAGCAGGAAGTTATGGTCTTTTTCGACACCAATATCATAAACGGTTTGACTGCCCAAAGATTTTCGACTAACAATTTTAACCATGTTTGTAACTCCTTATTTGATGATTTTTGCTTAAATTATACCGAATCTGTATTAACCTGTTTTAATTCTAACCCTTTTTCAAAAATCTCATCAATGGGTAGCATTTGATTATCCATTGTCATAAACTTATGATCTTTTGTTGCCCGAATAATTGAACCATCTTCAAGACAATACTCAAAGACTTCTTGTTTTCCTCGGTTGTGCCATTGGGCGATAGGTTGAGTGTATACAAAACCATTTTTATCAACACTGTAAACCGTACATTCTATCTTTTCATCTACAATTTTACCGATGGGTATAGGCCCGTATTCAACCGTTAAAATTTCGGTATCATAACTCAAACAATATTCCGCGAAAGCTAACATTTGATCGAATAAATGTTCGGCGATTTGTTTGCTAACACCATTTTTAGTCGCCCCATCAATAAATGCTTCTCTTTGTTTCTGCATTTCTGATAGTTTCTTTTTCCCCATCGCCCGACGCAATAAATCCGCCTGACCCAACGAATAACCCGCCAAATCTTGCGCCATTTTCATAATTTGTTCTTGATAAACGAGAATCCCGTAGGTTTCTTGTAAAATCGATTCTAACAGCGGATGTTCGTATTCAATGGGAACTCTTTTGTGTTTTCTATCGATAAATTTGGGAATCAATCCCGCATCTAATGGTCCGGGTCGGTAGAGGGCTAAAATCGAGGAAATATCCTCAATATTAGAGGGTTTTAAATCTCGAACAATTTGCCGCATTCCCGAAGATTCTAACTGAAATACCCCTTCTAAATCCCCCCGTTCTAATAACTTATAAGTTTGCTGGATGTCGGGAGGAAGTTTTTTCTCTTTCCCTTTTGCTAAGATTTGACAGGCTTTGCGTTCGTCGAAAGGAAGTTGATCGGGTTTTATTTCAATTTTTTTATTTTTCTGAATCAAGTCAACAACTCGCTGAATAATCGTTAGGTTCTTTAACCCCAAAAAGTCCATTTTCAACAATCCTAACGCCTCAATATCTTCCATAAAATATTGAGTAATTACCGCCCCATCGTTATTTTTTTGTAACGGTACAATCTCATCGAGAGACTGTTTAGAAATCACCACACCCGCAGCGTGAACCCCGAAGGTTTTGTTGGTTCCTTCGATACGAATTGCCATATCTATCCACTGACGAACGGGTATTTTTCCGACGATTTCTCCCGCCTCATTTTTAATGTCAACTTCTTCGGTTTCATAGGCGGTTTTAAATTCCGGAGAGGGCGTTTCATCGGAAATCATTACTTTCAATTTTGCGGGTTTTCCTCTCGCAACCGGAATTAATTTCGCCATTTGATCGGATTTACTATAGGGAATTCCTAAAACTCGGGCGACGTCTTTTAACACCGCTTTGGAAGTCATGCGGTTAAATGTAATAATTTGAGCGACTTTATCTTCTCCATATTTATTTGTAACATAGCGAATCATTTCATCCCGTCTAGAAATACAAAAATCGGTATCAATATCCGGCATAGATTTACGTTCAGGATTCAAAAAACGCTCAAATAATAACCCGTGATGAACCGGATCAATATTGGTAATTCTTAAAGCATAAGCTACCAGGGAACCCGCAGCAGAACCCCGACCCGGACCGACGGGAATTCCATTCTCTCGGGCAAATTTAATATAATCCCAAACCACCAAAAAATAGGTTGAAAATCCCATTTTTTGCATCATTTTTAGTTCGTATTCCAAGCGCTCTTTGTAAACGGGCGGAATTTCTGAACGAGTCTGAATTTTGATTTGGTCTTTTATTCTTTCTATTAGCCCTTTCCAAGCGACTTCTTCTAAGTAGGTATCGGCTGTATGATTGGGTGGAATGGTATAATCTGGAATGCGAGATTCGCCCAAAATTCCGTTGTAGGGTTCAACTTTTGCGGCAACTTCTACGGTGTTTGCTATCGCTTCTTGAATGACATCATCGGGTAAATGATCGCGAAATAACAGCGCCATTTCTTCGGCTGATTTTAGATATTCCGTTCCCGAATAACGCATCCGTTTTTCTTCGGTAATCAGTTTTTGGGTGTTAATACAAAGTAGCGCATCGTGGGCTTCTACATCGTAGCAAGAAATAAAATGGGAGTCGTTGGTTGCGACAATTTTAATGTCAAATTCTCGGGCAATTTTAACTAATTCTACGTTAACAATTCGATCTTCGGGCGAACCGTGATCCTGTATTTCTATATAATAATCTTCCCCAAATACGTCTTTGTACCATTTGGCGGTTTTCTTCGCCACATCTAAACGTCCCTGTAAAATCGCTTGGGGAAGTTCGCCCCCCAAACAGGCGCTTGTCACGATTAACCCTTCGTGATACTGTTCTAAAAGCTCTTTATTGATGCAAGGACGGGCAAAAATACCTTTGCCTTGAAATCCTTTTAAATGGGAGATTGTCGTCAGTTTAACCAGGTTTTTATAGCCCTGTGTATTTTTTGCCAAGACAACTTGATGATATTTTTTTAGACCCCGTTGCTGTTGGGTGACATCCCCATTGATGACATACATTTCGTTGCCAATAATGGCTTTAATTCCTTTGGTTCGACAGAGTTTTATTAACTCAATTGCCCCGTACATAACCCCGTGATCGGTGACGGCGATCGCAGGCATTCCTAACTCAACCGCCCGCTCAATTAATTGGGGTAATTGAGAGGCTCCGTCTAACAGGCTATAATCGCTATGAATGTGTAATCCAACAAAAGTCATAATTTTTTTATAATTGATATTTTATAATTGAATTTGGAGAAAATGATCGACTTTCGCAATACAAATACCGTTTGGGCTTCGATTATTGTTGAAACCTTATTTCAACTGGGATTAACAGCCGCTATTATCAGCCCCGGTTCTCGTTCGACACCTCTAACTTTTGCCTTTTCCCAACATCCAAAAATCGAAACTATTCCCGTTTTAGATGAACGTTCTGCCGCTTTTTTTGCCTTGGGAATTGCCAAAAAATTAGGTTTTCCAACGGTTCTCGTTTGTACTTCGGGAACCGCCGGCGCGAACTTTTATCCGGCTGTTATTGAAGCCCGAGAAAGTCGAGTTCCGTTATTAATTTTAACCGCAGATCGTCCGCCAGAATTGCGGAATTGTCACGCCGGACAAACCATCGATCAAGTTAAATTATACGGTAATTATCCCACTTTTCAGACCGAATTGGCAACCCCATCTTTAGAACTTGAAATATTATCTTACCTGCGACAAACGTTAATTTATGGATGGGAGCGATCGCAGGTTCCGATACCGGGACCCGTTCATTTGAATTGTCCATTTCGCGATCCCTTAATCCCCGTCCCCGAAGCCGCAGCGTTGGGATTAAAAACAACATTTCCTTCCGATTTTTTTGCCCATGTTTCTGGCGAACAACCCCTTAATTCTACCCCCAATTTAAACCCTTATCTCGAAAAATGGCAATCTTGTAAACAAGGCTTAATTATTGCCGGAGTTGCTCAACCTCAGTCTCCCCAATTATACAGTCAAGCGGTTGCAAAACTCTCTCAATTTTTAAACTGGCCTTTGTTGGCGGAGGGACTATCACCGGTGAGAAATTTTGCCGAAAATAACCCCAATTTAATTTCAACTTATGACCTGATTTTACGCAATCAAAACTATGCCGAAAAAATCGCCCCAAAAATTGTAATTCAAATTGGAGATTTACCCACCAGCAAACAACTAAGAACCTGGTTAGGAAGTCTTTCCGCCGAAACCTTTATCATCGATAAAACTTATCAAAACCTCAATTCTTTAAACAGTTTAGCCGTTCATTTGCGGTGTTCTATCGAAGACATTGCCGCCAGTTTATCGAATATTATACCAGAAAAGACTCAAAAAAACTATCTGAAACTTTGGCAAAACGCAGAATTAATTATTAGGCAAGAAATAGACAAAAAAATGATAAGCTTTGAACAATTAACCGAACCGAAACTTTCTTGGCTGTTGCCGCAAATTTTACCCGAAAAAACGCCCTTATTTATAGCCAATAGTATGCCCGTCAGAGATGTAGAATTTTTCTGGAAGCCCAATTCTCTACAAATTCAACCCTTTTTTAATCGGGGTGCAAACGGAATTGATGGCACATTATCCACCGCTTTAGGCATCGCCTACCGCCAACAAAGTAGCGTCTTACTAACAGGTGATTTGGCATTACTTCACGATACCAACGGCTTTTTACTGCGAAACAAATTCATCGGACATCTAACCATTCTGTTAATTAATAACAACGGGGGCGGTATTTTTGAACTGTTACCCATCGCCGAATTTAATCCCCCATTTGAAGATTATTTTGCAACTCCTCAGAATATTAATTTTGCTCAACTCTGCACAACCTACGGAGTAAACTATCAAAAAATCCAGTCTTGGGAACAACTCAAACAGCTACTAAACCCCCTACCAAAAGCAGGAATACGAGTGTTAGAAATTCCCACAAACCGAAAATCAGACGCGCAATGGCGCCTAAATACACTGAATAAATTTGCAGTAGAATTAGACGTTTAGGCGGTTGCGCTTTCAGCCAACAGCGGATCTAACTTTCCTTCCCCATTGAGTTGATAAATATCGTCACATCCGCCAATATGTTGATTATTAATAAAAATTTGGGGAACCGTTCGCCGTCCGTTTGCTCGTTCCGCCATTTGGTTTCGGGCGGTATTATCGCCATCTATTTTGTACTCGGTGAAATTAACCCCTTTCCACCACAATAACAGCTTGGCTCGGATACAAAAGGGGCAAGTTTGCCAAGTGTAAATTTCAACATTTGCTTTAACTTGTTCGGGATGCCGCCCCAGAATAGGATTAAGAAAATCAAACATAATTCAAAGTCTTATTAAGCGATTGGTTTGCTAAAATAGAGTCAATTAAAACATCGGTGTAATCCGTTTTATTTCATTTTGGGCGCGAGATAACCGCCTCAAGTCTTTGAGCATGACAACATAGTAATGAACGGTAAACAAAAGATTGATTCCGAAAAACATTGCAGTCAAGAGAAACCGAAACATTGTCCCAAAGCTCAACTCGGAAGCCATTGTAAAAATCGAAAACACAATGGAACACAAACCGAACCCGGAAGCAAAAGAACTGAGAATGAGTAAACGAACTTTAGACATTTTTGAGTTTAAAACCGATGGATGGCGGTCGTAGTGCAACGATCTATTAATCATTTGCCGAGAATAACACGACTCTGACCTATTATTCCTGATTCTCCCCCTAAAGTTCAAGTTTTTTATGCAATTTTTATCAGGGGATCTGTCTGGTCCTATTTCCCTAAGCGGGGAATAATGGCTCTCTATCAGTTTCAAGTCGCTGATTTTCGCAAAACCTGAACAAATTCCTGACAGAGAGCCTCAGCTAAACGTTGTCTAACAACTCCCAGCATTTCCCGTTAGATTTTTTCGAGTTGGCGACGTAACTCTTCTAACTCCGTATCCACTTTAGGTGTTTGGGATTGAGTCTCAGGAGTAGCAGTCGCTTCACCTGCGGGAAGTTGACCGAGAGGTTGAGCCGAACCGCCAAGCATTTGAGCCTTGAGCGCTTCTAACTCGTCATCGATACCGTTTCCGGCTTCGAGCGCTTGAAACTGACTTTCTAAGTCCGCACCCGCCAATTCTGCAAGACCCTGAGAACGGGCTTCCATTTGCAGAACTTTTTCTTCCATGATATCGAAGGCGGCTATCGAGCCTGTGGTATTGATACCGCCAATCAATTTCCCTAACTGCTCATTTGCTTTCGCCGCCTGCGCCCGAGCCTTGAGCATCTCTTTCTTGGTTTTGGCTTCGGAGATTTTACTCTCAAGCTGAATTAAGTTGCGCTTGAGGGTATCAACTTGAGCCGTTTGACTCTCAAGAGCAACTTTAATAATATTGGCTTGCTCCTCAGAAGTTTTCTTGCGTTGCAAACCTTCTCGGGCCAGGTTTTCATCTCCCTTTTGCAACGCCAAAACAGCGCGAGACTGCCAGTTATTGACTTCAGATTGATATTGATTGTATTGCTGCTCGCTGCGCTTTTGAGAAGCGATCGCCAAAGCGACTGCTTGACGAAGTTGTACCAGATCTTCGTGCATATCAATAATAGCCTGCTCCAAGATCTTCTCGGGATCTTCGGCTTTCTCGATGATATCGTTCAGGTTTGCTCTGATCAGACGGCCAACGCGATCGAGTAGTCCCATAATACTGTTTATCCTTGAATGATTTATACAGTTAAATGCAGCAAGTTGACAAGCGAACGACCTCTATAAAATCAGTTGATACCCCTTGCAACTGCTGCTATTGGTTCCTACTTCATATCAGTGCTAAGTTTCTGATTTAGGCAAAACTCGAACAAATTTTTAGCAGAAAAGTGGAGTTGAATACTGGGCAACTCCGAACAAAATTTTCTCCTAAATTACAAATTATCAAGTTGCTTGCGTAACTCTTCCAACTCGCTATCGACTTCGGATTTTTGGGCGGAAGTTTGGGGAGCAGAATTGGTTTCACCGGCCGGAAGTGAACCTTGAGTTTTACTGGGGCCGAGCATATTGGCTTTGAGCGCTTCCAACTCATCATCGACGCCGCTTCCGGCTTCGAGCGCTTTAAACTGACTTTCTAAGTCTGAACCCGCCAATTCTCCTACGGCATTCGATCTCGCCTCCATTTGCAGAACTTTTTCTTCCATGCGATCAAAAGCCGCCATTCCCCGACCGGGATCGATACCGGTGATCATTCCCTGCAACTGCTCGTTTGCCTTGGCCGCTTGCGCCCGAGCCTTGAGCATATTTTTCTTGGTTTTGGCTTCGGAGATTTTGCTCTCTAGCTGAATTAAGTTGCGTTTGAGAGCATCAACTTGAGTCGTTTGTTGGTCGAGAGTAGCCTTAATGGTGTTGGCTTGCTCCTCATAGCTTTTCTTGCGCTGCAAAGCTTCTCGGGCGAGGTTTTCATCTCCCTTTTGCAGAGCCAGTTGAGCGCGAGATAACCATTGGTTGGCTTGAGATTGATATTGGTTGTATTGTTGCTGGCTGCGTTTTTGAGAAGCGATCGACTGAGCGACGGCCTGACGCAGTTGCACCAGGTCTTCCTGCATTTCAATAACAGTTTGCTCTAAGATCTTCTCGGGATCTTCAGCCTTGCTGACCATATCGTTTAGATTCGCTCTCACGACACGGCTAATCCGATCGAATAGTCCCATAACGCTGTTTTTCCTTGAACGATTTATAAAGTTAATTGCAGCAGGTTGACGACGTTAACCTACTTTTAGATTATCAGTTAAGTTTGGGTAACTGCTACTTGCTACTACCTCCAGTTTAACTCTGTTACCGGATCTCGCCCTCTTGCTCGATACTGAATTTTTTCATAGATTAGGCAAGAGGCAAGAGCTCATGTGGCAAGAGGCAAAAGTTCAGTAGGGGCGGCTTGGTGTAATGATGTATGTTTTCCCGCTCTCAACCTCACTAAACCCGCCCCGGAGTCGGGGAAAAACTGGTCACTGGTTACTGTCAAACTGATCACTGTTTTCACTGGTGACTGGTGACTGGTGACTGGTGACTGTTATTGTTCCCTGTTCCCTATTTCCCGGTAACATTTTGGCTTTCATCGCCGCCAACTCGGCATCAACATCATTATCGTTGCTTTCGAGAGCATCAAACTGTTTTTCGAGATCGCTGGCTGAGAGTTCCGCTATTGCCTCCGAACGGGCTTCAAGCTGCATCACCTGATCTTCCATCTGTTCAAAGGCATTTAAAGCGCCGCCGGTGCTGGTATTTCCCAAAATCTCATTGAGTTTTTCAGAAGCTTTCGCCGATCGCGCCCGAGCAATAAACAAGTCTTTTTTCGCCTTCACCTCGCTAATTTTACTCTCTAGCTTTCGCATATTTTGCCGCAACTGTTCGACCACTTGAGCTTGTTGTTCGAGTTGAGCAGACATAGCCGCTTCCGTTTCTAGATAAGACTTACGACGAGTTAAAGCTTCTCGGGCGAGTCGTTCTTCCCCTTTTTGTAGAGCCAGTTGCGCTCGTCTGTACCATTCTTCGGCGGTAGTTTTCGCCTGAGAACATTGTCGTTCGGTTTGTTTTTGCGTCGCTATTGCTTGAGCAACCGCCCGTCTGAGTTGCACCAAGTCATCTTGCATATCCATCACCGCTTGTTCCAGAATTTTCTCCGGATCTTCGGCTTGGCTAATTAAACTATTAATATTGGCGCGAATGAGGAGCCAAATCCGATTAAAAAGTCCCATAATCTCTCTCCCAAGCTATTCTGCTGTTTTCGGGGTGTCATACTGCACAGAAATCCCTTGAACCCGCAGTTCTTCGGCTAACCGTTTGGCCGCTTCAGGATTATCCAAAGCCCCCATTTGTACTTTTACCCCGGTTTTAAACTCTCGCACATAGGCATCGGGTACCACTTCTCTGGCTTTTTCCAGCGATCGCTGATCGGTGTAGGATGTCACCACATAGTACAGGTTATCGCTAGCTCTGACGGGATCGGTATTGGGTTTAGTGGCGGCGCCGGCTGCGGGTGTGGGAGTTACAGTGGGAGCGGCTGTCGGTGTGGGTTGGGGCGTCGGTGTGGGTAAAACCGGATCGGGAAGCAATTCGTTGGTGAGGTTGTTCATTCCAGGCCCGCTCGGTAACGGACTTGGGGGTGTTAAACTCTGGCTATCCGGGGAAGGCGGAGTTTGAGTCGCCGGAGTGGGAATCGGATTGGGACTCGGATTAATATTACTGAGAGTATCTAAGTCTAGCTCTACAAACTCACGAGCGGCTAGGTTCGGCTGCGGTTCAACTGGTTGAGCAACAGCATTCTCATCGCTGGTTTGGTTTGCTGTTTCGGCGTTTTGATTAAATTTAAACCAACGATTTAACCCTAAAGTTGCCATTCCCGACGGCGACATCACCACATAGCCCAAACCAATGCACGATAAGAGAAACAGCAACATTGAACCAATTCCCACCGGGGTCAATAAACTCGCTACCCAACTGCGTTGGCGACGTCTAGCCCGACGTTGTTCTAAACTTTTAACCAGGTTTTGAGAAGATTCCAGATAACCCTCGGGTTCACTGTTAGGGATCGAAGAGGAAGTGACCGAAGAAGCGGTTGGATGGGGTTCGGACTGCAACTTAGTGAGCGAACGACGGGCCAAAGGCGCCGATTCCGGTAAAACGACGGCTTCCCAACCGGATGGGGTTTGAGAACGGGATGATTTCGACTCAGGAGTAGGGGCGGAACTCGTCGGTTCTATGTTGTTTTCGCCTTCGGAGACTGACAACACCTCAGACGGTTTTTGGGTGTAGGAATTGGACGGTTTGGCAGCGGGGGCGGGGCTGTGGGCGCGTCGATAACGTCGATATCGGGAGAGTTCATCTTCGAGTTGGACATCTAGACTCCCCAAAACGGCTTTGAGTGCTTGTGGGAGTTGGGAATCTGAGGATTTGGAATTGTTGACGACAGAAGATTGACTCATTCGGTGAACTCCTCGCAGTTTTTAATGATGGCTGGAAAATAATATGAGTAGTTATTAAGGGTTGAGTTTCTTTATACGGATAATGTTTCAATCGCTAAATCAGATTTTAGATCGTTTACAAGTTCAGCTTTTAACTCCCGAACAGCAGCAGTTTCAATCGATTCTCGATGTCTGGGCTACTGTTGTTAGTCAACGGGCGATCGCTCAGACTCGGCCGATTTCTCTGACTCGGGGAGTTTTGCTGGTCGCCACTTCTAGTGCCACTTGGTCACAGCAGCTTTCCTTTGAGCGATCGCAGATGCTTCGACGATTAAATCAAAGTCTTTCTTGTCCTTTGCATGATATCAAGTTTTCTAGCGCTCTGTGGCACTCTCAAGCTGATTCTTTAACATCTGACGATCGTTTGAGCGATCAAACCCAACAGCATCCCAGTTTCGTTCCAAATCTTCCCCCGTCCTCGACTCCGGTTTCTCCTGCTACTGTTACCCCCCAGACGGCTTTTCAAAATTGGGCGGAAATCATTCAACGCCGAGCGCATAATTTACCTGAATGTCCCCACTGTCATTGTCCCACCCCAGCCGGAGAATTGCAGCGTTGGTCTGTTTGTGCGATGTGTTTCAGTCAACAACGCTTTTCTCCTTAGTTGGGGGTTTCGGGTTTGTTGGACATCAATCTGTGAATTTTCGGGTTGTCCTCTGGGAAATCACCTAAACCGAAATCGAGCCGACTTTATACCTGAGAGAGTTTCGGCTCTTTGGGTTAGCCTCTCTCCCTAGCTAGAGATTTCATTGCCGATCATTTTACCATTTTTTCTACCGAAAGCAGGATGTATAAATCTCTTTTTACCGTTTGATTTATATTTTATCCTTAATGGGTTTGGCTTGATCCCCAGCTTGTTTACCTGGTTGATGTCCCAGTCTGCCTCAATTTACAGTTCTCAATATTTTAGCGTTTAATTGTATCTGTTTATAAACCGAATCTAAAATAAACATAAAATTCAGTCGTGGGTTGGGGATCGCTCAAACTCAGGCAGAATAATGATTGATCGACAATTAATCGAGGTTCGTCTATCCATGAGAATAAAGAATATCAAATCGAGATCCCACAGGAGAACCTCATGGAAGCCTCACACACTTCAACCTCATGCTGTCGTTGCTGCCAACATTACACACCAGAAGGCCGAAGAGGTGGAAACTGTAGCCAGCTTCATGTTCCCGTCAAAGGGGGATGGAAAGCCTGTAACCTAGCGATGCTGGCGTTTTCGATGTCTTGGGAAGAAGCTCACAAAATAGTTGTTTTACCCCAAAAAACCGAAGCCATACCCGAGACGGTCCCCGTTGCTATCTAGTCTCCGAAGTGAAACCAACACCCTCTTTCTTGATTTTTTCCTTGCCAGTGAGTAACCAATTACTTAAAAGCGGGTATTCGGGTTCAACTCAAAAGTAGGAGTTTTTCACAGGACGCGAGTTTTAATTCAGTTCAACATTAAAAAAACAAATTTTCAACCATCAAAGCTCATCTACTCTCAATTTAAGATGACTCCTTGAGATCACTCTTTTCAAGATTGATCCCAGTCATGGCGGGCGATCGCTATATTATTTTTCCAAAAAATTAATTTCTCTCAGCCCGCCTCTAAACTTTAAGGGAGCCAAGGATATTGACGGAAATTCGGCTTTCGTTTTTCCAAAAAAGCTTGTTTCCCTTCAGCACCCTGTTCGGTCATATAATACAACAGGGTGGCATTTCCCGCAAGTTCTTGTAAACCCGCTTGACCATCACAATCGGCATTAAAAGCCGCCTTTAAACACCGAATTGCAATCGGACTTTTCTCTAAAATTTCGTTCGCCCATTGAACGCCTTCTGCTTCTAACTGTTCAACGGGAACCACACAATTAACCAACCCCATTTCTAAAGCTTCTTGGGCATTATATTGGCGACAGAGAAACCAAATTTCTCTGGCTTTTTTCTGCCCAACAATTCGCGCCATGTAACTGGCACCGAACCCCCCGTCAAAACTACCAACTTTCGGCCCGGTTTGACCAAAAATTGCGTTATCGGCGGCAATAGTTAGGTCACAAACTAAGTGTAAAACATGACCGCCCCCAATGGCATAACCCGCCACCAACGCAATCACAACTTTCGGCATTGACCGAATTAATCGCTGTAAATCTAACACATTTAAACGGGGAATTCCGGCTTCATCAATATAGCCAGCTTCTCCCCGCACGCTTTGATCTCCGCCGGAACAAAAGGCATATTTACCATCGGTATGGGGTCCCGCCCCGGTCAGCAAAACCACCCCAATTTGAGTATCTTCGCGAGCGTCACTAAAGGCATTATAAAGCTCATTAACTGTTTGAGGACGGAAAGCATTGCGTTTGTGAGGACGATTAATCGTAATTTTCGCAATTCCATCCGCCTTGTGATAGAGAATATCTTCGTAAGTTTTCGCCGTTTCCCATTCAATAGACATCTTTAAAACCAGAATAATTTAAAACAGTAATTAAGGTTGAAATTCTTTTTTTAATCTTCAGAACAAATCTTTGCTAAAAAAGCCTCTCCCCCGTTCGATGCAGCCCGAAGAAATCGAGCCTCAATAGCAAACATGGAAGTCTTTTTGATTAATCCATCACCAAACTTCGCGAACCGGCAATTACCTCGCCGATTTTATAGGCAGAAATCTGGCAAGATTCAAACCATTCTATTGTTGATGTTTCTTGCTCGGGCGGTACAATCACCACATAACCAATTCCCATATTAAATGTTTCCCACATCGCCGTTTGTTGAACATTTCCCGTTTGAGCAATCCACTCAAAAATCGGCAGATTCGGCCAACTATTGGGAATAATCCGAATCGATTGATCGGGCGCCAAACACCGGGGTAAATTTTCCGGTAAACCGCCTCCGGTAATATGTGCCATCCCGTGAATTTCTAAGGATTTTAAAGCCGTTAATACGGGTTTAACGTAAATTTTCGTCGGCGTCAAACAAACTTCTCCTAAAGATTGACCGGCAAATTCGGGCGGACAGTCTTCCCAACTCAGTTGACGCGTGCTAACAATTTTGCGAACTAAACTAAACCCGTTACTATGAACCCCACTGCTGGCCAAACCGATCGCCACATCCCCGAGTTTGACCTGGGAACCGTTGAGAATTTGACTTTTTTCAACAATTCCCACACAAAAGCCGGCGAGATCGTATTCTCCGATCGCATAAAATCCGGGCATTTCTGCGGTTTCTCCCCCAATTAAAGCACATCCGGCCTGTTGACAGCCTTCTGAAATCCCTTCGACCACTTGAACCAGTTGTTCGGGGTTGAGTTTCCCGGTGGCGAGATAGTCTAAAAAAAACAGGGGTTCGGCGCCGCAGGTGAGAACATCGTTGACACACATGGCTACTAGATCAATACCGACGGTTTGATGACGGTTGAGTTGGGTGGCGAGTTTGAGTTTGGTTCCCACGCCATCGGTTCCCGAGACTAACACGGGTTGAGAGTAACCGCTGGGAATTTCAAAGCAACCGCCAAAACCCCCCAAGCCGCCCAGTACCTCCGGTCTATAGGTTGATTGACAGGAGTCGCGAATTCGCTCTACAAAGTCTCGACCCGCCGCTACATCTACACCTGCTTCTCGATAATCCATACTCTACCTACCCGTTGTCGGCTTTGATGTTCTCAACTGTTTAGATTAGCAAGTTTCGGCAACCGACAACTGAAGTCAGCGATTGATTTTTACTGATTTTGAGGTCTATATTCATTTATCAGAAAATTTTATAAGCCCGGAATTTAATAAGTACAAATTCTTAGAATGCCCATCTAAAGGGAAGTTTGAGCGAGACTAGACCGTTTAGTTTGAATCCGAGAGCGAAAAGAAGCAATCAATACCAATTCCGAATTTTTCAACTTCGTGTTAGTCTGTTGCAGTTGCTTTTACAAAAGTAAACACGTTACGAGTATGAGTTAATATCCAAAGTTAGCTCAGGTGGGGATAACCCTGAAGACTCGAACAACAGGTGATTTTTTTTAATTGGCATATGAAGCACAAACTTTTAAGTGGTTTAACCGCAATGGTGTTGGTATCCAGTTTGAGTGTCTCCTTATCGAGTCACGCCGAACAAGCGCCCTTGACACCCGAGGTGGAAGAAGACAAGCGCGAGACTGAAACCGTTGTGGGAGCAGCCACGCAACCCGAGACTACAGATGGAGCGTCCAATCAGACAGAGACTCACAACACTGTAGTCAAAGTGGGAGAATATCAATCCAATTCCGCTAGTGATGGAGAATTCGAGCCAATCGCCACAATTCAAGCCCACCTGTGGAATAACCGCCAAGCGGCGACCCTCTATGTGCGAAATATTCCGGTCCTCACCTTTGTCGAAGAAACAGCAATCAGTCACCAGTCACCAGTCACCAGTCACCAGTTATTAGACAAGAGGGAACAGGGAACATCTGCGGTCTTCCCAACTCCTAACTCCCAACTCCTAACTCCCAACTCCGATGTCGAAGAAACAGAACAGGGAATAGGGAACAGGGAACAGGGAACAGGGAACAGGCAAGAGGCAAGAGTCAAGAGGGAACAGGTAAC
>JAYKHV010000121.1:0-28881 GCA_035285085.1 Lyngbya sp. | reverse complement strand
GGGTCTGGAATTGGGCTTTAAATCTCTGGAATGAAGCTTATCAAGAAGGGCTGAAGCCTTCTGCCAACAAGCTGAAAAAGTTCTATACAAATTATGTTAAGCCTTACTACCCTTGGATGAAAACCTTAGCTACTATTACTCCGAAGTCAGAATCTCATCGGACTTAACCGTTGAATTGTAAATCAGTAACTCAAGCAGAACTAGATGGCAGGACGCAGCCAAAAAAAAACCACTTCTCATCCCCTAGAAGACTTCAAAGTTGGAGTCGATAACATTATATTTTCTGTTGATACCACCCAAAACCGTTTGTTGGTTTTATTGGTGATGCGACAAGAAGAACCCTTTCGCGATCGCTGGAGTCTACCGGGAACTCTGGTTCGTCAAGGAGAATCTTTAGAAGATGCCGCCTATCGGATTTTATCGGAGAAAATTAGGGTCAATAATTTATACTTAGAACAATTATATACTTTTGGCGGGCCGCATCGCGATCCCCGTGAAAGTCCCGAGAGTTATCATGTTCGTTATTTATCGGTGAGTTATTTTGCGTTAGTTCGGTTTGAAGAAGCCGAATTAATTGCTGATGGCGTTACAGGAATTGCTTGGTATCCCCTCGAACAAGTTCCCCAACTGGCTTTCGATCACAATCAAATCTTAAAATACGGTTATCAACGTCTACGCAATAAACTTGAATATAGTCCCGTCGCTTTTGAAGTTCTCCCCGAATTGTTTACATTGGGAGATTTGTACCAACTTTATACTACCGTTTTGGGAGAAGGATTTTCCGATTATTCCAATTTTCGCGCCCGTTTACTCAAACTTGGGTTTCTCTGCGATACCGGGAAAAAAACATCACGAGGGGCGGGACGACCCGCAAGTTTATATCGGTTTGATGCCGAAGCATTTGCACCGTTTAAAGATAAACCGCTAGTCTTTGTTTAGGCTGTGAATGTTCTCTCAATGAGGGTTACAACAAATGACTTGAGAGTAGAAAATCCCCTGAATCAATCCGACAAAAATCATTAACCCAATCACAACTAGCTTTTGGGTTTTTCTTCAACTGTAGTTACTCTTTTCTTATCCACAACTTGCCATTCCTCCTTCGGTTTCTCTTTCTTCACTTGTCCTTCTTCACTCCAAATCAAATAAAGGGCTATTCCGAGAAAAATGACGATAACTTCCATTGTTCAACTCTCTCCTATTGCGATAAGGACACGAACGTTTAAGAAGGATAGAATGACCATTCGAGGGTGACAAATCCTGTCCTCCAGTCGAAGGTCGTCAACCTAGTCGTTTTATGGTAAATGTTAGGTATTCTACAGATTGCTCTGTATGAACTTCCGGACAAAAATTAAGAAGTTCTGTGACATCCCTAAATAATTCCTTACAGGCTACTACATTTTCCCCATAAATGACACTCTATCCCCCTGGATATCTTGAATGATTTCTTCGTAGATCATCCCCCGGTCATTGCAGCTTGAAATCGGGTCAGCCCAATCACCCTAAATTACACTGCTGTTTACATGATATCTCAATTTTTTAGAATCCCTAGTCGTCCGGAAAAATGCTTAAATGGGCCATCGTAGCGCGTTCAAACCCACCTAACCTCCGTCACAACGTAACCGGGGGCGAGGGCTGAAATGAGGGATCAAATACCCTCGGGAAGTTCAACCCTATCTAATCCTTGAACAGTTGATTTTTGCAGCAATTTATCAACTCAAAATGAATCATTAATCATATCGACTTCGGGAGGACGTAGACCATACGCCCTCGCTTTCGATAGATTTTAGCCAAAAAATACTTTGACTCCAATAAAAATCAAACTCATTAAAACCGTTAACCCGAGAATGAAAATCGCAAAAGCTTCATTATTTTCGAGGGGACGGTTGGTGTTTGTTTGGTTTGAATATTGCATGATAAAATTCCTCAAATTTAAATCAAATTAAACTCGATATAGGACAAAAAACCGGTTCCTCAGAGATCAAATTACACAAATCCCAAACTCCCGACGAATTTCTTGCAAAGACAGATGAAGATAGGATTCGTAATTTTCCCAATCCCATTTTTTTCGCATCTGAAACGTTCGCCAAATCACCCGAAAAACTTGGGGTAAAGTCTTGAGAAAAATCCCCAAGGTTTGTAAATAGCCCGCTTCTTGAAAAATTTGTTGAGTTTCGGGATAATTCAGATAAGCCAGATAGCGGGAAAACTTCACCGTAGAACCAAATAACGTCCAAAAATCCGTTAACGTTTCATCTACAATAGAAGTGCTACAGCCAAAAACCACATGAGTAACATCGTGAGATTGAAAAAATTTCTTCATCTCCAAACTGCTATAATTAGAAGTGGTTAGTCCGGGAATACTCCGATAATATTCCTCCAGTCCTTCTTGTAAGGTTTGAGTCGAGTGTTGTTGCTGATATTGATAAGCCATCGCGATTAAACTCATTCTTCATATCTCTAAGATGGCAAACTATCAAACACTACACCAGGGAAAAAAAGAAAGTTAAGTTAGGAAGTTAAACCGGAAGTTAATGATAAAATAAACACTCATCAGCAATAGTGATCCGAAAACTCCTCTAACACCAATCTAACACCAAATATTGTAGGGGCGTATGGCATAGGCCCTCAACTCAAATCAGACTGCTATATTGATGTTTTTCGTTCACATCATCAGTCCCCAAAAGTCTATCCCAGAAGGTAAAATACAATCCATAATTCACCCGATAATTGCGATGATGAATAGAATGATAGGTCGAACTAATTAACCATTTTCCAAGCCAATGATGGGGGAAAGCCGGAAACAACTCGAACCCGAGATGATTAACAACAGCCCAAATTGTCATCGTCGTGAGTAATAAAGCCAAAACGACAAAATGAATAGGGATAATGAAAACAACTGCGATGATAAATAATCCTTGAATTAAAGTTTCAGGAAAATCGAGGGCGAAAGAAGTCCAAGGCGTCGGATGATTTGACCGATGATGACCGCTATGCAGCCATCGAAACAAGCGGGGATGATGAAATCCTCGATGGAAAAAATAGAAGCAAGTATCCTGCAAGAAAATTACACCCACGAAACTAATAAATAAATAAAAGACTCCATAATCATCAATTGAATAATACAGGCGCGTTATACCCAAATCGTATATTGACAGGAGAAAAGCAGCGCAAACCGCAAAAACAACAGTTGATATTATAGAAAGTTGAATATCCTTTTTAATTAAATCCCGGTTGGGAGACTTAAAATCCAAATACAGCTTTCCAAAAAAACCCCCAAACAAAGAATAAAAGAACCAGTATGTGCCTCCGGCGATGACAAAATAGCGAATCAAAGTAATTGCAAACAAAGCGGAAAAATAAAACAACCAAAGCTTCATAGTTTTGAGCGATTCTTGAACATTAACAATTGAATTAAAATTAGCACGAAAATTCGGCGAGTTGAGCGAGAGTAGATTAAACTCTTTTTTAAGCATCACAGTTGTTTTGAGAAAGTTCATCTATCTAAAGGTGTGGTATCATTCCCACTCAGCAAATGAGAAGTCGCGCAAGGCTTGGGCGAGCATCTATAGCAGAAGTCAGAAGTCAGAAGGCGCGAAGTCAGAAGTCAGAAGTAAAATTTTTCTAGACTTAGGTTTGAGAGAATTGCTTTGTCCTAATTTCCGGGCGCGACTGCTATATGGCCTTTTTATTTCAAATGAGAATAGTTGTGAAAAAATCGGTAACGCCACGCCGACCCCTCCAAGCTACGCCGAATTTAGATACCGTGCGGATACGCCTCACCCCCGTTAGAAAAACAAAAAGGACTGTCTTTGTTACAAAAATCCCTTGTTACCAAACCCAATCTCAGATACTCTTAAGAATTGTTGTCTGACTTGTCGTGTTAACCCAACACCTGCCAGAATACTATGAAATGGATACCTAGAGGAGTGAACAACCGAAGCCCTAGAAGCCATCAACCCCCCAACCGCAAGCTAACCCGCTTTCAACACAAAGCCGTGATTAGCATCTTTTTTGTGTTTGTGGGATTGATGTTAACTCAAGTTCAAGCCTATTCTTTACCGCCCGACTCAATTTATACAAATCTTCCGACGCCGAAGGTTGAAAAACCCGAAGGCGAAATTCTCCAGAAATTGCGGTCAAATTTGTTAGAAAAACGGCAATTTTTGCGAAATCGGATTCAGGAAGTTTTCGCCGATTCAACAAAAGTCCGAGAAAAATTAGCAAAATTAACAGAGGAAGTAGAATCTCTCCGTCAAGCTGCAAATCTTCCCGAAAATAATCTGAATCAAGTTATCCCCGATTTACCGGAAATTCAAGAAAAATTAGGAGAATTAACCAAAGAAGTAGAATCGCTCACCCAAGGCGTAGATATTCCCGAAAATAGTCTTCAAGAAATTTTCCCCGATTTACCCGAAATCCAAGAACAATTGGGCAAATTAACCGAGGAAGTTAAATCTCTTTCCCAAGCCGCAAATCTTCCTCAAAATCAACAAGCAACTCGCCTCGATAATGTTAACCATCAGCGAGAATTTCGAGGCGTTTGGGTGGCATCGGTTGCTAATATTGATTGGCCGAGTAAACCCAATTTACCCGTCGCCCAACAAAAGTTTGAATTGTTAGCAATTCTCGGCCGCATGGAGGAGTTAAATCTAAATGCGTTAGTGTTGCAAATTCGACCCAATGGCGATGCGTTTTATGCCTCTCAAATTGAACCCTGGAGTAGTTGGTTAACGGGGGCGCAAGGAGTCCCGCCAAACCCCTATTATGACCCGCTTCAATACGCCATTGAAGAATGCCATAAACGCAATATTGAACTTCATGCTTGGTTCAATCCCTATCGCGCCAGACTCGCCCGCCAAGACTCACCTTTTGCAGCGAATCATATGGCGGTTGTTTATCCGCAATACGCCTATCGTTACGGTGATTTAATTTGGATGGACCCCGGCGTTAAAGAAGTACAAGACCGCACCTATCAAGTGATTATGGATGTGGTTCAACGCTACGATATTGATGGGGTTCATATGGATGATTATTTTTATCCTTATCCCGTTTCTGGCGTTGAGTTTCCCGACTCTCAAACCTACGCCGCTTATCGCGCTTCTGGCGGAACGTTATCGCTTTCAAATTGGCGGCGTCAGAATGTTGATCTGATGATAAAACGCATCGCAGAAGGGATAAAAGCAACGAAACCTTATGTTAAATTTGGGATTAGTCCGTTTGGAATTTATCGCCCCGGAAAAGCCCCCGGAATTGTTGGATTAGATCAATATGAGGCTTTGTATGCCGATGTAAAATTGTGGATGGAACAGGGTTGGGTTGATTATTTGGCGCCGCAATTATATTGGCGAATTGATCCCCCCCAACAAAGTTATCCGGTATTGTTGAATTGGTGGCTGCGACATAATCCTCAGCAACGTCATATTTATGCGGGGAATTATTTGAGTCAATTAGACAATGGTTGGCCGATTTCTGAGTTGGAACGTCAAGTCGAAATTTCTCGCCAAAATGCCCAGTATTTATCTTTGGGAAATATCTTTTTTAGCATGAAGATTTTCCGCGATAATCGTCAGGGTGTGAACGAGATTTTTAAATCCGACTTGTATTCAAAACCTGCGTTAGTTCCGGCGATGACGTGGTTGGATAACGAACCTCCTCAACCGCCCAGTGATGTTACCGTTAGTTATGATACTGTTAGTTGGAGTCCGTCTTTATCGGAGGATATTCGCTCTTGGACGGTCTATCAACAGCAGGGAAGTAGTTGGGAATTAATGGAGATTCTCAACGCTGAAACTACAACGGTAAGGCTTCCCAAGGGAACCTATGCCATTAAAGCGGTTGATAGAATGGCGAATGAAAGTGTTGAACAAGTGGTCGCCGTTCAGTAAAGGCTCCCGTTTGACAATAATTTGACAATAAAAACTGTTAGAAACCCGGTTGTTTTGCTCAACTGGGTTTCTCTGTCAGTAGACACTCAAAAACCCGGTAACTTTTACGAAACCGGGTTTCTGGCTTGTGGTAGCGCTATATAGCACTACGCATTATGGTTAGGACATTAGTAAAGGCTGAAAGCCTCTTCTAGTCTACTTCTGACTTCTGACTTCTGACTTGCGCGTAGCGCTATACCCTACCAAGGACTACTAATTAAGGTAAAACCTGACCAATAAAAAGGATGAGAAAAGTCGGTTTCTCCCAATGTAGATAAACTTTCTGGTAAAGGCTTTTCTCCTCCCGAAAACTTCAAAGCATCTTTAGTTAAACGCACCTTTCCTTGAATCATTTTAATTTGAGTTTGTCTGATGGTTTCTGCTTTGGTGGGTGCGGTTTTTAACTGTTGATAAAATTCGCTCATTAACGCTAAAGTCCCAATATCGCTAACATACCATAAACTCGCCAAGGCGGACTGAACCCCCGCTTGTAACGCCAGTCCCGCAAAACCCAACTCTACATCTTCATCTCCGACTGCGGTTTCACAAGCGCTCAAAACTAATAATTCAGCCGGGGGATTATTCCAGCGAATCTCTTTCATTTGGTCTAAATTGAGTTTAGTATCCCAAAATTGAATGTAAGAATTTTCCGGTTTTCCGGGTTTAAATTCTGCGTGAGTTGCCAAGTGAATAATGTTGAACGCTCTGGAAGCGACTTGAGTTTTTAAGTTGTTTAAAGTAAAGTCTTGATTGAGAAATAATTTACCAGGCCAACGGTTAGAAATGGCTTGAGTTGATATTTTTTCCATCGCATCGGCATCAACAATGGTTGTAAGTTCAATGGGAACGGCAGGTAGAGGACTATTATTCGGAAATTCTGAGGCTCCCATCGCCAGAATTCTTGCTTTTTGAATGGGAGTATAGTTGGAGTCAATTAGGTTAAATGCGGGAATAATTGAAAGGCTGTATTTTTCGATTAAAAATTTTTCGCCGTCGTGCAGTGCGGCTATGGGTAGGGTACGCAAACCTTTTCCTAAACAAAATAATACTGTATCTATTCCTTCTTTTTTCAGGTTGGCTTCAAAGGGTTTGATAATCCATTGATAGAGTTGTTTTGCGTGACTCAAGTACGAATCTGTATAAAGTTGGCGGGGATTGGTAATTTCATAATGAAAGGCTTTTACTGTATCAATTAACGTTTTACGTTTGAGGGATTCGATATCTTGCACTAGGGGCTGTTTTCCAGGAGAAATAAAGACTAAGTGCAAATATTCTGATTCAGGAATTGCCCAAAAAACGGCAGGTTTTATATTACTTTTCTGGCTAATTTCTAACAGGGTTTGAGCAATGTCATCGCCGGCTTGGGCGACATCAGCGAGGTTGCGATTAAAATAAACCTCAAATTCTTTTTCTAATCTTTGCTCCATTTTCATCACTTTTTCTGATAACGTGGGGTCGGAAGCAATCTCGTACTGTTCCGGCGGACTGGGTTTGATGTCTTGAGAGAGGGTTTTTTCTGCACTGAAGCTGACAACAACAACCAGGGAAAGGATAAACCCAAAAATCGTTACACCAACCTTGTATCGGTTCTTGGAAGCAAAGCATTTTCGGAACATATAGCACCTCATCTGATGTCTTTTCATTTGTCAATGTAACGAATATTGATTGAAAATGGGAAGATTTAATAGGGTTTCCTTACAACTAACCTTTTGTTTGCTCTAACATCAATTCGGTTTCTAAGCAAGTCGCACAAATGAGGGACAGACCCGACGGAAATAACCATTTTTAAAATGATTATTTAGTCAATTTTTGAGGCAAAAAATCAGGAGAGGCGTTTGTTTTCTCTCCTGACACGGGAGTTAAAAAAGTTTTGCTTAACTCCTATATTGTTTCTTTAAAGAACGTCCCGGTTCTGGGGTTTATAAAAAGAAATGGCTTCCTTTCGGAGAAACAGTAGGGGGAATGCGCGTGGCGATTATGGGTTGGAATAATAATACTGATCGGGGGATGACTCATGAGTTTACCTCCCATAAATTCGTTGTTAAGCGCATAGTTTTAATGGATTAAAGACTCTATTGTGGGATTGGCTTTGTATGATTTACCTTGATTTTGGATCAACCTTGATTTTGTCACCAAAAAACTTTCAAAGCAAAGAGATTTGAACTCGGTTCAGACAAAATCAATTGTTTTCAACGGGAAGCGGAGAAGGATGAAGTTTTGATTTGGAATTTATGCGTTCTCGGAAAAAACCCAAAACATTGGCAACTTGGGAGACAAAAAACAACAGAGAAAGGATTAACCGGGGTTGATGATGTTCGGGTTGGACAAAGGGATAACTCAGCAATTTAAAATAAAAGGATAAGGGTTCAACTTTGATTTCTCCCACACCTCTTTTCGCCCGCAATTGATGAAAGTGAAACGCACCCCGACCATAGTTAAAATGTTGTCGCCAAAAGCTCTTTAATGTTAATTTGTGAGCATGATAAATTTGGGCATCGGGGACGGCAACCATTTGATAACCGTAATATAACCAGCGATCGCAAAATTCCCGATCTTCCCCTGCGGCGAGGGGAAATGTTGTATCAAACCGCCCGACTTGATGAAAACTATCTGTAGAAAGGGCAAAGTTATTAGACGCAAAAAAGCTGGCTTGTTCGCGGTCAGCGTTATAATATTCGTACAGATAATCTATCAATAATTGACTGGCGGTTGAATACAAATTATCCGGTAAAGCGTTGAGGGTTTTTCCACCTAATAAACTTTCGGGCGTTTGGGTAAATTGAGTTTCTAAACTGTTTAACCAATTCGCTGTTGGTTGACAGTCATCATCGGTAAAAACAATGAATTTTCCTCGGGCTTTAGCCGCCCCCGTATTGCGTGCAGAAGCGGGGCCGGCGTTGGGTTGAGTGATGAAAGTTATCTCAATTTTTTGATGAAAAGGAGTGACAACAGGTTCTAGAGGCATGGAACTTCCATCGTCTACAATAATCACTTCAAAGCGATCGCGGGGATAGTCGAGGTTGCTGATAGATTGAAGACAATTTTTCAGTCTATCTGGGCGGTTATAGGTGGGAATAACAAGGGAGAAAAAAGGCTTATTCATCATTATTTTTACCTGATTTTTTAAAGTGCAGTTCAAACCCAATTGATGACAATTTTAGTTGTCTCGAACGGGGTCTATCTGTTTAGCGGTGTAGATGTAGAACGATTTTTCATAGGGTTCTATGGTTGGCTGAACAAAACGCTTTAGTTCAGTAATTTTAATGTCGGGAGGGAAAACCGAATCGGATTTCAGTTGATAAGTTAAAACCAGTAAAGTTTCATTGGGGTTATCGCGGATGAGTTCTTCTATAACTTCTAAGTCTTTCATTTTGGTTTCAACTGTCCAAAAACTACCAAATTGACCTCTCTCTGGATCATAAATTTGTCGAGCAAGATAGCCGGATAAAACTGCTGCTTGCCTGTATCTTTGACCGACTATTGTTAACTGATCGAGATTGTTATCTTGAATATATTGAGCCGTTTCGCGACCGGCAGAAAAAGGATAAAATAAATCAATACTGTAAGCATGAAAACCTCCGAGTAGATGAAGGGAAAGAATCACGGTTAAAAATTGACTTCTGAATTGACTTTGTGCTTTCGGTTGTGAAGTTAATTGCCGATTCAATAATTGTTTTTTAAGTAGCCATAGGCAGGCTATTAACAAAATAAACAGATGACCTCGATGCCGCATAACGCCTTGAAAAATTAGGTAGTTAAACGCAATGATACTACCCGTTCCCAATAGATAAATTGTCAGAATTTGCCGTTTTTCAGATAATATTTTTATAGAAATTAGTATAAGGATTAAAGAAGCTAATGCTGCAATAATCGCACCGAATGGTATACCCGCAATCGAGGGAAAATTGGTATTATGAACAAGTATGTTAGTATTCCAAAAATCATTGTTGAGGTGAAATGGAATCGGTACATAACTTCTCCAAATATTTGTAAATGCACTAGCTAAATTCTCAATTTCTTGGAATAAACTTGAACTCGATTGAACCTGTTCAGCAGAAGATTGTATAGGGCGCAGAACTTTTTCTTGGGAAATTAAAGGACGGATAATTTGGAAGAAGGAAATAGCCCAACCCGAACTTAAAACCAAGAAGCTAATCAATAGCTTTTTTCGGTTGAGTTTATTGGCTTTGATCTGGCTATAAAAGTCGTCAATTAAAGTTAATGAGAATGCAAAACTGAGAATGAAAGCAAAAGCATTAGCATTAGCCATCAGTGCTAATAGCGTCGCCAGTAATATGGGTTTTACCTTTGATTTTGAATAGATGACGCAAAATAGAACAATAAATAAAACTCCTAAATTGTAGTTTCTGCTGATGATTGTATATTCATAAAAAAAGTAATATCCAAAACTGAGTAAAAATTTATGTAAAGGAGAAAAGGGAGAACATTTGACAATTAAAGAAACAATAACAACCGATATAAATAAATGAAAAATCTGCATAATTAGAGGATTCTGGGTAATTCGGCTTAACCCATATAAACAGAGATGCCATAAACCCGGATGTCCTTCATACCGCATATTTTGAAACAGTTCTATTAGAGATGCACTATCTCTAGCCAATAACCAAGCTTGAAATTCATCCCGCCAAATTTCGTGGTGAAGAATACCCACCAAGCCGAAAAAAATAAAAGCAATGATTATGCTATTTTCGATTAAAGCTTGGTTTTTAGAGAAGCTGAAGTCAATTTTGAGTGGTAAATTTAGCTGTGACATAACCTGTATTTTTTGGTGTTAAATTTTTGATTGTTTGAACTGCGATTTAAAAAATCGATTTTTATTCGGGGTTGTTCGGAGTTAAGATATTAATGATTTGATATCTTTTTTTTTGGAGATTTAACCATTTCTAAAAGTTTAAGTAAATCTTCAAAGAGCTGAGGATCTATCAATCTAATGGATAATCCATATATTATTATACCGATTGCCGTACCTATGACAATTAATACTTTTTCATTGATTAAATCCATGAGGAAGTATTTGGCAGTTAAAATTCCTAAAACCATAAGTAATGAACAAATTGTCGGAGTGATAAATTGCTGTAAATACTTCCTGGGGGGAACATGAATTAATTGGCTAATTGTCCATTGACTAACCGGAAAACCCAAATAGCTACTAACAACATAAGCGATAGCAACCGCAACAATTCCCCATTTGACCGCCAACAAACAAGCAATTAGGTTGAGTACCGCATTGAGTAAACTCAATCGCAGTTTCCAAGAGGGTTTACCCATCGCCATAAATACAGAACCATTAAAGAAAGAAATAGCATTGAGAATTCCAGCAAAACCCAGAATTTGCATCACAGGAACTGAAGGTAGCCATTGATCTCCAAATAGCGTTAACACCAATTCTCGGGTGAAAATAATCATTCCTAAAAAGGTTGGAAAAGCTATTAAACTGGTGAATAGGGTAACTTTATAAAATGCTTGTCGAAAGCGTTCAGGTTCGGTTTGTAATCGAGAAAACGTTGGTAATGCAACCTGCTTTGTTGTGCTGACCAGGAGTTGAGTCATCACCTCTAAAACCCGAAAAGCTATCAGATAATATCCTAAAGCCACTTCTCCTAAAAAATAACCGATGAGTAAATTATCCGTGCGTTTGTTGCAAAAAGCGAGGAACTTTAAAGCCAGGATATTTAAGCCAAAATTTAAAAAACTTTGCAAATGTTGGAAAGAAAATCTGAGTTTGGGTCGCCAGTCAATTGCACCCCAAATGATAAAGACTTCTACCGCTTCATAAATAAATTGCTGACTAACCAAACTCCACACCCCAAACCCAGATAAAGCCATGACAATTCCCACAATTCCGCCGATAATAATACCAACAATCGTCCGAACTGCCATGACTTTAAACGCAAATGTTCGGCTTAAAATAGCTTTATGAACATGACTCAGTGAATTAATGAAAAACAAAAATGAGAAGCATTGAATGATGGGGATAAGTTTGGGTTGAGCGAAGATTTCAGCAACAAATCCCGACGATAAAAAACTAATAATTGTCAGCAACAACCCACTAAATACATGAGTCCAAAAAGCAGTATCTAGTTCTTCGGGCTGAATTTCCTCCCGTTGAATTAACGCTTGGGAAAATCCTTGCTCTAGAAAGATTTGCATGAACGCCAAAAAAACATTAGCCAGACCAATTAAACCGAAGGCTTCCGGACTCAGCAAGCGAGCTAATATTAAGAATACAATCAGCGAACCCGCCTGACTTCCCCAGTTTTGGATGACAGACCAAACCACACCTTCAATTGCCTTTTGTTTGATGTTCATGGCTAAGTTTTAGGATTTTACCATCCCAATAATACCTTAATCGGTTTAAGGGTTCGTTGACATTGATTGATGAAGTTTACGTTGCTGATGGGCGTGGCGGGTCGTCAAGAAACGATTAATAAATACATGGTCAATTTTGCCAATAATTCGGGCTAAAATATCGCTGCCCATTCCCCAAGTCAAACGCAAAACTAAGGGCACAATAATCGTACCGTATCGACGCCATCCGACCTTTTTATATTTGCTTTTGAAATATTCATCCTCTGACAGATTCCACTTATCTCGCAAACGGTGCAAACTTGCCAATTGCCAAGCATCACTCCACCGCAACATATAGTAATGTAAATCGCTAAATTCTAGCGGAGGACCGGGTACATAAGTGACGATACAATTGGGTTCAAAATAGACTTTTTCTCCGGCTTGACGAACCAACATACAAAAGTCTAAATGCTCTTTTGTATTCAGCATGGCTTCGTCTAGAAAACCAATTTTATCAAAAATAGAACGACGAACTAATACACAATGAAACTCGGCTAATTCTGTTTCTTGGCGGTGTAATTTATCGCGAACTTCACTGACTTTTTTACCTTGCAAACACATTTTTTCTCGAAACCGTCGCCGACCCGTTTTATCAACCCAAATATGAGACTCACCCCCGGCACAGTGAACAATTTCATGTAAAGGTCTTTCTTGACACATCAGAGGCCCGACAACTGTCGCATCTGTTTCTTCAGCACATTTTATTAACTGAGTTAACCAACCGGGTGTAACGACAACATCGTTATCAATGAAGACCAAATATTTTGTATCAACTTCAGCTAGACCCAGATTTCTGGCTTGGTTGGGAGAGAGATAGTAATCGGTTCGTAGGAGTTTAAAGCCTTTTTCTGCGGCTTTTTCTTGCAAGTAAGCTCGAATTTGTTTGGGAGAATTCCCATCAACATAGACTAATTTAAACGGAATCTTTGTGTGTTCATAGATGCTTTCTAAGGACTCACGAGTACAGCTAAAACGTTCGCGAGGAACGGCAATAATTGTAACTTGGGGTTCGGTTTGTGTTGATAAGTTTTCCATTTTGATAACCTCTTTTAAATGATTAAAGTGATGATTGAGTTATACTCTTAACTGACGGTGAAATCTGAACATTCAAGTTCTTATTCTTCCAACCGGATATCAAGGTTTTTTGGTAGAGTTCGACCAAAGTATCATTCAATTTGTTGAGGTCGTAGTGTTCTTCAACATAGGCTCGTCCGGCTTTTCCCATCTCTAACCCTAATTGCGGATTCTTAACTAAAATACCGAGTTTTTCTGCTAGAGTTTCTGCATCTCGTTCGGGAACTAAAAAACCTGTTACCCCATCTTCTACTAACTCTGGAATTCCCCCATGATAGGTGCTAATCACGGGTAAACCCATCGCCATCGCTTCTTTTAAAACATTCACGGGAGCATCTTGATTTCCATCGGATGCTGTCACACTGGGAGCCATAAAAATATGGGATTGATTGAGAATTTCGATAATTTCATCTTCATTTTTCCAACCCAACAAATGAATGAAATTACTGGCATTTAATTCGTCAATTAATTTTTGTAGGCTTTCCCTTAAAATTCCATCTCCGATAATATTATACTCTAAATTGGGGTTGACTAAAGCTTGTTTGGCTACGGCTCGAATACTGTATTCAATTCCTTTTTTTTCTACTAGCCGACCTGTGGTAACAATCCGAATTTTTCCATCGGAAGGAAAGGAACGAGGAGTAAAAGGAAATCGGCGACAATCTAATCCTGAACGCTGCACAAATACTTGACTTTCATCACAGCCTAACTCGACAACTCGACGTTTAAAAAATTCGCAATTAGCTAAAAATAAGTTTCCGGTTTTGAATAATTTGTGATAAACATTTTTGCCTCTTTCCTGCACAAATCGACTAATATCATCTCCTCGAAACGTCGTGACTAATTGAGCATTCGGAGCGTTAATTGTCCGAAACGACATTCCCCGATAACTTTGAGTTCCAAATTGACAGTGAATGATGTCATAATGGCGATCAAATTTAGGGATAATCGTGTAAAGTAACCAAAGCGAAAGGGCTTGCTTACCGTATTTAAAAACGTTTAAAGCATCGAGAAAACGCCCCGGATCTTGACGGCCATGAGTGAGGAGTAATCCGATTCCTTTCCCCACTCGCAGAAGTAAATTTTCAGGAATTTCTGGAAAATAATAGGTGTGTTCCAGGAGATGATATTTGGCAATCGCCGGATGAATTTTAGTGGTATCACCGGGAGAACTCGCATAAATATCAACTTGATGACCTCGCTCAATTAAACCTGTAATTTGATTGAGAATAAAGGTTTCCGACAATTGCGGAAAATGACCGACAATAAATGCAATTTTCATGGTTATTAATCAATTCCTATTCTCGGGCAGATAATCCACCAAATCTCAGCCTGATCACTTCCCAAGCGCTGACATATCGCACAAAAAACATCGCTAGAGAAACCTGACATTTATGTTTTAGACTGGTCAAGCGTTCATCTAAAAATGCATTAATGACAAAGTTTACAGGAGGAACTAAATTTTTCAGCAAGAGGGAAACAAAAACGATATCTTTTGGTAAATTTCTAGTATTTTTCTTTTGCTGTAAATCGTAGATTCCTCCCACGAGCCGAATCGTTCTTTTATACAATTCTCGCCAAGATGTTCGAGCCGGATGTTGAACACAACTTTTCTCGGCATAAACTTGCAGATAACCGCTCTCAAAAATTCGCCGACACCATTCTACATCTCCACTTGACTTCAATGTTGCATCAAAAACACCAACCTTTTCTATTACTTGTTTCCAAGTGAATAAATTCGCTCCGGCACCATATTGATATTTTTCTAAAAGTTCCTTTTGGGGAAAAGCGGTGAGACTTTCATAGAGTTCTACAGGCGTAATTTTATCCTGATTTTTAAAGAACATCTCGATTTTTCCCACAACTAATCCACAATTTGGAACCTTTTGTAAACTTGTTACTCCTTGTTCTAGCCAATCAAAAGACGGAATACAATCCGCATCCGTAAAAGCAATAATTTCCCCTTTGGCGATAGATATTCCGCGATTTCGAGCCGCATAGGAACCCGGAGTGTTTTCATAAATACAAAACGCTTGATTAAACAAAGCTACAACAGAGTTAACGTTTTCAGCCGGATCGGAACCATTATCCACCACAATCACTTCATAACAGTTTTGCGGATAGGTCTGTTGAACCAGTGCTTTTAAACAGTGTTTTAAGCGTTCCGTATCATTATAAACAGGAACAATGACGGACACGAAAGGTTTAGATGAGTGTTCCATTTCCAGGAAATTTCAGCTTAAGCTTTTACCAGAGAAAGCGAACCTAAAAAGAGTTAATAGGGTTGTTTGATTCCCCATTAACTCCTATATTTTACTTCATTACTAACTCGGGTTTTTGGCGTTCTTTCCACTCCTCTTTTGTAAATTCTTCGTGATAGGAACGCTCGGTATTAACATTCCAGAGATCGTGATTGTCGCCCAGTAAATTTTGAGCCGCCAACACTCCGGTTAACATGGAATGATCTTGATTATTATAGCGGTGCATTCCGTTACGGCCAATGGTTTGTAAGTTATCAAACTGGGATAAATAATCCTGAATAACTTGTAAATGACGGCGATAGTCTCGGTCATAAACCGGGTAAGCTTTCGGCTGACGAAGAATCGTTCCATCCTCCACTTTGCTCGCTTTCGCCAAACCCAATTTTTCAATTTCTTGAGTTGCTAAATCTAACAGTTCGGTGTCGGATAAATTCCAGATATCATCCCCTTTTGTACAGAAATATTCTAAACCCAAACAGGTTTTAGTTTGGTCTGGAACCATCGCCGGACTCCAGTTTTTAAAGTTTTGAATCCGACCGACTTTAACTTCAGGACTGTGAATATAAATCCAGTTATCGGGAAACAGATCCGCGTCGTCAATAATCAAAGCAACAATCAAAAAGTCTCGATAAGATAGAGATTTTGCCGCCTGTAAAACTTCATCGGGCGGTAAAGGATCGAGTCGGTTCACCAGTGCAGTAACAGGCATACTGGAAATAAAATTCTCACCTGTTATCGCGATTTTTTCACCGTTTTGATAAGCGATAATTTCCTTGATATGATAACCATCTCGCTTGACACTAACAACACGAGTATTGAGAGAAACTTGACCGCCATTTTCATTAACCTTTTGTTGGAAACGTTCCCACATCATTCCCGGCCCGTAAATGGGATAATCAAATTTTTTGATTAAAGTTTTGGTGTCATTACTGCCAAATAAAGCATTGATCACTGCTTTTTTCAAAGATAAGCCTTTAATCCGTTGAGCCGCCCATTCTGCCTCGATTTTATTGCAGGGAATCCCCCAAACTTTTTCGGTGTAGGTTTTGAAAAAAGTCCGATAAAGCCGACTTCCAAAACCATTTGTGACCCATTCTTCAAAGGTTTCGGGTTCAAAATCCGGTTCTAACTTTCCTTTGATTTTTGCTTTGAAATAGCTCAACAAAATCAAAAAGCTTTCAATTACACCCAGATTTAAAACTGTGTTAGAAATCGACAGCGGATAGTCATAAAACTTGTTTTGGTAATAAATCCGAGAAAGTCGAGGAACTTGAATGAATTCTTTTCCGAGAACTTCCTGCCATAATTGATTGACAACATCAACTTTCGTAAAAAAGCGATGACCGCCAATATCGAAACGATATCCTTTATACACCTCAGTTCTAGAGATCCCTCCGACTTGACTTGCTGCTTCCAAAACGTGAGGATGTACTCCACGCTTGGTGAGTTCATAAGCCGCAGTTAAACCCGCAGGACCAGCACCGATGATGACAACGGGGTGATGTAGCATTTGTAACCTCTGATGACGTAATTTTTGCAGGACTTGAGATCGGAAAGATATGTTTGCGAAAAATCCTGAACTCCTGAACAGTTTAGACCCTGTTTAACTCAGTTGAGTTCAAAATTTAACAGATGGTATTTTCAGGAGTCTTAGGAGAACTCTGCAATTTTATAGGATTCTGAAGACAGAATTTCGCACAAACACAAAAAAAATTTAGACAAATAGCTTCAAAAACTTACGATGATTCGTTTACCCCATCAATTAATCACCTTCAAATTGTAAAGGATAACCCTCCTCTACAATAATCAATCACACTAGATTCAAGACGTGAATTAGCAAGGATCGAAAGCTTCAGTGTAGTGAGATCATCGTCTTGATCGAGTTTTAAAACCCCCGGAATTGCTTGAAAAAAAGGTCGCCTTTCACGACTTTATGCTTTGCGATAAGTAAGTTGGACTTGCAACCAATGACGAACAAAACCAATCGCAAATGCTAACCCACTGTAGAAATAGTATAGCCAGTGCCAAGGTATCGCTCGCAGGGCAAAAAGTAAGCCTCGCTTATTGTGAAAAAACTGGTAAACCGGTGCATTTAAAGCGATAAAAGCTAGGGCAAATATACAGGCAATGATGGACGTTTGAGACAACCAAGGAGCCGCCATCAACGCACCGATCTTAGCATACACCAATACTACACTCAATCGACTGGAGTATTGCAGATTTAAGTCATTATTTAATTGGCGATCGCGTAAAATTAAAGCAGTCCAAGGCAATGCTCGATAAAAAAAGTCAGCTTTGAGCATCGAAATCGGACGCCATTCTTTGAGATGCTTCACAAAGATATTTTTCCGCAAACCAATATGATAACCTGCTTTTTTCAGTCGATAACCCAGTTCAATATCTTCAATGCAAGGGAGACGATATTTTTCGTCAAAACCTCCCACATTTAAGAAGATCTCTCGACGAACGGCGCCGCAAGCTCCCCAAAATGTGGATGCTTCTTCTTGACTGGTTTGGTGAGTATAGTGATGAAATAAGTTTCTGTATTGGGAGAGAAAGTTATCCGCTCCGGGATCATCATCATAGGAACCAATTAGAGCAGATAGATTGGGTTCATTTCTAAAGACAGTAACAACCTTTTCGATTGTATCTGGATAAACTTCGACATCTGCATCTATAAAGAACACAATATCGCCTTTTGCAGCTTTAGCTCCCAGATTCCGCGCTCTCGCCGGACCTCCGGCTTTAGGTAGTCTAATAACTTCTGCTCCGAAGTTCTCAGCGATCAACCAAGAACCATCGGTATCTCCATCAGCGACAACAATAACTTCATCTGGATTTAAAGAAGTTTTGGTCAAACTTTGAAGACATCGCTGAAATTTTTCTCCGCCGTTGTATACGGGAATAACGATTGAGATCGTCAGCGATTGATCTGGATATTTGTTGATCATAAATTGCTTTGACAGCGATCTTCTACTTCGTTTTCTCCTCTATCATCTTAAACACAAATATCAAAAAAATCTATCTTTAGGCAGATTCGACTGTAAAGGTTTTGTAAAATAATTAATAAGTTTATAAAGCTTTGGTAAACTCAAACATTTTATACTCATTTTATGTATAAAATATAACTTTTTTGCACAACAGAGAGCGTTTATTCTAATAAAACTTGATGGAATTGATCGGTCGCGATAACTGTACATCCCAAAAACCCGGTTTCTTAGAGAAACCGGGTTTTTCATCTCAAATGAATGGGTGCGATCGGGGCGGGTTGAATTCAATCTCGGAGTAGTCGCCCTCGATTAATACACCAAGCCGCCCCTACATGACAATAATCATTGATTAGTCCCAAAAACCCGGTGCGCGCAGAAGTTACCGGGTTTTTCATCCAAAACTAATACTTCCGTTCTTGCGGTTCAAAGCGAGTAATCGCCACTGGACGATAAGACAAATCAATTCCAGCCGGCGAATAATAAGCCAACGTATGCTTGAGGAAATTGGTATCATCCCGCTGAGGATAATCCTCCCGACAGTGCGCCCCCCGACTTTCCAAACGATTTAAAGCCGAAGTCAAAATCATCTGACCGACAATCATCAAACTCCGCAATTCCAACGCTTCAATAATCTCCGTATTCCAAACATTATCCTGGTCATCGAGATAAATCTGTTGATATTTCTCCTGTAATTCCTGAATTTTAGTTAAACCCTCTTGCATGATTTCTTGAGTTCTAAACACCCCACAATGGGCAGTCAAAGTATCTTGAAATTCCTGACGAATAGCAGCAATGCGATAACCACCTCGTCGGTCTAACAGCGCTTGAATTTGTTCTTTAGCATCGCGAAGATAACGCCCCTCATCAATATCCGGTAACTTCCGACCCTCAACAAATCGAGCAATTGCCGCCCCGGTTCGCTTTCCATAAACCACACATTCAAGCAACGAATTACTCCCCAAACGGTTCGCCCCGTGAACCGACACACAAGCCGCTTCACCGGCCGCAAAAAACCCATCAACTAAATTATTACGAGGATTAACATTTTCTTTCGGGTCAAACTTAAAATCAACAGGCAACCCCGGCCCAATAATCACCTGACCATCAGTATTTGTGGGAATTCCCCCCATCGAATAGTGAACCGTCGGACGGACAGGCATGGGTTGATAAACCGCATCCACCCCCACCAGTCGATGAGCCTCCTCCCAACAAAAAGGAATGCGACTCATAATTTTTTCCCGTCCCATGTGTCGCAAGTCCAGATAGACAAACGGCCCGCCGGCGCTGCCATCAGGATGAACGCCCCGTCCGGCCCGAATTTCCAAAGTAATCGCTCGCGAAGTAATATCACGGGGCGCCAACTCCATCTTACTGGGGGCATAATGCGCCATAAACCGTTCCCCTTCGCTGTTAATTAAATAAGCCCCTTCGCCCCGAACCGCTTCGGAAATTAACACCCCCACCGGATACAACCCCGTCGGATGGAACTGGACAAATTCCATATCTTGCAACGGCACCCCCGCCAAAGCCGACATCGCCAACCCGTCGCCGGTGGAAGCATAATCGTTAGACGTGGTATTGAACACCCGTCCGTAACCGCCTGTAGCAAACATGACCGCCTTGGCGCGAACCACGACAACTTCGCCATTTTCGATGTTGTACATCACCACGCCTTTGGCCTGGGCGTCCTCTAAAATCAGACGCATCACATACCATTCATCGTAGATTTGTACCCCGTAGCGGCGTAAATTATTCACCAGTTCGTGTAAAATGGCGTGACCGGTTTTATCAGCCGCGTAGCAGGTTCTATTGTGGGTGTGACCGCCAAAGGCCCGTTGAGCGATGCGACCATCTTGTAGGCGAGAAAACAGCACCCCCATGTGTTCGAGGTCGATAATCACATCTGGGGCTTCTTGGGCGAGAATTTCCACGGCGTCTTGGTCGGCGAGGTAGTCCGAACCTTTGACCGTATCGAAAGCGTGGGCTTCCCAACTGTCGGCAGAATCAACGTTTTTCAGGCTGGCTGCAATTCCCCCTTGGGCCGCCACCGAGTGGGAACGAATGGGATGGGTTTTGGCAACCACCGCAACGTTGAGACTGGGGTTTGTCCGGGCGATTTCTACCGCAGCGCGACTTCCGGCCAAACCGCCACCGACAATGATGACATCATGTTCTAACATAGTTGACGAATCGTTAATAGAATTCTCCTCGTTCTTCTATGTTGACTCACAGAAAAACTTCCCCATCCAAAAACAGGGAAGTCTTAAGAAAGAAAATAGATTGGCAGTTAGAAATGAATTGCACTCAACTGATGCTTGACTCTAGCCTGCTGCTTCCGCCGGTCTTGACGTGACGATATCGTTGGCGTTGGAGAGTTCTTCCTCTGTGGAGTCGATAGGCTCCATTTCAATATGATTGAGTAGAGTCGTTACAAACGCAAACAGCAGGAACGGTAAAGACAGTAGCACAATTAAACCGACTGTTGCTAAGGCGTAGATTTGGCGAGTGCTACTCCACAAGGCTAAAGCAGAAGCGAGGGTGATAAAGATGACAATCAGCCAAATCATTATTTGACCGTAAATATCACCAAAGGCTAGGGTGCAACGGAAACGATATTTTTGCACGTTATTCATTAGAACCTCCTTGTTAGGATTCTTTCCCCCCAAACTTTGGAATGGGGAGTTTGGACAAGTTAGTTTTTTTGTTGAGTCTATCGAGTTTTCGCTTTTGGGAGCGGACTACCTTCTAGACTAAGCTCCTTAGAATGCTAAGGAGTTCTACGGGATTTTTTCAGAACATTGCTTTAAATCTTAAGGTTAAAGCGATTACCGGATTTGGGGCAAATTCTAAACATTTTAATAAGACTTGTTACTAAACTTTACACAAAATAGGAGTAAAAATACTCGGATTTGCAAATATTCAGTTACAATTTATACAAGATGCCAATAAAATCGAGAATTCGCGATCGCCATTCAACAACTTTCAGGAGACGGTCAAATCCTCGATCTTCAACCTTTTAAAATTTAGTTGATTCGCGAGAACTTTCCTTTTCTCCGGCAACCGAACTCAACCGTTTAGGAGATTTTTTTCTCCTCCTTTGTGGTGGATAAACGACCTGTTAACACCCAGTTTCGCACCATAAATCCAAGAAAGATACCGCCAAAAAAGACAATCCAAAATAAAGCCGGCGATTGGGTTTCGAGTCCGGTCGGTAAGTTCATCCCAAACACACAGGAAATCGCGGTTAAAGGGAAGAAAATTGCCGCTAATAAATTCAGTCGGTGGGCAGAACGGACTGATTCTAAACTGAGTTTGGCTTGTTCTTCTGATTTTTTTGCCATCGCAAAATCTAGGGCATTTTTCGTGTTTTGATAAAGTAAATCAAGGGTTCGTTCGGTTTCGTAAGCCGCATCTCGTAAATCAATTAAATCTCGGTCGTTCGGAATTGCTTCTCGGGCTGATTGTAAGGTCGCGTGTAAATTTTTGGTTGCCCGTTGTAAAGGGGCTAGATTTTCTAAGATGTGAAAATAATCTTCAGAACTTTGGGCTTGAAAGTATTGATCTGTTAAATTTTCTTCGGCTAAACTGTAGGCTTTGATCTGTTGAATTAACCGTTGAAAACCAACTCCGCCAAGACTGGCTTCCCAACGACCATCCGGTTGACGCCAGAAAAAAACCGCCTCTCGTTCCCGGCTACCCGGTTGGGGGGCTTGATGCAAAACTAACAGTAAATGACCGCTACTCACCATCGCCCGTTGTTTTCCTGCACTCTTTTGGCCAAGGCGATCGCGAATTGACTCCGGGATAGCCCAAGTGGGCGGAAGTTTCATAAATGTTCCTCTGTTGTACGCACAGGAATTCTCTTCAAAATTTTAACAACAATTTCCGAGATCTTTAACTTAATTTTTTCAAACAATGGTAAAATAATCCTAAAACTTTCAGAACTTTAATCAAAATTAGGTCAATTTAAGCCCGATGAAAGATTTATTTCTCACTTGGTTAAATCGTTTATTAGTCTTTGATGTTTTTCTGGTTTTATTTAGTTTTTTTTGGTTGGTTGTTGCCGTTGTCGGTCGTTCTCTCGATCTGTCTTTGGGTTTAGATTTGTGGTACAAGCTCTGGGAACCTGTTTTTACTCCGGCTTTGGGGATTTTAATGGGGGGAGCAATTTTAAGTGGGATTATCAATCAAATTTCTCGGCGACTCAACAAGCAACCGTAAATCATAAACTCTCAACAGTAGACAGTCAGCAGTGTTCAGGCAAAATTAGAACTTCTGTTTTCTGTCTGCTCCTGTTTTCATTATGCCTTTCGATCGCGATCGCCCAATTTAGCTAACAATACTGTAAACTTTTATCAAAAAAATTTATTTTAATTCACAACAGTTAATTAATCTCAGTTTTAGCTGAAAGTTTCCTTTTTTAAGACTTTCTCAAGAGTTGACCTCCCCAAGAAAATCCAAGATTGTGATATACTCATAAACAGTTAGAGAATAAGGAAGAATTGACCGACAAGCCGTTTTCGAGACAGAGCGAGTTGAAACAAATATTCAGAGCCAAAAACTCAAAAATTGCTGAGTAATTATGCGGAGCAACTCCCCCGAGAAATTCCCCGAGTAAAACCCAATAAATTTAAAAAAATATATAATAAAAGTTCAAGATTTTATCCACAGTTGCTACGGTCGAAAAATTATGAAAGACATCGATGTAGAACTCAAAGCCCGCAATCTGATTCGTTTGGATCAAGAACCGATCCAAATCTCCGGTCAAGTTCAGCCTCACGGTGTTCTTCTGGTGTTAGAAGAACCCAGTCTGAAACTGTTACAAGTCAGCACAAATACTCGTTCAGTTTTTGGGATTTCTCCCGAACAGATGCTCGAAAAAACCTTAGACGATCTGCTCGATCCCTTTCAAATCGAACGAATTCAAGCGGGATTATCTCAAGAAAGCCTAGATTATATCAATCCCACGAAAATCTGGATGAGAGTCCGAGGCGATGATTATGTTGTCTTTGATGGAGTCTTTCATCGCAATCCCGATGGCTTTTTGATTCTGGAATTAGAACCCGCAACCTCCCAAGAAAACATTCCCTTTTTGAGCTTTTATCACCTGGCTCGAATGTCAATTAACCAACTGGAAGAAACCGCCAGTTTGCATGATTTTTGTCAAATCATCGTGCAGGAAGTGCGAAAAGTCACGGGATTTGACCGAGTTATGCTTTACAAATTTGACGAAGAAGGACATGGAATTGTCGTCGCCGAAGAAAAGATAGACGAGTTAGAACCCTATCTCGGACTGCACTATCCGGAGTCTGATATTCCCAAACCCGCCCGAAAATTATTGAGTTCTAATTGGATTAGAATTATCCCCGACGCCATCGCCCAAGCCGTCGCCTTATTTCCCTACGAAAACCCCGTTATCGGACGTCCGTTAGATCTCACCCATTCTAGCTTGCGAAGTGCATCTTCGTGCCATTTACAGTATCTCAAGAATATGGGAGTTGGTGCATCTTTAACCATCTCTCTGATTAAAGACGGAGAACTTTGGGGTTTAATTGCTTGTCATCATCGAACTCCGAAATATGTCTCCTATGAATTGCGGAAAGCCTGCGAATTTTTAGGTCGAGTCATCTTCTCAGAACTGTCTTCACGCGAAGAAACCGAAGACTATGATTATCGAATGAAACTGACCTATATTCGGTCAGCCTTAATCGATTTCATGTCAGCCGAAGAGAACTTTATCGAAGGTTTAATTCGCCATCAACCCAATCTTCTCGACGTCACCAACGCTCAAGGTGCAGCCATTTATTTTGGCGGACAGTGGACCACTCTCGGTGCAACACCCAAAGAAGAAGACCTCAACTTTTTGGTGCAATGGCTGAAGAAAAACACCGAAAAAGAAGTCTTTGCAACCAACTGTTTACCCCATCTTTATTCCGATGCCGAACGGTATAAAGAAGTCGCCAGTGGGTTATTGGCTGTTACCATTTCCGAACGCAATTATGTCTTGTGGTTCCGCCCCGAAGTCATTCAAACCGTCAACTGGGGGGGCGACCCGACAAAAGCCATTGAAGCCACTCAGTCCGAAGGCGTTTTGCAGTTATCGCCCCGGAAATCTTTTGAACTGTGGAAAGAAACGGTTAAACTCAAATCTTTACCCTGGAAACACGTTGAAATTAATGCCGCTTTAGAACTGCGAAAAGCGATCGTCAATATTATACTCCGTCAAGCCGATGAACTGGCACAATTGGCGAACGATCTCGAACGTTCTAACGCCGAATTGAAAAAGTTTGCTTATGTCGCCTCTCACGACTTACAAGAACCGCTCAACCAAGTGGCAAACTATGTGCAGTTGTTGGAGATGCGCTACGAAGAAGAACTCGACGAAGACGCCAAAGAATTCATTGATTTTGCCGTCCAGGGTGTTAGTTTGATGCAAACCCTCATCGACGATGTTTTAGCCTACTCCAAAGTCGATATCCAAGGGGTTGAATTTGAACTCACCTCAGTGGGAACCGCCTTAGAACGCGCTCTGAGCAACCTCCGAGGCCGCATCAGCGAAACCCGTGCTATTATTACCTCTGAACCTATGCCAACCGTGATGGCCGATAGCACCCAATTAATGCAATTGTTCCAAAATTTAATCGGTAACGCCATCAAGTTCCGCAGTTCAGTACCGCCAGAAATTTATATCGGAGCGCAACGACTTGAAGATGCTTGGCTGTTCTCGGTCAAAGATAATGGGATTGGTATCGACCCTCAATTTGCAGAACGCATTTTTGTCATCTTTCAACGCTTGCACACCCGCGATGAATATGCCGGTACCGGGATGGGTTTAGCAATTTGTAAAAAAATTGTTGAGTGTCATCGCGGTCGAATCTGGGTTGAGTCCGAACTCGGCCAGGGTGCAACGTTCTACTTTACGATTCCAGTGGGAGGACCAGCGCGTGAGTGGCGAAGCGCACGAAAGACCCAAAATTATCTTTTTAGTTGAGGATAATCGAGGCGATATTCGCTTAATTCAAGAAGCCCTAAAACGCAGTACCGTTGCTCACGAAGTGGTGACGGTTAGAAATGGGATGGATGCGATGTCTTATCTGCACCGGGAAGGGGAGTATAGTGATGCTCCCCGACCGGATTTAATTCTGCTGGATTTGAATTTGCCTCGCAAAGACGGACGGGAAGTGTTAGCAGAAATTAAAGCTGACCCGAATTTAAAACGGATTCCAGTGGTGGTTTTAACCACCTCTAAAAATGATGATGATATTTCCCAAAGCTACAACCTGCACGTCAACTGTTATATCACCAAATCCCGCAACCTGAGTCAGTTGTTTGAGATTGTCAAGGGAATTGAGGAATTTTGGCTGAAAATTGCAACGCTTCCGACCGAATAGGGAATTTTCAATCAAGCCGGATAAAAGGAGGTGAACACCAACAGAAATCCCACTTTTCCCCTTTCGTTTTTCAACCGTACCCCAACCGCAACAAGTCAATTTCAGGACCTAAATAGATGAGGTATTCTATCCATTTTCTGGAGCAGCATGAGGGAAAATCAAGGAAATTATGCCTGCAAGTTCGGTAAATATTCTGTTGATAGAAGATAGCTTGGCTGAAGCCCGGTTGCTGCAAGAATTGCTCAAAGGTTTTCAGTTCAATTCCTTTAATTTAGTTCATGTCAAACGACTCACCGAAGCCATCGGTCTACTCACCGACCAACCAACACTGGTCTATGATGCCATCTTACTTGATTTAACTTTACCTGATAGTGAGGGACTCAACTCACTTCAGCCCCTTCTCCAATGCGCTCCCCGGGTTCCGATTGTGGTTTTGACCAATACCAACGATGATGAACTCGCCCTCGAAGCCGTGCGACGGGGGGCGCAGGATTATTTGGTGAAACGACAAGTGAGTGTGGAAACGTTAGTTCGTTCTTTGCGGTATGCGATTGAACGCAAACAAGCAATGGAATCTTTGCGGGAAGTTAATCAAGCTTTATCTCATCGGGTGAAAGAACAAACCGTAGAGTTGGTTAAAGCCAAAGAACAACATCAAATGACATCCGAATTTGTTTCGATGATGTCTCACGACTTTCGCAACCCTTTAAGTACGATTTTATTATCAACCGAATTACTCCGAGATTGGGAACAAAATTTAACCAAAGAGCAAAAACGTTCCATCTTTCAACGCATTCGTTCGGCGGGTAAAAATTTGGTACAATTATTAGATGAAGTGATTTTAGTCGGTCGGGCCGATGTTGACCGATTGGAATGTTTACCCGCACCTTTAGATTTAGAATTATTCTGTGAACAATTAGTTGAAGAAGCCCGACTCGAAGCCAGTTCTCAACATCAAATCGAGTTGAATATTCAAGGGGAATTTACAGGCACTTTCTGGGATGAAAGCCTATTACGACACATTTTTATTAATTTGTTCTCCAATGCGATTAAATATTCTCCTCAAGGTGGTATCATTCGTTTGGATGCGATCGCTGAAGATCATACTGCTATTTTTAATCTGAGCGATCAAGGTATGGGAATTCCACCCCATGATTTAGTAAAATTATTTCAGGCTTTTCATCGGGCGAGTAATGTGGGTAAAATTTCCGGTACGGGTTTGGGGTTGGCGATTGTTAAGCGCTGTGTAGAAGCGCATGGGGGCAAAATTTCCGTTGAAAGTGAAGTTGGAGTTGGCACCACTTTTTCCGTAAAATTACCCTTGATTTATTCTGGCTCTACCAGTTCACCAGAAATGTGACAAAAGGCAGGAGGACCGAGACACCGAGACAGGTGTCAGGTGTCAGGTGTCAGGTGTCAGGTGTCAGGTGTCGGGAGGACTGAGGAAATTTTGAAGAAGAAAGAGGAGGAGCGGTGCGACCCCCTTCGGGAACGTCCGTTGCTCTACTTGGGGAGACCCCAAGACCGCACTGCACTCACCGCGCCACCTGCGGGCGCCAGCGCAAACTCGCGACTTGGCGGTTTCCGTCGAGAGCGAAGTTTGCAATCTTAGGGAACGCGCACCAAGAGAGAAGGAGAAAGTTTTTTTATCACTAATTATCCGGACATGATATGACATCCTCCTACGCTGAATCAGAGATTATAGCGTAGGCTTCCCAACCTCCCGATTGGGGATTGCTCCCCTACTAAACTCGCCCAAGAACGGTAGACATCGCATTTTTTGGGATATGATGATTTTAAGCTAGCTCCATAAATGCTTCTCTTTGGAAGATAAACTAGACGCTTTCATCGGTTTAAATCGCTCAAATTCTAACTTTTTTTGTTTCGATTGTCTATATTTTTTGGAGGGTTTAACTTGTTTTGAGATTTCGTTTAAAATTGCAAATAGCAGGATGCCGACCAGAACTATAGTAACAGCCACCATATAAATGAATGTAACTGTCAGAAGATAGATTTGTTTGACGATTCTTTTAAAATTCACCAGTTTTTCCTAAAAAAAGGTCAGTGTGCATTTAATCTCATCGAGAAATTGTAATCGTTTTCCTCCTTGTATAAAGTTTAACCGTCTACTCAGGCAAAACTCAGTGAAGATATATAAAGTTTATACTGAAAATGGTAAACTAGCCAGAATAAGAGCAGCAACAGGTTCTCTCGGTTTTGACAGAAGCTTTACAATTTCACCATCCTCAAAGCCTTTGAGCTTTACATAAAGGGGGGCTATGTAAAGCTCTGAACAAAATTTTGGGTCGGGTTGAAGCGGTCTAGAATCGGGATTGGGCGATGCGATCGCCTGTTGTCGGTTTGGTTTACACCATGAAGCGAGAAAAGTCAACTCAACCCGGACTCTAACTGTAGATGATAATTATACAGGCACAAGTCAAATAAAATTGTTAGCGATTTTACGAAATTCTCTTGGTTTTGCTTTTTATTCAGCATTGAACCCGTATTTGCAGCAGCAAAAGCGAGTAAACTTAATCTAGAGGGCGGTTCAGCAACACTAATTTTGGGTTGAAAAAACCGAGTTAATTGTTAATTTCTTGATCTATCTAATTTATAATGGTGGTATTGGGGGCGAGTTGCCCCCACAATTAACCTTTGAAGTTAATCACACACGACGAAACTGAGAATCGGTCAAACGAAGGCAGAAGATAGAAGGCAGATGGCAGAAGTTTTCGGGTCTGCGTTGAGGCTTGCACCTCCACCAAACCCCTTTCTCCTTAAAAGGAGAGGCTTGTATCCATGCATGAAGAAGGAAGAAGTAACTGATTCCCTTCTGCCCTCTGCCCTCTGCCCTCTGCCTTAAGAGCGAAGC
>JAYKHV010000120.1:0-10010 GCA_035285085.1 Lyngbya sp. | reverse complement strand
GCCATTAAAGTCTTCTGTTTGTTGTTCAGTTTTAATTTTGTTTTGAATGCTCGCTGCATAGATGTATGATGTTATATGACAGATAGTACCGTGTTGTACTATAAATCGTAAACTAAGTTACTGCTCTCCCGAAACCATCCTCAGACTTCATCAAGCCCTCACACCACTCGGGGTTGAGATGTTGGACGCCCCTTTTAATGATTGTCCCGAAGGGGCGAAAAGTCAAGGGGGAATGGGTTTGGCGGTTTTGGCGAGCGGTTCCAAAGAAACCTTTTCGCTCGTTCTGCCTATTTTACAACTGATGGCCGATCATGTTCTCTACTGCGGAGAAATTGGTTGTGGAACTCGATGTAAACTGATTCATAATGCGGTTAATGCCGTTGCAGTTCAAGCCGTCAGCGAAGGAATTACCTTGGGTTTGGCTGAGGATATTCCCCTACAAACCATTTGGGATGCGCTGCGTTTTGGGTCGTTTGGCCAGAACCCCGGAGACATTCACGGTTTACCCTACTATTGGTTTTCGCGGCGCTGCGATGACCTGTCCCAACACCCCGCTTTTACTGTTAAACTACTCCATAAAGATTTGCGAATAGCCCAGGAGATGGCGACTGAGCAGAACATTTCCGTTCCTCACCTCAGCTTAACCGTCCAAGACTATCAAGAAGCCGAACAACGGGGTTTATCAGACTATGCTGCCACCAAAGTTCGCTCTCTGCAAGAAGAACGAGCCGGAGTGATAGCTAAAGCCACTCAACCTTTAATGTCTAATTCTAACCGGTCTACTCCCAAACCCACAGCAAATTCTATCAGCAAAAAAGGTCGATTTTCTATCTCTGTTGTGTTGATGCTGGTGTTAGTTAGCAACCTATTTGTATTTGGATTAAACTGGCTTTTCCGCAGTCATCATGTATTTTGATACAGCTACAAGTAAGACCGTTATCGAGTTTAGCGTTAAACAATAAGCCGAGAAAATTCAGGGTAATTTGATCGCTTCCCCGTTTTTGAAAATAAACGGTTTATCAAATAAGAACGACGGTATACCGACGATAAACAGAGTTTTTTTCACCAGTTATTCTGGCTCGGGTGGCGGCAAAATTGTTTCCGAATAAACTCGCATTTATACATGATTTTTGCTATCTTAAATAATGAAATTGAAACTCATGTAGTGAGTTCAGCTAGGGTGCAAACGTTTTCGGGTGATTTTTTATGGTGGTTACGGTAATATGTATTAATGTATTAATTTCGATAGTCTGCCTGTATGTGGCTCGTCGAGTCTGGCAACTGCGTAGAGGGTTAGCCCGAATTGATCGAATTTTTACCCGCCTCGAACATCGTGCTAATATGTTACTGTATCGAACTCGCAACTTTGTTGAGCGGGGAAACTCAGCCAGTTCTCAACTCAAACAGAAATATCATTCACTGCAACAAAAAGTGGAGAAACTTGAGAAAATAATAGCGATTCTCCGTCTGACTCAATTCATTCTGTGGCGACAGAGATATCGAACGAGGAGAAGCTAACTCGATTTTGAAGTTGTTAACCTCTACTCAGCCCGGATTAATTAATAAAGGTTTCAGGAAACGGCTCGTACAAAGCTGTCTAAAATTAATGTAGGGGATATTCAATTCTAGTCTATGTCAAATAATCGCTCTGGATCGTTTGTTGGGGGTTTAATACTCGGATCTGCCGTCGGGACAGTGGTGGGTTTGTTAGTCGCACCCCGCTCCGGGAAGGAAACTCGACAAGTCTTGAAAAAGTCGGCCCAAGCCCTTCCCGAGTTGGTCGAGGATCTGTCCACAAGTGTACAAATGCAAGCCGATCGGCTCTCCGAGTCCGCCTTGCGGAACTGGGAAGATACCTTGATCAGACTCAAACAAGCGGTGGCGGCGGGTTTAGAAGCCAGTCAACAAGAACGTCAAGTTCTCTCGGAGAAGGTACAAAATACAGAGTCATCTTACCCCCAAAGCTATCGCAATTAGTTGAGGGTTCCTTCCAGTGGAAGAGGACAACTCACCAAAGACTGCCCCTACTCCATTGGAGAGCTTGTAGGGGCAGTTTCTGTTAAGATTAGTAATACCTATCATTGGGCTGAAATTCAACCCGCCCCCGCTACGGAAGGCTTTAAATCAAGCATGATAGAATAATAACCGCAATCGGTGTTGCATTTGTGGCTCCTATCTCCAGCGGATGGGGGTTGGCGATCGCCGCCTCAAATGTGTCACAGATAACAGATTCTCAAAACTCCGAAGAGTAGGTTGTTCTCAACCGCTCAACTCCGTCTGATTAACCTCTTTGCATCCTGGATTTTATTCCCGTGACTGACCCTGTGTTTTGGCTTGGCTTGTCTATCCTACTGGTTGCGGCTAGTCTGAGCGCCGTATTAATTGCGGCTTTACCGGCTTTGCAAGCTTTAGCCCGAGCCGCTCGCAGTCTCGAAAAGCTTGCAGATACCTTATCTCGCGAGTTTCCGCCCACTTTAGAAGCCATTCGGATGACCGGACTCGAAATTAGCGAACTCACCGATGATGTCAGTGAGGGAGTCCAGAGTGCCGGTCAAGTCGTCAAGCAGGTTGATCGCAGTATTGACAGCGCCAAAAAACAGGCTCAGAAAGTACAAACCACCACAGGCAGTATTTTCACCGGGTTTAAAGTGGCCTGGAACACCTTTCGCAGATCAGATGGCTGTCAAGTCGATCAACTTCCCCCCACAGCCAACCCCGTTTCTGAGATCGAAAACCACTCCAACTCCAATTTAGAATCATCCTACAATTATCCTCACCCAGAAGATTTTTATGAGGAATCGGGTAGGGAACCGCAAACACCGCCCTACCCCCAACCCGAATATAAAACCCTCAACTCTAACCGTAGCGAAGGTTAGCCAATTTTAGGATAAAAACTCCGAAGCCACTAACATCGTCCCAATTCCCGCATCGGTGAAAATTTCTTGCAGTAACGCATGAGGTGTGCGACCATCAATAATATGAGCCGCCCGTACCCCTTGAGCTAAACTGCGAACGCAACAGTTAACCTTGGGAATCATTCCACCGCCAACAATTCCCTTTTCAATCAAAGAACGGGCCTCTTGAATATCGAGTTTGGCAATCAACGTTTCCGGCTTGTGATAATCTTCCAAAATTCCCGCCGTATCCGTCATCAAAATCAGCTTTTCCGCCCCCAACGCCGCCGCAATTTCCCCGGCTGCCGTATCGGCATTAATATTATAAGCCTGTCCGCTATCATCGGCCGCCACACTGGAAACCACCGGAATATAGCCACTATCAACCAAAGACTCTACAAGCTTGGTATTAACACTGTTGACCTCTCCGACAAAACCAATTTCTTGTTCGGCTTGAGGTCTAGCCACAATTAAGTTAGAATCTTTCCCACACAGCCCCACCGCCGAACCGCCGGCTTGGTTGATCAAAGCCACAATTTCTTTATTCACCCGACCCACCAAAACCATTTCGACGACATCCATCGTCGCCGCATCCGTCACCCGCAAACCGTTTTTAAATTGGGGTTCAATGCCCATTTTTCCTAACCAAGTGTTAATCTCCGGGCCACCCCCATGAACCACAACCGGACGAATACCGACGCAAGAAAGCAAGACAATATCTCGAATCACCTGTTGCTTTAAGTGACTTTCCTTCATCGCCGCCCCCCCATATTTAACCACAATGGTACGGTTGGCGAACTTTTGGATGTAGGGAAGGGCTTCACTGAGAACTTTTACCCGGCTGACTTCATCGGTGTTGTCAAAATCACTCTGTTTGAGCATAACGAATCTGTTCTCTAAACTCAAAGATTAAATTTTAGCAATCTCTGTCAAAATTTCCCAATTTTAAAGAGTATTTTAACGTCTTGAGTGAGCGATTATAGCAATTCTCTGATTGGTGAGGTACAATATTTTATGAAGCACGGCAAAAGGAAAGATTAAAAATATGTAGGGTTTGCTGATTAAATCTCAAATCCTTTTCCGGTAAAAGTTTCAGCATTTTTAGGTCTTGAAAAAGTGCAAGCTTTTAGGTCAGTAGGGTTCAAAAATTTAGTATTTTGGGGAGAAAAAGACAGAAAAATTGAGGAACAATTCTTACTCCTACCTTCTCTAAATTCCCCATTCCTCCTGACTCCTAACTCCTGACTCCTAACTCCTAACTCCTAACTCCTGACTCCTGATTCGGTGACTCCTACCCCTACTAAAAGACTTTTTCAGCAAACCCTATGTACATTCCAAAAACCCGGTTTCTATTGAGAAGCTGGGTTTTTAATCGAATCTCAAACCCCAGTTATGAAATAGTTTGACTTGGTGACTTCTGACTTGGTGAGTTCTTCCCCCTGCCTTTTTTAATCAAAATAATTGATTGAATTGGAGGTTTTCATCAGTTCCCACCAGCGATTAAGCGGCAAGTAAAGAACCGGCGCCCACAAACTGCTTAAAATCGCAGAAGATAGGGCGACTTGTTGTTGATAAAGCCATAAATCAACTAAAGTATTATCGCCCATTTTACTAAACTGCAACGCTCGAATTGTCTCGACTAAAATCGCCATGCCAAACACAATTAAAGCCACAGAAACAAAGTCTTCCTGCATCTTTTTCAAAATCCGATTGTAGATGAAAACCGTCAGAATTCCCACCAACATAAACGAAAAAATATGAGTCGGATCGGAGGCTGTTAATCCATCTAAAATTAATCCACAAACCAACCCGGCAACTGCGGCAGATAATAGACTTCGCTTCAAACTCCAAGCCACCAACCAAATTAATAACCAATTCGGTTTAATGCCAAACAAAGCCAGACCCGGTATCGGCGCCAACACCAGCAAAACACAAATAATAATAGAAATAACCGTGACAATAGAGTTAAGAATTTGACGGGTCAACACAGGCATCACTCCCATACAATCAAGGTTCAATCAATCTGGGGAAAGCCCCGGATAATGGCAGGCTGGAAACAACACCGGATAACCGAAGTTAAAAAAGGCTTTCAATTTGTCGTTTGAGCGTTTCAAAGATTTAATCCATTTTTTAACAGAGGACTCGCTGACCCCCATCCAATAAAAGCCCTTAATTTTCCAAATGTTGAACCGATTTCGGATTGGGATAAACCACAACCCATTCTAGCGATCCCAAAGGTACAAAAAACTCAATCACCGCTTCCGGCGCCGGGGCTTTATTGAGATCCACCGAAACCACCTTGCCCACCGGCCAACCCGCCGGAAAAATTTGGCTAAACGCCGAAGTCACGACCACATCATCCGGCTTCACCTGGGGAACATTATCAAAAAACTCCATCACCCCTTGATTATTCCCTTGACCCTTGAGATATCCCATTTGACGGGTGCGACTGACCGCAATTCCAACTCGACTGGTGGGATCGCTCAACAATAACACCTGACTGGTATGGGGCGTAACGCTAACAATTCGACCGACAACCCCTCCAGGTCCCATCACCAAATCATCGGCTTTGATGTCATCTTTGCTTCCCCGTCCCAAAGTCACTTGTTGCCACCAATGTTCGGCGCTGCGGGCAATTACCGGAGCCACAACTCCTTTATCATTGGGTTTAGAGGAAACATAACCCAACAACTTTTGCAGGTTTTGATTTTGGCTTTCGAGATCCTCAATTTTGGCTTCCAATCCCTCAACCTTAGCATTCAAAACCGTTGCCTGTTCGTGAACCATCAGCGCTTGTTCCTCAGACTGATGAAACGGGCGACTCACCCAATAATAAATTTCAAACAAAGCCGCTCCCTGAGTTTGTCGCACCAGCCAAGCAGTCACCACCGCCAAACCCAACAGGGTCAATTGCGATCCGTGCCGACTCCACCAACTCCTTGTATTCATCCTCGATTCTCCCAAATCTCAGCCAGTATTCTCTAATCTTAAAAACAGATATAAATCACCAAAAACCGATAAACTCAACAACCCTTTTTTCTACGATCGCCCCTCAAGTAGAGAGATCACGAGCGTATCTCTACTCGAAGTCCCGATCCATTACACATTACGCGATCGCGCCGTAAATACCCGTTCAAGCTGCTTGGGATTTTCCAAAACCCGTCCGGTCCCCAAAACCACACAGGAAAGCGGATCGGCAGCAATATGAGTCACAATACCGGTTTCGTGACTAATTAAAGTATCGATCCCCTTCATTAAAGCGCCGCCCCCTGCCAACATAATTCCGCGATCAACAATATCGGCCGCCAATTCGGGTGGAGTGCGTTCTAGCGTTCGTTTAATCGCGTCTAAAATAATCGAAAGGGGTTCTGACATACTTTCGCGAACTTCCGGGGCTTTAATCGTCACTGTGCGGGGTAAACCCGATAACAGATGAATTCCCCGCACCTCCATGATGCTTTCATCATCCTCATAGGTTGGATAAGCCGAACCCATATTAATCTTAATTTCCTCGGCGGTTTGTTCCCCAATTACCAAATTATGAACCTTTTTCATATACTGGATAATGGCCTGATTGAGTTCATCTCCGGCAATCCGAACCGATTCACTCAGCACCGTTCCCTGTAAACTGATAATGGCGACTTCTGTCGTCCCGCCACCGATATCAACGATCATGTTTCCGGTGGGATCGGCAACAGGCAATCCCGCACCGATAGCCGCCGCTATGGGTTCATCAATTAAGCGGACATCTCGGGCGCCGGCTTGTAAAGCGGCTTCCATCACCGCCCGACGTTCAACCCCTGTGACTCCACTGGGAATGCCAATGATAATTCGAGGCGCGATCAAGGTTTTACCCTGATGCACTCGCCGAATAAAATATTTCAACATTTGTTCGGCATAGTCGAAATCCGCAATCACGCCGTCGCGCAAAGGTCGCAGGGCGATCACGTTATTGGGCGTGCGACCGAGCATTTTTTTGGCATCCGTTCCCACCGCCAAAGGAACTTTTTCCTCTTGATCGACCGCCACCACAGAGGGTTCTTGTAAAACAATACCCTGGCCGGAAACATAAACTAAGGTGTTCGCAGTCCCGAGATCGATACCCATGTCCCGCGAGAAAGAAAAGCGATTTAGAAGACCCATCGTTTTTTTGCCCCTCTAGTTAATATCAATAAAATTTTCAAAAGACCCAACTCTCGACTCGATCCCCAGCACCCCAAGCGATCATGGTGAATGCGGTCGCGTGATCTCAACCGCAACAGATGCCGTGAGCGGATTTCCGTTGGGTCAAAAATAAACGAGCTTCACCCCAACTACCTAACGGAATTCCCTTGACTTGCAGAGTGCGATCGCTTTTTCTGTCATCTAAGTTTCTACTTCTGTGGTCGCTCTGGCGATACCGGAAGCTAACAGCACAACTTGAGGGAATCGATGTGGATTGTATTATGTTTTGCAGTTCGAGTCTAGTCCCTCCGAAAGGAGTACCATCCAAGCGGACTGATGCCACAAAAACAGCGATCGCGATCTTTGGCAGACAACTTCACTAAAATAGATCTACAATCATCAACTTAAATGGGTTTGAAACCCCGTCCTTTTAGGATGGCTTTACATGGTAAACTTGAATTGGTCAACGACCCACCCGAGACGATGGATCAGACAGCCTATACGAGCGAAGTCCAGTATTTTTAACTGGCGGCGCAGCAAAATCGGTAGACCGGGAAAAGATGAAGGGGCAATGGATACGCACACCCCCTAAATCACAACAACAAGAGAATTCCTTTGAGGTTCTCGACACATAGAACCGCAGGGCTTGCGGGGATAGTCTGTGGAGCGAACGTAAGACCATAAAACTCCGAATCGGGTAGAGGCTGTTGCTATGAAACAGAAACCTAAATTGTGAAGTTTAGGAATCCTCTTCGTTTACGGAGAGGAGGATGTCAACAAATGTCGAAAAATTCAAGTTAAAAATCAATCGTCAAATGAGTCTGAATATTGTTACCCTTGTGGGTCGAGTCGGTGGAGATCCCGATGTTAAATATTTTGAGTCGGGTAAAGTCGTTTGTAATCTCACTTTAGCCGTTAACCGTCGTAGTCGTCGCACCGATGAACCCGACTGGTTCAGTTTGGAAATTTGGGACAAAACCGCAGAAATCGCGGCGAATTATGTGCGTAAAGGCAGTTTAATCGGGGTTAAAGGTTCACTGAAGTTTGACTATTGGGATGATCGCAACACTGGGGTTAGACGCTCTAAACCCGTGATTCGCGTTGAACAACTGGAGTTACTCGGTTCCAAACGGGATAACGAGTCGATGGCAGAAAGCAGTTATGAAGAATTCTAACTCAAAATAGGGGCAGTTGGGAGTTTAACCGACAATCCCAGTCTCTTCGGTAAAATTTTTCTGTGTTGCTCAATAATTGATTATTTGCGTGAGTGTAGATCCTTTAGAACAAATTCAAACAGAGTACAGATCCGGTCGCAGTGCCTTTGAACGAGGGCGTTATCGTCAGTCTGTCCAGCATTTGGAAACGGCCCGCGATTTAGTCGAAAAAAACACCCGTTTGGGTGGAGAGGTCCAAATTTGGCTAGCAACCGCCTATCAAGCCCTTGGTCAACCGCAAAACGCGATCGCCCTTTGTAAACAACTGATACATCATCCCAGTTGGGAGACTCGCAAACAATCCCGGCGTTTACTGGAAATTCTGCAAGCGCCAGAATTAAAAAGTAATTTGGAGGGATTGATCGAAATTCCCGATATGAGTGGGATCGAAGACAACGATCGCCCGATGAAAGTTGTGCAACCGACTCGTTCCTCGACTTCCCGTCAACCCTCGAAAGTCGAGTCGTTACCCGAACCCATCGATCTGACTCAGGTGAACACTCAAGACAACGGCTTTCTGTGGATCAGCTTAATTGCGATCGCGGCGATCGTCGGTGGATTATTCTTTTTCTACTAACATCGCCAGAATACAGAATCAGCATGGAACTGGGATAGACTTAATTAGTATTTGAATCGTCACGTCAGTATCAATGGAACGTGAAACTCCAGACCTAGAGACTATCAAGCGCCAGCTAATGAGTCTACATCGACCAAAAAAACCGAAAATGCTGGTCGTCGATGATGAGCCAGATAATCTAGATTTGCTCTATCGTACTTTTAGACGGAATTTTAACGTCTTTAAAGCAGAAAGTGGCATTCGCGCCTTAGAAATCTTAGAAGCTGAGGGCGAAGTGGCTGTGATCATCTCCGATCAAAGAATGCCGGAAATGAAGGGGACAGAATTTCTGAGCAAAACCGTCCGATCGTTTCCCAACACGGTACGAATTATTCTCACAGGCTTCACCGATATCGAAGATCTCGTTGATGCGATCAACTCCGGCCAAGTCTACAAATACATTACCAAGCCTTGGGACCCGAACGAACTGAAAACCGTTGTCCAACGAGCAGCCGAAACCTATGAACTGTTGAACCAACGCACCGCCGAATTACAACACGCCCAAGAACAAACTCGACTGTTGGGAACAATTATGGAAGTCGCCCAACAGTCCCAAAGTTTAGAAGCCAGTCTCAGATCGATGGCGATCGCGATCGGCGAGAATTTTCACGCTGATGTGTGTATTCTCCAACAGGCGAGCGAAAACACCTTAACAACCGTTGCGGGAAGCTATAGCCCCACAGGAAGCGGGGAAAATTGGTTGGCTGATGATCCTTTGGTGACGGAAGCGTTATCGACCCAAACGGTACAAGCTTCTCTGAATGTTCCCCGAGATCCCGCAGTCGCCGAGGTGGAACATTACCAAACCTCAGAAATTCAAGCCCATATCTGTGTTCCGGTGAGTTTTCGAGAAAAAAATGTCGCCCTGCTTTCCCTCCAGTGGAAACAACCCTGTCAACTAACTCCCGAAGATCTTGATACCCTCCATTGGGTAGCCGGCGCGATCGCTTTGGTGATCGTCAGCATGGAAGCTTGAGGGGAAAATGGTAGTTGTGTTGACCTCCTCACCGCCGTAAAACGGACGGTGATTCCTAAACCTCACAATTGCTGGTTTCTGCTTCATTCACCGTTGCATACCACAGTTTTCAGCAACTATGTACTGTCTTACACAGAGTCCACAGA
>JAYKHV010000119.1:0-11941 GCA_035285085.1 Lyngbya sp. | reverse complement strand
AATTGTACTCATCGGTGATGATAATTGTACCAGAAGGCAATTGATAACCTGTTAAATTCCCTTGTTTCCACCACCTCCAGGCTGTTCGATAACTTATTCCTACTTTTTTGGCATAGTCTGAGAGTTTCATGTCTATAGATTAACATGAATGACTAGATTTGACTATATTTGTATGAAAACTTTACAATACCCTGCTGGTCAGCCGATGGGGATGACAAGACCCGATTTTTGTCACTGATAGCGACTGGTATAGTTAATCTGATCGCTTAACTGTCGGAGCGTTTGGGCTAACTCTAAATCTTTATTGCGTAACTGAGCAATTTTTTCACAAGAATACATCACTGTGGTGTGGTCTTTACCGCCAAATAATTCCCCTATTTTCGGCAAACTTAAACCCGTATGTTGTCGCATCAGATACATCGCCACCTGACGCGCCAAACTAATTTCTCGCCGTCTAGAACTGCCTTTTAAATCCTCAACTGAAACTTTAAACGTTTCTGCCACAATTTGAATCACCGCTTCCGGGGAAGATTCTTCCGGATGTTCGGCGGGACTGAGAACAGGAGCAATACTTTCCACCGTCATCGGTAAACCCGAGATAGAAGTATAAGCGATCGCCCGAATTAATGCCCCTTCCAATTCACGAATATTAGAGGTGTAGCGAGTGGCAATATATTCAACCACACCCTCAGAAAGGCGAACATTTTCATATTCGGCTTTTTTCTGCAAAATTGCCATCCGAGTTTCCAAGTCAGGCGGTTGAATATCGGCCACTAACCCCATCGAAAAACGAGAACACAACCGTTCTTGTAAACGGGGAATTTGATTGGGAGGACGGTCCGCCGCGAGAACCACCTGTTTTCCCGCTTCATGCAAGGTATTAAACGTGTGGAAAAATTCCTCTTGCGTGTATTCTTTTCCCTCAATAAACTGAATATCATCGACTAATAAAACATCCGCCGCCCGATAATGATCGCGGAAACTTTGCATACTATCTTTACGAATCGCCGCAATTAAATCATTCGTAAACTTTTCGGTGGAAACATAAAACACCTTGGCATCGGGATTAATTTCAATCCGATAATGTCCAATCGCTTGCATCAAATGGGTTTTTCCCAACCCCACACCCCCACACAAAAATAACGGATTAAACTCTCGTCCGGGAGACTCCGCCACCGCCAACGCCGCCGCATGAGCTAAACGACTATTGGCCCCCACCACAAACCGAGAAAACACATATTTAGAATTCAGGTTAGCGGGTTTGAGGCGTTGAGTTGAGGCCGACTCCGCCGCCACCGGAGACGGCCAAATTAGCTGTGATTCCCCCTGATTAATTGTCGTTTGTATTTCAGTCGTCACGTAAATTTCCACCGGATACCCCAAAATATCTTGCACCGCCTCACCGATGATTTCCTTGTAATGTTTTTGCAACCAATTGCGAGCAAAAGGATTAGGCGTGCGAATTACCAAACAATGATTTTCCAGTCGTTCCGCACTCGCCGTTTTGATCCAAGTGTCGAACGTCGGCCCACCCAGTTGCACCTGGAGACGGTCTAAGACTTGATGCCATAAACTTTCAAGGGAAATTTCCACTGCTGACTTCCGATTCTAATAGAGTTGAGACACTGTGGGACGATAGACCCGTACACAGCCTGACATTCGAGCCTACAAAAAATACCAGTGTAATCGATTCAGCTCAATCACGCCTAGATCAACAGTTTAACGAATCGTTCGAGAACTCTCGTCAGTCTCAAGATCCAAAGTAGAAACTGAAGAAACTGCTTGTTAAGGCGGCGATAATGTTACAGTTGAGAGAAGCAATAAAACAACTGCTCCCTCAAGTGGCTCAAACGGTCAAATTCCGGGAACACCCGGTACCTGTACGAATCCTACGAATCCTATTAGTCAACCGGACAATCTGGCGATGAGTGGTACAACGGAAAAAGTTTTTTGGAAGCAACCCATTATCTATCTCATGCTTCTGCTCACAGGAGCGGGAAGTGCCTTACTCGGCGAATGGTGGATAGAAAAACAAGCAATGGTCTCCTCAGAAGACAGCTCTCGGGAGTCAATCGCTCAAGTTCCGATTCCCCCAGAAACTCAAAAAGACGCTTCCCCCGGAAATTCACCGTCTTGGTTTGCTCAAAAACCTTCCCTTCCCCTCCCGAAAACCGCCAACGCTAACTTTATTGTCTCTGCGGTGGAACAGGTAGGGCCTGCGGTGGTGCGAATTAACGCTTCTAGACGGCTGCCCCCCCGAGGTTTGGATCGCTTTGATGAGCCATTTCCCGAAGACTTTTTTGGGTTTGGAGGGCCGCGCAGTCTCCCCGATGAACCTCCCACCGAGCAAGGTACCGGATCGGGATTTATTATTACCTCAGAAGGTCATATTTTGACCAATAGCCATGTGGTTGAGGATACGGATACGGTTCAGGTCGTTCTCAAAGATGGTCGCCTGTTTGAAGGCCGGGTGTTGGGGACAGATTCGGTGACGGATGTTGCCGTGATTAAAATTGATGCCAATAATCTACCCAGTGTTCCCATCGGTGATTCCGAACAGCTTGCCCCCGGAGAATGGGCGATCGCCATTGGTAATCCTTTGGGGTTAGATAACTCCGTTACCGTCGGAATTATCAGCGCTACAGGCCGTTCGAGTACCGATGTCGGTGTTCCCGACAAGCGGATTGGTTTTATTCAAACCGACGCCGCCATTAACCCCGGAAATTCCGGCGGACCGCTGCTCAACGCCCAAGGGGAAGTGGTGGGGATGAATACCGCCATTATTAGCGGCGCCCAAGGCTTGGGATTTGCAATTCCCATTAATAAAGCTCAACAAATCGCCCAACAGTTAATCGCTACAGGTCGCGCCGAACACGCCTATTTGGGAATTGAAATGGTGACGCTTTCTCCCGAGGTGAAACGCCGACTTGACCCCGAATTGGCTTCTCCCATTTCCACCGATGAAGGGGTTCTGGTGGTGAATGTGATTCCCGGTTCTCCCGCCGAACAGTCGGGACTGCAACCCGGAGATGTGATTCAAAAAATTAATACTAAATCCGTTCGCAAGTCCGAAATGGTTCAACAAATCGTTCAGAATCAAACCGTCGGTAATTCTCTAGAAGTGGAAGTCAACCGCAACGGACAAACGGTGACTCTCAATGTGATGACCGGAAATTTACCCCCGCAATTGTAGGTGGGAAGACAGTTATCAGGGAACAGGGAACAGCGGATCTGGGAACAGGGGAAAGGGGAAAGGCAATCTTGCAATCTTGCAATAGGCAACCATGCAACCATGCAACAGGCAACCATGCAACAGGCAACCATGCAATTTATGTCACCGGTGAGTGCAACGAAGGGTCTTTTCCCCCTGCACCCCATCTCCCTAGCTCCTGACGACTGACTCCTAACTCGGTCCTCCTGTCTCGGTCCTCCTGTCTCGGTCCTCCTGTCTCCTGTCTCCTGTCTCCTGACTTCTTGCTTTTTATGACTGATATTTTACAAGTTGCTCAACTCGGAAATCCTGTATTGCGTCGTCAGGCTCAACCGATTACTGATATTAGCGATCGACGTCTTCAAACTCTGATTGATAATTTAATTGCAACCGCCCTCGAAACGAACGGAGTGGGAATAGCCGCTCCTCAAGTTTCTCAAAGCGATCGCCTGTTTATTGTAGCTTCTCGTCCCAACCGTCGCTATCCCAAGGCGCCGCAAATGGCACCAACTGCCATGATTAACCCCAAAATCATCAATCACTCTCGCCAACAGGAAAAGGGATGGGAAGGATGTCTGAGTGTTCCGGGAATTCGGGGCTTTGTTCCCCGCTATCAAACCGTTGAAGTCGAATACAGCGATCGCAATGGCCAACTTCAGCGACAGCAACTCACCGATTTTGTCGCTCGGATTTTTCAGCATGAATACGACCATCTCGAAGGAATTGTCTTTTTAGATCGAGTCGAAAGCGATCAGGATTTAGTTACCGAAGCCGAATATCAGGCTTTGTATTCTCGTTAGGGTGAAATTCGAGAGATTAAGAGAATCCGATGAGAAATAACAGTTTGCTCTGTTGTCGATAAACTAAAAGAGAATCCGGTGAATTCACTTGAAGATTTGATTTTCATCGGATTTTCGACCGGAGCAACTCGGTCAGTAGGCGATTTGTACTCAAGTCTAATTACTCATTTATTGTCGAAGGTCAAGCCAATGATTTCTCGGGCCAATCTAGAGTTTTCTGCTGAAGCTCAGATTGACATAGAATGTTGAATGTTGAATTGAGTGAAAAAACATGACCATTAACCTCAAAAAAGGCGAAGGAATTAATCTCACCAAACAAGCTCCCGGCTTAAAAAAAGCAGCAGTTGGACTGGGATGGGATGTTAACAGTACCGATACGGGCGACCAATATGATTTGGATGTTTCGGTGTTTATGTTGGGGGCGAATGGTAAAATTCCCAGTCAGAAGTATTTTGTCTTTTATAATAACCTCGAATCAGCCGATGGGGCGGTAATGTCATCGGGAGATAGCCGCACCGGAAAAGGAACCGGAGACGATGAAACGATTAGAATTGACCTGGAAAAAGTCGAAAGTTCCATTCAAGAAATCGTCTTTATTGTCACGATATTTCAAGCCGAAGCCCGCCGTCAAAATTTCGGACAAGTCAGAAATTCCTTTATCCGAGTTGACGATGAAGAAACCCAAACCGAAATCACCCGCTATGACTTAGACGAGGACTTTTCCCGAGAAACCGCCCTAGAAATGGGTCGTCTGTCTAAATCCGGAAATGAATGGCAATTTTTAGCAGTTGGACAGGGGTATAATAGTGATTTAGAGAGTTTTGTGGCTCAGTACGCTTAAGGATGAGATGACATTGAGTTGAAGGGCAAGATTGAGTTAGAATTATGTCAATTAATATCAGAAAGGGAGAACGAATCAACCTCAGCAAAGAAGCACCCGGACTGAAAAAAGCGGGGGTGGGGTTAGGATGGGATGCAAACTTGACCGATACCGGGGCTGCATTTGACTTAGATGCTTCGGTATTTATGTTAGGCGAAGATGGTAAAATTCCCGAAGATGAATACTTTGTATTTTACAACAATTTACTGTCTCCGGATCATGCGGTCAAACATTTAGGAGATAGTCGCACGGGGGAAGGAAGTGGAGACGATGAAACCCTGGAAATTGATTTAACTCAAATTAATCCCGCCATTCAAGAATTAATTTTTGTGGTCACCATTCACGAAGCCGATCAACGTCGCCAAAATTTCGGACAGGTGCGTAATTCTTTTATCCGGATCTACGATCGAGAAACGGATACGGAAGTTACTCGCTATGATTTAGAGGAGGACTTTTCGAGAGAGACAGCGGTTGAATTTGGCCGACTTTATAAAAAAGATGGAGAATGGCGATTTCAAGCCGTTGGACAGGGTTATAACGCGGGTTTACAAAGTTTTGTAGACAAGTATGTGTGACCTAACTTGAGAGATTTTTGGAAAAATTTTGAGATAAATCAGGAGAAGTTAAACCCGAAAAAAAGAATAAGTTTTGAGTCTAAAATTCTCTAATTTCTCCTGATTTATTCATTTTTGTTGGTCAACTTAATACAGCAAAAAAATGGCTATTAACCTCAAAAAAGGACAGAGCATTGTTCTCGATAAAAGCGAATATGATTTATCGAAGTTAACAATGGGATTGGGTTGGGATGTTGCCAAACCCAAAGGATTAATCGAAGGATTTCTTGGCAAAACGGTTGATTTTGACTTGGATGGATACGCCCTTTTACTCAACCGAAACGGCAAGTTAAAAAACTACAAAGAAGATGTGATTTATTACGCTCATTTAGAATCTAAAGATCAAACCGTTGTTCATTCCGGAGATAACCTCACGGGTGCTGGAAGTGGGGATGACGAACAAATTTTTCTCTATCTCAATAGTCTTCCCGAAGTCTATGAACGGATTGTTTTAGGCGTAAATATTTACGAGGGAGTCGCCCGAAAACAACATTTTGGAATGGTTGAAAATGCCTTTGTCCGGGCGGTAGATGCGTCGGGTATTGAAATAGCCCGTTACAGTTTATCCGGGGAAAACTCCTACGAAGGCAAAATTTCGATGCTGATGGGAGAGGTTTATAAAGAAAACGGACAGTGGAAATTTAAAGCCTTAGGAAATCCGATAGAATCCGATCTTAACGGTATTGTCCGATCTTTTCTGTAATCTTTGCCAAGGGGTGATGGGGAGGTGGGAAGTCGTGATGTCACCGAGTCACCGAGTCACCGAGTCACCGAGTCAGAAGTCAGTGAACAGTGAACAGTGACCAGTGACCCTTACGGGAACGTCCGTCGCGTGACTGTCGGGGAACCCGCCCAACGCGCTGCCGAACCCGTGACCAGTTTTTAGTGACCAGTATCATGCTACTGATAACTGGTAACTGATAACTGTAAACTGTAAACTGCCTTCCCCCTTTCCCCTTTCCCCTTCCCCCTTCCCTCTAGCAAGTTTGCGCTGGTAATGAGTGACTGTTTAAAGAGTCGCTGTCGAGCGCTAAACCTTTGGTGTTTGTTGCCTGCAATCAAACAATTAACCCCTGAGTCTAACTCCTGACAGCGACAAAAAAGCGATCCGAGCAAAAAAGCTCTAATAAGCCATTTTTAGGGCTTTATTTCTTGCGATAGGGAACCATTGTGGCAATGTTGATATCGCCAACGGCAACTCGGGTGATCTGGTTGGTTCCCGGAGAAACTTCCCGCGCCATATTCAAGAAAGTAGAGGGATCGCCTGCTTTAGCTTGCTTCTCTTGAGGAACAAAGCGACGGACAGAAGTTTGCCAGATGATTTGGGGGAAACCAAGCTGATTACGATGATACTCGTTATAACGAGGGGTTTTTAGGTTAAAGGGTGTTTCTCCCTGGTTGCGTTGGGGTATAACCCGACGACGCTGATAGGGAACAGTATCATACCCGAAGTTATCTAAATATTCATCGCTATCAACCAGGGCGTTAATAAATCCCATTGGGCCTTTGGTGGCGACAACGATAGACCAGGCAATTTTCTCGCGTTCGCTGTAAACATCCCGTCCTAAAATGCGTTGAACGCACATTTCCACAAAACGGTAGTTGCTGTTGGTTTGGTAGTTGAACCGCAGGAAGGGATCGCTTGTTGCTAAACCCCGGATAAAGTCTCGGACAGTAATTTGACCAAATTTAAGCTGAGACTCCAAGAACTTCTGACGGTTGCTCTTGAGAAGCTGATGTTCGCTGAAAATTTGGCGATAAGCCGCCCAAATTAATTCGTCCCATTCACTCCCAGAGGGTAAATCTTCAGCAGAATAGATTCTGGGTTGATCGTCGCCTGGGACTTCATATCCTGCAACCCGCACATTTTGGCTAACGGGTTTGTAATCCAATAAAGGAAGCGCCACTTTTAAATCTCCTTAATCTCAAAGTTAACGTTGATTATCAACTTCGTTTGGCTGTTAAGCCCTCCCCTGACAACAGGGGATTATATTGGCATCACTATACCATCCATCAGATTAGGGGATCGCAGGCGTCTGCGTCTCATTTTTATGAAGAAATGCAACAATCTGTAACATTAGGGGACAAATCGCAGTATTAGCGTCTGTCTGTTCCCTTTCTCCTCTCAACAGCGATCGCGGTTTTGTCTGTTTTTTAACCAAAATAAAACGGGATTCAACCGGATCGAATTTCAAGTTTTGATTAAGTTGAGTCTAGAAAATCGGCTGCAACTAATTTTTTTTGAATCGCAACTAAAGCCGCTTGAGTGCGATCGCGTGCGTTTAATTTTTTCAAAATCGTATGCACATGAACCCGCACCGTACCTGTGGCAATATAAAGAATATCGGCAATTTCTTGATTCGATTTTCCCGCAGCAATTAAAGCTAATATTTCTTGTTCTCGTTTCGTTAAAGGATTATTGGGATTAGATAATTCTCCACCCTCAGAAACCCCAATTTGTCCGAACGTTTCCTGTATTTCTTGAGTCGCCATCGGGTCCCACCAAGAAGCACCGGCGGCGACGGAACGAATCGCTAAAATTAACGCTTCCGGTGCAATTCCTTTCAAACAATAACCCTGGGCTTTGGCTTCAATGATGCGGGTAATTAGAGGTTTTTGGGAGTGAGAAGTCAAAACTAAAACCGGAAGTGAGGGCTGTTTTTCTTTGATTTGGCGACAGGCTTCTACGCCGCCAATTCCAGGAAGTCCGACATCTAAAATCACCACATTTAAAGCAAGTTGACTCACCAATTCAACGGCTGTTTCTCCATCTTCGGCTTCTGCAACAATTAAGATATCACCTTCTTGCTGAAGTCTCGTCACCAACCCGAGACGAAATAATTCGTCATCTTCTACTAATAAAATGTTTAACGGTTTGGAGTTCATTTATCAAGAATTCGCCAGAACAGAAGAAATCTCAGCGGTCAGACGAAAAGCAAATATCGCACCTTGAGGCGATCGCTGTTCTGCCCATATTTTACCACCATGCGCCTCTACAATTTGACGACTCAGATAAAGCCCCAATCCCGAACCTTTGGCTTGGCGATCGCCATTTCCTTGATAAAAGCGTTCAAATAACATCGGGAATTCCTCATCTCGAATGCCTTGACCTTCATCTATTACCTTTACCACAAAATCGCCATTATCCGCCATCAGCATCACCTGTACCGTGCTTCCGCGACGAGAATGATTAATTCCATTAGAAATGAGATTAACCAGCACACGGCGCAATTGTAGAGGGTCTGCGTTCACCCAACATCGGGAACGAAAATCGGAATTTTCTTGAGTTAAACGGATGTAAACTTGACGGCTAGAAGCGAGATCTGTCAGCGTAGAAATTGCTTCTTCGGCTAAAATTACTAAGTCTAAAGATTTTCGCTTCAACTGCAAACCTTCGGTATCATTTCGATAAACATCGAGTAATGTTTCCACCAATTCCAGGGTATTTTTATGACTGCGTTTGATAATCTCAATCACTTTGGTTTGAGTGGAAGTTACGGGGCCGAATTTTTCCTGTTCAAAGGCGGTTAACGTTTCAATTGCACCCAATAGGGGCGTTTTCAAATCGTGAGTTAGAGTAGATGCAAAATCTTCTCTTAATTGAATGAGTTGTTTTTGGGTAAACAGTTGCATTCGTTGGCGGGCGATGGCTTCTTCATAACTGCGGTTTCGTTGGCTTAACCAACCCGTAACAATTAAAGCAGAAATCGCAATAAAACGGTTGGCAATTGTTGCGGGTGAAATCGATTCTTTTCCCGGTATTATCAAGTTTAACACGGTTAATATTACCGCAAATAAAACCACTTGTGCGGTGGCTTTGCGGCTGAGGCGGGAGTTAGCCAGTAATACCGCCCCAATGTAGAGATAGCCAAAAACATAGGGCGGAGGGGTGGAATATTCCAACGCAATAACAATCGCAAATACTGCCACAATTAGCCATTGAGTCTTGGGAAGATACAGCCAGAGATGATGAAAGAAAGGGGGTAATCTAAATTTCATATTGAATGACCAAAAAGAGTTTAATAATCGGCGATCACCCGATCTCGATTAATTTTCTAGTTTAATAACAAACCGGGCGTTTAGGCAAATCTATACCTGTGGATATAAACGTTTAGGTTAAATCTAAACGCTTCTATATTCTTCGGCTTAAACAGGTTAATATAAATTCCCAATTAACTCGCCTCTATACCTTTTTTTTTGGGGAAATCTTCGGCATAATCAAGCTGTTAACTGTTTTATCGATAGCCAAATTTAGGCTATTTCAGGAAAATGATGCACACAGAAAAACCCAAAGTGGTGAGTATTAGAGTGTGTTTAAATAGTTGCTACTGTGGCATTAGGTTGAGAGATATCGTTTTATCCGAAGAATGTAGAATTCTGGGATTAGTTCGAGGAAACAACCTAATTTTTATAAATGAAAATCCCCAAGTTAAGTGCGATGACGTGTTGTTAGCGGTTGCGATTAATCCCATGTATGCACCCGAATTAAAAGTGCTTTTGAAGAAGCTTAAACCCCTGTCAGACTGTCAAGTTTCACAACAATAGTATTTTCTAAAATCATGTTGCAAGGATTCTACCAAATTGTCTTAACTTTATTCATTTTGTTGCTAGTTTCCCCGCTTTTGGGGGCTTATATGGCGCGTGTTTTTTTACATCAAAGAACCGCACTCGACCGAATATTTAAGCCGGTTGAACAGTTTATTTATGCCGGAAGCGGGATAAATTTCAAAGACTCGATGAACGGTTGGCAATATATTCGGGCGGTACTTTTTAGCAACCTCGCGATGGGAATATTGGTGTTTTCAATCTTCCTGTTGCAAGGGATTTTACCGCTGAACCCAACTCAATTAAACCCCCCCAGTTGGGATTTAGCTTTACACACCGCTATTTCCTTTGTTACCAATACAAACCAACAGCATTATTCGGGAGAAACAACCTACAGTTACTTCTCACAAATGCTGGCGTTGGGCTTTTTAATGTTTACTTCTGCGGGGACGGGTATTGCAGTTGCAATTGCCTTTATTCGCGGACTCACGGGTAAACCCTTGGGCAACTTTTACGTTGATTTAACCCAATCCATCACCCGAATTTTACTCCCCATTTCTATTATTGGCGGAATTCTTTTACTCATCGCTGGAGTTCCCGAAACCTTAGCCCCACCCGCAGAAGTTACCACCCTAGAAGGCGCAACCCAATACATCGCTCGCGGTCCCGTTGCCCACTTTGAAATTATCAAAGAATTGGGCGAAAATGGCGGGGGATTTTTTGGGATTAATTCCGCCCATCCCTTTGAAAATCCCAACGGGTTTACCAACTTGTTGGAAACCGTCATTATGCTAATTATTCCGGCGGGATTGATTCATACTTACGGCATTATTGCCAACAGTCGCAAACAGGGTTGGTTGGTGTTTTGGATGGTATTTATTTTGTTTGCCATCTTAATTGCAATTACGGCAATTGGCGAATACCAAGGCAACCCCATTGTTAACGGCATTTTGGGCGAATCCGCACCCAATTTAGAAGGAAAAGAAGTTCGGTTTGGTTGGGCGTTAACAGCACTTTGGGCGGTTGCCACAACCGGAACAATGTGCGGCGCTGTCAACGGGATGCACGATTCTCTAATGCCTCCGGGCGGTTTTACCACGTTGTCCGACTTGTTTTTACAAATTATTTGGGGCGGACAAGGAACCGGAACCGCTTATCTGTTTATCTTTCTAATTTTGTCGGTTTTCCTAACCGGATTAATGGTCGGACGCACCCCCGAATTTTTGGGGAGAAAAATCGAAAAACGAGAAATTGTTCTCGCCAGCGTGGTGTTATTGGTTCATCCCATAGCCATCTTAATTCCCGCAGCAATTACCCTCGCTTTTCCCGATACCCTGTCCGGAATTACCAACCCCGGTTTTCACGGAATTTCTCAAGTTATCTATGAATATGCTTCGGCTGCGGCTAACAACGGTTCCGGCTTTGAAGGACTCAGCGACAATACCCTTTGGTGGAACTTAAGCACCAGTTTTTCATTGCTTTTAGGGCGTTACATTCCGATTATCGCACTGCTGTTACTGGCGGATAATATGACTCGCAAACAACCCGTACCCGAAACCGCAGGAACACTGCGAACAGACACGGTTTTATTTACCAGTATCACCGCTGGGGCAATCATCATTTTAGGCGCGTTAACCTTCCTACCCGTTTTAGTCTTAGGTCCCGTTGCCGAAGCCTTTAAAATAGCCAGCATTTCCTAACCCAAAAACCAACAATCAACCCATCCGCTTCTAAAAGCATAAACTCAAAAAACCAACAATCAACCCATCCGTTACCCAAAACCCACAACTAATCCATCCGTTTCTAAAAGCATGAATTCCCAACTCTCAAAAAAAATCCATCCGTTACCCAAAACCCACAACTAATCCATCCGTTTCTAAAAGCATGAATT
>JAYKHV010000118.1:0-16985 GCA_035285085.1 Lyngbya sp. | reverse complement strand
AAACTCTCAGACTATGCCAAAAAAGTAGGAATAAGTTATCGAACAGCCTGGAGGTGGTGGAAACAAGGGAATTTAACAGGTTATCAATTGCCTTCTGGTACAATTATCATCACCGATGAGTACAATTGCAAACCAGATGTGATAGCTTGCATTTATGCAAGAGTGTCCAGTGCAGAAAACAAAAATAATCTGGATAGACAAGCTGAACGGTTAACAAATTATGCCATGGCCAGAGGCTATAAAATCTATAAAATAGTTAAAGAGATTGGCAGTGGTTTAAACGATAATCGGAAACAATTGGCTAAGATTATAGTTGACCCCAACTATAATGTTTTGATTGTCGAACATAAAGACCGTTTAGCCAGATTTGGTACGAATTATATAGAGATTTTGTTAAAAGAACTAGGTAAAGAAGTTGAGATTGTTAATTCAACTGAAGACAAACAAGATGAGTTAATGGAAGACTTAATCGCTATTATTACTTCTTTTTGCTCTCGAATTTACGGATTAAGAAGATCGAAACGAAAAACAGAAAAGATCATAGCTGAGTTAAAATCTCAGGGAGGCGGATGAAGCTAGCTGAAAGACATATTATTAAGAGAGGACATCGATTTTGGGCGGAGCTCGATGATTTATCATGGCACTCCAAAAACCTGTATAACTCAGCTAATTATATCATCCGTCAAAACTGGCTCTATGGTCATGGCTATCTCAGTTATAATCAGATGGCATCTGTGATGAAAGAGACTGAGCAATATCAAGCAATGCCAGCCAAAGTAGCACAGCAAGTTTTAAGAGGATTAGACCGCAACTGGAAATCTTTTTTCCAGGCTTTTTTGAAGTGGAAAAATCATCCGGAAAAATTTTTAGGAAGACCAAAAATACCGAGGTATAAAGATACAAAAAAAGGAAGAAACCTGGTAGTTTATACGATTCAAGCGATTAGTAAAGTAGCTCTTAGAAAAGGATTCATCAAACTCTCAGGGACGGCTATTGAGTTTCAGACCTTAGTTACTGAAGGTCTAGCAGAAGTGAGAATTGTTCCCTTATGTGATTGTTATGTAATTGAGGTAATTTATGAAAAATCTGAACAGTTCTTAACTCCAACTGAAAAGATAGCGGCTTGCGATCTAGGTGTAGATAATTTGATGGCTGTAACTTCAAATCAACCGGATTTTATTCCTTTGTTGATTAATGGCAGACCCTTAAAAAGCCTAAATCAATTTTACAACAAACGTGTAGCTCAGTTAAAATCTTTGCTCAAAGGAACTTCAAAAAGTTCGAGGCGAATCAGTCGCTTAAGCCGATGTCGCTTACAGAAGATAGATAATTACCTTCATCGCGCGAGTCGTCAGCTCGTAAATCTGTTAGTAGAACATGAAATAACGACTTTAGTGATTGGTAAAAATCCGGGTTGGAAACAAGGGGTAAACTTAGGGAAAGTCAATAATCACTCATTTGTCACCATTCCCCACTCTAGATTAATTGACATGATAACTTATAAATGTCAATTAGTTGGAATCCAGGTGATTCTTCAGGAAGAATCCTACACCTCTGCTGCTAATTTTTTGAATGAAGATCCGATACCCGTCTACGGAAAAACAACTGAAAAACCTGTGTTTTCAGGAAAAAGAATTAAGCGAGGTTTATATCGAACCGATGGAGGAATTCTTTGTCAGTCTGATGTGAATGGTTCTTACAACATTTTGCGAAAAGCATTCCCAAATGCGTTTAACCGCTATGGGATAGAGAGGTGCGTAGTTCACCCCAGGAGAATTAATCTCTCAAAGTAAAAGTGAAGGGAATTTCTGAAATGGAATCAAGTCTGTCTAGATTTGACTATACTTTTACTAACTATACAGGTATTGGTATTGCTGTGCGATCGCGACTCCAGACCTCCAAAAGTAGAGGACAGGGTGTCACAGAGGTATCATAAACAAATAGTAGTAGGCTCTGTATTTATAGCAGAGCCTCTTTTTTTTCTAACTTCAGCATCGAGTATCCCTCCGGTGCGATCGCTTTGAGCATCGATAATTAAAATGGACAAACTTCACTTCTCCCAAAGAGGTCAACAGATGATTCGCAAATGGCTGATGTTGCTGCAAAGACTGTCACCGATTCGGGGAATGTTGACGTTTCTCAGAAATGCAAACGCCTACCCAGAAAATTATGGCAATTTAGCCGCTCTTTCCTACGAAGCTTGGCGGAATCGGTTTCTGCGAGCCCGATTAAATTTAGCTTTTGGATTAGTATTATGGGCTTATTTAACGAGCTTTGTGTTGAACCTAGCTCGATTTTTTTATGTGGGTGAGGCTTTTTTTGATAAGCACTTAATCATTCAATTGATTGGGTTATTTAGCTTATGTACGGGTATGGGAGTGCTGCAAACGAATTGGGGGCGTCGTCATCTCGGCTTAATTTTTCTCGGGCTTTCTTGGTCTTTGGAGATGAACGAACAGATTATCGAAACTGTTTTTCAGGTTCTCACACCCAGTTCACCTAGTTCCCAAGTGATTAGCCCCGAACTCCTGGGTTGGGGTTCAACCTTTTTCACCCAGGCGACTTTGATTCCGGTTTGCTGGCCTTTGCATTTCTGCTCACAAATTATTACTTTGGGTTACTATTTTGGTATTAATCGGATATTTGGATTTGATACAATTCCTAACTATAACGAACCCTTGCGATTGATTTTGATGTTATTTTGGGTTTGTTTGATTTGTGATTTATCGGTTTATTTGTACGAACGTTTACAACGGGCTGAGTTTAACGCTCGTCAGCAACTCGAAATTGCCGAAGCCAAATATCGCAATATTTTTGAAAATGCGGTTGAGGGATTATTTCAATCGACGCCGGAAGGACGTTTTTTGGATGTGAATAATACTCTAGCTCGTATGTGTGGCTATCAGTCACCCCAAGAAATGATGGCGAAAATTACCGATATTAAACGTCAGATGTATGTCGATCCCCAACGTCGTGCTGAATTTATCCGGTTGATCGAAGAACAGGGCTGTGTATTGGCTTTTGAGTCGAAAGTTTTTCATGCAGATGGTCGTGTAATTTGGATTTCTGAAAATGCTAGAGCGGTGCGAGATGCGGAGGGTAATATTATTATTTATGAAGGAGATGTCGAAGAAATTACCGAACGAAAACGAGCCGAAGCCGAAATGCGGAAAGCACTCCAAAAAGAAAAAGAACTTAATCTTTTAAAGTCTCGTTTTGTTTCGATGATTTCCCATGAGTTTCGGACTCCATTAACGACAATTCTGGCGGCAACCGAGGCTCTAGAATATTACGGACATCGCTGGACAGAAGAGAAAAAAAATAAGTATTTTCAACGAATTCAAGTTACCATTCAACATTTGACCGATCTCTTGAATGATGTTTTAATTATCGGTCAATCAGAGGCTCATAAACTTCCTTATAATCCCACGCTGATTGATTTGGATTTTTTTTGTGAAAATTTACTTGAAGAAATTCGGCTTGCCGCCGATAATCGCTGCAATTTTAATTTGATGATTTACGGAAAATATATTCTCAAATCCCTCCAAAATACCCCCGGTAAAAACTCTAAAATTTTGGCGTTAATCGATGAAAAACTCTTGCGTCATATTTTGTTAAATTTACTCTCAAATGCGGTAAAATACTCCCCGGAAAAAGGGGAGGTAAACGTGAAACTTTTTTATCAAAAAACACAAGTTATTTTTACAGTAAAAGATGAAGGAATTGGCATTCCTCCCGAAGATCAAAAACACTTATTTGAATCTTTTCATCGAGCCAAAAATGTAGGTACAATTCCCGGAACAGGTCTGGGATTAGCAATTGTTAAACGCTCGGTTGATAGACTAGGGGGAACGATTACTGTACATAGCGAAGTCGGAAAGGGTACAATATTTACAGTAAGCCTACCCTTGCAATTTCAGGAGAAAGAAATCGATGAAGCGAATTTTAGTGATTGAAGATGAATCCGATGTGCGTGAAATTATTCTTGATATTCTAGAAGCCGAAGAGTTTTCTGTAATGGGTGCAGAGAATGGGAAAGAAGGTGTTAAGCTTGCACAAGAATATTTTCCAGATTTAATCATCTGTGATGTAATGATGCCGGAAATGAATGGATATGATGTTTTGAAAATATTACGGGAACACCAGGCAACTTCGACGATTCCTTTTGTTTTTTTAACCGCAAAAGCAACTCGTGAAAATCTTCGTCAAGGAATGAATTTAGGGGCTGATGATTACCTAACTAAACCTTTTAGTCGGAAAGATTTACTGGGGGCAATTTCCAGTCGCATTCAAAAGAAGAATGCGATTGAAGACAAAATTAAAAGCCATCTTGATGATCTTAGAAGTAGTCTGACGCTTTCACTTCCCCATGAACTGCGAACGCCTTTGAATGGAATTCTCGGTTTATCTCAACTGTTGATGGAAGATTTTGAAGAGATGGAAAGCCATGAAGTTAAACCGATGTTAGCAGATATTAATACTTCCGCTCAACGCTTATATCGATTGATTTCTAATTTTCTGCTTTATGCAGATTTAGAACTTTTAATTCACGACTCAGAACGGATGAAGTTTTGGCCGAAAGGTTCGGTGAAAGATCCAAACACATTAATTCAAACAGTCGCCGATGAAATGTTGATAATGTTTCCCGAACGTCGGAGGGATTTTAATCTAGAATTACAACCCGATGGGGAAGTCGAAATTCCTCAAAATATTCTCAAAAAAATCATAGAAGAACTGCTCAATAATGCCTTTAAGTTTTCAGAATCTCCAGAAAAGATTTATATTAAAACTCAGATGAATCAACACCAATATGAGATAGAATTTGTTAATGAAGGGCCGGGAATGACAGCCAGTCAAATTGCTAAACTGGGAGCTTACAAACAATTTGATCGCGGCCGTTCAGAACATCAAGGAACGGGATTAGGGCTGGCTATTGTTCAACGTCTTTTAGAAATACATGGCGGAAATTTTCACATTGAAAGTATCTCGAATAAAATCACAACTGTAAGGATTAGTTTGCCGATTTCTAGCTCTACAAAAAGTGATAAAGCCTAAATATGTTGTCCGAATAAATGTTTCAGAGAAAGAACTGACTGATGTTCAGTCAGCTCGGAGTAAATAGATTTCAATTGCTGCCCAGTTTCTCTATCATTCCCGTAAAAGTTGCTGAATCATTCGATTGGCTTGGGAACCATAACTACCCCCGAATAAGTTAAAATGATTCAGAATATGATAGAGATTATAAAGGGTTTTTCGACGTTCGTAGCCCGGATCAAGAGGAAACACTTCATTGTATCCTTGATAAAAAGCAGGTGAAAAACGACCAAATAATTCAGTCATGGCTAAATCAACTTCGCGATCGCCATAATAGGTTGCGGGATCAAAAATAACAGGTTCTCCCTCCGCAGTAACAGAAGCATTTCCGCCCCACAAATCTCCATGTACAAGAGAAGGTTTGGGTTGATGATCTGCTAATAATTCGGAAATCTTTTCTATTAAAACCTCAGCCTGTTCAAATTGACCTCCCCGACGTTTTGCCAGTTTTACCTGATAGCCAATTCGATGATTTGCCCAAAATTCAGCCCAATTTTCTGTCCAGGTATTAATTTGAGGCGTGGAACCAATTGTATTATTAATTTCCCAACCAAACTGATACTTTCCCGGATAGTCATCGGCGGGAGTCCATTGATGCATCATCGCTAATTTTCTTCCCATTTCTTTCATTACTTCTGTGTTGCTGCGTCCTCCCATTTCTAACCATTCCATGACGATATAAGCTGAGTTTCCTGCGGTTCCCCAACAAAGGGGTTTAGGAACTCGAATGGTGTGAGTTTCCCACATCTGTTTAACGCCGATAGCTTCCGCCTCAAACATGGCAATTTCAGAAGCTTGATTGAGTTTAACAAAATAGTTGCGAGAACCATCAGTTAAGCGATAACCTTGATTAATACACCCTCCACCAACAGAACGACTGTCACTAACTTGAAACTTTTCTCCTGTTACTTGGCTGATCTGTTCAGCAATTTTATCCCACATCATTTTTTGAGCCGATTATCTTCAATAATAGTTTACCATTTCGGGTGAACTGATTCTGCAATCATCTTTTGGAAATGGGTTAATTTTAGTTGGATTCTAGAGTCGTTATATCTGCTTTATTTTCAAAAAGCATAACTTCATCTTTTTGATAACGAAGTTGAAAGTTTGGCAGAGTTTTTAGTTTCTCCGCCAGACTATAAACCAATTCTCGGGAACTATCCCAACCCGGATAACTGCCATTGAGTAAAATATATTTGAACGAGTTTAAATTATATTTTTCCGCTCCTTTTGTTGCTAACATAATCACCGAACGATGGGTTAAATGAGGTGCGATATGATCGGCCGTTAAAACACTGCCTTTTGTCTCGACCAAAGCAACCGCTTCGTGAGAGGCTTTCACCGTGTCAAAATGTCTCAGATATCTTGACCCAAAATAGCCGTATTTTGCCAAGGCAAAAAAAGCAATTAATGACCATAATACAATCTTTTTAGGTTGGCGTAACCATCCACCCCCTGCGGCTAAAGTCGAAATAACAGCAACTAATAAAAAAGGTAAAATCGGGAGAGAATATTGTTGAGTTAAGTTTTTTTGCTGAACACTATCACTGAGCAAATTTAAAAATAAAATCGGTAAGGCAGCGATCAAAGGTGTTAAATGTCGGGGAGAAAGTCCCCAAATGACCGGGACAGTCAGGAGAATTAAATACTCCAAATTCGACAAGGTGAAAATTTGTTGGAGAACAATTCCCGGTTTCAGCAATAAATTTAAAGCGATTTCAAAAACAGAATCTCCGAGAGAATCATAAAATTTCACTCCGGCGGGTTCACCCCCACTAAAATGAGGAATAATCACCTGAGTCGCAATTAAAAACCAGCTTAAACCCGCAAACAAAGCGATCATTCCACAAGTTCGCTTTTTTTCAAAAAATAGTAACCAAATCCCTAAACCCGCAATCGTTAAAGATAAAACCGCTTTGCAGCTTAAGATAATAATAACCGCTAAAGTAAATCTCAAAACTTGCTGTAAGCGAGCCGCTAAAATCGCCCAAAGTAACGCTGGAAGTGCAATCACTTCGGGATGAAAATCAAATAAATTAAGATTAAAAATTAGCGGATAGAGCAAATAAACCGCAGCCATAGAAGTAGCTTGAGATTGTTTTAAACCCGCATTATTTGCCAAGTAAAAAGTTGGTAAAGCCCCAATAGATAAACTAACAGCTTGTACAAAAAACAACCAATGCACCTGAGGAAAAATATTGTATAATAAAGCTAACGGATAAAGTATCCAAGCCGCATGATCGCCAAGAATATGCAAACCTCGAAAAAGAACAAAAGGTGTTTCTCCTTGACTAATGAGATAAATCCCATTATCAAAAATACCTAAATCAAAAGCGTTGGATTGAAATAAAGCATGACGTAAACTGCTACAAAAAAACAAGAGGATGGTACTGAAAACAACCATCACACTAACGAGATTAAGTTTAGAAAAAAATTTGGGCATACTCAGCTTGGAAGTCAAACCTCTAGATTATACTTAAACAGCCACCAAACACAGTTTCAGGAAAATGCTACCATTTTAAATTTAAAATTTGAGCATTTGAGATTGGCAAAAATACGCCTTTGTGCAGAAATTACAAATTTTCTTGTCCGAATGGAACCCAAAACTGGTAAATTAGGGTCTGAGAGATTGAATGTTTAAAAATGATACACTAGGAATGACAACATTGAAGATAGCCAAACCCCTAAAAAAATACTGGAAATCCTTTGATCAACATCCAAAAACAACTTGGGGACTTTCAATTGTCGGGTTGTTGTTGATTTGCAGTATCGCGTTTCTGTGGAATTTAGGGAACACCGGCTTAGTTGATGAAACTGAACCCTTGTTTGCTGAAGCCGCCCGTCAAATGGTGTTGACTGGCGATTGGATTACGCCCTATTTTAACGGTGAAACTCGCTTCGATAAACCTCCCTTGGTTTACTGGTTAATGGCGGTGGGTTATCAGGTTTTTGGCGTGAATGAATGGGCGGTGCGTTTTCCCTCAGCATTAGGGGCAATTGTGTTAACTGTTAGTTGCTTTTTGACGTTGCGACATTTCGGCTTTTTTCCCTCAAATTTTACCGCTGATTCTCGACAAAAAACCCGTCAATTATGGTTATCTGCTTGGATAGGAGGGGCGATCGCCGCCTTTAATCCAGAAACATTAGTTTGGGGGCGTCAAGGCGTGTCGGATATGCTCTTAAGTGGGTGTATGGGAACTGCTTTGTTTTGCTTTTTTTGGGGTTATGTTGAGGAAGGTAAAAAAACAACTAAAATCACAGAAAAATTCTCTATTTCTCAGTTATTTCTAGACTTTTCTCTTCCCAACAAATGGTACTTAGCCTTTTATGTCTTGTTGGGGTTAGCCGTTCTCACCAAAGGGCCTGTTGGTATTGTATTGCCCGGATTAATTATTATCTCTTTTTTACTTTATATTGGTAATTTTAGACAAGTTTTACAGGAAGCAAAGCCCATTTTAGGAGCAATTATTTTTACCGTCATTGCCCTACCTTGGTATGTTTTGGTGATTCTTCGCAATGGTCAAACCTATATTGATTCTTTCTTTGGCTATCACAACATTGAACGCTTTACAAACGTTGTTAATGGTCACGATGCACCCTGGTATTTTTACTTTCTTGTCGTTTTAATTGGCTTCATGCCTTGGTCAATTTATTTACCCTTAGCTATCTTTCGATCGCAGTTCTGGAAGCGTTCCTTTTGGCGTCAACAACCTCGCGATCGTCAGTTGGGTTTATTTGCGTTATTCTGGTTTGCTTGTATTTTTATCTTTTTCTCAATTTCTGTTACAAAACTCCCGAGTTATGTCTTACCTTTAATGCCAGCCGCTTCAATTCTTGTTGCCCTTCTCGCCAGCGAATTAATTTTACCACAAACTTCAGCAGAACCCAAAACAAAACCAATCAAAAATCGAGGCATATTAATCACGGGAGGATTCAATATTGTTTTCCTCGTTCTTCTCGGTATTGTTTGTATTTATAGCCCTCAATTGATCGGTAGTGATCCGGCTGTAATTAATTTACCAGAAGTTGTCGAAAAGTCTGGCTTACATCTGCGAGGAGGAATAATTTGGCTGATCACAGCAGTATTAATTGCTTGGATACTGCGATATCCTTCTCAATGGCGTTGGTTAATGGGAGCAAATTTAGCCGGGTTTATTGCCTTTTTTATCTTTGTAGTTAATCCTGCTATTTTTCTTCTCGATGAAGTTCGTCAACTTCCCCTAAGACAACTTTCTCAGCAAATTGAGCAAGTCGAAAAACCTCAAGAAGAACTGTGGATGATTGGTTTTAGAAAACCGACTGTTGTGTATTATTCTGAACGTCCTGTTTACTTTTATACGGCGCTGGATTTCTTCAAGGGAATCGTAGAAGGTCAGCCAATATACCATCTTTTTGATTCGATTCAAAATCGTCCCAATCCTTCAACAATTATGGTGATTAGTCGCCTCAAAGAAATTGAAAGATTGGGTTTACAATCTCAAGATTATCAAATTTTAGACCAAAAGGGTCGTTATTTGTTAATTCGAGTTGAGAAAAAAATACTTTTAGAGCGAGTTTTAAATCTGTGATCATTTTTGTTTAAAACAAAACCAGAGTTCATTTCACCAAAGATAAAACCATGTCTGATAAAATTCCCTCTCTGTTTGGCAAAACCAAATTTATTGAACACCAGCTTGATGAATTTATGGATAAAGTATCCGAAGGAAGTTTGTATTTTGAAATGGGTTTAACTTCGTACTTAGCCAAAGGGTTTGTCACCGAAAGCTGCGAAGAAAAAATGCAGCAAATTCAAAGTGTAAAAGATCGCTGTAATGAGTTACGACGGGCGATAGAATCTGAACTATACACCGAGATGTTAATTCCAGATTCCCGAGGTGATGTCTTAAGTTTACTCGAAGATATTTACTATTTAATTGATGTCTTTGGGGATACCTTTCAAGATATCATTATCGAGAAACTGGAAGTTCCCAACGTCTATGAAAAAGATTTTAAAGATCTCACTCAAATGGTGGTTAAAAGCGTGGAAACGATTGTGATTGCAGCCCGTTCATTTTTTCGAGATCCTCGCACAGTACGCGATCATATTTATAAAGTCAGAGTTTATGAATCTGAATCTGATAAAATCGCTTTGCGACTGAAGAAAAATATTTTTGATTCTCAATTGCCTTTAGAACGAAAAATTCAACTGCGTGATAGTGTGAATGCGATCAATTCTTTGGCTGATGCTGCCGAAAATGCCAGTGATAAACTCGCCATTTATGCCATTAAACGAGTTCTATAAAAGGATTCGGCTGCATCAAATCGTTCAAGTTTTTTTATTTTTAAAATGCTCCTGATTTGATGCACTATAAGATTAGTAGGGTGCATCAAAGAGTTCAAGTTTTTTTGGTTAGACAAAGGTTACAGATTTGATGCACCATAAGGATAACAAATTTGATAAAATTAGTCGGCTGCATCAAAGAGTTTAAGTTTTTTTGGTTAGACAAAGGTTAGAGATTTGATGCACCATAAGGATAACAAATTTGATAAAATTAGTCGGCTGCATCAAAGAGTTCAAGTTTTTTTGATTTCAAAAACGTCACGGGTTTGATGCACCATAAGGATAACAAATTTGATAATATTATTTTTCGAGGTAAACTGAAAACTAAATGGACATCATTGCAACGCTCATTTTCTTGTCGAGTGGTTTATTTTTAGGATGGTCTTTGGGTGCAAATGATGCGGCGAATGTATTCGGTACAGCTGTCGGAAGTCGCATGGTAAAATTTAGTACAGCCGCTTTCATTTGTAGCGTTTTTGTTATAATTGGAGCAGTGATTGGGGGTGCGGGTGCCGCTGAAGGTTTGGGCGAATTAGGTGTAATTAACACGCTTCCGGGTGCATTTACCGCCGCTTTCTCAGCCGCTATTACCGTTTTTTGGATGACTCAAATTGGTTTACCCGTTTCCACGAGTCAAGCGGTTGTGGGTGCAATTATTGGCTGGAACTTTTTTAGCGGTTCAACAACTGATATTAACGCTTTGATCAAAATTGTCGGAACTTGGGTGGCTTGTCCAATTTTAGGGGCAATTTTTGCAGCGACTCTCTATCAAGTTGTTGTTTTTTTAATTAATGCAATAAAACCGCATTTATTACAGCTAGATTTCTACACCCGTTCCGCCTTAATTTTAGCAGGTGCTTTTGGTTCTTATGCTCTCGGAGCGAATAATATTGGTAACGTCATGGGCGTTTTTGTGTCTTCCTCTCCTTTCACTGATATTCGTCTAAATCAATTGACTTTTACCTCAGTTCAACAACTGTTTTTAGTCGGAGGGATTGCCATTGCAGTGGGAGTCTATACTTACTCTAAAGGTGTGATGATGACGGTTGGAAATAATCTGATGCCGTTATCTCCTGTGGCTGCATTTGTCGCCGTAACTGCTCATTCTTTGGTTTTATATGTGTTTTCTTCTAAACAGTTACAAGAGTTTTTAGCTAACAATAATTTACCGACAATTCCTTTAATTCCCGTTTCGAGTTCTCAAGCGGTTGTCGGTGCTGTAATTGGGATTGGTTTACTCAATGGCGTGAAAGGCGCAAGACAAATTAAATGGCAAGTTTTACGCAATATTACCTTGGGTTGGATGGCCACTCCCATTATTGCTATCGTCATCGGTTTTCTGATGCTATTTGTTGTCGAAAACGTCTTTAATCTACAGGTTTATTAAGATGAAACGAAGAAAAAAAACTTTTAATTTACTGTTCAATAGTCTTAGACTCGGAGTCAATTTTGTAGCGATTTTAGCCGCAATTGCAACTTTTATCGGTTTTCTCGCCGAACAGTGGTGGATTTTTCAACTTCTCGATCATTTGCGAGTGCAATTGAGTTTAATTTTACTGCTGGCTATTTTATTAAGTGGGATTAAATATCGGTTTTGGAGTTTAGCTTTTAGTCTCCCGTTATTCCTGAACTTGCTCTTAATTTTGCCTTTGTTTATCCGACCAGCTCAAAATATTAACGCTGTTAAAGCGAATAATACTGCTCAAAATTCCTTACAGTTACTTCATCTGAATATTGACCGCAACAACACCAATTATACACCCACCCTGCAATATTTAGACCAACAAAATGCCGATCTAATTTTTCTCCAAGAAGTGACTCCCGCATGGTTAAATCAGATTGAATCTAATTTGAGTCGTTATCGGGTTGTCGAGTCCCGTCCCCTGAAAAATTCTCATGGAGTCGCCTTTTTAGTTCCTACTAATTTACCGCCATCTCTGCCAATTAAAAACACAGAAATTCTTCATTTTCCCTCCAATTCAGAACGTCCGATGATCGCCACTGAAATTGAATGGAATCAACCCCTATCTATTCTCAGTCTACACGTGACTCGTCCTCGAAATCAAGGCACGACTAACTATCAAAAAAAAGAACTGGATGGAGTAGCTGCTTGGAGTCAGCAACAACAAAATCAGGGAAATCAAGTGATTATAATTGGTGATTTTAATCTAACCCCTTGGTCTATTCGATTTCGTCAATTTTTGCAAGCCGCAAATCTGATAAATTCTCAGCGAGGATTTGGACTTCAACCCACTTGGTTAGCCGGTTTACCTCCTTTTATGATGATTGCTATTGATCATGCTGTTCACAGTGAGGATATCATTATTTTAGACCGAAAAATCGGATCAAAACTAGGCTCAGATCATTTACCGCTGGGGCTGGAAGTTACGCCAAGAGTTTAAAGAAGTCGGCTTGTTGATTGTGTCTCAAGGGTAAAAAATTAAACTTCGGACTCAGGATAGATTCTCCTAAAAATAGGCTTGATTTTCTCAAAACTGAGTGATATGCTATAAATCACTCAGTTTGACAACTATAAAGTCTATGATAAGAATCAGCAATTAATCTGGATTGATAATTGAATATATAGCCGTCTCTGATTCTATGCATCTTGAGCAAAATATGTTATGACATTAATAGAACGGTAAAAATTATTTGAACTGGATGTATTGCTCTCGTCTGTTCTTTGCTGTTACAACTGAAGAAAGGTTCCTGAACAGTGGCTTGCTAGTCCGAAAGTATAAGGTGGACTAGGAAAAATAGTCGATTTTATCGGTGTAGAAGAGCATCAGGAGTCAACTCTTGAAGTTTATAGGAGAAAACTTTTGTGAAAATATTAGTGACCGGAGCTGCTGGATTTATTGGGTTTCACCTGTGTCAAAGCTTGCTACAACGAGGGGATACAGTGATCGGATTAGATAACCTTAATTCTTACTATGAAGTTTCTTTAAAAACAGCTCGACTTGAGCAACTAAGTCCTTTAAAAAACTTCACATTTTATCAATTAGACTTAGTTGATCGCGAACAAGTAAAACAGCTATTTTCTGAACAACAATTTGACGCTGTAGCACATATGGCTGCACAAGCGGGTGTTCGTTACTCTTTGCAAAACCCCTATGCCTACGTGGATAGCAACCTAGCGGGTTTTATGAATATTTTAGAAGGTTGTCGCCATGCAAACGTAAAACATTTAGTTTTTGCCTCTTCGAGTTCGGTGTATGGTACGAATAAAAAAATTCCCTTTGCCGTAGAGGATAACGTTGATTACCCCGTAAGTTTATATGCATCGACAAAAAAAGCAAATGAATTAATGGCTCACAGCTACAGCCATCTCTATAATATTCCTACAACTGGCTTACGTTTCTTTACGGTTTACGGGCCTTGGGGTCGTCCGGATATGGCAGTTTTTCTGTTTACAAAAGCTATATTGGATGGAAAACCAATTAAAGTGTTTAATTATGGTAAAATGCAACGAGATTTTACTTATATTGATGATGTGGTTGAGGGCGTTGTTCGAGTCATCGATAAAATTCCTCAGCCCAATTTGCAAGCGGAAAGCTACACCAAAGCTCCTTACAAAATTTACAATATTGGGAATAACACACCTGTTGAACTCTTGCGACTGATTGAAATTTTAGAGGAGTTTCTGGGGAAAAAAGCCGTTAAAGAAATGCTTCCCATGCAACCCGGAGACGTACCGATCACTTATGCAAATGTCGATGCGTTAATTCAAGACGTTGGCTTTAGTCCAAAAACTCCGATAGAAGTCGGAATTCAACGATTTGTAGAGTGGTATCGTTCTTATTATGGGATATAATTTATATCAATAAATACCGCTCTGACTCCTCCCCTGATGAATTTTAATCGTCAGGGGACGCCTTGAACATGGTAGCCTAAAGTATGGCGGAAAATTTCCCAAGACAACCATGACTCAGACTGTTGACTTCCTCAGCCATCTCAACCCCTCCCAACGCCAAGCCGTCGAACATTTTTGTGGCCCGATGCTCGTGGTGGCGGGTGCGGGTTCGGGTAAAACTCGGGCGTTAACCTATCGTATCGCCAACCTTTTGCAAACTCATCGGGTTCATCCCGAAAATATTTTGGCGGTGACTTTTACCAACAAAGCCGCCCGAGAAATTAAAGAGCGAGTTGAAGCCATATTTTCCGAACAACAGGCCCAAACTCAATATCAAAAACCCTTTTCCGCCCTCACTCCTCCCGAACAAACGAAATTGCGATCGCAAGTTTATCGCAGTATTACAAAGCATCTGTGGATGGGAACCTTTCACAGTCTTTGTGCGCGAATTCTCCGCTACGATATTAATAAATATACCGACGAAAAAGGCCGTCAGTGGCAGCAAAACTTTTCGATTTTTGATGAATCAGACGCTCAAAGTTTAGTCAAACAAATTGTCACCAAACAGCTAAACTTAGATGATAAAAAGTTCGAGCCTCGAAAAGTTCGCTATCAAATTAGCAACGCCAAAAATTTGGGATTATCCCCTCTAGCCTATCAGCGAGAAAATCCCCAATATAATGGTCGAGTTATTGCCGAGGTTTACAGCATTTATCAAGATAATCTCGCCGCCAATAACGCCCTAGACTTTGATGATTTAATCCGAGTTCCGGTTGAACTGTTTCAACAAAACGAACAAGTGTTAGCCTACTGGCATCAAAAATTTAGTCATATTTTAGTCGATGAATATCAGGATACCAACCGCACCCAATATGACTTAATTCGGCTATTAGTCACCAACGGCGAACATCCCAAAACGTTTAATAATTGGAATAATCGTTCGATCTTTGTCGTCGGAGATGTCGATCAATCCATCTATTCTTTCCGAATGGCTGACTATACCATTCTGTTAGAATTTCAAGAAGATTTTGGGGATGGTTTAGCCGATGATGACACCCGCACGATGATTAAATTAGAGGAAAACTATCGCTCTCGGGAAAATATTCTCGAAGTCGCCAATCAACTGATTATTAATAACAAAACTCGCATTGAAAAAGTGCTGCGCCCAACACGCGGAGAAGGGCCGCCCATTTACTGTTATCAAGCCGACGATGAAACCGCAGAAGCCAGCTTTATTGTCAGTCAAATCAAAAATTTAACCCAAAAAAATCCAGAATTAGGTTATGGTAGTTTTGCACTACTTTATCGGGTTAACGCTCAATCTCGCGCCTTAGAAGATGCTTTCATTAAAGGTAATATTCCCTATCAAGTCATTGGGGGATTAAAGTTTTACGATCGCAAAGAAATCAAAGACGCACTTTCTTATTTGCGGGTAATAGCAAATCCCGCCGATAGTGTTAGCTTAATGCGAATTATCAATACACCCCGCCGAGGAATTGGTAAAACGACCATTGATAGCTTAGTAAATGCGTCTCAACAATTGGGCGTTCCCCTGTGGGAAATTGTCAGCGATCGCGACTCTGTAAATACCTTGGCGGGACGTTCAGCAAAATCTGTTAATCAGTTCGCCGAAATGATATCATCTTGGCAAGAAAAAGTTGCTTCTTCTACCGCTTTGGAGATTTTAGACGGGATAATGGAGGATTCTGATTATATTCTAGATTTGAGTAATCAAGGCACCGATGAAGCCGAAAGTCGCTTAGAAAATATTAGAGAATTGAGTAACGCTGTCGCCCAATTTCAAGAAGATAGTGAAGACTCAACTTTAGGGGGATTTTTAGCCAGTGCTTCTCTAGCTTCCGACTTAGATAATTTGCAAGAAGGGGAACAAGCCGTTTCTTTAATGACACTTCATTCGGCGAAAGGTTTAGAATTTCCCATTGTCTTTTTAGTGGGATTGGAACAGGGATTATTCCCCAATTTCCGCAGTATAGAAGATCCTTTAGCCCTAGAAGAAGAACGAAGACTTTGTTATGTGGGAATTACTCGCGCCCAGGAACAATTATTCCTTTCTCACGCCCGAGAACGCCGCCTCTGGGGATATCGCGAACCCTGTCTTCCGTCGATGTTTTTAAAAGAATTACCCCAAGATTTAATTGAAGGCTATCTCCCCATTTCTCAACCCGCAAAATCCCGAACTAAAACCACTAAAACCACTAAAACCACTCAAGAAAAAACCAATAAACAACCCTCAAAAGTGGAAAGCTTTGCGGTTGGCGATCGCGTACTTCATCGCAGCTTTGGAGTCGGAGAAGTCACCCACGTTTTTGGAAACAAAGACAAAATATCCATCGCCGTTAAATTCACAACTTCCAGCCCGAAAATTCTCGATCCTAAAGTCGTTCCTCTGGAAAAATTGGAGTAAAATTTGTTAGGAGTGGGTAGATTTTCTAGGGATTTTAATCTTAAAAACCCGGTTTCTCAGAGAAACCGGGTTTATAGCGGTGTACCTCAGATGAAATTCAAGCTATTTTAAATGATTTTTATGGGAATTAATCCATTGACTCGATTGCTTGATCTATTTTTTAACATAGGGTTTGCTGATTAAATCTCAAATCCTTTTCAGGTAAAAGTTTCAGCATTTTTAGGTCTTGAAAAAGTGCAAGGTTTTAGGTCAGTAGGGTTCAAAAATTTAGTATTTTGGAGAGACAAAGACAG
>JAYKHV010000117.1:0-38292 GCA_035285085.1 Lyngbya sp. | reverse complement strand
AGGTAAAGGGGAGAGGGTAGAGGGTAGAGGGTAGAGGGGAAAGACGAAAAGTTATGGTAACAAGGGGTTTAGAAATTAATTATCTCCTAGCTACTTCCTTAATTCTTCCCCCCTTCTCCCACCTTCTACCTTCTGCCCTCTGCCCTCTGCCTTCTACCTTCTGCCTTCCCCTTTGCCCTCTACCTTCTTCAATAAAATGTCAACCGATCGCGAACTTTACCAACACAAAGAATGGCTCGGACTCCTCCAACCGGTGGGGTTGGTCGTCTCTGCGAGCGCCCTCCACAAACACCAAGCTCAAATTAACCGAAATCGTGCTGTAGAACTCCAGCCGCGCCTGCAAGGGGTCGTTTCCACCGCCGCCGTCCCCGGACGCATCCAAGCGGGAACGGCCTGGTTAGAAGACTTTCCAGCCTTCGCAGAACAAGTTTTAGAATGGTTGCCGGAAGACCTGCAAACGCCGCCGGACTCCCTGGAACACGCCCTTCCCGACTACGGCGAAACCCTCCGCCCCACCCACGCCGTCGCCGACCCCGACAGCCAAGAGTGGATCATGTTGGTGCAAACGGTTAAACCCGGACTCCCCCTCGATGACATCGACCCGGAAACCGCAACCGGACAGGGCTGGAAAGCCACTCTACAGGCGAAATTTGAACGACTCCTGCGGGAAACCCAAATTCCCATCGGCCTGTTATCTAACGGCCTCGATATCCGCCTGGTTTATGCCCCCAGAGGCGAATCATCCGGTCATTTGACGTTTCCGGTCCAAGCGATGACGGAAGTACCCGGACGCTTAATTTTGGCGGCGCTGGAGATGTTACTGGGAAACGATCGCCTGTTCAACCTTCCCAGCGATCGCCGTTTGCCGAAAATACTCGCCGACAGCCGCAGCGACCAGGCGGAAGTTTCCACGAAGCTGGCCAGCCAGGTCCTCGACGCCCTGTGGGAACTGCTGCGGGGGTTTCAGTCCGCCGACGCCGATGTTAACGGGGAACTGCTGCGGGAAGCCCAAACCGATACCCAACATCTCTACGGCGGTTTGATTGCTACCTTGATGCGGTTGGTGTTTTTGCTGTATGCTGAAGACGAAGGCTTAATGCCGGACGATGCGGTTTATCAGCGCAACTATGCGGTATCGGGCCTGTACGAACAACTGCGGGAGGATGCCGGACTTTACCCGGATACGATGGATCAGCGTTACGGCGCCTGGGCGAGTCTCCTGAGTCTGTTTCGGCTGGTCTACGACGGGGGCGGCGCCACGCAGGAATATTTACCCGCCCGTCACGGTCAGCTTTTCGACCCGGATGAATTTCCTTTTTTGGAAGGGCGGCCGAGAAACAGTTGTTTTCAAACCTACGATAAAATTAACGTTCCCCGCATCCCCGACGGGGTGATTTTCCGCATCCTCGATAAACTGCTAATCTTAGATGCTGAACGCCTTTCCTATCGGGCTTTGGACGTCGAACAAATTGGTTCGGTTTATGAGGCGATCATGGGTTACGAGGTGGAAGTTGCCGAAGGGGTATCGATAGCGGTTAAACCCAAGGATATTGTGATCGATGTCGAAGCCCTTCTCAAGACAAAATCGAAAGATCGCGCCAAATTCCTACAAAACCAGGCGGAGTGCAAGCTAACCGGCAAGGGGTTAACGGAGTTGAAAGCCGCAAAAACCCCGGAGGAAATCGTCGCCGCCCTCGATCGCAAGGTTTCCGCCCGCACCCCGAACCTTTTATCCAAAGGCTGCTTGTACCTGCAACCGGGGGAAGAACGGCGTCGCACCGGGTCCCACTACACGCCCCGGAAGTTAACTCAACCTCTGGTTGAAACTACTTTGCGTCCGGTTTTGGAGGCTTTGGGCGAACATCCGACGGCTGAGAGTATTTTAGCATTGAAAGTCTGCGATTTGGCGATGGGGTCGGCGGCTTTTTTGGTTGAGGCTTGTCGTCAGTTGGCGGAAAAACTGGTGGCGGCGTGGGACTATCACGGACTCCCGGATGACTTCAACCGCCCCCCCGTTGAACCCCTTCTTTTGGCCCGGCGTCTGGTCGCCCAACGCTGTCTCTACGGCGTCGATAAAAATCCCTTTGCGGTCAACCTGGCGAAGTTGTCTTTGTGGTTGGTAACATTATCTAAGGATATGCCGTTTACTTTTGTCGATCACGCCCTCAAATGTGGGGATTCTTTGGTGGGGTTAACGCAGCAGGAAATCGGCGGTTTTGGCAAAGATCCGATCGCGGATTTACCTTTGATTCAATTAATACATGAAAAGCTGGACCGGGCGAAGTCTTGGCGATCGCAAATTCAAGAGGTCGATACTCGCAGCAATACCGACGCCGAGAAGAAGTTAACTCAACTGCAAAATGCCGATCGCGAATTGGATGATTTGCGGTTGGTTGGTGATGTGGCGATCGCCGCTTTTTTTGATGGCGTGGGAATGTCTAAAAAAGCCGCGACAGATTTGCAACTGTCTTATCAATCTGCGGTCAGACAGTGGCGGGCGGAAAATTATCAACCCGACGGCGATTTTTACCCCAAATTGACTTCGATTTCAAATAGTCTGCGTTTCCCCAATTTTCAAGCTTCCCCATATGAAATAAAGCGAAGCCACATCGGGCTTCCCCCCGCCCCCCTTTCTAAGGGCAGAAGGGGGGATCAAGGGGGACAGGCGGGAGATTCTAAGAGTGATTTGGACGGCAAGATTTTAGGGGGCAATTGTCGGGAAAAAAGTATCACCCCGTTTAATTGGGAGATTGAATTTCCCGAAGTTTTTGACCGCGAAAATCCCGGCTTTGATGCCATTATCGGAAATCCTCCTTTTGCGGGAAAAAATAACACCATTAACGCCAACCCCGAGGGTTATTTGGATTGGCTAAAAGTTGTTCATCCGGAATCTCACGGAAACTCGGATCTGGTCGCCCATTTTTTCCGTCGGGCTTTTACCATTGTTAGAAAGGGGGGAACTTTTGGATTAATTGCCACGAATACTATCGCCCAAGGGGATACTCGCAGCAGTGGGCTGAGATTTATTTGTAACAACGGAGGTACTATTTACAACGCCCAAAAACGGGTTAAATGGCCGGGACTTGCTGCGGTTGTGGTCAGTACGGTTAATATTATCAAAGGGGATTATTCCCAACCCAAAAACTTGGATGGGCGGATGTCTGATAATATCACGGCGTTTTTATTCCACAAAGGCGGAAACGACGACCCGAAAGTTTTACTCGCCAACGCTAATAAAAGTTTTATCGGTAGTTATGTTTTGGGAATGGGGTTCACTTTTGACGATACAAACCCCGATGCAACATCCCTCGAAGAAATGCACCGTTTAATCAAAAAAGATCCCCGCAATGCTGAACGAATTTTTCCTTATATTGGCGGCGAGGAAGTGAACCAAAGCCCAACTCACAGCCATCATCGCTATGTGATTAATTTTGGCGATATGAGTGAGGATGAGGCGAGACAGTGGCCGGATTTAATGGAAATTGTCGAAGAAAAAGTTAAGCCTCAAAGGTTGGCACAAAAACGAGAAATTCGGGCGCGATATTGGTGGCGGTTTGGAGAAACTACACCTGCTTTATTTAAAGCGATCGCAAAGTTGGATCGGGTTTTAGTTCGCTCACTAACAAGCAAACATTTTTGTTTTACTTTTCTAAATCATGGATTTGTATATGACCAAACTTTAATTGTTTTTGCTTTGAGAAATCATTCAGAATTTGCTTGTATTGGTAGCAGATTTCATCAGGTTTGGTCTGATTTTTTTGGTGCGACAATTAAAGACGATCCACGATATAATATCAAAGATTGTTTTGAAACATTTCCCTTTCCCGAAAAGTGGGAAACAGACGCCAACTTAGAGAATATAGGAAAAGAATACTACGAATATCGCGCCGAGTTAATGGTTAGTAAAAACGAAGGACTCACCGACACCTACAACCGGTTTCACAACCCCGAAGAAACCGACCCGGACATCATCAAACTGCGACAACTCCACCAAGAAATAGATAAAGCCGTATTAAAAGCCTACGGATGGGAAGACATCGATATAACCTGTGGTTTCGCCCTGGACTACCTCGACCTCGACGAAGACAGCAACCTCGACCCCGAAGCCAAAGACCGCATCGCCACCGGAGACTATTACTTCCCCACCGCAGAAGAAGCCAGCAACTTCGACAGCCTCATCCGCCAAGGAAAAAAACGCAAACTCCCCTGGCGTTACCGTTGGAGTGAAGCCACCCACGACGAAATATTAGCCAGACTACTCGACCTCAACCAAAACCGTTACGAAGAAGAAGTGTTGGGAGGGAAAAAAAGCCAAAAGAAAACCAAAACCCAGACCAAAAGTAAACAAAAACGGGTAAAATCAAAACAGAATCCGCCAACAATACCCGGACTGGAGTTGTAGCGTTGGGGAAGGCAGAAAGAAGGCAGAAGTTTTAAGGCAGAAGGCAGAAGGCAGAAGGCAGAAGTTTTAAGGCAGAAGTTTTAAGGCAGAAGGCAGAAGTTTGGAGGAATGAGAAATTATGGAAAGACCAAACCCGTATCGAGAACTATTGCAAAAAATCCTGAAAAAATATGCTTCAATTCCCTACAGTTACGGCGAGATTAACAGCAGGGTTATTATCAGTCAAGACCGCAACCATTTTTTACTCGTTAAGGAAGGTTGGGAAGGCAAAAAACATATTCATCACTGCTTGGTTCATGCCGAAATTCGGGGCGATAAAATTTGGATACACTACGACGGAATAGAAGATAGTATTACAGAAGAACTCGTTAACGCAGGCATATCCAAAGACCGAATTGTATTAGCTTTTCATCCCCCTTATATTCGCGAACAAACCGACTATGCCCCAGCTTAGTTCGTTGTAGCACCTTCCGCCTTTCCTCTGCCCTCTGCCCTCTGCCCTCTGCCCTCTGCCTTCCTTCTGCCCTCTGCCTTCTGCCCTCTGCCTTCCGCCTTTCTTCTGCCCCACCAGGGAATAAATTCCCCGGCTAATAACTCAAGTCGGTTCAAACCGACTACCCAACTAATTTTTAGTCATCTTCAGATGACTTTCGGCTATGAGACAGGGAATCAATTCTTTGATAAAAAACAACTTCGCTTCTGCCTTCCCTTTCACCTTATCCCGTTGCCTGTTATGAAAACTTCATCGTCTATTAAAATCACAAAAAATCAACTGGGCTGTTACTTTTTCGGCTCGTTATTTTTCCTTTTGACCTTCGGCTTTGTAGGAATAGTATATGCCAATTTTATGGCGAGAGCCTTTTCTTCCAAGGATACAGGACCCGAAACCGATTTAATTACTATTAATAAAGGTCAAAGCGCCATTTGGCTGGAGACAGGGAAATTCTCCGATTCACTTGAACCTTTGGGGGTAAAAGTTCCAGAGCAAACCGAGGAATATAGTTATTCAATTGAAACAACAGAAATGGCGGCTTACGCTCATGCAATGCCCCGTAAACTTGATCTAAAGCGGTATGTTAGCGCCACTATTTTGGTACCCAGTTCAACGTCCCCCGCAGAGTTGACAGCTATATCTATTCTGTGCGAGGAAAAAGAACCCGGAAAGACCCCGCTCCCCAAGCCCGTATTAATTGATAGTGTTCTAACTTGTCAAGAAAGCACAATTCCGAGCTATTAAATAAACCCCAAAAAACGATGTCTACAACAACCCAAAAACTCACCTTTGAAGACTATTTAAACTATGAAGACGGCACCGATACCCGTTATGAACTCGTTGACGGAGAACTAATAGCCATGAGTTTAGGAACGGGAAAACACGGGGCAATTATTCGATTTTTATTGCTTCAGTTTGAAAGCATTTTATCAACCTCAAAACAGCCTTGGATCGCCCTCCCCGGTTTAGTTGGAATTCGTTCTCCACGCGGACGGCGTTGGGATACTTGCCGCATTCCCGATATTACCGTATTATCTCAAAGCCAATGGGAAGCAATGGCAGAAAGAGAAGCCGTAATAGACTTTAATGAACCCCCGCCCTTTTTAGTCGTTGAAGTCGTCAGTCCGTCTACAAAAACCGACGATTACCGTTCCAAACGTTCCGAATATGGACTGTTAGAAATACCCGAATATTGGATAGTCGATCCCGCCGAACAAAAAGTTACAATTTGCACGGTAGAACATCAATATTATGACTCGACAGAATTTCAGAATGATGATAGAATAGAATCACCTATATTTCCCGAATTAAACCTAACCGCCGCCCAAATATTAGCCGCGAAATAATGAGTTATACTTCGACAAAACTCGTCAGCTTCGATGAATTTATTGCCGAATACGGTGACAATTCTCGCTATGAATTAGCCGATGGAGAAATAATTGACAGGTCACTCACAGGTCTCCACGAAGCAGTAGGGGGTAAACTTGCCACTCAAATCGGTATTGCCATTATAAACGCTAAATTCCCCTGGTTTATTCCCCGAACCTGCCTCATTCAACCTGTCGCCGAGATAGCAACCGCCAGGCGTCCCGATATAGTTGTTCTAGATGAAACGGTGTTAGGAAGTGAACCCCTGTGGCAACAAAAACCCGTGATTACCATAGGGCGTTCGATTAAACTGGTTGTAGAAGTTGTCAGCACAAACTGGGAAACAGATTATGCTCGGAAAGCGGAAGAATACGCTATTTTGGGTATACCCGAATATTGGATAGTAGACTTTCGAGGACTGGGCGGCATCGCGTTTATTGGCAAACCCAAACAACCCACATTCACCGTTTGTCAACTCGAAGGAGACGAATATCGCCAACAACAATACAGGTTAGGAGAAACCATTATCTCTCCCCTATTCCCAAACTTACAACTCCAACTCAATAACATTCTCCCCAGTTCGTTATAGCGCTTTAGCGCCTTCCGCCTTCCTTCTGCCCTCTGCCCTCTGCCTTCTGCCTTTCTTCTGCCTCACCAGGGAATAAATTCCCCGGCTAATAATTCAAGTCGGTTCAAACCGACTATCCAACTAATTTTCAGTCATCTTCAGATGACTTAGGATATGAGACAGGGAATTAATTCCCTGACAAAAAACAACTTCTGCCTCTTACCTCTTGCCTCTTGCCTCTTGCCTCTTGCCTCTTATGAAAACCTCCGCCCAAATTCGCGATAAACTTGTAGAAGCCCTAGAATTGGATTTGATCGGCCCGACGCCCGAAGACGAACAACACGCCGAAGAAATTCTCTCTCAACCCCCTTCTAAATGGTATTTAACAGGCTTTCTCGTCCCCTTCGGATCGCCCCCAGAAGTCAAAACCGACACCAGCGCCAACGAAGACCTTGACTTGCAAACCGGAAATACCGCCAGCGAAGATAGTAGCGCCCCCGAAACCGCAGCCGCCCGTTTAGCGATTTTTCCCTCATCAATGGGGTTGAGTTTTCTAATTTCTCAAGACATTTTAAAAATTCAAGCTACAATCACTTGGGGAGACTATCAACCCATTGAACTCGAAACCGACGAACCCCCAGAAGAACCCCCAGAAGAACTCCCAGAACCCGACGAAGACCCCGATAAAACGACTCAGCAAACCTATTGGCAGCGTACCCCCCACAGCGTCAAAATTACTATTCCCCTTTCGACTACTTCCCAACAAAAAGAGATTGATGTACCCTATGGGAGTGGACTAACATTAGTAATAGCCAACCGTCCGGTAAAAGCCAGTCAGTTCGCCCCTGGAACCCGTTCAGTGTCAGTCTTCCTCGTGAATTATCGTACTCATTCAACCGATGAAAAACGGGATGTGAAATTTGCCTTTCAAACTCGGATTTCGCTAGAATGCGATCGCGGATTTATCCCTCGCTGCGATCCGAGAACAGGAAGCACAGACTGGGATGAATGCGTTGCAGCCGTTCAATATCGCCATGATTACGAGTTTGCCGTCGGTCACAACGTTTCAGCCGTAGCCACAGCCCAAGGCGAAACCTGCAAAAAAATCTGTACGAGTTGGATACCCACCGCCGAAGTGCCGCGAGTCGCCCCCGCCAATATTCCCGATGTAGAGTTGGGAATGGAAGCGATCGCCAACGCCGAAAGTGCAGAGAAAATTCGGCAAATGGTCGGCCCAATGGTGAGTGCTTATCAAAACTGGATCGATACTCAAAAACAGATTACCCCAGAAGCAAAATTTCAGCAAGTCACCCAAAAATTACTCGAAAATGCAGAACGGATTAAAAATAGAATAGCAGAGGGTTTGAAAGCCTTAGACGATGGGGATGTATTAGAAGCATTTAAAATAGCCAACAAAGCGATCGCCACCGCCCGGCGTCAGCAACTATCTCAAGAAGAAGGAAAACCCCCCTCCGAGTTTACTCCTCCGAGTTGGCGACCCTTTCAGCTTGCGTTTATTTTACTCAATTTAGTAGGTACTGCCCAACCCGAACACAGCGATCGCGAAGTCGTCGATCTGTTATTTTTCCCCACAGGAGGCGGTAAAACCGAAGCTTATTTAGGGTTAGCCGCTTTTACCCTCGTGCTTCGCAGACTGAAAAATGAAGACCTTCAAGGTTGCGGGGTGAGTGTGTTGATGCGCTATACTCTGCGACTGTTAACCCTAGATCAGTTAGAACGGGCTTCGCGGTTAATTTGTGCCTTAGAATTAGAGCGATCGCAAAACCCGAAATTAGGGACGTGGCCGTTTGAAATAGGGCTGTGGGTGGGTCAGAGTGCGACACCGAATAAAATGGGAAAAAAGGGCGACAAAGACGAATATTCAGCCCGGGCGCGAACCTTAGCCTTTCAAAAAGATGATCGCGGCAAACCCTCTCCCATTCCCCTCGAAGGTTGTCCCTGGTGCGGCGAAAAATTCAAGTCAAACTCGTTTCAACTGCTACCCCATGTCGATCAACCCAAACAACTTCGGATCGTCTGTTCAAACCGTCGCTGTTCGTTTCGCGGAGATCGGCCCCTTCCGATTATCGCCGTTGATGAGTCTATTTATCGTCGGCTACCCTGCTTTATTATTGCCACCGTCGATAAATTTGCCAACCTGCCCTGGGTCGGTCAAACCGGGGCTTTATTTGGCAAAGTTACCCACTATCATTCGACAGAAGGTTTCTACAGTAGTGCCGACGCCAGCAAACCCGGCAAGGCTCTAACGGCGTTTCTGCCCCCTCCCGACTTGGTGATCCAAGATGAACTGCATTTGATTTCGGGGCCGTTAGGGACGATGGTAGGGCTGTATGAAACCGCTATTGATGACCTGTGCAGCATCAAGAAAGAAGACAAAACCATCCGTCCGAAAATCATTGCTTCTACTGCAACAGTCAGGCGGGCTGATCGGCAAATACAAGCCCTATTTGGTCGCAGTCATGTTGATATCTTTCCCCCACCGGGACCCGATCGCCATGATTCCTTTTTTGCCCAGACCCTCTTTCCTGAAGACTCTCCCGGTCGTCTGTATGTGGGGGTTGCCGCCCAGGGGCGCAGTTTAAAAGTGGTGCTGCTGCGAACCTATTTGGCGCTGCTGGCTGCCGCCCAAAAGGAGTGGGAAGCCGCCGGCGGGAAGAAAGCCCAACCGAACCCCGCCGATCCTTATATGACGCTGCTGGGTTATTTTAACTCGCTCCGGGAGTTGGGGGGAAGCCGGAGAATAGTTGAGGACGAGGTAAACTCCCGGCTGATGAAATACGGGGGGCGGCTGCGTCACGGGGAAAGCGGCGGGCCGTTTGGCGATCGCAAAATTGACGACGAACCGGAGGAGTTGACTTCGCGAGTCAGTACGGATAAAGTCGCAAATACCAAGCGCCGCCTCGCCCTGGGGTTCGACGAAAAGGAACGGGTCGATATCGCCCTGGCGACGAATATGATTTCTGTGGGGTTGGATATCGTGCGGTTGGGGTTGATGGTGGTGTTGGGTCAGCCCAAAACCGCCGCCGAGTACATTCAAAGTACCAGCCGGGTGGGGCGCGATCCCAACCGCCCCGGTTTGGTGGTGACGCTGTTGAATATTCACAGGCCTCGCGATCGCTCTCATTATGAACGGTTTGAAAGTTGGCACGCCAGTTTTTACCGGGCGGTTGAGGCTACCAGTGTCACGCCGTTTTCACCTCGCGCCCTCGATCGCGGTTTGGCGGGGGTTACGGTGGCATTGTCGCGTTTGGGAGTGGGAGAGATGACTCCCGCTTTGGGCGCTTCGGAAGTTCATCAACAACGACAAACCCTAAATGCAGTTGTAGAAACCATTTCCCGTCGTGCTGAAGGTCATATTCCTTTACCTGCTGAGGAAGCCGAAACCTTGCGAAAGGAAGTGCGATCGCAAGTTCAAGAATTATTCGATACTTGGGAAGCGATCGCCGACCGCGAAAAACGACTTCAGTATAATAAACAAGAACAGGACTTAGTAGCACCGTTGTTATTAGATGCTTCCGATCCCGAAGCGGATCAAGCCCCCTACGAACAGCAAAAATTCAAAGCACCCCGCAGTTTGAGAGATGTCGAACCAACGGTTAATTTATGGGTTCGAGATCCCTTCGGAATTGAAATCAAAAGCGAATCCCAATAATAGGAGAAGGCAGAAGGGAAAAGCTTTTTTAAAAAGGATTCCCAGCCATTTACCCTATCCTTATTGCTAGCCGCGATTGTTATAATAGCAAATCCCTTTCTAGTATCCCATAAAATCCCAAACTTCCACCTTCAAACTTCTTCAACCTTCTATCTTCTGCCTTCAAACTAACACTATGACATCATCAAAAAAAAACACTCCCCAAGGAGAACTCCGTCACAGTCAACTTTTGAATACCTTCGGCCCCGGTGCGTTGGTAGACTTGCCAACCCATTCCGTTGTTATTGCGGGGTTGAGTTATTGGAAAGGAGATCGTCAAATTATTCACGAAGAACGTTTGAGGAGAAAAGTGGCAAAAGTTCTTGATATTGAAGATATTAAACTCTATACTCCGCCCCTTGTTTCTCAAAATCAAAATGCCTCCTTTTCTGGGGTTGATGGTTTTATTTTTCCTACTTGGTTTTTAGCCCAAATTAACGAAACCTATCGAGATAAAAAAACAGGTAAAGACTATCGAACTCGCCCTTTCTTAAGGTGGAACGCGGTCACGTCGGGAGCAAAATTCGAGGGTAAAAAAGTCTCGGCAGTTCCCGTGAGGTTTGTTCAAGCTTGTGTCAACGGACATTTAGATGATATCGACTGGTATGGCTTTGTTCATCAAGATCCTAAAACCACTTGTCGAAAGCAACTTTGGTTAGATGAGGGCGGTTCAGGAAACGATTTTGAGGAAATTTTTGTTCGCTGTGAATGCGGGAAACGTCGCCGTTTATCTGAAGCAAAACTCAAAAATTCCAAAGTATTAGGCCCCTGTCAGGGAAAAAGACCCTGGTTAGGTCATAATGGTCAAGAAGCTTGTATTGGTTATAAAATTGATCGCGAGACAGGGGAACTTGTAGCCACTGATAAACCCGAATATAATCGGCTTTTAGTTCGTTCGGCTAGTAACGCCTATTTTAGCCAAACTCTTAGCGTTATTTCGTTGCCGGATACCGATGCGAAGTTAAAGAAAATACTCGATAAATTTTATGAAGAAGATCTCGAATATGAGGAGAGTTGCGAAGAACTAAAACGAACATTTAGAAAGCCAAAATATGCGGAATTATTGGTGTTTGGAGTTGAGACAGTTTGGGCAGAAATTGAGCGTCGAAAAAGTGGTCAAGCCGCTACAGATAAAAGTATTAAACAGGTTGAACTCGAAGCGTTACTCGCCTGTCCTGATGAAACCGAGCGGGAAATTTCCACTAAAAATGATGATTTTGATGCCTCAGCGCGAAACCTTGAACACCTCGATTCTCAATGGAAATCTTACATTGATCGCATTGTTTTGGTGCATCGTTTACGCGAAGTTACTGCCCAAGTTGGGTTTACTCGATTTGAGGCATCTTTACCCAATATTGAGGGAGAAATAGACGATTTAGCGATTAATGTTAGACGAGCGAGCCTCGATGTAGAAACACAATGGATTCCCGCAATTGAAAATAAGGGTGAGGGCGTTTTTATTGGTTTTAATAAAGCTATCATTGAATCTTGGCTTCAGCAAGAACAGGTTAAGAAACGAGGAAAAAATTTAGAATCTGGTTTTTCCAAATGGCTTGACAGTAAGGGAATTCCTAGAGATAAAGCTCACTTTCCCGGTCTTCCTTATGTGATGTTACATTCATTATCTCATTTATTAATTACTTCAATATCTCTAGAGTGTGGATATGCAGCCAGCGCTATTCGAGAGCGAATTTATACTTCGGAAACGGGTTACGGTATTTTGCTTTATACGGGAAGTTCCGGTTCAGAAGGGACGTTAGGAGGTTTAGTTGAAGTCGGTAGACAAATTGAAGATCACCTCACAAAAGCGTTGGAATTTGGCCGACTCTGCTCAAATGATCCCGTTTGCAGCCAACACGAACCCTTAAACCCCCAAGAAGATCGATATCTACATGGGGCGGCTTGTCACGGGTGTTTGTTAATAGCAGAAACTTCTTGTGAGCGTCGTAATGAGTTTTTAGATCGGGCGTTGGTTGTCAGCACTGTTGAAGAACTCGGCTCCGAATTTTTCCCAGATGATTTGTAGGAGAAGGCAGAGGGAAGAGGGCAGAAGGGAAGGCAGATGGCAGAGGGCAGAGGGCAGAGGGAAAAAGCTTTAAAAATCTATCTTTCAATTCGACGATTGGCACTTTTAAAATAATGTCTCTTTTTCAAAGATTAAGCCGTCCGGCGCTGATTAATTTGGCAGTTGCTTTAGAATCAAAACGGTTGACTGCTCCCTTTTTTTCGCCGAACTTGACAGCTTACGTTCCGATAGAAATTTCGTCGGATGTGGCGGTTGAATTTGATGATCTGATTGCCAAAGGGATGACAGAGGCACATATTGCTTACCTATTGCGGCGGCTTGCCGAGGAAAGAGAATTCGCGCAAAATATTAGCGATCGCGTCAATTTAGTTTGGACGGGAAAAGAAATACCGGGAACCGAAAGTCGAGATACTTCTATTGTTGTGCGGGAGTTATTTGAGCAAGCTCAATATAGCGTTTTAATTGTTAGCTATGCGATTGATCGAGGTAAAAAAGCACAGAAATTATTTCGGGTTCTCGCAGAAAGAATGGATAGGAATCCAAACTTAAAAGTTCAAATGTTTTTAAATGTACAGCGTCCTTATCAGAGTAATATTTCTGACAGGGATTTGTTGAAGGAATTTGCCCGTTTGTTTAAAAATGAGATTTGGCCGGGGCAACGTTTGCCAGAAGTTTTTCACGATCCGCGATCGCTTTTACAAACCAATGGAACGAGAGCCTGTCTTCATGCCAAGTGCGTTGTTGTGGACGAAGAACGCTTGTTTATTACCTCCGCCAATTTTACCGAAGCCGCCCACGAACGGAATATAGAAGCCGGAGTGCTTCTCGTCGATCCGGTGGCTGCAAGAGCGATGCAGAAACAGTTTGAGGGACTAGCAGAAAAGGGTATCCTTCCAGAAATACCAACTTTATGAATTGGAAGCTAACCCTTTTTTTTCCGCCCTAAAATTTACTTTCAGTAACTTTGTACTTTTTTTAAGCAATGCCTCAATTAGATTTTCAGTTCGTGAACTCGCTGCCACTGTTCCGGTGAAACTTTAAAGTTTGTGCTGTTGGGGGCGCGAATAACTAACAAGTCTTTGAGGATAGAATCACTCTTTAATTGTTCTCGCAGTAGCGGTTTTTTTAACAGTTTTGTTGTGAACCGAATTTGGGCTTGGGGTTTGCTGCCAAGGCGACTTTTATCAATCCAATACCTAATATCGGGAACTTCGGTTAACATTTTGGCGGACTCGATGATTTCGGCGATCGCATAAACCCCAGCATCTACCCCCGCTTTCCAAACCAGCACCCCATCGCCGACAGCAATTTCTTTACCGTAGCGCGTCACCAGCCAGGGCATTTGTTCAAAATCTCGGATCGCATCAGTGACTCGATAGTATTTGGGGTTGCCCTGAAATAACCAGTATGCCATTTGTTAATCCTTGAGAATGCTTCCAAAACATCTATCTGCAATAGCAGAGAAACTTGCTCAACTCTCAAATACAGTATCCTGTAAACTAAGCTGTTGAGCAAGTTTTCATAATTCTTATCTCAACTTGTTACCTCATACAAAACCACTTGAACATTTTGCCGTTGATTTACTCAGATTATTTTTGGGTTTTCCAATCTCCTATCGAGTTCCTCAAGTAGAACATATAGAAGGAATATTTGAGTAAAAAGTATACTTCCATTTTCCTAATTAATCTTGTTTATATCATTGAGAGATTTGATTAGAAGTTAACTAGCAATCGCTCGAAATACTACAATCATTCCTACTCCTATAAAAATCTAGAGATTGGGTATTTTGAACAGAGAATAATTGTTATTGATGGTGACAAAGATGGATTTTTTAATTCCTTTAAACAGCACCTACTCTTAATTAATCAGTCGGCAGTTGGGGTAAACGTTCGCGGCGAGGAGGGGGAGGCGGCGCATCAGGAAATTGTCGGGGATATCCCTTAATTTCCGGGCCTTCCCCTTCAGGAACGGATAACCCGTATGCGATTGCGAAGCGGTGGAAAAGATTGTTGGGTTGCAATCGACTCAAATCGAAATCCGCCGGGAAGGGTAACTCTTTTAACTGATAAACAGGTATGTCGGCTTGTTTGTGTCCAAAAGCGATATAAGTCGATTCGATAGTCTCTCGATAATACTCAATATTTCTTCCTCCTCCTCCTAAAAATATCCCAAGCTTTGGAGACTGTTGAAAATAGCTGGGAAACTTTTTCTGGCATCCTACTATTACCGTAGCAACTTCCCGATGAATTAAATTTTGAGCTAATATCAGGTGCAACAACTTTTGAGTTTCTGGATTTGAAGCCTTCTGGAGTTGTAACTCAACATCTTCTACAAACACTTTTGAATTACCAACTAGGATTTTATTGGCAACCCGCTCTCCCCCACCTCCTCGGCGGTCAGATGTTTTTGAAGCCGGACGAGCTAAAGTTTCTGAAAAAGAATAAACTTGACTGAGAAGCGTTTGGCTGTCTTCAATTAACTCACGGGTTAAATCAAGTTCCAAAACTTTAGACTGGGCGGCAATTTTTTTAGCCAAAGCGTTTACTCCCAAAGCCTCAACTTCTGCCGAATAAAATTCCACCAGAGGAGGCATATTCGGTTCCCGCCAAAACCGGAAAGATGCGCCCTCAATTGTACCGCTTCCGATATCAAAGAAAATGTAAGTTCCGGGTTCCGCCTGCCGGGAAATAGTATAAGATTGAACGGCGGCAGCAATTTCAGGCATGGCAAAACAGGGAATATCATCACGATCACGTTCCCCCCGAAGTCGCTCCATTTCTTCCCAGAGATCGTTAAAAGATTGGGGCTGAGACTGGCATAGCAACCAAGCCCAACGAATTACCCGTTTAAACCGCTCGACAGCTTTTGAGTCTATATATTTAACGGGTACCCCAACATTTGCACTCCAGCCAATCTCCTGATTTTTAACCAAAGTTTGATTGTTGGTCATCACCCAATCTTGAGCTTTTGTAATCACACGACTGAGGTAGTAAGCTGATAAGTTTTCCAAGCTTTCAGTAGTGTTTAAATCAACTCTTTTAAAGCTCTGTAGACGGTCGGAAGGATAGGGTTGTGTTTCAGTTCCCACATCCAAATTTGCCAGACGCATCTTAATAAAATCAATGGATACTGCCACATTGGGCGCGACCGCAACCCACTCGGATTGAGTCAGTCCCGCCAATAATCGCCCGTCGTTGCAGATTCCTATTTTGGTGGGGAGCAACGCTTCATCAAGCCGGGGGCGGTTGCCTGCAAAATTAACCACCCAAGAGCGCTCCCGATCCGTATCCCGCACGCACACTTTTGTAAAACTCGTACCAAAATCAATTCCCAAGTTGAGAAATAAATCAGCCATTTTTAAGTTCCTCGACAAAAATTAGTCCGGCCGCTAATTCGGGATTAGAAGCCGTTATTTTACGTTTTTCGTTAATTCTTTTTAAAGCCAAATTCAAGTTTTGATTAACTTTATTAATTTGACCTTGAATTGCCGGAATGATTGACCGTTTTTTCTGATCGTCTTGAAACCCGGCGATGCGTTCTTCAAACTCCCCTTGTTTTCGCTGTGCATAAGCTTTTACAGTGGCTTCTTGGCGATTACACCAGTCGGTATTATCGGCTTCAAATTCGGCTTCGGCTTCGGCAAATGCAATTTGCAAATCGTTGGTGCATTCCTCGTAAACCTCCACAACTTCATGGAGAGCAATGAGGTTGGCAACATTATCTAGGGGTTTTCCGATTAAAGCGGCTTGGTTGATGATCAATTCGGCGATTTCATCGGGCAAAATTTGGCGTTGTTCCAGACTCATTATCCGGTAAGCCAAACGAGTTTTTTCCCGAATTCCTTGAAGATTCCATCGGTGAATAACATAAACATAATATCCGGTTTTTACTTCGGGTTTGATACTGGGGATTTGAATGGCGGAGACGGGTTGAAATTTTAAAGAACTATTCTCGTCTTCATATTGATGACAAATCCATTGAATTAAAGGGTGATTGGGGTCAAGCAGTTCGTGGTTGGGTTGACCCATCGTTCCCGCAATCTTGGGATCGAAGAAGCAAGAAACCCTCGTGCTGCACAACAGTGTTGATAGCCGTTTCTGGGTGCAAAATAGCTTTAAATTCACTTGCGCTTCACTGGCAAGCCGAATATTAAACAGTCCTTCAACTTTTTGAACGGGTTCGATAACGGTTCCCGGATATTGCAACTTAAAAAAGTCTTCAACAAACGCCTGTAATTCCTCGGGACGCAACCATTTTCCCTGCTGACGACTTTGATTAACCACGTTGAGAAGATAATCGGAAAAAGCGACTAAATTCATGGCTTCATCCTCCAATCTTCTTTGTCCGTCCATTTCGTTGGCAAGTGCCAAAATGGTTTGTTCGGCTTGTTTTTTTAGTTCTTCCTCGCTCAGTCCGGGATTTAAAATCTCTAAAATCAGATCTTCGGTTTTTTCTCCTAAAATCTCCTCCAAATCTCCAATGCTTTCTTTAAAAATATTAATGCGATCATAAAGTCTTTCCAAAATATATTCTTCAATCGTATCTTTGATGCTAAAGTTAATAATTGAAATAACGGGGAACTTTTGATTTAAGCGATCCAGTCTTCCAATTCGCTGCTCAACTCGCATCGGGTTCCAGGGCAAATCATAGTTAATAATAAAGCGACAAAATTGCAAATCAATCCCCTCGCTGCCCACTTCGGAGGACAGAAGAATCGAAATTTTGGAATTGTTTTGGAATTGTTGAAGAATTTCTTGCTTTTCCTCCCGATTCATGCCGCCTTGAATCAGACAAGTTTGAATTTTATCCGCAGCAAAACGTTTTTGAAGATAAGCCAAACTCTTGCGATAAAAAGAAAATAAAACAAACTTTTCCTTCGGGTTTTTCTGAAGCTGTTCCCGGATACATTCTCTAAGTTTGTTGTACTTGCTATCAACTTTTTTGAGTTGTTCGATAAACTGTTTTAGTTCGCTGTCATTGTCGGGAAAGGGGTTGGTCGGAATATTTTCGGCAACTTTTTCGAGTTGGCTGCTACTATAACTTTTGGAATTGCTATCAAGCTCCGAACCATAAATTTCGTAGAGTAGCTCATCGTTGATGTCGTCATTATCGTCATCAATTATCAGAAAATCGTCAAGCACTCCCTTTTCTTTCCAGGCTTCGAGAGCGGCAACCATGCAGCTTGCCATCTGTCGCTGACGTACCATCAGTCTGAAGACTACAAATTTTGTTTGTCCCCGGGCTTGCTGGCGAATTTTGTCGGTAACGTACTCGTAAACCTGTTGTTCTGAGGGGGTAAATTTTACGTCCAATGTTTGAGGGCGACGCTTGACTCGGTTTTGAATGACATCTCGCTTGCGGCTGCGGGTCATAAATTGACCGAAAAGGGATGCACTTTCTAAGACTTGGGCAAATTTTGCTTGTTTGTCGGGGGTAATCTCCCCGCAAATTTCTAATAACTGTTCGTCGAGTTTTTGAAGCCTAGAACTTTGGCTGAAATTGTCGGATTCCAAAGCTTGTTTTACATTTTGATGTATGGTTTTTAGGTCGGGAGCGGGTTGACCCATTAGCTGCAAAGCTTCAACTAATGGCCTGTTTGCCTCCAGCATTCTTTCAAAAGTTGTCGGGTCGAAGAAGTCTTCGGGGCTAATTAATTTTAGTAATTGATAAAGGTTATCGCTGCGAATTTGAATCGGTGTTGCTGTTAGCAGTAACAGGTGACGGGAAGCTTCGCGCAATAGCTGGCTAAACTTATGATTGGCTGTTTCCGGGTTGCGGAGATAGTGAGCTTCATCAATGATGACCAAATCGAATAGTGCAAGGTCGTTAGTAGCTGGATTGACTTCCAAAAGTTGTGCCAGTTGAGTTCTAGAACTTAAGTTCTGTTCGCTATTTTTTTCATCCCAATTTTTGGTTCGCAATCCTTCCAAACTCGCCACATAAATAAAGGAGTCGGGATTTCCTGTGCTGAGAAAGAGTTGAGTTTTTTCGAGCAAACCTTTGGCATCAATCACTTCGGCGTAGAGATTGAATCGCTCTCTTAAATCTCCCACCCATTTATCTCTCAGCATCGCCGGACAGACAATTAGAAGGCGACGGGCATCTTCACGAGCCTGCAATTCTTTCCAAATATATACCGATTCAATCGTTTTACCTAAACCCACCTCATCTGCGATTAACAAGCGCCCAACCGGAGAGTCCAAAAACTTCAGGACGGGTTTGAATTGATAGGCGTAGAAGTCCGTATTGCTTGACTCCATACTGTAAAAAACATCCGTCAATTCACCTTTGACTTTCTCAAATGTCAAAATCCGCCGCAGATCGTCGGGAGTTCCAAAGCGTCCCGATTCCATTAAGCTTTTATTGGTTTCGGGTTCTCCACAAAGTTCTAATTGCTCATATTGTTTGTATGAGGTTTCGTTTGGCCCCCAATTAATTAAAACTTGTAATCGACCCCCATATTTTCGGGTTGTTCCGGTTGTTATCCCTCTTTTACCCGGATTGTTCCGCATCCGAACTTCCTGACCGGGTTGTTCGGGATTCCAGCTTGTTTGGGTCACAAAGATTCTCCTAATTCTCTGCTATTAGTTTACGGGCTTATCAACTAATTATTTGAATTTTTAACACAATAAAGCTCCAATAATTTTCGTTAAAATGCAAATTAAACTGCACTGGCGGTATGTGATGTACTGTCTAAAAGCCACTTGTTCTATGACAATCAATTATCTATCCGAACGTGCGGATATAAAATCGATTAGAAGTAGATGTTGCAGGTCTTAGAATTTTGTACACTCTACTTTCAAGCATAAACTGAAAAAACTTGGAAGTCTTCGCGGAAACTACGGAAATATTGAAAATTTAAAAGCATTAAAAAATGGGGGGTTCTCCGTAGAACTACTGAACCAACTCCCCAATCCAGCATCGGCTATGAATTACACGCATTTATTGAATAAATAATCCTCAAAATCAATCAAAAATAATTGAAATAATTAACATAAATAATCGGGAATTGCCCACAACCCCAAACCCCTCAATCTGAAGTCCTCCATTCCCGCTTCACAGCTTCCACGCAATAGGTCGAGCTTTACGGGAAAATGCGATAGCACGAAAAATCTCATCAATAATGTGGTGTTAATTCTGCCTACAAATTAGATAGATTGAGATCCCCCGTCAGTCCTCAATTATATTTGCTACTTAGGCACCCAGCACAGAAAGCGAAAACCATGCAGTGGGTAACAGTGGGATGAATAAAACAGCGTTTGACCTGACAGTAGCTCTTTTTGAAACATCAATCCTTATCTTACCGATTTGAAATCGGAACATCAATCCTAGACTTGGCAACACAAACATCATCTTGGATAACATAACATTCTACAAAATGTTTTCCCTGGAAATTGCTTGATTCGATGATTCGATGATTTCCACTATCATTGAGAATTTGTCCTCGAATTTGATTTCTTCTTATTGCTTCCTCTCCAACATTACGAACTTTCCATTTAACTTGAAATGGTTTGGGTACATTACAGTCAACAATATGAAATTCTAATTTTTTATTTCGCAACAAAGGTAATCTACTTAAAAACATTTGTCTTAATGAATGAGATCTAAAGCCTTTTTGCGAAACCAGGCAATCTATTTTCAACTCATATCGAATATTAACATGAAAATAATCCTCAATGAATTCTTCAGATTCAAAAGGAAATCGCTCTTTGCCAAAGTGACGCTGCCAAGCTTTACAGGCATCCTTCTGGCTTGTCTTCTCATCCAAGGCTTTCTCAGCAGATTGAATGAAACTGCCAAGCTGCCCGAAAAAGTAATCCTTGTTCGTTTTTCTATAATCCTCTAGCAGGTTTTCATAGGCAGGACTTGTTGGGCGATAGCATACAAAACTCTGTTTTAGATTACTTTTGATGTTGAGTAAAGTTTGATAAAGAGCCACGTCATCTCGTTCATCGAAAACAATATTATTAGCCGCTAAAATTGAGAAAATCAATCCGCTCGGCAAGTCTCCTTTCCTGTAATCACTCCAGGCTTTTAGATAACGAACAATTCGTTTGAGTTGACCGTTATTGTCAGCTTTGTCATTAAACCATTTGATGAATTCTCTAGGATCGCTTTTAATCCATCCTTTACCCTTATGAGCTAAATATGGAGTTTGCCCTTCAATCATATAGTAAATGGGTAGATCGAGGTGATATTGTCCAGCATAGACAAGCCTGACACAAGTTTGCTTGTCAATAGGCTTTTGATTTGTATGCCCATCTACGGCTTCCCAAATCCATCGGTGGAATGTGCTAACGCTCTGAACTGGTTCTGCTTCTACTTTGAAATAGATACCATCATCAATGTCAAACTCTCTATCAAGCGGTTCGATAATAGTATTCATCATCAATGAACCCTGACCGTGAAACTTTGGGGTCAAACCATTCTGTTTATTCCGAAAGTACAGCCTAATCTTCTTGCGAACGGCATCGCGAGATGTGCGTAATCTGTTTTTTTGTTTAAGATTTAAGGCAATTAAATTATTAAATTCCACAAAATATTTATGACAGTTTGCCATGTAATCACCTGATGATGTAGTGTTTACGCTCTTGAAAAAACTTGGCAATTTCAGGCTTTCTGCCCCAAAATAATGCTTGATCTTTGCCCATCTGTGACATTAACTGCAATGCTTCACTCGAAGCATTATCTAAGTTAATAATTTGCGCTTGCTGTGGAGATAAAGGCGCACCAGGAATACGAACATAATCAAACGGGGAGTCGCAGTAGTTTGCTAGAGTGTCTACAAAGTAACCTGTAACATAAGCCTGTGCCTCAAAAAACGTAGTGATTAGATCCTTGTTCCAATCGATCACCGAACGATGATGTTTAACAACAAACCGCCTACCCGGATTTGGCTCCAAAGAACCAATAGACATCACCATTAGCTTCTGAAATTTTTTGCCTGTGCCAACAAAGTACCGGAGTGCTTCTATTACTCCAACTAGAGTTGGATTGTTGGCATAGACCCCGCCATCAACAAACTGTTTGCGATCGTAAGTATCGATAGTGACGATTGGTAGATATGCGGGTGCTGCACTTGTGGCCAGAGCAATATCAACATATCTGGTTTTACTATCTCTACATAAATTGCCTTCCTGATGGTCATATTTAAAAATAAAAGGCCTACCATCAGTTAAAGAAAATGCAGGGATACACAGCAAACAACGAGAGTCGGCAAGGGTTCGTTCTCCAAATATTTCTTCTAATGCTTTTCTTAATTCGCTGTTATCATACTTACTTCTCAGAAAAAATTGTCGAAGCGAACTTAGAAAGCCGTTTCGCTGTGGAAAAATTTGCTTCCCTCGCTTGTAATACAAATTGCTGATTACCCCAACAGGGACATTAAGGGATAGTCCCAGAGCCATTAAACCTCCCGTTGAAGTGCCACAAATTAGGTCAAAGTAATCGGCGATGTGACAATTAAACCTCTGCTCAAGATGTTCTAGTATTCGGGCTGAATACAAGCCCTTAATTCCTCCTCCATCTATTGATAAAACTTTAAACGCTTGCGCTCCTGGAACGGAGGGAGAATGAAAATTAACCATATTTATGTAGCTGGTAACTTCAATAGGAAAATCCTTTATATAGCCGATATTTTCGATCGCACTAAAATGTTATACATCTTGTTATATCTATGCAATTCTAGCGATTGCTTTAGTGGGCGTGTTGCGCTTGAATAGTAGGGATAACCGTACATAGCCTACGAAAATGTGAAACCATAGTGACACTTAAATTATCGAAATTGAAAACCTTTTAACCTTGATCTTTGTCGATGCCGCCATTACAATCTTTCTCATTATCACTGATTAAACCCATGCGTCGGGGCGGTACGCTTGCTCCCTCCAACGGAGTTCCTTTGGTGATGACGGGTTTTCGCTAATTGCTGAGGTCTTCAGTTGAAACTGCCACGCCAATCGCAAACAACAAATCACGTTGTCAGCGTCACAACAATCCAAAGCATAACCGAGATGAAATCCATCTGCCGATTTTTGTTATTAATAGGGTTGAGTGGTGTAATTACAATGGGTTGCACAGCCGAGAATTCCCATCGGGATTTGAGCCACTTAAGCGAAGTCTCTTCCCCAATTGCCAAGACTTCCACTTCTGAACCCCCACCATTACCAAACCCAGAAACTTCGTCCGCTACTTCCATCCTAACCGAAAATACTGCCCCAGATATTTGGGCGCAAATGAGACAAGGAACGGGGTACGTCGTACTAATGCGTCACGCTCAAACCGTTGCGGGAACGGGCGACCCGCCGGGATTTGAACTGGATGATTGTGCAACCCAACGCAACCTCTCACAAGCGGGTCGAGAACAGGCGACTCGCATCGGTGAAATCTTTCGCGCACGCCAAATTCCGATTCATCAGGTTTTATCAAGTCAATACTGTCGTTGTTTAGACACAGCAGAATTGTTGAATTTAGGGGAAGTTGAGCAATTTCCCGCCTTAAATTCAACTTTTGAGGATCGCACGAATGAAACCGAACAAATTGCCCAAACTCGTCAGCAAATTGTGAACCATCAAAATACATCGGGAGTGATCATTATGGTGTCCCATTTTGTGAATATTCAAGCAGTTAGTGGAGTGGGTCTGTCCCAAGCTGATAGCGTTGTCGTCAAAGCTAATTCTCAAGGAGAGTTGGAAATTGTGGGACAGATTGAAGGCTTGTAGAATTCAAGCTCCACCGTTTAGAAATTCCGGGAATTTAATTGGCTCTTAAATTTAATTTGTTAAACTCTCAAGAGTTCTAACAACGGATATATTGATGAAACTTGGTTCGGATGGCAATATTAATCATGCAACCGCCCATCAAGTTCCCCTGAAAATTGGGCAAAGGGACGCAGTGGTTGTCCGGTTTGTTGATTCCCACCACCGCCCTTTTTCTTGGTCGGCGATCGCAACCGGGTTATCAACTCAAGCTGATTTTCGACAACTGTGGAACCAAACTTGGGCAAATATTCCCTTCGACTTTCTTTGGCAACCCGTTCCGATTCATTCCCATTTTACCAGAACTCATCCTTTTTTCGCCATATTAATTCCTTCCTCTTTTGGCTCGGCTAATCCCGAACCCTATCAAGAATATCTTCAGAAGTTAAAACCCCACGAACAGGTGACGACATTCTCCAATTTGTCCGGCGATGCGTTGTTAGTGATACCCAAAGCCACAGGAAATTATGGTCATATTGCCGCTTTTTGTCGTTGGGCTTCTGTTGATTTGCAACAGGCTTTGTGGAAAAAAGTTGGAGAAATTGCTGACAAAGCGATTGAACAAGGGGATTCAATTTGGTGCAACACGCACGGTCACGGTGTTCGGTGGATGCACGTTCGTTTTGATTCTACTCTGAAGTATCTCACAATTTTATCCGCTCAAAGCATTAATAATCAAACCCAAACCCTGTGGTATGAAAATATTTACTCAGTTTATGAAAATTCCTAAGAGTATTTAAACCCAAAGGAACACTGAAAGAAGGAAATTTAATTCATTAATTAAACGAAGGTTAACAGGCTTGCTCTCAACTCGAATGACTGGATGACAACAATTCATTGTGAGTGACCGGCGTTCTTCTCAACGTATCTAAAGGAACCAAAAACTCTCCTTTTTGAACTTGGATATCCAGGGCATTCATTACAAATTTTACCTCTAAAAAACTCGCATCTTCGTAATCATTATCTTCGTAGTGTTTAATTTTTTCTTCCGTCAACCCGGCCAAGTCCGCCAATTCTTTCGGGCTTAATTTGGCTGCCATTCTAGCTTTGACTAAGATTTGGGGTAGATTCTCAATCTCCGAAAGTGTTAATACAATCGGGGTAAAGCTATCGTGAGAAATAAGGCTATAATATTCGGCGACTTCTGATTTTAATTTCTCAAGCTGGCTCAATAATGAAACTTTCATCAGTTCCCATCCATTGGGGTCATGACTTCGGCGATTTTCATCCTGTTCAAGTGCCGCGATTGATTGCTCAAACTCTTTCACCAATTGCCGGGTAAATTGATACTCTTGTTGAGTTTTGATCATGGGTTCCACCTCACTAAATCAATTGCAATGATACCTTTTCTATTTTGCTGACGATCTCGCTGAAATAATTCAAAAGAATCCATTCCGTAGTTTCCTATTGGTTGCTCTGAGGGAAAAAGTTCACCTTTATATTGAGCTTTTTGTCCGGTTCTAATTTGTTTTATCTACAAAAACTTTCCTAAAAATAATGTAACTATTCCTTATTATGCTAAGTCGGCTAAAATTCTTGAAACGGAGTAACGATTAAGAAGGGATAAATGATTGTAACTGACGGGGCGACAAGGAAGGCAGAAGGGAAACTGAATAAGGATCATGGTTCTGCAACCTCTCTGAGAATAGGGTGGCTTATTCTCGACCCACAATAAAATGTAACTATAATTTATGGCTTAGTATTTTTGAAACAACAAGAACCCTGAATCATGGGCATCGGTAACGCACAAATTCACGATTACCGTTGGTTAAACCTGTCAAAGACTTCCGATCATCGGAGAGCCGAAAATAATAGTTGGAAATCCAAGTTTCTCCCTCGCCGGACAACTCCATAGTTAGGTCTAGGTCAGAATTACCATGAGTGACAACAGAACGAACAGAACCTATACTTTCATAGAACTTGATACGGTCTGCACTAATGATCAAGCTTCCCTCAGATCCACGAGAACTACAGCTTTTCAAATCTAAGTCCCACTTCCCCCAAAACTGAGCCGGGATAGTTTGTTGCTGATCCGCCGCCGTTGCAGTGCCTGTGGTAAGCATCAAGATAAGTGTGAGCAATTTAATCATTTGATGAGTTCCTCAATATCTAGGCTTGTAATTGTTAATTGGTAGTGACCTGCAATCATAAATCACTACGGCTCAATCACGCTTCGCGAACGACCCGCAATCATCGGCATGAGCGAGACCCCATTATGGTTCAAGCGAACTTTTGGTGGCAACCGTTTTTTTCATCTTGTCTTCAATATAAACCCAGAAAACCTTAGATAGCTACGGGAGAATTACGGAACTTTGAAAATTTTCTCAGAATTATAGCAGTACAAAATTCGGTTAGGACACTTCTAAATCTTAAAACCCTTTCACAGTCAACTTTTGCCTCTTGCCTTTTGCCTGTTCCCGATTCAAGTAGCGCTATAAAAAGTAGGACGAAGTTTCCGCCAAAATCAGAGGGGAAAGTAATAGCAGGCGTGAAAGGCTCTCACCCGCAAGCACCTGAATTTAGGAGGCAAAATTGACTGGATCTTGATCTCGCCGATGTTGAACCGGAATAGGGGAACCTTGGCGCACGCCCACTAAAGCCGCCGTTTCTTCTAAAGCTTCTCGCAGACGTTTGGCGGCATAGATTGACATATCTCGTGGTACATTAATGCGATCGCGCAAATATCGCAAAGCCACATCAGACTCAGAGGGCGGTGTCGAGATTTCACCAGTCATCATATAAGTTAAAGCACACCGCAGCGCTTCATCAAACAACTGGTCATCGGCGGGGTTAACTTTAATAATATTGGTACGGTGTTTAATCACCCGTTGTAGAGCTTCAGTACGAGAGTTTTCGGGTTCAGGATACTTCACATCCGGTAGTCCCATCCAAGGGCCGTTATCAACTCGTTTCTGATTAATTCGGGTTTGGGGTTCGCCGTTTTCGTAACAACCTCCCATTTGGGGCGGTAAGTCGTGAACATGAGTATGGAAGTCGCTCTGAGTTCCTCGGTAAGTGGGACGGCTTTCCATTGCATCAAACCAAGCACTAAAACCCGGATTTTCTTCTCGCATGGAGTAGCCTTTGTAGTAGTAAAGACTGGCATTCATCCGTTCAACATAGGGTGTAAAAACCACATCAGCCGTGGAAAACTCCTCTAGGAAGTAGGGGCTAGGTGTGCGTTCGAGAGCTTCTTCAACCTTTCTCACTACCCCAATAAATTGTTCCTTGTTGCGTCGATCTTCTCCTGGCGATCGCGTTGGATAACATAACCAACTACACCAAGCCCTAAATAGAAGTCGCTCCAACTGTCGCAACGGCAAAACTTTGGAGTCATTCATTCCGAAGACGTTGGGGCCAAACACCTGTTCGAGAGCCATTAATATATCATCACTTTCGGTAATCATACGACCATCAAGTTCAAGGGCAGGTAACATACCAGAGGGTACTTTCCGCTTGTACCAACTCTCTTTTGTGCCATAACAGAACATGGTCACTTTTTTGATGCGGTAAGGAATCTGTTTCTCCTCTAGCCATAGCCAGACTTTCTGACAGTAGGGACACCAAGCATGATTATCTCGATAGAGGGTTACGCGCACATCAGACTCGTTTTTGCCAAATAAACGCTCTCGTGCTTGAGCGTTTGTCGGGCCGTTAACAGTATCAATCTCAAAGTCGGTGAGAGCTTCTAGTTCTGTCCAAGTAAGAGGATGAGTCGTCATAACTATAGATGTATTAATATTAAAGGGATTTTATCAACTTTTCAGAAATTTAGCCCCAACAATTTGAGATCATGCTTTGAGGGGTTCTCTAGCAGCACGAGTGCCTGACTAACCTTAATTAAGTTGTAGGGTAAGCGGTACGAGTACGATATTCAGGATAAACCATCGAAACCCAAACCGATGCGGGGATGCGTGTTGGTAGATTTTACCTCCGAGATTGAAGATAATTGGAGTTATCCCGTCGCCGTTTATCGTCCGCCTCAAAGATGGGAAGGAAGTTCGGTTAGTTTGGTTTATGAAACTCTCTACGAAAGAATATTGGGCTGGTCGGGTTCGGATACCCCTTAAATTGATGATTGGGATTACATTCTAGGAAAAAGTATTCTCAAGAGCCATTCTTTCACAGAAATGACTCTTTTGTTCTGCGCGAATAAGACCGGGGTTGTATTATGACCTTGACAGTTTGTAGTATACTAATGTAGTATAGATGCAACAGGGTAATACAGGACTCTAGCCTGCTTGCTCACCCGAACCTTGAAAACTAATGCCAAATTTGGGGACGCGATTGGCGTTCATCTGCTCCGAAACCAACAAACGGACGGTTGCAGAATTGGGGTTCAATTCCCCACGTCTCCATGTGCAGGGATGGTGTAATTGGTAACATCACAGTCTCCAAAACTGTTGTTCTAGGTTCAAGTCCTAGTCTCTGTGTCTTGGTGTCGTAGGCGCTCTTGGTAAAGCCACCTGTCTTTCAAGCAGGAGATTGCGGGTTCAACTCCCGTCGGTACTGCTTATGGGTTGGCATTCAAGTCAGGTTGAAGGAAGCCGTCTGTAGGGCTAATGTTAGAGAAGCTGTTACCAAATGCCAACGAACTGAAAGCACTACTATGCTTGCTTTTTTAACACTTCTTTACAGAAGTTAATGCAGTACCGATTAATACGGGTGTCGGAACTTTTTCACCAATTCTGTACTGAATTCAAGTGTTTAGGACACAAAATGGGACGAAAGCGGATCTTTTTTAATCCTTAAACTCTGGCTAACTGAGCTAATTTTGCACACAAATCCATTCCTGTTACACCTGTCGTTACAGCTTGGAGTGAGATGGGATTGTTCTAACTACGTTTCTAAGCTGTATAGCTAGAAATAATTGCTTTTGGATGGATTGATCTATTGAACTTTGAGTTTCTTCCAAATTCCATTTTGCACGTGTCTTGAATTTCCCTCATTGCCATACTTTAAGAGAAAAACTATAATGTTAAAATTAAGTAAATAAATTTTTTTAAGTTATGAAAAATAATATATATGTAGGTTATTATTTAGAACCATACGTTTGGATTGGAGATAAAAGTCATACTAAAAATGCAAAAGAATTAGTTTTTATGGCAAAAGATATTTCACCTGGTATTGATATAGGTATTCAAAGGCAGGGATTAGTTATAGCTTCAATACAAACGGCTAATATACCTGAATATTGTGATAATAATTCAGCTAATGCTTTGACATCACAATCTACTTCTTTTATTTTGGATTTTTTTAACGCTTTATCATTTTCTATATACGAAGCACAAATGAGAAAATATGCTGGAGGTTTTTGTTCAATACCTCAAGAAATATCTATTAGAGATTTATATTTGTGGTTAGAACAGGATAAATCTATACCGGAAATTAATTATATACAACCTGCATCTATGTTTTCGGGGGAGTTTTATACATTCCAAGAAATGATAAGTAGAGGAAAAAAATCAATAGGTATTTTTTTGAATGACATAAACTTTATGACTGATGTTTTTGATGTTGACGAGGATGTATTTACTCAACATTTAGATAAACGATTGTTAAACCATAATTTATTAAAATTATTTGCACTACTTAATAGAGGTGTAACAAGTATAAGAAGTGCATCATTTGATATGTCTCTAATCAGTATATGGAGTGTTATAGAATCGATAATAAGAGATATTTTTTCTGATTTGTTAAATAGTGAAAATTACATTATAAAAGATAGCAAAGTTTTTAAAATTTTAAAGGGAAATATTAAAAGTCAGAAAGATCGTGATATATCGGTTTATCTTATGACCAAGGAATTAAAAATGAATAAGACAATATCTAAATCTATATTTGATGAGATTAACTTACTGAGGAATCAGAGAAATAACTTAATTCATCAACTAAAACCTGTAAATTCTCTTGTTTGTAGCAAAGCTTTTTTAGTTGTTAAAGAACTGATTTATATCAAATATTCTATACAAATTCTTCATCATGGTGCATTTTTCGTAGGTGATATTAAATTCCCTGAAGAAGTTTAAACTAAGATGGGGTCTTGATAGAAAAGCAACTATAAAGTACCATGCTTACCTGTAGTTGCTTGCAAACAAGAACGCCCATGCTCGCAAACAGGACAACTTCCTGCTCACATTAGGGGTTGAACTCAGTCTACAGTGCCGGGTCAATTTCTGAGTACCAAGCACAAACTACACCCTTCTCTATAATCTCAAAATCTTCCGGTTTGACCATCGGAAGACAAATACCACCCGGACATTTGGGATTATAAACTTCCTCGCTCCCAAGTGTGCCAAATACCATTTTGACGACCACACTCTTGACTTAATCTCATCTCTCGCCCTTGTTCCATCTGCAATTCTTCCCACTGACAACTTTTGTCAGACCAGTTACCACCTCGTTGTTGACACCAACTTTGATGTGCGCGAATCATTGCTGTATTAGTAGATTGAGCCGGAGTTTTTTCTGCGCTACTACCAAGCGCAGGAAGCGAAGCTATTTTTGAGTCAAGTAGGACATTGTATGGAGAGAAGTCACATATCCTTGTCCTCCCACCCGATCTCTAAATACACAACGGATCGTCGGGAGCCACGGGATTCCAGATGTCCTCGGTAGGGGTGCGGCCTTCCAAAATCTCCAACACTGCAAAAATAAACTCATCCTGTTTCAGCCCCTGCACCTCTGCCAACTGCTCAAAAGCCTGGTTGGTCAATTCAATTGTGGACAGCAGATCAAACTTCCAACCCTCTGTTTCCTTGACAAAACGGAACTTAATCCCCGTCGGCTCACCGTTGCTCACCACCTCGGCCTGGGCTTCCTCTCCCTCAATCGTCACCTCTCCCACATCCAGTTTCATCACGCTTTCTTTACCAATCCATCCCCGATCCACGCTATAAACGACCACTTCCCGATCCGACAGTTCCACCAGTGTTTCCGTTGGCACGCGAAATCGCATCGACAGAATCTGTACCCGGTTGACCATTGATTCTGCCTTGACTGTTTCAGCAGACTCGCAGACTGCTAATTGACGCATTTCACCGTAGTAGTCAATCGTACTCTGGCTCAACTTGTCAACAGCGCGATCGCCAGAACTAGCCAGGATTGCACTTTTGTAATCTGCGAATACTTGCTCGATAGTATTAGTATCATCCGCCACAGACCCAGAAGCAATCGCCAAGTTCAGGAGTAAGGATTGTAGGGTTCCCAGGGCTAAAATCGAAGCTCGTAATAAGTTAATCTTCTTCATCAGCCTCACGCTTATCAGCTTTAATTTTTTGTCGTATTATACGCTTAGTTATTGAGGGCGTTTCTAGTTTAATCATTACATTGTTTTTGTTTCAAGTCCATCTGGGCAAAATGCTGTAGCAACATCCGATGGACAAAGATATACTCTCCTCCTACTTTTTATAGGAAGAGACGCTCAACCGCATAATCCAGAAAGCGAGCATAGTTCCAAGACATATTATACCCCATACGGTAAAACATAAAGCGTGGAGCAAAGTGTCGAAGACAGGCAGTACCACCAACAATTAGACTACCAGCTAACCCTAAAAGCAAGCCCAAGTGAAGTAGCGTGCTAATATAATTTTAGGTCTAAAGGTAAGCTTTTCTTGTCATCGTAAAAATGAGTTTTTACCACGACAATGCCATTTAAGACGAGCATAAGAAAAAATACTTGTACCATCAGAGTTTGCTATGGCTTTCACATTTACTCGCATCGCAAATACGAATACCTCGATTCCTAATCGTGAAGAAACTTTTGACGGGTTCAGCTTTTTTGATACAGACTTATTATGGCCGACAATCAATGACAGGGGAGATGTTGCATTTTATGGTCGAGGAATTCTAGAGGAAAATAATCCGTCTATAGCTGGAATTTACATTTATACAGATAGTCTTCAATTTGTTGTAGATACTAATACCCCAATTCCAAACGATCCTTTTCCCAGCGATAATACAGATAGTTTCTTAGGTTTTACTCCACCTTTCCTGAACAATAATGGAGAGTTAGCATTTCGGTCACTTATAGCAATAGATCCTTCAGTTCAAGGTCTTGAAAGTTTAAAAATAGGTATTTATAAAACTGTAGGAGGTTTAAACACTTTAAACACAGTTGCAGATCCTAATACTTTGATTCCAGGAAGCACAGAAACTTTTCAAGCTTTAAGTCCTTTTATCTCGTTCAATGAGAATGGGAATGTAGTTTTTGTTGGTTCTAATAATGATGGTAGTATTTTTTTTCCTGAGACTCAAGGAGGAATTTATATTGATACTGATACAACCGGACTGACACCTGCTGTAGAACTCAACGATCCCATTCCTAATCAGACTGAAATCTTTGACTTTTTTCTCTTTCCTGATATCAACAATAATGGAACTGTTGTATTTGACGGAAGGAAGGAAAATCGTTCGAGCAATGGAATTTATAAAAGTGAGGGTGGGGTGTTAACAACAATTGTTGATAATAATACTCCTGTTCCGAATAGCACGGGTACTTTTTCTAATGCTAGTTATCCAAGGCTGAACCAAAACGGAAATGTTGCCTTTTTTGGCTCTCAATTTTCAGACAATAATACATTAACTAACATAGGTGTCTATACTGATATCGGTGGAATTAATCTCGTTGCCGATACCAATACTCCTATCCCCAATGGAGTCGGAAACTTTATTACATTTGCTTCTGATGCAGAATCGACTCCTACTGATTCCTTTCCTTCTGATCTACTCAGCTTGGATGATAACGGAGTAGTTGCATTTGTGGGTGTGGGTTCTGAAGAACAACAAGGAATTTATACGAACCTCAATGGAGAGTTAGAAACTGTTATTGATTTAAACACACCACTTGAAGGTAAAATTATTCAAGACTTAGCTTTTGGCCCCGAAGGGTTGAGCGGGAATCAGATTGCTTTTTCGGCTCTTTTTACAGATGGTACAGAAGGAATTTATGTTGCCAATTTTGCGCCTGTTTCTTTAAGTTTGACTGTTGATACTGAGAGTATTTCCGAAGCGGATGGAGAAGACGCCGCTACTGTTACCGTTACCCGAACCGGAGGAACAGCCGCTTCTTTAGATGTGACTTTAACCAGTAGCGATCCCACTGAAGCAACAGTTCCTTTAACCGTAACAATTCCCGTCGATCAAACTACAGCTACTTTTAGTTTAAACGCAGTTGATGATTTAATTGATGATGGCGATCGCACTGTTACATTAACGGCGAGTGCAGAGGGTTTCACAGAAGAAACTGCTGAAATTACTGTTGTTGATGATGTTTCTGTTCCGACTCCACCCCCAGAAGGTATCTTTACATTTACCCGCATCGTGAATACAAATATCTCCATTCCTAATCGTGAAGAAACTTTTGACGGGTTTAGCTTTTTTGATACAGACTTATTATGGCCGACAATCAATGACAGAGGAGATGTTGCATTTTATGGTCGAGGAATTCTAGAGAAAAATAGTACGTCTATAAGTCCATCTATAGCTGGAATTTACATTCATACGGATAGTCTTCAATTTATTGTAGATACTAATCGCCCAGTTCCAAACGATCCTTTTCCCAATAATAATATAATACAGATAATTTTTGGGGTTTTACTCTACCTTTTCTTAACAAGAATAGAGAGCTAGTATTTCGGTCACTTATAATCTCTTTATGTTTGTTCTAGTAATTTATAAGTTGCACATAGGGGTAAAGGTCGGGTCATCTTCTTGTTCGTCATCATACTCGTGAAATTCTTTATTGTTCCAAAAGTCTATAAGTTGCGGATTAAAAAGAACAATTTCTGTGTGAACAAGATAATTTGGAATGCTCATACGCTCCGAGTTTATCTTGAGGAAATGGGATAACGATATTCTCAACTGCATAAGCTAAAATGCTTGGATATAGGTTCTCTTAGAAAATCTCGAATTCAACCCGGATGGGCTTTTCTTGGCAGAACTCTTGTCAAGTTGATTTAAGTGATTATTGCGGTTGAGGTTTGAACCCTTGAGCGGTAATGAAGTAATTTCTGATTGTTTGAAAGCGACATTTTACCCGTGTCATGTTGGGATTCAAGACCGCATAAATTTGGGCAAAAGATTTTGGGTAAAGTTGTATTCATTGGAGGGGAAGTTTGATCTCAGTTAATGAGTTATTTAATCAGGTCGTTCAACGGGTAGTTTATATGCCCCGAAATAGACAGCTTCGCGATCGCGTCCAAAAACTCGGATTGAATGTTGTCAACGTGATGTGGGAAGATACCGCACGCACACCCGGTTCAGTTTGGGGTGCATTGCTGATTTACTCTTTGAAAGCGAACATGAGTTCAACTATTCGGGTTACGGGTGCATCGGGAAACATTGGTCGAGACGTCCTTTTGAGCGCTAAAGAATACTAACCTAAAAACAACCGGATTCTACTTTCTGTTAAATTCCAGCGCTCCCACATAGTCAAACTGACCGTAACGTTCATTATTTGTAAATAACTTAACCTCATAAGTTCCCCTTGATGGGAGAACACAAGAAATTGGGGTTTGTTGAGTTGTTTCAGCACAATCAAATGATTCCCCTGTCTCTGAAACCGCTTGAGTCATAATCCAACGTTGAGTAGGATTTTTTAATTGAATTATGGCATTCAACCCCACATCAGTTTGAGAGCGAGTGGGTGAAACCAGTGTTAACCCCTCGGCAAAAAAACGAGGTCTAAGCATCGGTTGTCGTAAAAATTCGCCCCGACTCAGGGGTTGGGCCAACAGTTGCCAAGTCGGATCATCGGGAAAATGGCTAATACTCATCACTTGAGGAGGTGGGAATAAATAGCTGGTATCATACTGTTTGGTAAAGCCAGATTCATTGATATAACCACTATCCCAAGTTGCATCAATTAAATACCAATTCCCCTGGATTTGAGCCGCATTCCAAGCATGACCTTCACCACTCAAATCACTAGCCTCAGAGCGAGAATCTCCCACCACATAGACAATGTTTTCACCTACGGCTTGACCCAAAGCTGCAAGTAACTTGGCATAACCCGCACAAACGGCTTTATGAGTTTTAAATACGGTTTCTGCATCTTGGGGAGGATACAAACCCGCTCGATAAGACTCGGCATCATAAGCAACACGGTCAACAACATAATCATGTAACGCTTTTACTCGTAGGAACGGATCAGGTTCTCGTTGGGCGATATATTCAGCAACAGATTCAAGACTAGACTCTACATTAGCTGGCATATTAGCAACGAGGGGATGAATGGTTTGCCCTAGCCACGGCCATTTCTTTTGTTGAGAATCAGGTTTTTCTTGACGGGTGGGTTGGGGTTTAATCGTAATAATATCCTCGTATTTTTCAAAGGGATTGTTGCGAAACGCCAGATACAGCCATTCTAAGTAGTTTGCGCTTTCAAATAATCCCCGTCGCAGTTGTTCTACACCCGGCCCCTGTTTTCCTTCGAGCATCCAATCTCCCCGTGTGGATAATGCTAGAAACGAGCTTTGTGGACAGGTGGCGAGTAAGCAAATAATGAAGGCTAAATTGAGAACGAGGGTTTTGAGAGTTAAGCGATCACTCCAAGTTAGAATGGGGATTTTCTGAGGATATTTTTGTCGCCAATGTTGGGAGGAATGGAGTTCCCAACTCAGAGGAATGAGCGGAAAAAGTAGAATTCCAGACAGTAGAGACAGCCACAGGGGGGCGTTGGTAAAGGCGACTAGAGAGGAAACCAGCCAAATTCCTAAAATGGGGGTGCAGTAGACAAAAACGGTTAAGAACACCCGCAGTAGGGTTAAAGGGAATTCAATGATTATAGAAGGCATAAGCTTGATGAGTTAGAGTGTTACGCGATAGCAAGAATCATCTATTGGGCTGAACACTTGAAACGTCTAATTTGAGAAAAACTTCTGGTTTTTCGATGAAAAAAGCACTCACGGTTTTCAGCCCCTCTCTGAAACTTAGAATCGAGATTCTACTTTCAAGTTTAGACTTCTTTACTTCTACAGCCAATAGTAGACTCACGGATTTTTTTCGGTTCACCTGTATCCTCAATTCAACTCATCTCCGTATTTTTACGAGTTGATTAATCCGGCGATATTTCCGCAGAAGGGCTTGTGCTTACCCCATCGCACGATGACGACGTTTTTTCATAAAAATGAGAATTGTCTCCGAAACAGATGAAGAACAATAGAGATTGATTGGGAACGTTGATGAGCGAGTCTAACTTTTCGGTTTCTGGGAAATATAATATCGAGGATTCAAGAAGATACATGGAGCAATTTATTGGTCTGGTTTTAGGCGATCGCAGTGGTCATCGCGTCGGGAAAGTTGCTCGGATTGATTTGGGTTCGGTTCAGACGGTGGTACATGGCGGCACCCGGACAATTGTTGGTACTTATAGCTATATGCCTCATTTTCTCAACTGTTCAATTTTACAGAACTGTGAGCCATCTTAATGCTCGGCGGACTGATTTTAATCGTTTTTATATTCTTCATAGGCTTTCAAATCTTGGTCTTTCTCGGAGTTGGTGGAGAGCCGTTAAAAACTTATAAAATCTCCCCAGTAAAGAGAGATAAAAACCCTCGATTTTGCTTGTGTTCCGCTTCATTCTATCACGCTAAAACTCATTGTTATCCATTCCAACTCAAAAGCTAATTCAAGTATCAACCCATAGAATTTTTGGCAATGATGCCAACTGAAAACCTTGCTCAGACTCGACGATAGCAGGTGCGGGATCACGATGACACCGCTTGTGGTAGAGTTGTTCTAACGAGCAAACCGGGCTGGTTTGGATGTGGCTCGTTTTTAACTCAACTCAGCGTACACCACGCGAAACCGTTCGCAGACCAACAGCATTTTAGAAGTGGGTTATTTGCCAATTTTCGGCAAAGTCCGCCAGAAATAGTTCCAGTGTTCCCGTCGCCACAATTCTAGAGTGCGATAGCATAACCCTTCATCTTAGGCCAACTGAGCTTCCACTTCATCGAAGGGACAAATCACCACTTCTGTTGTCTCGACGATACATATTGGGTTAGCCTTACCATCGAGGAAAATAGTTTTTACCCCAACGAACGGGGGCGCACTGCCCGAGGCTTCCCATTCCCACAGGGCAGAACAAGTAGCCGTTTTTACGCCATCGATTACCAACTGTCCCAGTTCATTTGCTCAGGACTATCCCCAAATTGATCGACAAGATAGGCGGATTGGGTTTCGATTTTGCTCTGCAAAGTTTTCAAATAGCGTTGCCAATATTGCTCAATCTGTGCTGTGTTCATCGTCGTTCAATTGAGAATTGATCAAAAGTTCCCAGGCGCCATTAATGGTACTATCATCAATTGAGGTGGAAATTTCCCTTTGCAAATGTTAAACTGCCCTTCCCCGTGAAAACTTTATCCCCAATCTTGGGCGAATAAATCAACTTTTATTAGAATGGATTCAGTAGATAACCCAGCGAGAAATATTTTGGGCAAATTTTTGAGCGTGGTTATTTAAACGGGACTCCCAAAATAGCGACATCACATCAATGACATGAAAACTGTGCAGTTGCCCAATTTTACACCCGTCTATATCCGTCCAATTTAACCCCACATCAGAAGAATCTCATCATCAAAAGTGGACAGATTTGCGAAAAAATCGGCTATAATCCAAATTTATCGGCTCAATTCTACTCACCTAGCAACTCCGAAGTAGAACCCGAAGCCGAATATCAATTTTTTAGGGGAACTCGGATGAAAGCGGACTCAAACATTCACCCGGAGCTAAACCATGTATCATCTTTCAGCAAAATTTTCTAACTTACAGTCGGCAGTAAAACAACATCAAATCACCTCCAATCACTCACACAATATTAGAGGTTGCTTGCCAATTGAAAATTCAAAGATTAGACTTAAACGGTCTAATAAGTGCGAAAATCAACAACCCTTTATTGACCCTCACATCTGAAATCTTCACCCAAATACAGCCTCATTCACTGCGGAGGCTGACCCGGAGTATTGATGCTTAAATCTTGAGCAAAAAAAGTTTAATTTCCCAACATTAAGAGTTAAGAAAACCTTTTTTATTGCTCGTCAATACTTCAAACGATTCTCAAGAATTTTCTTGGAAAACAGATGGATAAGTCTCCTATCCTAGATTGGTATTATCATCCAAAGCCCCATCTGATATTGGCTCTAAAAATCTCAGAAAATGGGCATCACAGTAGACAACAAAACTGTTAGAATATTTTCTAACAATGCACTTCTTTTCATCGGGTGTACTCTACACATTAATTAACTTTTAAAAATTCAGGAGGAAGATTTTGTTACCCCCCAACTCTTGTTTTTTGAATCGGAAAATTCCTTCAGATTGCAACGCTTATTTCCTCGCCCCAGTTTTTTCTCAGAGGAAAAGGGTTGTATTCTTCATCGGATGAACGTTCAATGTACCCGTCAAGTCTTGGAACTACCGTTGGCTGCAACCTTCCAAACTCTGCCCAACTAGGGGGAGGGATTTTGGTCAAATGCCATGCAAAGAAGACAGCTACCAACCGAATGGTTAGCCAAGAACACAGAATGCTTTTTGGACAATCCCTGCGGGGATAATTGCCCACCCAGAAGATGATTTCAGGTAAAAAATGTATCAGTTCGTAGATAAACATCAAGCTTGTGAATGTCTTTCCTGTTGCGATGCCACCCTCCGAAGATATCGAGCCGGGGAGGATTGGATAGAAGGAATTCACTGGATACGGATCAACTCCCGTGTCATCCGGTACAACTTGGAACTGCTCCGAGACTGGCAGGCTAACCGCCATGACCAAATGGCTCATCAGAAAGCGATCGCCAGATATCAGAGTCTTCTGGAAGCCAACCAGAAGAAATACAAGTGTTAAAATATTGGGACTGAAATGGGTCTGGTGTTTAGACCCATCTCCTGAAAGTTATGGACACAACAGGACTCGAACCTGTGGCCTCCACGATGTCAACGTGGCGCTCTAACCAACTGAGCTATGCGTCCGAAC
>JAYKHV010000116.1:0-23529 GCA_035285085.1 Lyngbya sp. | reverse complement strand
TAGAGAGGATTTTTATTAACAAAAAGGTATTTTTAATTAGAAAAAAGTCCTCTCCCCACCTCCCCATCCCCCCATCACCCCATCCCCCCCGGCAATTTTTAACTGAGAATGAAACGGCCCTGCCTTTGGAAGGGGGGAAGAGGAAGGGGAGTAATAATAGAGGTGAAATTTTCAGTTGAGGGTTTAACTCACCACTGCCATTTCGGGTGTATTAACGGCTTGGTTATTCGTTAAAGGTTGACGATTTTTCAGGTCAAATTTATATCCTTCGGGTAGAATATGAAGCTTAATTCCACACAAAGCCAAACCTTCATCTCTTAACAGTTCTCCGATGTTATTATGGCTGATTTCACTTAAATCTACAACGGTACAACTTCCCTCTCCAACCACTTCAAATTGATGATCTCGCACAACAATAGCAGTATTTTCATCAATCCCTATACCAATTAAATCGGGATGTCTCGCCACCGCAGTCAGTAAGCGTCCTAAACGTCCCCGTTGAGCAAAATGTTGGTCAATAACGGCTTCAGGAAAGAAGCTCATTCCTGCTTCCATTTCCACAATTTCAATCCGAGGATGGGTCTGTCCTTCTCCTTCTAAAATCATGTTCTCAGACATCATACTTGCACCCGCACTGGTGCCGCCCACAACTAACCCTTCGCTGTATCTTTTTAATAAGACTTCATGCAAAGCCGTATCTTTAAGAATTTCGGTAATTCGGGCTTGATCTCCTCCCGTAAAAAAGACTCCTGTAGCGTTGTTAATTGCTTCTAAAGCGGTAGACGTTTCTGCATCTTCTCGGGCAATTGTATCAATAATCCGAACATTTCTAATCCCCAAACGTTCAAACACTCGAATGTAGTCGTCTCCCACGTCTCGGGGTAACTCAGTCGCCACCGTCATCACCACAATTTTGGCATCAATTCCACCCGCACAGCGCACAAACTCTCGTAATACTTTACAGTCCCCTTCTCTGTCTTCTGCGCCTCCAATGATGACTAACTGTCCTTGATGTTGATTCGATGTCATAACCAATCTCCTGTTCTGCCCAGATGAGGCATAATCTCTAATTTAAGCACAAATGATCGGGTTTATTTCACTCCCAGAAGATAGAAATTCAGACAGTATTTATACTGATTGTTTGAGAAAACTTTATCTCCAATTATAACTTTTAACTCTCTTGTTAAAGATGCACAAATTCTCACTTTTGTCATCTATCTTCCGAAAAGTTTTTCAACCCGGCGCTCGTGGGTATAATACCACGTCTGGTTAATTAATTCTATGATGGTCACTGTATAACTGATAACTGATAACTGTAATAAACCCGCCCCTACACAATTATTATTGATTAATCTGAAATGAGGCTAACTGAGTTTGAATGCGAAATACTGCCGATCGCAGTTATATTAACAAACGAAACTGCATTTTAAGTCATATCAAACTTTACCTGTATTGAGATTTATGTCCAAATCAACCCCTACTCGCAAATATAACCTCACAGAAGGTTCCGTCGGACTCAAACTTCTCGCCCTGACTTTACCGATGGTTTGGGGCGTTTTTTCGGTGATTGCTTTTAATTTAGCTGATACCTATTTTGTCGGCCAGTTGGGAACCACCCAACTCGCGGCGATGAGTTTTACCTTCCCGGTGGTTATGGTGATGGGAAGTTTGGCGTTGGGACTGGGAACCGGCGCGTCTTCGGTCATTTCTCGCGCTATTGGTGAAGGCGATCGCGATCGCGTGCAACGATTAACCACCAACAGTCTAACATTATCTCTGTTAATTGTTGGTGTTTTTATTCTCATCGGACTGGCAACTATTGACCCTTTATTTAAACTCTTGGGAGCCGGACCCGAAGTCATGCCTTATATTCACGATTATATGCAAATTTGGTATCCCGGCATGATTTTTTTAGTCGTTCCAATGGTGGGAAATAGCGCGATTAGAGCCGCAGGAGATACCAAAATCCCCAGTCTAATTATGACCTTTGCGGCTATTGTCAATATTGTTTTAGATCCGTTGCTTATTTTTGGTTGGGCGTTCATTCCCAGTTTGGGCTTAAAAGGGGCTGCGATCGCGACAGTTATCGGTCGTTCTCTAACGTTAATTGCCTCTTTAATTGTACTCCATTTTCGAGAACGGATGATTCTCTGGAGTCTCACCGGTCTGAGAAATTGTTGGGACTGCTGGAAAGAGATTTTATATGTCGGTTTACCTGCGGCTTCGACTAATATGATCACTCCAATTTCGATTGGAATTATTACCAGTTTGTTAGCCACTTACAGTCCCGAAGCCGTTGCCGGATTTGGGATTTCTTCTCGGGTTGAATCTTTTGCTTTAATTGCATTTATGGCACTTTCGGCAACAATCGGGCCGTTTGTCGGTCAAAACTGGGGGGCTAAACTCTATGGGCGAGTTCATCGGTCTTTGCATTTTTCCTATTTATTTTGTCTCGGCTTTGGGGTTTTACTCGCGGTTGTGTTGGCGGCTACTTCCGCCCAAATTGTCACTTTATTTGATACGAACTCTGAAGTTTTGAAAACCGCCACCCGTTATTTATCAATTGTACCGATTAGTTATGGAACCTATGGCATTTTCTTGGTGGCTTGTGCTGCGTTTAACGGTCTCGGAAAACCGTTTCCCGCTGTTATATTAACGTTATCTCGAATGGTAATATTATATGTACCGTTAGCCTATTTAGGGAGTTGGTTATTTGGGTTAAACGGGATTTTTGCAGCGGCTTGTTTAGCCAATGTAATTGTCGGTGTAATTGCGGTTGTCTGGACTCGTCGATCTTGCAGTTTGAAAGCTGATAAACTATCCGAACATCCGGTGATTTTACCATCAGAAAAACCTCCTATTAATCTTTCAGACGTTAAAGATAAAACTCCCCAATAAAAATTAAGGCGGGAAGAAGTCTCATTCAATAAAAAACCGTTGTTGGGATGAGCGCCCTCAAGCGCAACAACCAACTAACTGTTTGATATTTTTAAAACTTTTGAGTTGGGATGAACGCCCTTAACTCCCTGCGCTTTAGCGCAACAACCAACTGGTTATTTATTGATTTTTGAGAGTTTACTTATTCCCTTAGAAAGATGAGGAAAATAGGATTTTTTGTTAATATTCTATTCGAGAGGAGAACACTGGAGACTGACTAAATCGTGCAAAAATATCAATGTAGAGTATGTGGATATATTTACGATCCCGAAAAAGGCGATCCCGATGGAGGAGTAGAACCCGGAACAGCATTTGATGATATTCCCGAGGATTGGGTTTGTCCGGTTTGTGGGGTGGGGAAAGACGATTTTAAACCCATGAGTTAATGTTTAAACATACTTCAAAAACCCGCTTTCTCTGAGAAACTGGGTTTTTATGATAATGTAGCCAAGTAGGTTATCAGCTTCAACAGTGGACAACTTACCAAAATATAGAGAACAAAAATGAGAACGTTCTTAACGTTTAATTCAGCCTGCCTACTTAATTCCTTCTAAAGCCTCAGCTACATAGCGGCGAACCTTTGCATCATCCTGTTTATTTTGAACTGTAGCAATCAGAAGTTGAATGGCATCTTTTTGGCATCGGATGACGTTTTGAAGTAGAGGGTCATAAGGGCTATCAACATCCTTAAATTTCGCAATATTAGCTTTAATTTCCGCCTCGGTACAGGTTTGTGCGTAGCCCGGACTCGCAGCAAGCAACGGTAACGAACAGCCCAACAAAATTAATGCCAAGTTAATGTTTTTCTGGATACCCGCAGTCATAGAGTCACCCTAGAGAATAGGTTAGAAGAGTTAGTTGTGTTTCCAGTATATTCGCTGTTTTGTTGGGGTCAAGTTTGTTGGGTTACGGGAAGGAATTAAAATCCTGTGCTAAAAGATTAAGTCCGTAGCGCATAGAACTCTGTTAAAATGTTGCTAAAATTTGAGTCAGTTTTAACCCACTTCGATGATTTTTTAACTATGGTACAAATCACCATCGATATCCCTGATGAACTCGCCATGCGGTTAGCCCCATTTCAAAATCAACTCTCTGAACTTTTGACTCGTCTGATCGCAATAAGTTTGCCCGAACAATTAGACAGCAATTTATCTCTACTCAACCTTACTCCCCCCTCAACCTATCAGGAAATTTTGGATTTTTTAATTAGTCGCCCGACCTCTGAAGAAATTATCAACTTTAAAGTCTCCAACCCCTCCCAAACTCGTTTGCAAACTCTGCTGCAAAAAAATAGAGACGGGATTCTCACTGCGACAGAAAAAAGCGAACTCGACCTCTACCAACAGCTTGATACTCTCATGGGTTTACTAAAAGTTAGGGCTTATGTTGCCTTAAATTCTAAGACAGAAAGTTGATAGGGGCAATGACATATATTCCAACAGCACTACGCGAATTAGTTAAACATCGCGCTTCAGGTAAATGTGAATATTGCTTAATTCACGAAAACTTTTCTATTTATAGTCACGAAATTGACCACGCTATAGCGATTAAACACGGGGGAAAAACAACTGAAGAAAACCTAGTTTTAGCCTGTTTACCTTGCAATCGTTATAAGGGTTCAGACCTCACCAGCTTTGACCCATTGACAGATAAAATAACCCCTTTGTTTAATCCTCGGACTCAAAACTGGTCAGATCATTTTAAACTCGAAAGGGGTTATATATTAGGTTTAACTCCTACCGGGCGTACAACGATTTTCCTCTTAAAGTTCAATGAACCCGGTCGTTTTCAACTTCGACAGGCTTTGGCAAACCAAAAGCTTTATCCGGACTTGCCATCAACACCGCAAGGCAATTGACAACGATATTCTGATAAAATTTGAGTGAGTTTAAACTAGCCCACAGTTATCAGTACAGCGTAATTTTCAGGAGAAGTGATAATATGTCCTGAAATTATATTTTCTTTCTTTGAACTCTTGACTGCAAAGTATAGAGATTATCTTTTAGCTGTGTCGGTAATAATAACTCCTCATCTTGAATTTCTAAGACGGGCTGTAGCGCTTGAATTAATTGCTTAAATTGTTGTCGGGGCATTTGATCTTCTTCTACAATTAAATTAAAACTAATCGCCTCTAAAAGGGTGGCTACATAGCTGCGAAGTTCTAAATTTCCTCCCCGATCTTTAACGACATTAACCAAAACGTCAACAACTTCAGATGAATTGTGACCCATTTCTGTTAACGCCGTCGCCGCATGGCTGCGAATTTCTACATCATCCTGTTGATCTTCGAGGATGTCAATAAAAACGGCAACCGCTTCCGGTGAATTTTTCGCCATTTCCCTCAACGCACCCGTCACATAAACCCGAACTTCTGAATTCTCCTGTTTATTCTCTAAAATTTTTACCAAAGCTTCAATATCTTCGGGCGAACCTTGACCCATTTCTCTTAATGCAAAAGCCGCCATACTGCGAACGCCCACAGGATTTTGTTTGTCTTCAACTTCTCCAATTAACGCTTTTATTACTTCCGGTGAATTTTCCCCAATTTTCCCTAAAGTAAAGGCAACATTTCGGCGAACATCTGCATCTTCCTGTCGATCTTGAACGACTTGAATTAAAGCGTTAATGGTTTCGGGTGAACTGTCTTTAATTGTGGTCAAAGCAAAGGCAGCAATGCGGCGAACTTTGCTGCTACTGTTTTGGTCTAATACCGTAACAATTAAAGGTTGAACCGCATTTTTTCCGCATCGGAGAACGTTTCCATAGGGAGGATCGTAAAGTCGGTTAACTTCTTCAAATTGTTCTATATTGGCTTGAATTTCTGCTTCTGTACAGGTTTGGGCGTTGCTAGGACTTGCAGAAAGCATCGGTAACGAACAGCCCAATACAATGAATGCGAGGTTAATTTTATTCTGGATATTCATAGCTATAGAGTTACCTCAAAGGGGAGATGGAGATCGTTAAATTTTTCTTATATTATAAGTGCTGTTTCGTCGGAAGTTTATTGTCTTACAAAAAGGCGTTAAAATATTTACTGATCAATCTCCATACAAAAAACATGATTGCCCTGTCTGACCATCATTCCCTAACTCCAGAAGAATACCTCGAACTCGAAACTCAAAGCGCCATCAAACACGAGTATATTGATGGTGAAATCTACGCAATGCCGAGAACCACCGACACCCATAATACAATTGCAGGAAATCTGTTTACTCTAATTCGCACTCACCTACGCGGAACAAACTGTCGGGTTTATTTTGCTGATATCAAAGCCCGTCTCGAACAATGCAACTGTTTTTATTATCCTGATCTTCTCGTCACCTGTGATACCCGATATCAAGAAACTCCCACTTATAAACGCTTTCCCAAATTAATTGTTGAAGTCCTTTCTGAGAGTACGGAAGCTTTTGATAGAGGAGATAAATTCAACGATTACCAAACTCTAGACACCTTAGAAGAATACGTTTTAGTCAATACTAAACATCAACGAGTCGAAATTTTCCAACGCCACCAGCAAGGAGAGTGGATTTTTAAAACCTATACTCCCAGTCAAGACAGTTTTTATCTCGAAAGTTTGAATTTAACGGTGTCTTTGGTTGATGTCTATGAAGATGTCACCCTTGAGAAGGGTTCCACAGCTACCTCAGAAGCCTAAACTCAATCGAGATATTGGAACAAAGTCGATCCCTCTGAACAGATGCTAGTATTCCGCAGGACTAGACCTCATTTAATCGCTTCAATAATTGACTCTATTAATATTCTGCCCAAGTTGGATCAATTTCGTTCTTTTGCAGAATCAGCCATTAGAATTAGACTTCTTTGAATAAAAAAGAAGCAAATCGCTCAGGTTAAGACGAGAAGTTTATGTCGGAAGAAGGATTAAGATTAGGTTAAAGTTGTCTAACATTTATAAGAAAAGAACGAAAAATTTTAGATTCCAGGAGATAATTATGAATAGGTTTATCAGTGGTATTACCCTTAGTTTTATGGCGCTCGGTTTGACTACGCCCGCCTTAGCAGAAGTCAACTCACCGGAAGAAGAAGCTACAGTTTTACCCTCCTCTGCTCAAAGAACAAAAACTCAGTTTGTTTGTCATTATGAATACGAAATAGGAGGTGAGACTCAAGAAGCTGTTTCGGCTGGAACCACTCGTTTAGCGGCTAAAGAACAACGAGAAGATCATATCGAACGTCTCAGAGAGGAAGCGAACCAGCGAGGAGAAAATTTTGAGGTAACATATGAATTTTGTCGCGATCCTTACGGCCCAAATTAATATGCAGTCGTGAAGATGTCCGCGATCAATCGTTCACGCCTCACCTTTTCAAATCCAAATCATTTCCTCTCAACTGATTCCATCGAGAAATAATTTCTGAGTAGTAGTAAACTTGAGTAAAAAGCTACCTCAGAAATTGATGATGAAAATAGCGATCGCACAACTCAATCCCACCGTCGGCGATATTACCGGAAACGCGCAACGCATTCTCGACGTCGCCCAACAAGCCACAGAAGCGGGTTGTCATCTCCTTTTAACCACAGAATTGGCTTTGGTGGGTTATCCGCCCAGAGACTTGCTGATCCGCCCCAGTTTTATCGAGGCGGCGATCGTTCAACTGCAAATTTTAGCCGAAAAATTGCCCCCAGAACTTGCGGTTTTGGTGGGAACGGTAGAACCCAATCCCGAGTTTGAAAAACAGGGTGAAAAGCCGTTATTTAATAGCACCGCTTTAATTCATCGGGGGAAAATTCAGCAGTTTTTTCAGAAGCGTTTGCTGCCGACTTACGATGTCTTTGACGAAGATCGCTATTTTCAAGGCGGAAAACAGAGCGAATATTTTACCTTATCTAATGCTACCTCATCTTTAAAAGTTGGGGTAACAATTTGTGAGGATTTATGGAATGACGAGGAATTTTGGGGCAGACAAAACTATAGTTGTAATCCGATGAAAGCTTTGGCGGAGAAAGAGGTTGATTTGGTGGTGAATTTGTCCGCTTCTCCCTACCAAGTCAGCAAACAAAAACTCCGTCAAGCGATGGTCGGACACAGTGCCAAACGTTATTCTACCCCAATTATTTATGCAAATCAAGTCGGGGGAAATGATGATTTAATTTTTGATGGGTTTAGTTTAGTTTTTAATAAAACGGGGGAATTAATCCGGGGTTTGGCTGGATTTGAGACGGATTTTGCGGTGGTTGAATATAATTTTGCCAAACAAGATTTAATAACATCAACGGTTAACTCGACCGAACATTCTAAAGCTTTTTATCCTAAAAGTGAGGATGAAGAAATCTGGTTGGCGTTGGTTTTGGGCGTGCGGGATTATGTGCGAAAATGTGGTTTTTCTAAAGTGGTTTTGGGGTTAAGCGGGGGAATTGATTCTTCGTTGGTGGCGGCGATCGCAGCGGAAGCGGTGGGTAAAGAGAACGTTTTGGGGGTGTTAATGCCCTCTCCCTACAGTTCCGAACATTCGGTTAAAGATGCCTTAGAATTGGCGGAAAATTTGGGAATTAATACGGAAACTTTAGCCATTGCTGAGGCGATGAAAGCCTTTGATATCGCCTTAGAACCCGTGTTTTCAGGAACAGAATTTGGAGTCGCCGAAGAAAATATTCAATCCCGAATTCGGGGAACATTATTAATGGGAATTTCTAACAAGTTTGGTCATCTGTTACTTTCGACGGGAAATAAATCCGAAATGGCGGTGGGATATTGTACGTTGTATGGCGATATGAATGGGGGATTAGCGGTAATTGCGGATGTACCGAAAACGCGAGTTTATTCGATTTGTCGGTGGTTAAATCAACACCATCAAAAAGAAATTATCCCCAATAATATTTTAACAAAACCCGCCAGCGCCGAACTCAAACCCGGTCAAATGGATTCGGATTCATTGCCTCCTTATGAGATTTTAGATGAGATTTTGCATCGGTTAATTGAAAAGCACGAATCTGTTCAACAAATTATTAAAGCCGGACATGATTCTGAGATTGTTCAACAAGTAGTAAAATTAGTCATGCGGGCAGAATTTAAACGACGCCAAGCGCCTCCGGGATTAAAAATCAGCGATCGCGCTTTTGGGACGGGGTGGCGGATGCCGATTGCCAAAGCCAGCAGTGGAATTTAATCTTAAAAATTTAACCCCTGTTATTAAAAAGTCTCAGTTTTTCTTGAGATTTACAGAACTCTGTGTTAGAACGGACAAGGTTACAAAGTTGATCAAACCTTGCATCTGTTGATAACTATGCTGGAATCTTTTTATATTCTGGGGGCTGTAACTACGTTTGTAGTTTGTCTGAGCAAGTTTCTACGCGATCAATCTACGCCTAAAAATCACGGGATTTCTTGGTTGATTTTGTTAGAAGCGACATTTTTCTGGCCGATTGTTATTCCGTTATCCTGTTTGGAACGTCTTCTCAATTAAGGAAATGATCGCTTTCTCGAAATTAAGTTTAGCGAAATTTTAGGATATTTTTAAGATTTGCCATGAACGGCTAGGGCATAGTCCCGAAACCGTTCTAAATCTTTTTGAATGGTTGATTCCACGACTCGTCCCAAAAATAAATTATCCATTAATTTACCCAAAATACCGGGAATTGCATAAGAAAAGGTTAACTTAACAATACTACTCCCGTGACGATCGTAAAAGCGAATCGCCCCCTGATTCGGTAAACCATCAACCGATTCCCATTGAATAATTTGATGGGGAACCTGTTTTAAAATCCGAGACAACCAACTAAATTCAAAGTTACCTGAAGCCAACTTCCAACGGGATAATTCCGGATTATCTTCAAGTACCTTAACTGATTCAATCCATTTCATCCAACGGGGCATTTGTTCCAAATCCGACCAAAGACTCCAGGCTAATTCTATCGGAACGGCAACTTCTATTTGTACACTATGTTCTAACCAGTCTGACATCTTGTTTTAGAGTTGATAAAGTATATTTTTAGAGGGAAAGTCAAAGAAGTAAACTCTAAAACTTTCCCTGATATTGTCAGCTTTAACCAGTTGTTACCGGCGAAGGTTTCATTAAGTTTGCTGCGTTTTTTAAGATTACTTGTGCAGCTTGATGACCGGAAATCGTCGCGCCTTCCATGCTATCAATATAATCCTGTTGGGTGTAACTTCCCGCCAAGAAAAAGTTAGCTACAGGCGTTTTTTGTGCGGGACGATATAAATCCATTCCCGGCGCTTCTCGATATAGAGATTGTGCCAATTTTACAACACTATACCAGGTCATATTTAACTCTCGCGAAGACGGGAATAAATCCTGTACCTGTTTAAGAACGTGTTGGGCAATTTCTTCATTGCTTTGCTTGATAAACGGATCTCCCGGCGTTAACACCAATTGCAACAGCGAACCTTCACCTTGACGGTAATAATCCCCCGGACTTGCTAGGGCTAAATCGGCAAAACAGGAGAAATCCGCATCGGCAGTATACAACAAATTATCAATCCCAACCGCCCGTTCTAACTGTTTCCGTTGCTGCGGATCGTTGAGTTCCGTTACCCAACCATCAAACCGCAATTGTACGGTTGCCACCGGCACAGTATCGAGTTTATAAATATTATCAAATTCCGACCATTTGCGCCAATCTTCCGGCAAGATTTTCTGAACTCCGGGAACATCACAAGCGCAAACATAAGCGTCGGCTTCGATGGTTTCTTGCGCGTCCCCGGAAGCAACAACCAAACCCGTTACATAGGTTTTGCCGTCTATTTGTTCGTATTGAATCTCTTTAATCCGGTGTCGGGTGTAGATTTTCGCGCCCCGTTCTTCGAGATAATTAATAATCGGTTTGTGCAGATATTCGTGGGGCGAACCTTCCAACATTCGCAACACCGAAGCCTCAGTTTTTGCCGCAAAAAATTGAAAAATCGTCAGCATACACCGGGCGGAAATATTTTCGGTATCGATAAAACCCAGTGCGTAGGCGATCGGGTTCCACATCCGTTTTAAACTGCCTTCTGAACCGCCATGACTGCGGAACCAATCGGCAAAACTAATCCGATCTAATTCTCGAATTGTTTTCATCGCCCCGTCAAAGTCTACCAGTCCGCGAACTAGAGGACTTGTACCCAAAGCGAGGGCATTTTTCAACTTATCATAAGCCGAAAGTTGAGAGGTGGTAAAAAAGGCTTTTAGTCCGTTAAATGGGGCGCCCGTAATGAAGCGAAAATCCAAACTTCCGGGAATTCCTCCCCGATTAATAAACGTGTGAGTATGTTCTTTTAACCGGAGATGTTCAAACGCTCCCACCTTTTTCATTAAATCAAATAGATGGTAATAACAGCCAAAAAAGACGTGTAATCCCATCTCGATATGATTGCCATCGGGATCGACCCAACTGCCAACTTTTCCGCCTACAAAAGGACGAGATTCAAAAATTTCGACTTGGTGTCCAGCCTCGACGAGATCGACGGCCGTTGCCATACCCGCTAAACCTGCTCCAGCGATCGCAACCCGCATTCTGCCTATCCATAACCTAATTGTCTTCACAGATTGTAACAAAAAACGGGGATCTGAGCAGTGAACAGTTTACAGTGACCAGTGACCAGTTAAAAGGCAATCATGCAATCATGCAACAGGTGAAGCAGTGCGGTCTTGGTGGTTTCCATCAAGGAGCCGAAGCCCACGCGACGGGCGCGGCTTCCGTCGAGAGCAAAGTTTGTAAGAGAGCAACTGCTGAACCCGAAGGGCAACAGCAACAGGCAGTGTCAAGAAGTTGGGTAGGGGCGGGTTCTATCGGCCTCAAAAACCCGGTTTCTCGAAGAAACCGGGTTTTTCTGTCACAACATCGGTATCACAGACCGGGGCGGGTTTATATAACTTGTCTGTGGGAAAACATACATCCCCGCCGAACCCGCCCTCTTTTCAACTGTCGAGGCGGGGAAGTTCAACGGTGAAGGTGGAACCCACTCCAAGGGTACTGGTGGCCCGCACATAGCCTTGATGGGCTTCGATAATTTGTTTAACGATCGCCAACCCCAGGCCAAAGCCCCCAGTTTTGCGGGTTCGGGCTTGATCGACCCGATAAAAGCGATCAAAAATATGGGGTAAATCTTCGGGGGGAATACCCATTCCGGTGTCTGTTACCGCAATGATTACCCAACGGGATTCGTAGATTAATTTTAGGCCGATTGTTCCCCCCGAATTTGTATATTTAATAGCATTATTGAGAAGATTTTCAATGGCTTGACGCAGTAACTCGGGTTCGGCGCGAATTAAAATGGGCCGCCCGGGAAGTTTAGTATAAAAGGTCAAATCTTTTTCTTGGGCTAAATCTTGATAATTTGGCTTCAAATCGGTTAAAATTTGAACGATATTAACGGTTTGCAATAGCTCGGGATTGAGTTTGCCTTCGTGACGGGCTAATAGCAATAAATGACCGATTAAAACCGTCATGGATTTGGTTAAATTGACGATTTTTTCCAGGCGTTGGCGGGGAATTTCATCGCAAGTTGGGGCGAGTAAACCGACTTGGGCGTTGCTGAGAATGGCGGCTAAAGGGGCGCGTAATTCGTGGGAAGCATCGGCGGTAAATCGGCTTTGGGCTTCGTAAGATTGACGAATGGGTTGCATTGCCATTCCGCCGAGTAACCAACCGGTTAAACCAATGAATCCCAACGTGATCGGCACTCCAATACTTAAAAATAGACGCAGGGTGTTTATGGTATTTTCTAACGGTTCTAGGGAGGTTCCGACTTGCAAATAGCCGATCAGTATTTGATTTTGTACGACGGCGAGGGTTAATTCTCTGACCTGAATATTTTGGTCAATCGTTAAGGTTTTAAAGCCGGAATTTAGGCGGATAGTTTCGGTGGGTGTTTCCCCAACAAACTGAACCAGTTTTCCTTCTCGATTGTACCACCGAACGTACATCAATTCATTGCCCAACCCGGAATTATTTCGCAGCATTAATAGGTTTTCAAATTCCAGTTTGGGTTGGGCTTGGCGGGTGTTAAATTCAACAGTTGAAGCGAGGGCGTTGGTTCGATCATATAACGCACTATCGAGCGATCGCAGTTGGTGGCGAGTTTCGATATAATAAATAAAATGGGCAAATACAATTAAAATACCCCCCATTGACCAAGTAAACCAACGGGCTAAATTCCGACGACTTTGACTAAACATTTTTGATTAATACCATTTTTTTCTAATCATTCAACTTTTGACTTTCGCGTAGCGTGCTGTCAGGCGTATCCCCCCTTTATCCCCCCTTAAAAAGGGCAGGGCCGTGCGCGTTCTAAAATTTTGCGTCGCGCTTGACCTAAGAAATTAGGCTGTTTCACTCCTTTTTTCTTCAGAAAATCTAAAATCATAGAAAAACATAGCGATTGTGCTGTCGCGCACGCGAAGCTTCCGCCAAACTTAAACTTCACTTTGAACTGCCATCGGTCAATCTGGAGTTTAATAATGAAACTGGCGATCTCACTAGATGTAAAATGATAGCGAACGCCAGTTTTTTCTTAAATTTTATCTAGGGATAGTCTAATTAAAGAACTCAAAAAAGTCAAGGACTTTCGCGCCCTGTCAGGGGAGAAGGCATCCTTTATGGTTGGTTCTATTAATAGTAGTTTTGGGAGCCATGCAGGGAGATTTGGGGTACAGGGCAATAGGAGATGCCAAAGCCAATCAACAGCTAATTCTTAAAAAATTTAAGATTTTATCCCCAAAAGTTGCATCTTCATCAACAATAAGACGAGTGCTGATCGGTGTAGACTGGTTAAATCTTCAGGAGATATTCAATCAATGGTGTAGTCAGAAATTAATCAGGTTTAAGACCTCGACTTTCAAGGAGAAAAAAGAAAAATTATTTCCTCTCTATCAATCCTCTTCATAAAGGAGCGAGGTAATTATCCATTATCCATTATTAATTATCAATTATTGAAGGGGGTGGGGCGGGTTTAATTCAATCTCGGAGTGGTTATCAAGATATGGGCAGAACCCGCCCCTACAGCACTTCGGATTGATTAGTCGGAGATGATATGAGTCTAGATTAGGCTGAAAAATCCTTGAATATTTACGGTTGAACTCGAATCACTTGTTCATAATTATTTTTTACTCGTTCCTCGTATTTTTGACGGGATTCGGCATCTAGAGCGTTGTAAAAAAACGCCAGCAAAGCAAAACGACGACCTGCGGTTACATCAGTTGCTTCGTGCATTAAAGAGCAGGAAAAAATAATTGCACTTCCCGTATCAGGTTTATAAAGATGGGGACTATGTTCTGAAAATCTTAAAAATCCGCCTTCATATTCTTCGACATTCAAGTTAATTGTCATGGCAAAACGACGGTGAGCAGTTCCCGGCGTGGTATTATCTCGATGAGGTCGAAAATATCCACCGTCTTTAGCATCATAACAGGCTATTTTGTAGGATTCTCGACGGTTAACTTCAAATTGAAAAGCCTGTTTAATTTCTGGAAAAACTCGTCGCTGCATCAAAGAATCAATATAATTTATTAAGGACTTATCTTCGATAAAATGATCGCGGCGGAGTTTATGGCTGGGGTCAAGATATCCGACAGTTTTCTCTCCATCTTGTTTCATAAAACCCGACTCTGAGTTTCCGCGAGTTTCCCAAATTTCCATCAGGTAGCGACAAAATTTGAGATCGAGAACGTTAGGAATGAGCAACACAGGGGCTTGCATTTGAATCGCTCGGGGTTCTTCTCGACGAATCAGAATTGGAAGATCTGCTAAGAGTTTGTTAATCGCTTCTTCGAGGTTAGCGAGTGGATAAATTTTTAAAATTCGTAAGTTAGAATCGAGTAAAAAAGCCGCCCGAATATAGGAGACATTAGAGGGGTCATTCTCATCTAAAGAACAAACTCCATACTTGATACTAACTGCTAAGTTAGAATCCGAGAGCAAAGTAAAGGGAAGATGATGATCTTGAGAAAATTTTAGGCGGGATTCTGGGAGATTTGAACTAATAGAAAAAACCCGCACATCCGATTGATTAAAAATCGGCATTAAATCTCGAATTCGACAGGCAATTTCTTGACAAGCGGGAATTTCATCCTGAGCGTAAAAGAAAAGAAGAATGGGTTTTCCGGCATTGCTACGCAAGAAGAAATCGGCTTTGTTTTCTGTCGGTAAGCGAAACCAAGGGGCCGGATCACCAACCCGAAGTAATGGGGTTTGAGGTTTCATTTTTCGGATTTTTGATTTACCGATTTGACGACTAAAAATAGCTGAAAAAAGTTCCTGATTTGAAATATTTCTAGCGGTTTTCAATTTTTAGAGGTACTGTTCGATTAAAAACCCGGTTTCTATTGAGAAACCGGGTTTTTGGGATGTACCCGACGATCGCAAGTACCGCTATAAATATAGCAAGTCGCGAGTCGTCTATTTACAGATCCCCATTCTAAAAAACTGCTCAAAGCCTTGCACTATAAGCATTTCTCTCTTCTGTTCCCTGATCCGTCGTTCCCTGTTCCCGCCCGCGTTGCGCTATATGTCCTACAGCACTTCGGATTGATTAGTATAAAACTCAAAAATAAAAGCCCTTCTGTACAGAAGAGCTAGTCGTGAAAGATATTTTTAATTCAACCAGACAACTCAAACATTGAGAAATCCGAGCTAAAAAATTAAGCCTGATTTCACTTTTGATTGTCTGGCAATCAGGTTTTTGTCACTCTTAAAATAGAGGAAACAACGACAATTAACCAACCGCAGACACGGGTAAAAGAGCGTCTTTTAACATCTGAACTTTATCGGTTCTTTCCCAAGGTAAACCCAGGTCAGTCCGTCCAAAATGACCGTAAGCGGCAACTTCTTGGAAGAAATGTCCGCCCCGTTTACCCGGCAAATTCTGCAAGTCAAAGGCTTGAATCATTCCCGCCGGCCGCAGTTCAAAAGTCTGCTTAATCACCTCATTGAGCTTATCTTCGTCCACTTTGCCCGTACCGAAAGTTTCCACAAACAGACTCACCGGACGAGCAACACCAATGGCGTAGCTAACCTGAACTTCGCATTTATCGGCTAATCCCGCCGCCACGATATTTTTAGCAATATAGCGGCAGGCATAAGCGGCTGTGCGGTCTACCTTTGTGGGGTCTTTACCGGAGAAAGCACCGCCACCATGACGAGCATAACCGCCATAGGTATCGACGATAATTTTGCGACCGGTCAAGCCAGAATCCCCTTGAGGACCGCCGATGACAAATTTACCCGTAGGATTGACTAAAAAGCGGGTGTTGGCATCAGGCTTAACGCTAATATCCTCAATTACAGGTTCTACCACTTCCGACCACAAATCTTGCTTAATTCGGGCTTGAATGGCAACGGGGTCAGAAATACCTCCGATGGTGGCAGTATGTTGAGTGGAAACTAAAATCGTATCAATTCCCACCGGACGACCATCTTCGTAGATGATTGTGACTTGGGTTTTTCCGTCAGGGCGCAGATAGGGAAGAGTGCCGTTTTTGCGGACTGCGGTCAATTGACGAGAAATGCGGTGAGCTAAACTGATGGGTAAAGGCATCAGTTCCGGCGTTTCATTGCAAGCATAGCCGAACATCAAACCCTGATCTCCGGCACCGATGGCATCTAACTGTTCGTCACTCAGATGTTCCCGCGTCTCCTGAGCCATATCCACCCCTTGGGCGATATCAACGGATTGTTCATCTAGAGCCACTAAAACCGAACAGCTATCGGCAGAAAAACCGTTCTCGGCATGAGTATAGCCAATTTGAGCAATTTTTTGGCGGGCGATGTCAATGTAGTTGACTTGGGCTTTAGAAGTGATTTCGCCTGTAATTAAGACTAAACCTGTATTGACAACGACTTCAGCCGCAACTCGGCTTTTCGGATCTTGAGCAAGTAAAGCATCTAAAATAGCATCCGAAATTTGATCGCAAATTTTATCAGGATGCCCTTCAGTCACAGATTCAGATGTAAAAAGGTAACGACGAGACAAAGGTAGTTCCTCCTTAATATAGAGCTTGGTTGATTGTGAAGTTTTTGATTGAACTCGCAATTCAAGCTACCCGGACTCGTAAGAGTCTTTGACAAACCAGATTTGAGTTTGTTGCTCTGCCAGAAGCGACCACATAGCAAGGGTTTGAGAACATCCTCATTCAGGCTTCTGGCTACTCGGAGTCGTTTGTAGTTTGGAGAACTTGGATTTCGTCGAGCTGTGTAATGATAACATCCGCTCGGTACAAATTAATAGCCCCAACGGGATTCCAACTTATGCCAATACAACCTGCTGCACCTGCCCGTTTAGCCATTTCCATATCAACTGCCGCATCTCCAACCATTAAAGTATTAGAAGGTTGTACATCTAAATCTTTGCAGGCTTGGTAAAATAAAACCGGATCAGGTTTGCTCAAACCCTGATCTACACCCATTTGAACTTGAATATAGTCTCCGAGTTGATAGTATTCGACAAATGCTTTTACTACTCGTTGGGGAGCAGCCGATAGAATTGCGAGTTTTAATCCAACTTCTGCCAGAAGCTTCAACACCTCTGAGCTTCCCGGAAATAACGGGGACGGAGGTGCATCTTTCCAATACTGGTCAGCTTCATCAAAAGCTCGACGAGCAATTTGTAACGATTCTAACCATCCCCGCCCCGTTTCGGCAATATAGGCAGCCGCTGCAATTTCATTGTCTCGCCGACTGCCCACTGCCATCAGCCCTGCCGGATCGAGGCGATCGCCATCGACACCAAACGCCATTAACAGCGGATCTCCAATACCCGGGATCTGAGCATCGATTAAACGCGATCGCTTCTGAGCCAGATTTCTCAAAAAGTTTTCAGAATTTTCTAACGTGCCGTCCTTATCAAAAATCACAGCACTAATATTGTCAAAGGTAACGCCTTGAACCTGAATGCTAACCAACCAAGACTTCTCCCCTCAAAATTAGTCTTTTTGCTCAACAAACTGAAAAAAGAGGGATATTCCCTCCCTCTTTCCGAAAACCTGAACGTCTAAGATTCAGCAATAGCCGAGGCTTCTTCAACTTGTTCTTCAATTTCAGGTTCGGCTTCTTCGGCTTGGGCGATAGTTTCAGCAACTTCAGTTTCAGCGACTTCTTCTGGAACATCCTCATCCTCAGTTGCGGAGGGAATGTCGGCTTCATTGAGTTCCGCTTCATCTGTCGTCGGAGCATCGGTTCCTTGCTGTTCGGCCAGCATTTTCTCCCGGAATTTAGCAGCCATCTCCTCAGCTTTTTCATAGACTAGCTCAGGATTTTTCACCATTGCTCCCGGTTCGGGTTCAAGCTGCTTGGTGGAAAGTGAAATCCGACCCCGATCGGCATCCAGATCGATGATCATCACCTTCACCTCATCATTGACATTGAAAACACTGTGAGGTGTATCAATGTGATCGTGGGAGATTTCGGAGATATGCAGCAAGCCGCTGACGCCTCCAATATCAATAAAGGCTCCGTAGGGCTTGATTCCCCGTACTGTTCCAATCACCACTTCTCCGACTTCGAGTCGGTTCATCTTCCGCTCAACCAAAGCACGACGATGACTCAACACCAGTCGATTTCGGTCTTCGTCTACTTCTAGGAACTTCAGAGGGAGTTCTTCTGAGACCAATTCCTCTTTGGGCTTCCGGGTACTAATATGGGAGCCAGGAATAAAACCCCGTAATCCTTCAATTCTGACCAAGGCACCACCTCGGTTGGTTGCAAAGACTTGGGATCTGACCGTTGCATCTTCTGCTTGCAGTTGACGAACTCGTTCCCAGGCTCGCATATACTCAATCCGACGAATTGATAGGGTCAGTTGCCCATCTTCATTTTCATCGGTCAGAATAAAAAATTCACGGGTTTCGTTGGACTGTAAAACTTCGTCCGGACTCTCTACCCGGTTAATTGACATTTCCTGGAGGGGAATATAAGCTGCGGTCTTAGCACCAATATCAATCAGAGCGCCTCTAGGTTCTAAACTAAACACCGTTCCGGCAACGACATCTCCGGGACTAAAATGATAGTCATACTGATCGAGTAGGGCGGCAAAATCTTCGTGGGTAAAACCCACATCTCTCTGATTGGTTTTCTGATTGATCATGCGAGTTGTTTCCTAGATGTTCTCTCCTTAGTAGTTTTTGACACAACTTAGAGCTTTTCTTCCACTTGCTTTCTTTCCAATCGGATTCGGCATCGGAAGATCCCAAGTTTTGAGGTGACGTTTAACCTCACTCTAATTGCTTTGACCTGCGCCTCTTGTTAACGGAGGGCAGGGCAAGGGGTTGGGTCTAACTAACCTTAGATCCATTATAGAAGGTTGACACTCTCACCGCTAACCTATGCCCTACGCGCAGGCTAAACCAACGCTGGGGACTCCTGTTATCCTCTTGACGATGGCACGGGAGAGGAAAGCGTTGGCGAGATGTATCACTTTCCTTTGTCAAGTTGACATCAATCGCTGCTCTCGGCGGGTTCGACTCCACACAAAGCTTGGTTGTCCCGTCTTTGCTGTTTCCTCTTGAGCGAGCCAGCCGAAAACTGGCGCGTCTCTTCAGAGGTCTGGACTCAAATCAAGTTTCCCGAGATTTTCGGGGAGTCCCACCAGTCCGGCAACAACCACACCTGCGTTAAGCCGTCGGCTACAAGGCGCGGATTGTGTGACTTTTAGATAGCTAATCAACTCTAACGATTTATCCTACTCTTGACTGGAGATTGTCGAAAAGTAAGGATTAAGCAGTCTTGTAACTGTAATTCTACGGTTATGTCGATTAGTCTTATTGACATACCTCCTCGTCCTAAAGTCCGAGGATTCCTTGACGCTTCACAGCAACCTGCTACAGAAAGTAGTCTTACAGTCGCTCCACGCCCGTTTAAAGTCTCCCAATGCCCGAGGGCGACTATTTTCTAATTTTACCAGAAAGCCGTCCTACAAGGACGGGGCTTGTATCCCATTATTTCTGGTCAGAGCATTACTATTATGCCACATTGATCCGAGTTTTGTGTCAAGGCAATGGAAATATTTAAAACCTTTTCACCAGGCGTTTCGACTCAGGAGTTGAGAAAAACTTATGATTCCTCCCGAAAAAAATTAGGGAAAAATCGCCTCTTGCTGTCGAGGTTGATTTTCAGGGACTTCCTCTTCATTTGAGGAGGAACGGTTTGGCTCACTCAACTTAGACGAAGTTCCTTGATCTTGTGAGTGAGACTCCTGTGCGGGTTCGGGTGAATCGCTACTGGCTTGGTAACTTCTCAGGTGATTTAACGTCTCCAGAAAATCTCGGATTCCTTGAAATTTTCGATAAACTGATGCAAAACGGATATAAGCGACTTCACTAACCGATTGGAGCTGTTCTAAAACGAATTCCCCGATTTCTTGACTGGAAACTTCCCGGACAGCCCGTTGTTGTAATTCGGCTTCGATTTCATCAATAACTGTCTCTAAAGCCGCTGTTTCAATACCTGTCTTTTCACAAGCACGAATCAGACCTCGTAACAACTTAGACCGATCAAACGACTCTCTCTTACCATCTCGCTTAATCACGGTAATTGGAACGTATTCTATTCGTTCATAGGTCGTGAAGCGATGCTTACAATTCAAACACTCTCGCCGCCGCCTGATACTTTTACCCGACTCGGCGGAGCGAGATTCTAAAACCCGACTACTGGTGTGTTGGCAAACAGGACATTGCATAACTATCGCTCTTCAAGTGGGGATTTCCTCAAAGCGGTCACTCCCTTTTACTTGAGTCAAGAGAACCGAATTTTCTTAATAATAACCTGATTACAGACCTCACGGGAGCAAGGACTTTCCCCTCATTTCCCATGAAGTCTGTTGAGATTTTGTTTGTTCGATGCTATTGAATTGAGAATTTCGCGAATCAAGAGCCAAAAAGCTTTCTTGTCTATTTTCCAATCCGAGGCGGTTCCCGGAAGGCGATCGCAAAAAATAGCACCCCAAGGGCCAAAGCCAAAACTAAGATATATGCAACGCTTTCCATATCGTCAACGTTTCCTTATATTTCGATTACCAGTTTACCAGTTTACTGTTCAAAACTGTCGAAAAAATCCGTTTTCATCCGGCTCAATAGCAGATGAGAGCTAAGACTAGACGATCATCAATTTAATCTTCTAGCTTAACTCTCAACCGCTCAAATCAAACCCAATCTGGGGTTAATCAAATTCAACTCTTAAACCCGAGTTTAAACCGTCTTGTTTGTACGGGTTGTCTTGTCACCCACTTTCTGGAATAATCCCCATTCCACTTGTTCTTCCATGTCGGCTTCAACTCCGGCAAATACATCCCGGAAGATAGTCCGAGAACCGTGCCAGATATGTCCAAAGAAGAACAGCAGAGCGAAGCAAGCGTGAGCAAAGGTGAACCAGCCTCGGGTACTGGTGCGGAATACCCCGTCTGAACCCAGGGTTTCTCGGTCAAACTCAAAAGGCTGACCCTGTTGAGCTAAACGAGCATATTTCTTAACGGTTGGCGCATCGCTAAAGCTCTGACCATCCAACTGACCGCCGTAGAAAGAAACCGCAACGCCAGCTTGCTCAAAGCTGTAACGAGATTCTGCGCGACGGAAAGGAATATCGGCTCGGATCACCCCGTCTTCATCCTGTAACACAACGGGGAAGGTTTCAAAGAAGTTGGGAAGACGACGGACGGTTAACTCGCGGCCTTCACTATCTTTAAATACAGGATGACCTAACCAACCTTGGGCGATACCATCACCGTCATTCATCGGGCCGACACGGAATAAACCGCCTTTGGCCGGACTGTTGCCGACATAATCATAAAATGCCAGTTTTTCAGGGATCTCAGACCAAGCTTGCGATAAGCTCTCACCGGAGGCGACACTGGCCTGAACTCGCCGCTCAATTTCTTGCTGGAAGTAGCCCTGATCCCACTGATAACGGGTCGGACCGAACAATTCGATGGGCGTTGCCGCCGAACCGTACCACATGGTTCCGGCAACCACAAAAGCCGCGAAAAACACCGCCGCAATACTGCTAGAGAGTACCGTTTCAATGTTCCCCATCCGCAGAGCTTTGTACAAGCGTTGGGGCGGCCGCACGGACAGGTGGAATAGACCGGCAATAATGCCCACAACTCCCGCCGCAATGTGGTGAGCCACAATACCCCCCGCATTAAACGGGTTGAAGCCTTCAGGCCCCCACGACGGCGCGACGGGTTGAATGCTTCCGGTCAGGCCGTAGGGATCGGAGACCCACATTCCCGGGCCAAAGAGTCCCGTGAGGTGAAACGCTCCGAAGCCAAAGCAGAGAAGACCGGACAAGAACAGGTGAATCCCAAACATTTTGGGTAAATCCAAAGCGGGTTCGCCGGTGCGGGGATCGGTAAACAGTTCGAGATCCCAATAAACCCAGTGCCAAACGGCCGCCAAGAACAGCAAGCCGGACAGAATAATATGAGCGGCAGCCACCCCTTCAAAGGACCAAATTCCGGGGTTGCCAGCCGCTTCGCCCGTGACGCTCCAACCAGCCCAGGATTGGGTCACGCCCAAACGAGCCATAAACGGCATGACAAACATTCCCTGACGCCACATCGGATTCAAAACGGGGTCAGAGGGATCAAAAATTGCCAGTTCGTAGAGGGCCATTGAACCCGCCCAGCCTGCTACGAGAGCAGTGTGCATCAAGTGTACAGAAATCAGTCGTCCCGGATCGTTGAGAACTACTGTATGTACACGGTACCAGGGTAGTCCCATTGACTACTCTCCTCCTCGATTTCTAAGGTATACTTGTTAAACTTTGCTGTGAATACCCGTTGGCTTACCCTAAAGTTGACAAGTTGTCAAGATTTCTTTAAGCTCAGACAATTTTACGGGCGATCTGCATACATGAAACATATTTAAAGAAGTGTATCGATAGTTAGAACCAATTGCAAGTATGTTGACAAAACTCAGCAAACAGCCAAGCCAAATCTTGCCACCAAACCGGTAGCCCAGCTTAGGGGGCTGATGTTGCGCAAACCCATCTCAAATCCGTTAAAGTTCACCCTCGCCAGAGATTAACGCCGTCTCTATTCTTTGGCATTGATCCGAAGCCGTACACAAACGATCCAGCACTTGGTCAGCGGTAATTAAGCGAGTCAGAATCACTTGACCAATGCTACGAGCCGAGTGATGATGATCCTCAGGATCGATGGGCTTAACTTCCAGCATCAAAACCGCATCTTCTACCCGATGCAGCCACATTTTTTCATTCTTGTCACACAAACAGAGATTCAGTCTCTGGATTTCCGGTGGGCGACGGCGAGCTGTTTCATCCCACAGACCCCCAACACCCCAAACACGACCCACAGTCCATCCATCTGTTAAAAAGAAATATTTCATGGACTTTAGACGCGGTAACTCAATCAATAACTCAACTTTAAGATAGCGCGAAATTCTCGGACAGTTCGGTTTGATAAGAATAGTTTTCGATTTGCATCGATGCCATCTTACTCACCCCGTTAACCCCCCAGGGCTGTGCGCGTTCTAGCCCGAAAATTTGATTGGTGGGGGGGACCGGAGGTAGGGAGGTAGGGAGATGGGGGGAATTTTTATTAACAAAAAGCTATTTTTCATCGGAAAAAAGTCCTCTCCCCACCTCCCCATCCCCCCATCACCCCCCGAACCCCCGGCAATTTTTAACTG
>JAYKHV010000115.1:0-6486 GCA_035285085.1 Lyngbya sp. | reverse complement strand
TATGCAGTTACCAGTTTTTACTGTTCACTGGTTACTCTCTTACAAACTGTGCTTCTGGCGGAAACCGCGCCCGCCGCAAGGCAAGCACTGTTAACTGGTCACTGTTCACTGTAAACTGTAAAAACCTACCCCGATAACAGAATTAATCAACCGGACATAGTATGAAATAATCAGGGGGAATTTGAAACCTCTAGAGTGAGTTTTCTGAGTAAGTTTGAATTATCATTTTGGAAAAATATGGCATCTAAGCAAAACTCTAATTCAGCTCAAAATTCCTCAAAAAATCGCGTTATTTATTCAGAATTTGGTCAGAATACTGATTCTGCTGCTCTTGAAAGGGCTAAACCGGATTTACCCCCAGCTCAACAAAATTTGAAGATTGAAGCGTCTCGCAAAGGACGAAAAGGAAAAACCGTAACGGTGATTTCTGGGTTTCAAACCTCTAATGAAACCTTAGAGAAATTAGTCAAACAGCTTAAAACTCACTGCGGTTCAGGGGGAACGCTTAAAGAGGATATGATTGAAATTCAAGGTGATCACGCTCAAAAGTTACTCGAGATGCTCACAAAGTTGGGATACAAAGCTAAAATAAGTGGTAGATAGAATAGTCGGTTAGAAAAAGGATTGGGCATCGTTGATGAATGAAATTGCCATCCATGAAACGTTTCAAAATACGATTCAAGGTGAAGGGTTTTGGGCGGGAACCCCGGTGGATTTTATTCGGTTGGCGGGGTGTCCGGTTCAATGTCATTATTGCGATACGGGCTATGCAAATGGGGGTGTGGGTTTACCTCGCCAAGTTCGTTCTTTTGAAGCATTAATTGCAGAATTGCGATCGCCAAGAGTTGTGATTTCTGGCGGAGAACCGTTTATTTATCCTCAACTTCCTGAACTTGTAAGCTGTATTGAAAAAACAGATCGCGCTGTTTCTATTGAGACTTCTGGCTCATTTTGGCAACCCATTTCTTCATCGGTTTGGGTAACGTTAAGCCCGAAAGAACATCTGAATTCTCGTTATCCCGTTGTTGAGAAAATGTGGGAACGGGCTTCAGAAATTAAGTTGGTAATAGAAACAGGTTATGAACTCAAATATTACCAGGAATATTTACCCCGAAATCCTAAAATCCCCGTATTTTTACAGCCCGAATGGACGCAACGGGATTACACTTTACCCCTGGTTTTAGACTTACTCAAACAATATCCTTACTATCGACTTTCGCTTCAGTTACATAAATATCTGGGTGTAGACTAATTAAAAATGATTGATTCCCGTTGGCACTATCCTCCCCATCTTAAACAGTCTCCAACTGTTCCCTATCAAGGGATAATTCCGCTTGAAAATCAAGTACATCATCAAGCGGTCACGTTTAATTATACGATTAAAGCAACTTTACGCCGTCAACATTGTAATCCGCCCATTTGGACGAATTTTCACCTTCATACTTTTGAAATTATTCTCGAACTCGCCGCCACTTGTCAACCGGGAGATTTGTATGGGTTAGATATGATAGAAATGGAAAATAAACTGTATCTTTGGGGTGAAGAACTTCCCGAAAAAATTAACGAACATCCCTTATGTCCTCACGGTACCACCGAAGAAATGTGTTTGTATTTCGCTCAGATACCCGTTGAACCCCACGTTAAACTACTGAGTGTCAGCGTTTCGGAGACACCCAACCGAGTCACAACCTTACCCCTTTCCTAGTTACCGTATCCTCATCTCAACTTCCAAAACGGTTGCGCTGTAGGGTCAATTTCGAGATATGATCGAACCTGAAACATTTTTGTCATCATTACGTTAGTACACTGCTATGGATATTCTCTCATTAGGTTGGGTCGCCGTTTTGGTTGTGTTCACCTTCTCCATTTCGATGGTAGTTTGGGCGCGTAACGGCTTCTAAATCTCTTTTAACCCTATTACACCCAAAAACCCGGTAACTGAATAGAAACCGGGTTTTTAATTCCTAATTCTATAATCTTTTATTATTACACAGCTAGCTGTTAACTGTGTAGTTTTTTGTTTTTTTTAATAAATGGTAGCTAAACATACGAAAATTTATTACATTTCGTTATCTTTTTAACAAAAAATTAAAAAAAGATAAATTAAGTTAAAGTTGGCAAGATGTAGTAAATTGAAAAACCATTAAAATGAGTTTAATCAAACAAGTTGAAATCCGTTCTCTAGAGTCAATAAAAACGGGAATGATTGAGTTTTATACCCCGCAAACAAGCGACGAAACCCTGCTTGTGCAAGTTGAACCGGGTGCGGTTGAAAACTTATTTGTTCACCACTTTCAAACCGATCAACTTCTCGGAGTGCGAGGAACTTTTGTAATAGCAGTTTTACAAAATCGTCGATATCATTATATTCCCGTTAGCGATCGCATTCCCGCAGTTATCAAAATTCCCCCCGGAGTTCCTCACGGTGCAATTAATTTGAGTTCCGAACCCTGTTTGGTGGTGAATGCAGTTTTGCGTCATGGAGAACCCCACGAACGAGATTATCGTCCGATGCTACCTCCTTTACCCTATGATTTTGTTGAGGTTGAATCAATTTTGCGATCGCTAAATGTTCCTATTACTATAGAAGCAAGTTTCAATTGACCGATTAATTTTAACACCAACCGTGCTAAAATAAAAACCGATCAAATCTAGATTAGGAAAAGTATTTTGGCAGTTATAGAAGTTAAAGTTAAACCCAATTCTAAACAACAATCAATTGTGAGAGAAGAAGATGGGGCTTTTATCGTTCATCTGAAATCCCCTCCGGTCGATGGTAAAGCCAACCAAGAATTAATTACCCTCTTGGCCAAACAATTTAATATCCCCAAATCTCAAGTAATAATTAAATCCGGTTTATCCTCGAAAAAAAAGTTAGTCGAATTGCCAGATTCATGTATGATCAGTGAGGACTAAAGATTTAAGTTTGAGCAGAACTTTTCTGATAGAATAGAGTTAGTATTCAATCGAAGAAACTTTTCAAACTAATAATGAGTCCTTATACTCAAAATAAGAGCGTGAATCAACATGGCAACGATTGTTGAACATCAAGAAAGTGGGAACCGTTATATTTTAATGGGAACGGGATTTGGGATTTATAAATCCACTCGTAGCGGTTCCGGTTTGAGTCTGACTGCGGTTGAAGAAGAAAACCATTTTCATTTGGTCGCCGTCTGCGATCGCAAAGGTGAGATTAAATGGTTTTATTCCGATGATTTAATTGTAATTGAAGTAGATGGAGAGCAACCTAGAGATTTACTTTAATCTCAATAAGTTTATAGCCAAAATTGGCGCCATCTAATTCACCCGGCGAAATCCCCTGTAGGCGTCGATAGGCAATGATATCAGATCCATACAAAGGTATTGGTAAACGGGGTTCCTTCAGAGAACCATGATGCAATAAAGTTAGTTTCAGAGTAGCTTCTATTAAACTCTCTAAAGATACTTCCTGTCCTTCTTCTGGGATAACTTTTAAACGGAGAGGATTGGGTAATCCCATTTTTTCAGATTTGGCTTCAGTCGTTATCAGTATTACCTCATCGGAAGATAAACGAAGTGCTAATCCTTTGGGTGGTGCTTTGAGAACAGGCTTTTTTTACCGTTAATAGTTGATTGTTGAACCTCAAAAAGTCGGGGAATACCAGACTTTATACACTCTACTAAAATAAACTTAGAACCCATTGCTTTTGCTCGTTCTCGTAAATTCTTAATTTCATCTCCACAAAAGCGTCCATCACGATAAATCAGTACAGTTTTTCCACTAAGATCAGCAGCAGGGAGAAATCTTTCTAGAGTTCGTTTATCAATTTCTTCCCCTTGTGTGAGTGCATCCTTGAGATCAACCTTTTAGAACTGATCCTCTTTTACTAACAACGTGTTTCCCCGAAGAATCTTTTCCAAATAATAGTTCTGTATCTTCTTGGTTAAATTGAAGCATCTGAAATAAACTCGGATAATCACGATTGTTAATAGACTTACCTATCTGAAATCCATAAACTGCTAAAGATTCTTCTGCTTTTTGTTTGGATTGAGTTATACTAAGTCCGGTTGTTAAAACCCCTTTATAAGAATTGACCGAATCCGATTCTATCATCAATAATCTAGGCTATGAAAATAAGAGGGATATGAGAACCGGATTTAGTATGACAACCGGATTTAGTATAACTTCACACTTCTGACTTCAACACAATGCCGCACCTTCGGGCTAGATGGGGCTATAGCGTTCAAATTATCATTAGAAAGTTCGGGGAATATTCAAAGTTGAGAGAGTTTCCCTACCCTTAAAACTCAATGCTGAAGCCGGATTCAGAGAAATTAATTTGTGGTTTGCTTGTCTACAGTTTCTCTGAATATTCTGGATACAAGATCTTGAAAAGAGGATTGCTAAATATGAAACCTCAATATCACAACGCAAAAAAGACAGTAATACGGGGTTTAAGTAGCAACTGTGCAAGATGTCACCCTAAGACTTGTACCCGTTAAAGCTTCTAAAAATTAGGGACTACTAATCCCTAAACAGAAACAAAATTAGACGAATTAAGAGTGGTTGTATCTACTCCTGTGAGAGTGGCTAAAATTTCTTTAGTGTCATCAACAAGAATACTATTACCCGCGAAAGAAAGATCGCTAAATGTTAAACCTCCTGACAAACCAATTAAGTCAATTCCATTACCTAATAATGGTAAACCTCCTAACAAACCACCAATTAAGCCATTTCCACTATTAAAATCAGTAATGGTATCTGGTCCCTGTCCAGTAGCTAGGACAAAAATATCATCACCTAAATCACCAGTTAAAACATCGCTTCCTAAACCACCGTTTAGAATATCATCACTTTGACCGCCCTGCATGGTATCATTACCGTCAAGTCCAACAAGTGTATCTTCACCCCGGCCACCGAAAATCAAATCAAAGCCTCCAGTGCCAGAAATATTGTCATTGTTGACAGTGCCGTTAATCTGATTGACAGGAGTATTCCCAAAATCAAGATCGGTAATGGACTGATCAGCTATTACCCCTATCTGGTGATTAAGTTGGTTAAACTGCCTTCCATTAACCGGTTGTAAATCGCGATTATTAGATTCTACATCAGCTCTTGCTAAAAAATCTTCATATATATCCATTTGTTCTGAGGATACTTTGATAGGTTCTTCAAAAACAAACCAATTAACACCCTCGCTAAACGGCGGAGTGGTCAACGAACCATTATAAAACCATCCCGAATAGTCTGGTAACAACTCGGCAATCTCAAGTGATTGGGTAAATTCTATGGTCTCTGGCAGTGGTCCACTGTTTGTTGCTGCTAGCTCCGATTCTATAGTATCGAAAATGGGGGCTAATGTTTCGTTGTCTGTGTTGAATAATAATGATGTGTCCTCTTCAAGAAATACGCCAAGGACTGTCAGTCCTCCAGTTTCGTTGCCATGTACGATGTGCATTTCTAGAGCAGAAAGCTCGCCATTTACAGCGTGTTCGCTTCCTGTATGAAAATGAATGTTAATTAGCTCAAACTCTTCTCCGTTGACATTAACAAAGTTATTGTTTCCTGGTCCATAGATCACTTCAAAACCGGTACCTTTATTTTCAATTTCTATTGCTGCCTCACCATCGTAGCTAGTTTTGACAATCTCGTTGAAATCGGTCGGGGAAGTGTTAACAATATCGACACCAGATTGGAAATTGCCCGTAGCATTAGGGTCAATTCCTATTGTCTGTGTAGCAAAAGTAGGCGAAGTTTGTACAAAGCCTGACTGGCTCACTTGGCGAACTACATAGGGACCCGGGGCTAAATTAGAGAATTCGTAAGACCCAGAGCTATCTGTAGTATCTGTTCCTACGATATTGCCACTGGAATTAAGTAATTGAACTGTAATATTCTGTAATCCCGCTTCTTGTGAATCCTGAACTCCGTCAAAATCAAGATCGCTAAAGATTGTGCCTGCAATTGAAGCTACCATGTTTCACACCTCTTAATGTTAATTTGTGTTAAGCCTTCCTTAAAGATTATAGATTAAAAAAGGTTGTTAGATGCTTCTTATGGTATAATATTACTTATCCGTAACATTATGTAAATTAATGAGAATTAATCTGAGTTAATGAGAATTAATGTGACTCAACCTCGGAATTCCGAATGCGATCACCAGAATTCCACCCCGCCCCAACATAGTCACACCAATCAACCAGACCCGTCCCTCCGACCTGCGTCTGTCCAACCTACGCAATAATAGATAGGGTTTGCTGAAAAAGTCTTTTAGTAGGGGTAGGAGTCACCGAGTCAGGAGTCACCGAGTCAGGAGTTAGGAGTTAGGAGGAATGGGGAATTTAGAGAAGGTAGGAGTAAGAATTGTTCCTCAATTTTTCTGTCTTTGTCTCCCCAAAATACTAAATTTTTGAACCCTATTGACCTAAAAGCTTGCACTTTTTCAAGACCTAAAAATGCTGAAACTTTTACCTGAAAAGGATTTGAGATTTAATCAGCAAACCCTA
>JAYKHV010000114.1:0-13589 GCA_035285085.1 Lyngbya sp. | reverse complement strand
AGTACAATCATAGTAGCTATATCCTAACACAGTGCGGATATACACAGCAGATTAAAATCTGCCGTGTCGCCTTTCTACCATGCCTTCAAAGGCATGGCTATCATGCTCCCGCGTCCTTCCCAGGTATATGCCGAGTCTCAGCCTCAAACCCACCCACAAACCGATTAAAGCCTACTACGACGCTTTAGAACAGTATGCTAAATTGGGCGTGAAGCACGAGGGGGCTGTACAAACGGCATTTCAGCAGTTGCTAGAGTCCTGTGGTCAGCAGTTAAAATGGACTTTAGTCCCCCAATATGCGATTAAGCGACCCAAGAAACAGCCGATTCGGATAGATGGGGCTTTAGTAGATGATTATAACTTGGCTCGGGCGTATTGGGAAGCGAAAGATATTAAAGACGATTTAAAGAAAGAAATTAAGAAAAAATTTGCGCTTGGCTATCCCAAAGATAATATCATTTTTCAGCAACCCGATCGCGCTATTCTTTACCAAGATGGTAAGCTGGTGATGGATGAAGACATCACCAAACCCCAGATGTTGGTGGATGTGGTGCGTCAGTTTTTTGAATATCGTCCTCCGGCGATTGAACAATGGGAAAAAGCGGTTGATGAGTTTGGATTTAGGGTGAAAGAACACGCCGCAGCACTATTAGATTTAATTCGAGAACAGGGGAAGAAAAAGAAAAAGTTTATTGATGCTTTTGCCGATTTTATCAAACTGTGTCGCCAGTCGATTAACCCCAATCTTTCCGAAGAAGCGGTCGAGGAAATGTTGATTCAGCATTTATTGACGGAACGGATTTTTAGAAGTGTATTTGATAACCCCGATTTTGCCCAACGGAATATTATCGCCAGAGAAATAGAAACGGTAATTAATGCTTTAACGTCTAAGTCTTTTAGTCGCAGTCATTTTTTAAGCAAGCTGGATCGGTTTTATGGGGCGATAGAGGAAACCGCAGCAACGATTGATGATTATTCCAAAAAACAGGATTTTCTCAATACAATTTATGAGAAGTTTTTTCAAGGGTTTTCGGTGAAAGTTGCCGATACTCACGGGATTGTTTATACACCCCAACCGATAGTTAATTTTATGGTGAAAAGTGTTGAGGAGATTTTACAGAGGGAGTTTGGAAAGTCGTTAGTTGATAAAGGGGTTCATATTCTCGATCCGTTTGTGGGAACGGGGAATTTTTTGATTCGGGTGATGCGGGAAATTGTAGAGATTCAAAAATCGGCTTTACCTTATAAATATGAACAGGAATTACATTGTAATGAGGTGATGTTGTTACCTTATTATATTGCTTCGATGAATATTGAGCATGAGTATTTTGAACAGGTTGGGGAGTACAAATCTTTTGAAGGGATTTGTTTGGTTGATACCTTTGAAGATCAGGCGGTTCAACAGTTGGATTTATTTAGCCCGGACAACATGAAGCGGGTTCAAAAACAAAGAAATTCCAATCTGTTTGTGATTCTTGGTAATCCGCCCTATAATGTTGGTCAGTTGAACGAGAATGATAATAATAAAAATCGCAAATATACCAACAAAAATAAAACCGGAATTGATGATATTATTTCCGCAACTTACGCCAAAGCCTCAAAAGCAACGAATAAAAATGCGCTGTACGATCCTTATGTTAAAGCGATTCGTTGGGCGAGTGATAGAATCAGTGATGAAGGAATTATCGCCTTTGTGACGAATCACAGTTTTATTGATGCGCTGGCTTTTGATGGGATGAGACAGCACCTAGAAAAGGAGTTCGATCAAATCTATGTCTTTGACTTGGGAGGAAATGTCCACAAAAATCCCAAGCTGTCAGGAACAACTCATAATGTTTTTGATATTAAGGTGGGTGTGAGTGTTAATATATTTGTCAGAAAGCGTGGGGATTCAATATAATGAGGTTAAGAGATGTCGCAAAGCAGCTATTGATCGATCCACGAAAATGTACAGAGTATGCTCTAAATCCTAATAGTCCAATTGGAAAACATAAATCTGTAATGTTCCGTAAATATTTGGGATTTACTCAAGAGAATTATCAACGTTTACTGGAGCAAATTCAAGCACAAGCAATGGACGCTGAGGCAAGTTTGGGAAGATCTGATGAACATGGACAGCGATATCAAGTTGATTTGGAAATAAGGGGAATGGAAGCAGGGCAGCAAGAAATTGTTCGTACAGGATGGATTGTTAGACCGAATGAAAATATTGCAAGACTTGTTACTCTTTATGTTAGGAGGCGCAAATGATTAATCCTGATTTGTTTGATGTAGTAGAACTATTAGTTGATATTTCCGAATCAGGACTTCAAGCAGGCGATAGCGGTGCTATTGTAGAAAAATACAGCGATCGCGCTTATGAAGTCGAATTTACAAATCCAGAAGGGGAAACTCTCGCACTGCATACCCTCTCTCCTGAACAGTTTATTGTAGTCTGGCAAGCTAAAACACAAACTTGGGTATCTATTAGCGATCGCATTACTGCCGCCGTTCAAACACTTTCAGAAGAAAGACAGCAAGAAGTCTTAAATTTTACTCGTTCCTTGTATAAAAATTAGTTTAGAGGTTTATGAAAAAAGCTAAAATTTATTATGCCAGAATGGATGAGTTTTGGCGGAAAGAAGAAAAGTTTGATTATTTAGAAAAACTTCAACACATTGGCAATGTGGAATGGGAAGACATTAAGCCTGATAAAAATTACACTTGGCTAACTGAGGGATTAAAAGATGATTTTGATACTTTTATTCCCTTTGGAACTAAAGAAACGAAATCAGCCAAAGGAGATGTAAGTGATTGCTTGTTTAAAATTTATAGTCGAGGAGTAGCAACTTCTCGTGATGTTTGGGCATATAATTTTAGCCGTCAGCAACTTGCAGAAAATATTCTAAAAACTATTAACAATTACAATCAGCAGGTGATTAAATGGAAGCAGAGAAATGATCATTCAGTTAAAGTTGATGACTTTGTTAATTATGATGAGACTCGTATCAGTTGGAGTCGGGATTTAAAACTCGATTTACAAAGGGGAAAATTGGCCGAATTTGCAGAAATAAAAATTAGACATTCTCTCTATCGTCCTTTTACTTGTTCATTTTTGTTTTTTGACAGAATTTTCAATGAAGAAGTTTATGTATTTCCTTCAATATTCCCAACTCCTGAAACCGAAGAAGAAAATCAGGTGATTGCCGTTACAAATCATTCACAGATTCCTTTTGTGGTACAAATAACAAACTATATTCCTGAAGTTGCGGTTGGTGGTCGTCCTGGTCAATGTTTCCCCTTCTACACCTACGATGAAGACGGAAAAAACCGCAAAGAAAACATCACAGATTGGGGCTTAGAACAATTTCGCAATCAATACCAAGATACCCAAATTACCAAATGGGATATCTTTTATTATACCTATGCAATCCTTCATCATCCCGACTACCGAGAACGCTACGCCGCCAACCTCAAACGAGAACTTCCCCGCATACCCTTCGCCCCAGAATTTCACCCCTTTGTAACAGCAGGAAAACGACTCGCAGAAATTCATATCAACTACGAACAACAGCCCGAATATCGCCTAAAACACCTAGAAAATAAAGACTTACCCATAGATTGGCGTGTCGAAAAAATGCGCCTTTCCAAAGACAAAACCCAACTCAAATATAACGACTTTCTCACCCTAACAGGAATTCCCCCAGAAGCATTTGAATATCGCTTGGGAAATCGTTCCGCTTTAGAGTGGATCATAGACCAATATAAAATAAGCACAGATAAACGAAGCGGAATTACAAACGATCCCAACCGCCCTGATGATGAAGAATATATTGTTAGGTTAATTAAACAAGTGATTACCGTGAGTTTAGAAACCGTGAAAATTGTTAAAAATTTACCCGATGTAGGGTTGCCTAATGATTGATAGTTTATCCTGTAGGGTGCATCAGACGATTAACTCTGTGATGCGAGCATTAACTTCAAATTCTGATGCACCCTACGACTTTTTTGGCTGCATCAGAAATTAACTCTGTGATTCTAGCATTAACTTAATAATCTGATACACCCCCCGACTCGAACAGATGATATAGTTTATACTGTATACAGTATTCACCAAAGGACAGCGTTAATGGAAATTCAGGAACTTAAAGCTTTAATTAAAGAGAGTGTGCGGGAAGTTTTGCGAGAAGAAAGACTGTTACTTTCTCAGGCTTTGATTCCCTACGTCAGTGAAAAAGAACAAAAAGAACTAGATGAAATGTTTGGTTCACCGTCTGACTATGAAGATGAAGAATCAGTTGATATGACAGATTGGGTGAAACATGGCAATAAAATTTCGTAAGAACGCGATTAAATTTTTAGAAAAGGCAAATCTTGAAGATGCGTCTAAAATTGCAGAAAAACTCAATCAACTCCTGACTTTTGTTGAGGAACAGGGGATTATTCCTTTTACAGAACTTGACATCAAAAAAATGAGGGGAAATTGGGAAGGATTTTATCGACTGCGTATGGGTAAAATTAGAATTGTCTTTCTAGTCGATATTGATTCTGCTGAAATTGAAATTTATACAATTGGGACAAGAGGAGATATCTATAAAAAGTGATGAATCATCATTATAGTATTTTTATCCAATGGTCAGATGAAGACCAAAAATATGTAGTGAGTTTTCCCGAGTTTGGCCCTTACGCTCATACACACGGAGAAACCTACGCAGAAGCACTCAGGAACGCCGAAGAAGTTTTAGAACTTTTAATTGCAGAATACCAACAATTAGGAAGACCTCTTCCACAACCTTTAACAGTTGTTTCTTCTCAAGTCATTAATCAGTAGTTAAGAAGGTAAATTTTAGAGCATAATTAACGATGAAATTTACAAGAATTACAGTCAATCCCAACAAAATGGGCGGAGTACCTTGCATTCGTGACCTACGCATTCCGGTTGCGACTGTTGTGGGTATGTTTGCTGAAGGAATGAGAGATAACGAGATTTTAGAAGCATTTCCCGACTTAGAAATAGAAGATATTCAGGACGCTTTATATTTCTATTTTAGTCGAAATAGAAGAATTCTGTAGGGTGCATCAGATTTTCAAGTGAATGTTAGAATCACAGGGTTAATTGTCTGATGCACCCTACGATTGATCGGGTTATCGGTGAAAAGATTGACGAAAATATCATAATATTAGATAGTAGATAGAGGTTAGCTTGGATTAACACTGTCACCCTTCATCCCGAGTAACTCCCAAAAACACCTGACAGATACAAATCGATGACCACAGAACAACCGCTCGGTTCCGTTATTCAAGGTTCCCTCACCAAAGGATTAGAAGTTCGACTCCATGCAGATATCTCCGTCGAAGATATGAGAGTCGGAAAATTTTTGGTCGTGCGGGGTGTGCGATCGCATTTTTTCTGTCTTTTGACAGATGTTTCTTTGGGAACCAGCAGTGCGCGAATATTAGCCAACCCCCCCCAACCTAGTGATGATTTTCTACAAGCCATCCTCGCCGGAAATAGCACCTATGGAACGATAGAATTAACCCCAATGTTAATGTTGAATCAAACGGATTTGGCGTCGGAAGAAGCGATTCGGCGCCAACTGATCGCCCAACAACAAGAAAACGAAAAAGATGGTCGTTTCACATTAGCATCCTATCAAACCAATACAAACAGCGACGTTCAACTGCTTCCAGTCAAAACCATTCCGACTCATTTTTCCCAGGTTTATGAAGCCAGCGAACGGGATTTTAGAGTGATTTTTGGGTGGGAAGATGACCCCAATCGCCGCAATTTTTCCATCGGTCAACCGATTGATATGGATGTTCCCGTTTGTGTTGATTTAGACCGGATGGTTGAACGGAGTAACGGTATTTTTGGGAAATCGGGGACGGGTAAATCCTTTCTCACCCGCCTATTATTGTCGGGAATTATCAAAAAACAAGCCGCAGTTAACTTGATTTTTGATATGCACTCCGAATATGGTTGGGAGGCGGTTTCTGAGGGGAAAAAATTTAATACTGTAAAAGGGTTGCGCCAACTGTTTCCCGAAAGAGTAGAAGTCTACACCCTCGACCCCGAATCTACCAAACGTCGGGGGGTTCGTGACGCTCAAGAATTGTATTTGAGTTATGATCAAATTGAGGTTGAAGATATTAATTTGGTTCAGCGTGAATTAAATCTATCCGAGGCGAGTTTGGATAGTGCAAATATTCTTAGAAGCGAATTTGGCAAGTCTTGGATTACCCAGTTGTTATCGATGACGAATGAGGAAATTCAACTGTTTTGTGATGAAAAACGGGGTCACAAAGGTTCGATTATGTCGCTTCAGAGGAAACTGTTGCGGATGGAGAATTTAAAATATATGCGTCCGACTTCTCCGTTTAATTATATTGACCGAATTTTACAATCTTTGGATGCGGGAAAAAATGTGATTGTAGAGTTCGGGTCGCAGTCGGATATGTTATCTTATATGTTGGTGACGAATATGATCACCCGTCGAATTCATGGGTCTTACGTTCGCAAAGCTGACCGTTTTCTGGCATCTAAAAACCCCGTAGATAGACCAACACCTTTGGTCATTACTATCGAAGAAGCACACCGTTTTCTTGATCCTGCTATTGTTCGTTCAACGATTTTTGGTACAATAGCGAGAGAGATGCGAAAATATTTTGTAACGCTGTTAGTGGTTGACCAACGACCCTCGGGAATTGATGCGGAAGTGATGTCTCAAATTGGTACTCGAATTACCGCTTTATTGAACGATGATAAAGATATTGATGCGATTTTTACCGGAGTTTCTGGGAGTCAAAATTTACGTTCAGTTTTGGCAAAATTAGACTCCAAACAACAGGCGTTAGTGTTGGGTCATGCGGTACCGATGCCTGTGGTTATTCGCACCCGTTCCTACGATGAACAATTCTATCGTGAAATTGGCGATACGGACTGGGAAGAAATGCCGGATGAGGAAGTGTTTGAAGCTGCGGCGTCGGCGATGGATGATTTAGGATTTTAACAAGCGTCGTAGTCAGGAGTCAGGAGTCAGGAGTCAGGAGTCAGGAGTCAGGAAATAGGAGATAGAATTCTTAATCCTTAATTCTTACTCCTGTCTCCTTAATTCTTAATTGTTACTCCTGAATTCTTATTTAAATGATATGGGATTGGAAATTAAAAACCCGGTAACTGTTACGAAACCGGGTTTTTGGAATGTACTCAGCCTTCAATTGGGTAATGTACCATAGGAAAGCAAAGCCGTATGAGTTGAGACTAAATCACTGGCTAAACTCATTTTATTCTTATCCAAAACACCCATAATTTTACGGGGATTATCGGGATGAACAACCGGAAGCAAATAAAGTCCTCGAAGTCTCATTTGTTCAAAGGCTTCGCTGACAGAATCATCGGGATGAACATAAAGAACCTCTGAAGTACAAATCTCGCCTATTTTTAAGTCGATTTTTGTTAATACTTCTTCCGAATTCTTTTGTTCGCTTAGGAGAGAATGGAATTGAATTAGATTTCGTTTAATATCGGCCAAAGTAATTACACCGACTAAAAGTTTCGTTTCGTCAACAACTAACGCCGTATGACATTTTGCTTGAATCATTTTTTGACCCGCTTCAATTAAAGACGTTGAGTCTAACAACGCCAAATAATAAAAATCCATTAACGTTGAAATCGGAACGGTTTGGATGATTTCTTGATCGTTTTGCTGGGCTAAATTCATCCCCATTTGTTGCAGATTTAAACCCGCAACTGAACTTTTAGCTTTAATACAATCCATAATCACAATACTCACCCCAACAGCCACCATTAACGGTAAAATAATTAAATAGTTGCGAGTCATTTCAAACAACAATAAAATCGCTGTTAAAGGCGCTCTGACACTGCTGGCGAGAACCGTTGCCATTCCGACTGTTGCATAGGCCGCAGGAGGCGCAATTTCAACCCAATCAGGCGGTAAAATCAAGCCCAAAACATGACCATAAATCGCTCCCAAACAAGCTCCCAAAAACATCGCAGGCGCAAACACACCCCCGACAAAACCACTCCCCAAACTAATCGTCGTTGCAATTAATTTAAAGACTAACAATAAACTCAATAAAAGTAAGGGAAAGTTTTCACCTTGTAAAATCACTTCTAGGGTTTCATAACTGACTCCTAAAGTTTGGGGAAGTTTTAAGGCGATGATTCCCAGAAGAATTCCACCGATAGCGGGTTTCAAAATGGGGGGAATTTTACCGAAAAAACTTAAATAGGGAATCTCTCCCTGAAAACAAGCGCGTACCCATTTAATCCCTTGTGTATAGGCTAAAGAAACACAACTGGCGAGTACACCCAAACCTACATAAAATATCCATTCCCAAGAACTAATGACTTGATATTCGGGTAAGATAAAAGCGGGATGGGTGCCTAATAAAAGGCGGGAGATAATCGAAGAAAATACCGCAGACAGTAAAATTAAACTGGTCGCCGGTGCCGTGAAAAATGTTGCTCCGAGTACGACTTCTAAGGCAAAAAAAACACCCGCTATGGGTGCGTTAAAACCCGCCGCGAGTCCGGCGGCCGCCCCCGCCCCCAACAGCAACCGATAACGTTCTTGGGAGACTTGAAAAAATTGTGCGTATAAAATCCCCACGTGAGAACCAATTTCGACACTGGGACTTTCCGGCCCCAAAGACGCGCCCGTTCCCAATGAAATGGCTGCGGCTAACATCTTAACGAGGGGTCGCAACGGGGTAATATTTTGGACTCTGGCGTTGGTTAATAAAGCCGAAAAATCCTGTCCTAAAATTTTCGGAAATAGCCAACGCATCACCCCAATAATTAAACCGCCCACCAGGGGAATTAAGGCGAGTGTCCATCTTCCCCAGGTGTAAATTTGGCTCATTAATCCCTCGAAGCTGAGATGATAAAGGAGGTTGATTAGGCCATGAAACAACACCATTAATAGTCCTGAACCGCCTCCAATTAATAGGGCGGAAATGAACACCAGCGACTCGGGAGACGGACGCCAACGGTTGAGAAAAGGATTGGCAACAGGGGAAAGGGAAAGGATTTTCGGTTCGGGAGAAAAGGGAAGTTTGGGAGGAACAGAGGTGGTAACAGTCATCTTTCCGGAAGCATTCTTAAAAATTACAGGAATATAGCAACATCAAACGGAGATTTTTTCTTCATCCTTCAATCTCCCCAACCCAAAAAAAGCGAGTCGGGGGTATTAAGTCAAACTGGGGATGAAGTCTATAGGAATTTGACAAAAAACTGACTATATCTCCCCTCTTTTTTGTTTAAACCAGGGCTTTGATTTCTCTCGCTGGGATTGAGAGTCTTCAAACGGGTATCCGAGGGGTTAGGCTTCTAGGTCGGCGGGTCGTCCGCAGTCAATCACCGGGACTGAGATTGCCACACACAAACCACCACTGCATCGCATTAGAAACGAGTGGCTGTATTTGGCATCAGCCGAAGGAGAATCTAGAAAAGTTGATTCGTATTGTCCTATTCTTGATTATAATTTAACTTAAATCGCACCAATTTGGCAACCTATTTAAGGGTGAATTTTTCTAGGGTTCTGTATTTCGGTTTTCCTCACCTGGCGCGTTGGTATCCGGACGAATTTATCATCCCCTAGATTTGGTTTCGATCATAGATTGGTAAAGAAAGAGTTATCTTTTCAAAACTCTTTAGAACCGGGGAAGTTCATTAAAAACTTCAAAAATTCAAACATCTTAAACTCAACTCAGCCTGTTGAGAAAGCTGAAGGTTTCTACAGTTAAGTTATCGGAAGACTGAGGTCGTCAACCCCAAGCCGACAGTCTCAACCCAGGTAATTCTCTGACCACAGATTAAGAAATGCCAAAGTGCATCCGATTTTACGAACAGTTGCGGTGTATTATACCACAATACAAAAACTGTTAATAAAATTCAGCGTCAAATGACAACGCCAGAAACCTCGAAATCCTTGCTGATTCCCATTTTGATTGGGATTGGGGTAGGAATCCTCCTGGGGGGACTCTTGCCCGCAGTGGGTGAATCGGTGGCTTTTTTAGGAGAACTGTTTATCAACGGCCTGTTAATGCTGGTCATTCCTCTGGTGATGACGTCCATGATTGTCAGTGTCAGCAGTCTCGGGGATGTCCGACGACTTAGGGGAATTGGGGGCAAAACCCTTTTCTATTACACAGCCACCACTGCGATCGCGGTGATTGTGGGTTTAATTCTGGTCAATATCATTAATCCCGGTGTGGCCGATAGTCCAGAAGCCCGAGTCACCTTGCGGGGAGGACAACTGCTTGCCAATACCAGTTATACCATTAGCGATAATCAACTCAGCTTAAATGGTGAAAACTTTAAACGTTCCTATGATGATCGTTATGCGGTGATTCTTTTGGATCAAAATCAGATTCAAGGTATCATTCAACCGCAAAAACTAACCTCCGATAATCTGATTACAATCTCTCAATGGGTAGATGAAACGGGAGAAGAAATTACTCCCAATTCTACCGGAACCGGTATTCAAGTGGATTTAGTCGTCGCCACCAAAGTTCAAGGAAAAGATCAGCGATCAATTGTTGATGTTCTCAAAGAAGTGATTGTCAGTTTACTCCCCCGTAACTTGTTCCAAGCGATGGCAGAAAATCAGGTGCTTCCCTTAATTATTTTTTCCCTGGTGTTTGGGGGAGTGTTAACCACAATGGGGAGTTTAGGTGAGGATGTTTTGCATCTGTTTGTCGGCTTAAATGAAGCGATTATGCGGATTATTCACTTAATTTTGCTGGCCGCACCGGTGGGAATTGGGGCGTTAATTGCCGGACGTTTAGGACAAGCGGGAGGCTTTAACGGTTTTGCCGCCGAATTTATGAGTTTGAGTAAATACGCCGCCTCGGTGATTATTGCTTTATTGATTCATGGGGCGATTATTTTGCCCTTGATTTTGTTTTGGTTTGGCAAACGTTATCCTCTACCTTATGTTAGAAATTTAGCTTCGGCTTTAACCACTGCCTTTTCGACCTCATCGAGTTCGGCAACCTTACCTGTAACGATGGAATGCAGCATCGAACGCAATCATATTTCTCCCCGGATCGCCAGTTTTGTTCTACCCCTTGGGGCTACGATTAATATGGACGGGACGGCACTCTATGAAGCGGTTGCAGCGGTGTTTATTGCCCAAATTTATGGGATAGAATTGGGGATAGGTCAGATGATTGTGATTTTTTTAACTGCAACTTTAGCGGCCATTGGTGCGGCGGGAATTCCGGAAGCGGGGCTGGTGACGATGGTGATTGTATTAAGGGCGGTCAATATTCCGATTGAGGGAATTTCCTTGATTCTTGTGATCGATTGGTTTTTGGATCGCTGTCGAACCACGATTAATGTCTGGGGTGATGCGGTGGGTGCAGGAGTGATTGAACATTATGAAGGAAAAAAACAACCCAAAATGATCGAAGAACAGATGAATGTTCCTTCCCAAGCGGTTTAGTCTGTCTCGAAGGCGGAAAACATCAAAGCCATCGGGATGTGATCGGAAAAATTTCCACTTTGGGTAAGTCAAAAATCCAAAATATAGGGTACAATGCTCTTTTCCACTGATTGATTCTGCTCGGGTGCTTGCCTTCTGTCGTCTATGGGCGGTATTTTCACCGTTTGACAATGATCAAGTACACATTCAGCCCTTGAAACTCTATCGGACTCAGGAAAAGACAAATGGAAATCGCTCAGTGTTGATTGCTGGAGTTTGAGAGGATGAAGTTCTTCGTGACCCGATCGCAATTTTTCGCAATCAAAGTTACCAGACAGGGGTAACAATTGATCGAAGATCAGTAAAAGCACGGATGCTTGTAGGGAAAACAAGGAAAAAATAGTTCGGTTTTCTCCTATTCATTCCTCTGATAGATTTCAAGTTTTTCTGGGCATGATAGTAAGTAGAGATAGAAAATGATTAACAAAGAAAATCTAACCATGAACAGCTTGACTTTGACCCCATAATTAATGTAATAATGTAAAAGGAAGTAAAGGAGCAACGGATTGAAGGTTGGAATAGTAATCCAACCGATGAAAAAGCGGGGGTTGTTACAGTTAAATAGCTTCTCGTAAGTCGAGGAACAATCATACTCTTGAAGCACAAGTCGATAACCTGCTGATTGTCAATTGAACTAATAGCACACGACTATCGTCTAATATATAGAGTTTTAGGATAAAGGGAGGGAACCTGAGATACTATCGCAACCTGTCGAGCGTTCCGGCTCCCCTGTCAAAACATTGAGTAGAAATCCCACAGGGTCAGACTTTCTACCAGTTCAAAAGAGAACACACTCTTACATCTTTCCTACTCATTGTTGAGTCGGGTAGACTCACGACCAATTTTGATTCAGTTAAGGGAGTTTAATTTTAAACTATGGCTAAGGTAAACAATCTCAAAAAAGATCAAACTAGCAAACGGAACACTCGACCGGGGGTTTCAGCCGATACGGTGCGGACTTATCTGCATGAAATTGGCCGTGTTCCCTTGCTCACTCAAGAGGAAGAAATTCACTACGGTAAGCAAGTCCAACAGATGATGAAACAGTTGGAAGAAAAAGAAAAGCTTGAGAAAAAACTGGGTCACGAACCCTCAAAAACCGAGTGGGCGGATCACCTTAACTTGAGCGAAGATGAACTTGATCGCGTTTTAGAAGGCGGTCGTCGCGCCAAACAAAAAATGATCGAAGCGAACCTCCGTTTGGTGGTTTCGATCGCCAAAAAATACCAAAAGCGCAATATGGAATTCTTGGATTTAATTCAAGAAGGAACCCTCGGTTTAGAACGGGGTGTGGAAAAATTTGACCCGATGCGCGGTTACAAATTCTCCACCTACGCTTACTGGTGGGTACGACAAGCCATTACCCGGGCGATCGCTCAAAATGGTCGCACCATTCGCTTACCGATCCACATTACCGAAAAACTCAATAAAATCAAACGAGTTCAACGGGACTTAGTGCAGAAATATGGTCGCAACCCGACGCCGACGGAAATTGCAGAAGCATTAGAATTAGATCCCTCTCAAATTCGGGAATATTTGCTCGCTTCTCGCCATCCCATTTCGTTGGATCTGCGGGTTGGGGATAACCAAGACACCGAACTGCAAGAACTGCTTGAAGACGAAACCGCTTCGGCTGATAGCTACGTTACCCACGAACTTCTGCGTCAGGATCTCAAAAGCCTGATCGACGAACTGACTCCCCAACAACGGGAAGTGATTCTGTTGCGCTACGGTTTAGAAGACGGTAAAGAACTGTCTCTCTCGAAAGTTGGCGCTCGCATGAACATTAGCCGCGAACGGGTACGTCAACTCGAAAATCAAGCGCTCAACCACCTGCGCCGTCGGAAGTCTCAAGTGCGAGAATATCTCGCCAGCTAGTTAGTAGCTAGTTAGACCGAATTAGGTTTTTATCCCCCATCGCCCCCCTTAAAAAGGGCAGGGCCGTTTCATTCTCAGTTAAAAATTGTCGGGGAGGATGGGGTGATGGGGTGATGGGGCGGTGGGGAGAGGATTTTTTTGAGATTAAAAATAGCTTTTTATTAATAAAAATCCTCCCTACCTCCCTACCTCCCTACCTCCCCACCCCCCCCACCAATCAAA
>JAYKHV010000113.1:0-98855 GCA_035285085.1 Lyngbya sp. | reverse complement strand
AGTACAATCATAGTAGCTATATCCTAACACAGTGCGGATATACACAGCAGATTAAAATCTGCCGTGTCGCCTTTCTACCATGCCTTCAAAGGCATGGCTATCATGCTCCCGCGTCCTTCCCAGGTATCCGCTTAGAATCGGCCGTCTTGTAAGCGGCGGAGTGTCAAACCACTAAAACCTGAGTACCTTTTTCCAATTCCAAACTATCCCCAATTTGCTGACCATCGTGATACGCAGCCACAATTACATCGCAAGTTTTCCCCAAACCGATCTGACCTGTAGCATCAATTGCGATCGCTCCAAAATCCCGTTTTCGTTGAGTTGCTTCTGCAAAAGACCGATCTAAGGCATCTTTTAACGATAAACCATCGGCAACCCGAATCACCAAACGAGCGGCGAAACATTCATCAATAATATCTTCACCGATCCCCGTACAACTAACGGCAGCTTCTGATGTGGCATAATTTCCGGCAGGCATAGGAGAATCACTCACCCGACCAATTCTTTCAAACCCCTTACCGCCTGTAGAAGTCCCCGCAGCCAGTCGTCCGGCGGTATCTAAAGCCACCACGCCAATGGTTCCCATACGGGCGGGTTCGGCGACAACATTCGCCATTTCTCGGGTAAAATTGTGCTGACGTTCTTCGATCCATTCATTGAGTCGGCGATCGATTAAAGGATTATAAATCGGCAGTTGCAATTCTCGGGCCAGTTCAGCGGCTCCCTGATCGGATAAAATGCGATCAATAGACTTTTGCAACGCTTGAGCGAGATCGATGGGATTTTTCACCCGAGAAACATTAATCACGCCACTAAAACTTTGAGTTGCACCATTCATCAAACCCGCACTCATGCGAATTTGACCATCGGACTGAAGCACCGAACCCGTCCCCGCATTGAATAAAGGTTCATCTTCTAAATGCCGACAGCCTTCAACAACCACATCCGTTGCACTGATTCCTTGCTCAAACAGAGGATAAACTTTTTCTAAAACGCCATAAAGGGCTTTTCTGACTTGATCGATCCCCCCTTTACTGTGAATGGAACTTCCGGCTCCCCCGTGAATAATTAATTTAGGCTGTACCATACTGATTTGCGAGAATAGATTTTTCAATTAGTCGTTAAAGTATTTTTGCACGTCAGGCCGGACAATTCCAAGGGAATTTTTGAGTTGGGAGGACCGGAGGTGGGGAGAGGGGGAGGACCGGAGGTGGGGAGGTGGGGAGGACCGGAGGTGGGGAGGACCGGAGGTGGGGAGGTGGGGAGAGGGGAAGGTGGGGAGGACCGGAGGTGGGGAGGACCGGAGGTGGGGAGAGGGGAAGGTGGGGAAGACAGGAGACAGGAGACACCGAGTCAGGAGACAGGAGACACCGAGTCAGGAGACACCGAGTCAGGAGACACCGAGTCAGGAGACACCGAGTCAGGAGACACCGAGGACCGAGGACAGAAGACCGAGACACCGAGACACCGAGTCAGGAAAAACTGTTAACTGACAACTGAAAAAACTGGTGACTGGTCACTGGTGAAGCAGTGCGGACGCACGCGGTTTCCGTATCGGAGCGCTTGCCTTCGCGACTTGGCGGAATGGTCGAGAGCGAAGTTCGCGATCTTCCGCAACTGCTGAACCCGGAGGGTGACTGGTCACTGTAAAACTGGTCACTGGTCACTGTTTTTCCGTCGCCGACAGCGTTCGGAACAGTATTTTACCTCATCCCAACAGTCAGCCCATTTTTTCCGCCAGGTAAACGGACGGCCACAGACGGGGCATATTTTTGTTGGCAAGTCAGATTTAGAACGCTGGCGTGCCATGTTAAGTTATTTGAGTTGCAGGTTGTCAACAACTAGCATACCATTGTCCAGGTTATAGACGGTGTTAGAGGAAGCATTAGCCAACATACGGATTATCTTAGTCGAACCGGCCGGAGAATTAAACGTCGGTTCTGTGGCTCGGATTATGAAAAATATGGGATTACAACAGTTAGTGTTAGTCAATCCTCAATGCGATCCCCGAAGCTCAGATGCCAAAAAAATGGCGGTTCATGCAGGAGATCTCCTCGAAAGAGCGACCATAACTGCAACGATCGCACAAGCCCTCTCTGGATGTCAACGGGCGATCGCAACCACCGCACGGGAACGAGCGATCGAAAGGACTTTAGAACATCCCCATGATGCTTTAGGATGGTTACTGGAAACACCCGGAGCTTTGATTTTCGGCCCAGAAGATCGGGGACTGAGCAACGAAGAGCTTAAATATGCTCAAAGATTTGTTCGCATTCCGTCGAGTTCGGCTTATCCGGCGTTAAACCTCGCGCAAGCGGTGGCCGTCTGTTGTTATGAACTGTCTCAACTGGCGAACCCAAGCCAGAGCGTTTCTTCTGAAAACTTGTCTTCGAGTCCTGTTTCTCCTGGAGTTTCTGTTCCCATTCCTCCCCTCTCATCACTAGCATCGCTCGAACGTCTAGAAGGATTTTACGAGCATCTGGAAACCCTTTTGCTGAACATTGGTTATCTTTACCCCCATACTGCGGCGAGTCGCATGGAAAAATTTCGGCGTTTGTTTAATCGCGCTCATTTATCTCAAACCGAAGTCGATATGCTCAGGGGAATTCTCTCACAAATGGAATGGGCGTTAAACTCCGCTCAACAATCCGGTACAGTTGATGATACTCTGATAGCGTCATCTGATCGGGTTGCAGATCGGCCGTGCGATCCCCAGAGCAGTGCTTTAGGGGAAGGCTCACCCTCAGTTGAACAGCCAGCTAGAACGCTAGAGAGCGAATCCTCAAATGAAACCTCAATGTAATGTTGAGAGATCTAAAATCAAAGATTCTTCTCTTAACAGCAATTTTTGTATATGTCCTCGTCAATTGTGGACTTGTTCTGAGAAACAGATATCTCTATCGAAGAACGGATTAAGTGATTTGCTGGAAATTCAAAATCTATACTTGCTCACATAAAATTAATCCGTTCTCTGGAAAAGTCGCTTCAGTTGGGGAAACCCTAAAACTGCGCTTTTCGCTTTTCGGCTCCGTATCCGTTTGATTTTAGTTTGGTTGATCACAGTTTACTAGGTGTTTGGTGTGGCCCAGCGATCTCCCCGTCATTTATCGCTTATCTCTTCTTCTTCTGGCTCTCGCTCTCGGGAGTCCCCATCTCCCAATGGGTCTCAGCCTGTTTCTCCGCGACGTCGGCGTCGTTCTCGTCGGACAACTTCACCTCAGCCGATGAGCCTTTTCAAGGGGTTGATGAACCCTTTGGCGCGATTCAAATCCTCGAATTCGACAAATACACCCTCTCGTTTCTCTTCGGGAAACGTCCCGCTATCGGGTTCGCCTGAGTCTTTAGAACCGTTAGTTTCTCAACTGCGCCAACAACAACAAACTCGCTCCCGACAACAGCAGCGTCCTAAAACTCCTCCCAAGCGTAAACGCACCCGTCAAAGTTCTAGTTCGCCTTTACCCCCTTTAATGGTGGGGAATCGCCGAAATCCTAATTTACCCTCTCCGGCTTCTAACGGTCAAAGTAGCAGCATCACCCCGACGTCGGTTGTCCCTTCTGGCACCTCTGTCCTGTCTCCTCGACCTCCGCGAGTTACCAAAAGGCCAAAACGTCGGTTTTCACCGATGATTTATGGGGCGCGTTTGCTTATTTTAGGAATTGGTATCGGAGTGCTTTCGGGTACCGTTTTGTCTATCTTAAGTTCTCTCGGACGTTTGGGTTCTTCGGCGGCGACTTCTACTGCAAATTTAGGCGTTGAGACGCAGTTGGAAGCGACTCCTACTCCAGTTGGTGTAGAAACCCTTCCGCTATCGGTTCAACTCAACCAAGAACTCAAAAGTCTTCAGCAACAAATCTTAGCTTTAACGCGAGAAAATACGGACTTAAAACCCGGTATTTTATTGGTGGATTTGGATACCGGAGGCTATGTTGATCTTAATAGCGAGTCGGCTTTACCCGCAGCCAGTACGATTAAAGTGCCGATTTTAGTGGCATTTTTTCAAGCGGTTGATGAAGGTAAAATTAGTCTCGATGAACTGTTAACGATGGAAGATGAGCATATTGCTGGCGGTTCGGGTGATATGCAATATCAACCTTCGGGAACTGAATACACGGCTTTGGAAACGGCGACTAAAATGATTGTGATTAGCGATAATACCGCAACCAATATGTTAATTGAACGCTTGGGGGGTGCAGAATTTCTCAATCAAAAGTTTCTCGATTGGGGGTTGAAAAATACGGTGATTCGAGATTTACTTCCCGATTTGAGAGGAACGAATAAAACCACAGCCAGAGATTTGGTTAATTTGTTGACTCAACTCAATCAAGGTGGATTGGTTTCGATGAAATCTCGCGATCGCATTTTTAGAATTATGGAGAAAACCGAAAATGATACTCTGCTTCCTAGCGGTTTAGGTCGCGGTGCGGTTATTGCTCATAAAACGGGGAATTTAAAATCGGTTTCTGCGGATGTGGGTTTGATTGATTTACCCAATGGAAAGCGGTATTTATTGGCGGTTATCGTTGAACGAAATGATGAAGATTCGGCGGCGGAATCTCTGATTCGGAATATTTCTAAAACGGTTTATGAAAGTTTCAGTCGTTCACCCGAACCCGAAACCGAATCAGAAGAATCAACAGAAGATTCCCAAGAAAACGAAAGTGAAAATTCCGAAGATACAGAGGGAGAAAATTAACGGGCATTATGAATGTAAAATTCCCAATGATGAAAGGGTAAAAAATTATAAATGATGAATTCTGAATTGGGAAAATGGGTTGATTCTTAGAGGACAGATATCTCTGTTATCTCTCAAGAAATTATCATTTGCTCGTTCAGAATTTATCATTCATAATTCTGTCCAATTTTTCAGGCAATCAATTTATAATTCATCATTCATCATTCATCATTTTGTTAAGAATTAGAAGGACAAAAGTCAAGCAGCAAAGGGTTTAGAAGTTTACAAGTTCAGGAGTTATCCCACCTTGTTGGAGTGCGATGTTATCCGTTGAAACTTCTCCCAATAGACAATTTTAGACTATTTCATTAAGTCTATAAAAGTCGTTCGACGGCGCTGCTGAAGTCTTCGTAAGGCTTCACCCCGATCAACGTTTCTATTAATTCACCGTCTTTAAACAACAAAATAGCCGGAATACTTCTAATTCCAAACCGTTTAGCAACGGACTTATTAGAATCAAGATCCAGCTTGAACACCTTGACGCGATCGCTATACTCATCTGCCAATTGATCGATTAAAGGTGCTACAATTTTGCAGGGGCCACACCAGGTAGCCGTGCAGTCTACAACCAACAACGACTCATTCGCTAAAAGGGAATCAAATTCAGTTTCATCTTGAATAAATGTAGCCGTACCCATTTATCTATCTCCAAAATCGTTAATCATTCAGATCGATCTATCAATCAGCCCCAAGCCGATCTCAAATCGGTTCTAAATACTCTGGAGCCACTGTACCGCGAAATCAACTCAAAAATCAAAACCAACTTAAAAGTTAACGAAAATTTCTTGACTGGGTTTCTGTCCAAACGGTTTGCGAACCTTGTCCCCAAAACCCATCGTATTTTTTAACTTTAATATCGCCCAATACTTTCACCTGACAAGCTAAACGGCGAGTGGTTTCGGGAGAATGGGGAGGAAGGGATAATCTAGCTTTTTCTCGCCACTGAAGTTCGGAAACTTCCCCAACAATTTCCACCGCACAAGTTCCACAAGTGCCAATTCCCCGACAATTAATCACAGAAGCCTGACCCTTATAAAGATCAATACCATTTTTCAGTAACACTTGACGCAAATTTTCACCGCGATCGCAAGTAATCGTTTTTCCCTGAACCTGAATAGTTACCATAAAAGTGTTCTCCTCCGGCGAGGCTAAAGAGATTTTTAAAGATTTTACCAAGTTTTAGCAGAAAACTCCCGCTTAAAAAAAAGTTGCCAAAAAGACTAGACAAAACCGGGGGGTAAAATTAGATAATAGAAAAATTGAGTCTTTCAAACCAACTCAAAAAAAATATACAACTCAAACCCCACCCATTCAAACCTCAAACAGAATCATCGCCAGATTCTAAACAATATTGGTGATTTTAGGGGCGAGTTGAACCTATGTTCGTTCATACGAACCCATCAGATGACCATCGACCAAAACACCATGACTCACCCCACCTGCTGGATTTACGATACCACGCTGCGAGACGGCGCCCAACGAGAAGGAATATCCCTCTCGATAGAAGACAAACTGAGAATTGCTCACCGTCTGGATGCGTTGGGAATTCCCTTTATCGAGGGCGGCTGGCCCGGAGCCAACCCCAAAGACGTGCAGTTTTTTTGGCGACTCCAAGAAGACCCCCTCACCCAAGCCGAAATCGTCGCCTTTTGTTCAACTCGCCGACCCGGAACTAGCGCCGCCACAGATCCGGCATTTAAACCGATTTTATCGGCCGGAACCCGTTGGGTGACACTTTTTGGAAAATCCTGGGATTTACACGTTACAGAGGGTTTAAAGACCAGTTTAGAAGAAAATTTAGCCATGATAGGAGACTCCATTGAGTTTCTGATCGCCCAGGGTCGGCGAATCATTTACGACGCCGAACACTGGTTTGATGGCTACAAACAAAACCCGGAATACGCCCTCAAAACCCTAGAAGCCGCAGCCAGAGCGGGTGCGGAATGGTTGGTCCTCTGCGATACCAACGGCGGGACGCTTCCCCACGAAGTTGAGGAAATTACCCAAATTGTCGTTGAAGCGGTGGCAAGTTGGGACTTAAACAGTATACCCCAAATTGGGATTCACACCCACAACGACTCGGGAACCGCAGTGGCGAACGCATTGATGGCGGTTCGGTCGGGGGCGAGAATGGTTCAGGGGACAATTAATGGTTACGGGGAACGTTGCGGAAATGCCAATTTGTGTACGGTTATCCCCAATTTACAACTCAAACTCGGTTATTCTTGCATCGGGGAAGACCAAATTTTCAAACTAACAGAAACCAGCCGGTTAGTTAGCGAACTCGTTAATCTTGCACCCGATGAACACGCGCCGTTTGTGGGGTTATCGGCGTTTGCTCATAAAGGCGGAATACACGTCTCAGCCGTGCAGAAAAACCCCCTAACTTACGAACATATTGAACCGGAAAAGGTAGGAAATAAACGGCGAATTGTCATTTCCGAACAGTCGGGTTTGAGTAATGTTTTGGTCAAAGCCCGCAGTTTTGGCATTGAACTTGATCGCCATCATCCCACTTGCCGAGAAATTTTGCAACGGATGAAAGAATTGGAACACCAAGGCTATCAGTTTGAGGCGGCTGAAGCGAGTTTTGAGTTATTGATGCGAGAAGCGTTATCGACTCGAAAATCCCTATTTGAAATTAAAGGGTTTCAAGTCCATTGTGACAAACGAACCGAAGACATGAGCAGTTCTTTGGCAACCGTAAAAGTAACGGTAAATGGAGAAGAAATTCTCGCTTCTGCCGAAGGAAACGGTCCGGTTTCGGCGTTAGACTCGGCGTTAAGAAAGGCGTTATTGAGTTTTTATCCGAGTATTGCCCAATTTCAACTGACCGATTATAAAGTGAGAATATTGGATGGGAGAGAGGGAACATCTGCCAAAACTCGGGTGTTAATTGAGTCGAGTAACGGTCAGAAACGGTGGACAACAGTTGGCGTTTCGACGAATATTTTAGATGCGTCTTATCAGGCGGTTGTTGAGGGTTTGGAATACGGTTTATTGTTAACTGAGTCCGAAAAAAATCCCGTTTCAGTGAAGTTGAGTTAAACGGATTTATTCCCCTAGCCGCCGCTTTTCCGGGGATTAAAACCCGCAGACAGTAACGGTGCAAAATCACCTTTGCTTTTTCAGCAGTTCCCGGTAACGTTGAAATAGGGGTTCGGCTTCGTTATACTTGCCTTGTTGACGAAGTTGAAGAACTCGCAGGCTAAGTCGTTTGGGTTTTCCGACTTCATTTAGAGGTACATTCCAAAAACCCGGTTTCTGTGAGAAACCGGGTTTTTATCTGCTTCAAGGGGTTAAAAAATAGAGGTGTTCGCCGGGAACGGATTGTAATTTTGATAATTCTCCCTGAAGTTTGAGTTGACCGTTTTCTAACAAAATAATCCAGTCCGCTTGGTTTATAACTCGGGGTCGGTGACTAATTAAAATGGTCGTTCTTCCCCGTCTTTGTTGGAGGAGTCGAGAGAGTATTTCGCTTTCGCTGAGGGGATCTAAACTGGCGGTTGATTCGTCTAAAATTAAGATAGAAGGATTGGTTACAATAGCCCTTGCAATAGCTAATCTTTGTCGCTGTCCGCCGGAAATATTGGCGCCAAATTCTCCCAAAATAGTCTGATATTTTTCGGGAAGCTGACTAATAAATTCATCCGCTCCCGCAATTTGACAGGCGTGTACGATGGCTTCAAAGGGAATTCCGGGGTGTCCCAAGCGGAAATTGTCGATAATCGAACGGCTCCAAAAATGGGCATCTTGAGGAACTAATACCACCTGTTGGCGCAGACAGTCTAGGGATAAATCCTGTTGATTGTACATTCCCAATCTAATATTACCCGATTGTAGGGGATACAAACCCGCTATCAGTTTGGCGAGGGTACTTTTTCCACAGCCGGAACGTCCAATTAAAGCAATGGTTTGACCACCGGGAAAGACAACGGAAAATTTCTCAAGCAAATTGACTTGTCCTCCGTAATGAAAGGTGATATTATTACATACGATGTCAGCATTCGGGGGAATGAAAGCCGAGGGTTTTTGGTCGGTTTCTAAGCCTTCGGAAGCGGCATCAATGACATCGGCTAATCGTTGGGTGACGGTTTGTACCCGAGTCAGGTCGTCCGTAAATCGAACGATAGAATTTACAAAAACAGTAACATTACGTTGGAGGGTAAGAAAGGCTAACAGTTGACCAATACTGAGGTTGTTTGCGATAACGATTCGGCTCCCAAACCAAAGCAAAACTACCCCACCGACTCCGCTGACCAACCCGGAAAAAACATCATTGAGAATTGCAATTTGAGTGGTTCTAAAGGCGAGGTTGGCTTGTCGTCCGAAACGAGTTTGAAATTCTTCCCAAAAGTCCGGGGTGCTGTTTGTGGTTTTCAGGGTTAATGCGCCTTTAAAGGTTTCGACTAAAACGCCTTGAGTTTCAGCTTCTACTGCAAAGAACTGACGAGTTTTTTGTCGGAGTTGAGGAAGCAAAATAAAAGTCGATAAAACCATTAATCCCCCGATCATTAAAGCGGCGACAGTTAGGGGAATGCTATAAATTAGCATAACAATGAGGGAAACAATCGCCACTAAAAGTTGACTGGGTAAACTAACAATAAATTGGGAGACAAATTGATTGAGTTCTTGAATATCTTTGAGACGGCTAACAATATCACCGCCCCGATGGGTTTCGGAGTAACTGAGGGGAAGATGCAACATTTTTCGCCCAAATTCCATCACCAACCCCAGTTCTAAACGTTGAGCAAAGTGAACAATCAGGTTAGATTGTACCCAGCCCAAAGCACTACTAAACAGGTTCATAATCATCACTGCTATGACAATTGATCGCAGCAGTTGAAGGTCTTCTCGAACCAAGACTTCATCGGTAATAATCTGAATTAAAAAAGGAGAACCCAGAGCGAGTAAACCGAGAACAATATTAATCACAAAAACTTGAATCAGAACTCGACGATAAATCCAACCCCGTTTGATCCATCGCCATAAATGGGTAATTTCATCGCTCGTTTGCAGGAAAAACCGTTCTTGATCCGGTTCAATTAATAAACAAACCCAATCATTCCATCCGGCTGCTAATTCAGTTTTAGAAAGCTGAACAATTCCGATAGCCGGATCGGCGATCATATATTTTTGGCGTTTGTAGCCATATAAAACGACCCAATGATAGCCTTTCCAGTGTATAATTAAAGGCAGAGGAACTTGATCAATTTCGTCTAAAATATCAGGGTCAGCCCGAACAGGTCTAGCGTTAAACCCAACGGCTTCGGCGCCTTGTTTGAGTCCGAGTAGGGTGGTTCCTTGTTGACCCGTACCGGAGACTTCTCGTAAATGGGGAAGTGTGAATGTGCGTCCGTAATATTTGGCTACAGTTGCCAGACAAGCCGCCCCACAGTCTTCTTCGCTATGTTGTAAGACAACAGGATATTTCATAGGCAATCATGCAATCATGCAAGAACTCATGTGGCAAGAGCTCATGTGGCGCTTCATGCAAACAGTTAACGGGTCACTGGTAACTGATAACTGTTCACTGTAAAAAAACACCCGTAACTTACGGGCGTTTTGGGCAGGACTAAGTATCAAAACTTTAGTGCTACGGTAAACAGCACTAGAGGAAATTAGTAGCAATAACGGGGAGAACCGCTGTAGTAAGCGGGGTAGTAATGATAGTCGTAGTCGTAGTCGTAGTCGTAGGATTTTTTGTAGTGATAGCTAGACTTCTTGTAGGAGTAGCAGTCGCAGTAGTGACCCCCATTAATGCTAGAAGACTCCTCTTTAGAGAGGTCAGTAAACAGTTTTTTGGTCTTGTTTTCGGCCATGATAGATGTCCTCGAAACAACAAATCGATTGTGCTTTGATGTCAGCGGTCTCAGACTGAACCCCCGGAAGTTAATCCAAAGATCGACAGTTAGTCTGAGAAGTTGCGACTATGTTAACAGCTAAATCCTGATCTTGCTAGTATATTTGGTCAAATTCGCGTTAAGATTTGTCAGAATGCCGAATTTTGGGCAACAGTTCAAACAACGGCAACGTTGATCTTAGGACAGATAACAAATCAAGCAGTAGAAGTCTCCTGATTGTTGTTTGGTCTGCATCTAAAACTGTTTGATTGGATCGCTCTTTTCAAATGCTTGCTGTGTTATGGCTTCCAACTTCCGACCGATAGAACTTCAACCCCTCGATAGTGATGACTTTTTACCGCCTCTGAGTCGCTGGACGCAGTGGGGAGGACTGTTGTTACTGGGAACTTTTGGAGTTTCTGTTGTGCTGTTAGGTTTAATTCGCTATACTCCCAGTGTGAGAGCGCCTGTGGTGGCTCAACCGGGAGGGGAGGTGGAACTGGTTCCGGCGGCGACAAGCGGCATTGTCGAACGAATTTTGGTCAGGGAAAATCAACCGGTAGAACAGGGAGAGGCGATCGCTGATGTGGATCAGTCTCTACTGTTGACCCAAAAGCGTAATCTCCAAGAGCGAGTCACGCAGTTGAAACAAGAACTCGATCAAGTCGATCAGTATGTCGCCACCCTCGATGAGCAAATTTTGACGACATTAGAATCTAAAACTTCTCGGCGATCGCGTCAAAAGTGGGAGGATTTGTCGGTAGAATCAGCAGTGGTAGAGCTAACCAAGTCAACTCCCGAAGTGGCCCAACAGTTGGCTCAAGAACGCCGAACCCTTCTCAAACAGCGATGGGAAGTACAAAAGCAGTTGGTTCAGTCTCAAAGACAGCTTGAACAAATTACCAGCCTGATTGGGCATAGTACCATCCGCTCACCCCAAGCGGGGACGATTATTCAACTCCATCTCCCCAACCCCGGTGAAACGGTAGAGGCTGATGCGATCGTGGCGATGATGGTTCGATCTCAAGTTCCCTTGGTGTTTAAAGCTTGGGTGACGGAAAACGATATTTCCCGCATTGAGATCGATCAACAAGTTCATTTAAAAATTGCTGTGTATCCTTTTCGAGAATATGGTATGCTGAAAGGAAGGGTGAAACGAATCTCCCTCAACGGCATTGCCCCTCAAGCCTCTGCTCGTCAAACGTCAAAAGCGTCTTACGAAGTTCTCATTCAACCGGAAAGCTCGTATTTGGTGAAAGGCGATCATCGATACAGCATCCATTCGGGGATGGAGGGAACGGCTGATATTCTCGTTACTCAAGAGCGTCTATTGAGCTGGGTTTTGAAGAAAGCCAAATTGGTGACAAACTTTTAAAAACCGAGCCAGAATTCTCCTAAACTTGAGAAGAGGGAGGGAGAGCTAGGCAGAGAAGTCGGTACTGTATCGCCCGTTTTGTCTACTAGAACATCTGAAAATTTCTAGAAGAATCGGGTGAGCGCAAGCAGCACCAATCAAGCTAAGACTGCACGCCGGATCAATCCGCCTAAAGACAGACTGTGGCGGCGCGGGTGTCGGGATTGAAACCCGATACAGGTCATAGACCACCAGACGCCCTGATCAGAGCAAGTTAGGGAATAGGGAAGAGGAAACAGGAGACATCAAATTAACTGTTACCTGTGACTTGGAACTTCTAACCTAAAAGGCATTGGCGAATCAGACCGAGATCTGCACCCCGTTGACGGCGTTAAGTCTGTCATCATCGGGAAATCAAAGAAAAAGTTTGATAACATCATCTCATCCCAAAGGCGGAAGTGGTGAAAGGGTAAAAGAGGAGTTTGGTGCTGAGGTGGAAGAATTGCCGGGGGAAATTGAATTTTTGTGCCACAAATAACACAATTTGCAACCAAGTATGTTATGGTATGAAATAAGTAGCTAGCTTCCCGAAAAAATCCACAGTTTATGCGTAGGTAAACTCTCAATCACTCACACTTAAGCATTGGGAAGAAAAACAAAAGGAAACGAAGATTTAAACAACTAAAGAGGTATTATGAGCCAACAGGTTATACACCCGATGGAGAAACTTCAGCGTCAGGTGCATTCCCTCGTGAAATCCGATCTAATCAAGCCCACCGACAGCCTTTGGAAGATAGCATTTCTCTATGGCGAAGAGTGGAAATATTGGAAAAAAGAACTGTTAGAGTTTGGTTTTTCCATGCAAGATCCGATTAGCGAACTCCTCGCCGTAGAAGGTTGGGACGAAGACTAAGCATCAAACTTCTCAATATCAATCAATCGCCATTGAATAATCGGATGTTGGGATGTTGTTCGTTCTCTTTGAACAGAAAAAGTAATGACGAGTATGAGGTTAATTAATCAATCAATTCAAACAGTCTTGTAAAGCTTGACAAAGCTGTTGAGCATCAGAATAGCGATCGCGAGGTCGATATTCTGTGACTCGTTCAATAACGGTTCGCAGTTGAGGGGTAATCGTGGGAACCCTTTCGAGATTGAAGCCATAGCTACTGCCACGTTTACCATAAAAGTTCAGGGGACTCTCACCCGTTAACAAAAAAATCAGAGTTGAACCTACAGCATAAAGATCGGAAAGGGTCAGAGGTTGTCCTCGGTCCTGTTCGGGGGCGCTATATCCCTCCGCACCAATGCGGGTCCCGGGAGGAGTTCCAATCTCCTTAACCGCCCCAAAATCAAGGACAACAATACGCTGATCTCGTGATCGCAACAGCAAATTTGCGGGTTTAATATCTCGATGAATAATAGGCGGATCTTGAACATGAAGATAGCCTAAAACCTCACAGGTTTGAATCATCCAATTGATCGCCTGTGGGGGGGTAACAGGCCCGCGTTGCTGCACGATCTTTTCTAAGTCTTGACCATGAACCATTTCCATCGCCAGATATTTCTTCCCCCCTTCTACAAAAAAGTCGTAAAACTGAGGAATTCCCTCATGGTTTAAGGCTTTGAGGGTTCGGGCCTCTCGTTCAAACAGTTCTTGGGCTTTGGCAATTTGTGCCATGTCAGCGTTCATTTCTTTGAGAACCACCAACGCCGGAATTCGCGTCTTACCCGAAATTTGAGGTAAACTTGACTCACTATTCCAAGCCAAGGTGGTGGTTCCCATTCCGCCCTGTCCTAAGGTTCTTAAAACGTGATAATTGCGGATACTACGTTCAATATGGATGGGTTTACCGCAATGAATACAAAATAAATTGTTAGGTGGGTTTCCGGCGTGAGTACAGCCGGAAAGATTGGCGATCGAAACCGGACGAATAGATTGCCAATTGAGTTGCAGCAAGGGGCCACCTTTGGCTAACTCAATTAAAGTCCCCTCGGCGACGATCGCTTGAGAGGTCAACACCCCATTGACAAACGTGCCATTAGTCCCTTTATTGACTAACATCCATTGCAGGGGATTATCGCTGAGTTTGCGAAGTTGTAGATGGTAACGAGAGACCAACGGATCGACAATCACAACCTGATTATCTGACGCCCGTCCGATCTCAATCACAGACTGATCCTCAAATTTCCACTGTTTTTGAGGAGTTTTTAGCTGCGGATCAAGTAGGGTCAACGTCAGTACATCAGCCATTTCAGAAGACTTACGCCCAACATCCCTCAACTACTGTACGCGAATTTTTGCCAAACTGGTATTGCGGTAATAGTGCATGAGGATTTGATAATAAGTGTATCCTGCCCTAGCCAAATTATAAGCTCCCCATTGACTCAAGCCCACACCATGCCCAAAACCCCGCCCGACAACGGTAAAAGTCGTTGAGTTGGGTTGGCGATTAACCCGAAAACGAGTGCTTCTCAGTCCTAAAGCTTCGGCGATCGCTTCTCCCGTCATCGTCCGAGTACCATTTTCCCCAACCACTTTCATCGACAAAATACTTCCAAAGGCAGTTGTCCGTTCCGGAGTCATCGATACAATTTTACCGACTCCAGAAAGGCGTTCAGAAAGTTCGGCTTGAGAAAAAGTTCTCGTCCATTCAAACACAGGCGAACCCTTGTCATAGTCCGGTACACCCCGCAAATAAGGCAAAGGATCATCCCAAACATCCTCGACATTTTCCGTATGTCCGCCAGAAGATGAATGAAACGCCGCCAAAATAATCTCACCATTGTAGGTTAACACCTGTCCGGCGGTCGAGTTGACTGCGGCTTGAGTTCCGCCCGACTCGGTGGCTAACCCCCTATAAACCTGCCACATTTGGTCATTTCCCAAATCATAAACCCCGTTGCTGCGTTCTCGCTTGTAAAGGGCGTAGCTACGGGCGGCTACGGCTTGGGCTTTCAAGGCTTCGAGGGGCCATCCGCCATCCATTTCCGCCCCTAACACGCTGTAAAGGTATTGTTCGAGATCGACATAATTAACTGCGGTTATCCCACCATCCTGGGGAATTAATAATACTCGGCCTCGATACCAGCCATCACCGATCCAAACATGACCATTTCCAGTCGGTTCGATCCACAGTTGACTGCCTTGCCATTGACCCAGAGAAATATTACCGGATTTGGGTTGTGCAATTAACCCCCCTTCGGGAGAAATTTGTCCTAAAGTTTGACCATTGGCATTGCGGACAACGGCTTGAGTCGAACTCCCAACTTTGACTTCTTCGGCGCCTGAAGTGACAGCAACACGCAACAACACCGCCGCCTGGGCGGGTGCAACCATTAACAGCCAGAATAGCAGGGAAACCCATGCATACTGTTTGAATTGTTTAATCTGTCGTAGGGGATACATGAAAACACCAGTCAAAAATAATCCAGCATTCATCATTGAGACTTGAGAGTTGTATTCTGCGGGTACGGCAACCACTATCTTACCGAACAGTCGGCCGACTTACAGCAACTTCACCCGGATGCTGAAAAAATTGGTGATAGTTTGGAAATGGAAACAAACTCAGGTGTTGGTGATTTAATTCGGGGGTTCTGGCGGTGGCGGTGCGTTCTAAAAATGCTTCTTTTATAATCGAGAGAAATCCTCAACTGTTCTGAAATTATGTCTTTTCAATCCGATGAATAATTAAACTAACAATGACTTGATTATTTTCATCATCAATTTGATAAATTATACGATAGTCGCCGATGCGATAGCGATAACGACCTGCAAGATTTCCTTTCAGTGGTTTAATGTTTGGGTGACTTCGCGGCGTTTGTTCTAACACTTCCAAGCATCGGGCAATTTTTTGAGCTAAGGGACGATTTGCTGAGGTATAAAACTTCTTTGCTTTCTGAGTTAATACAACTCTATACATCGTTGCGAACTTCTCGCCAATCTGTTAAATTACCCTCAACAATATCGCGGTCAGCTTCTTCTAAAGCGTTCATCAAGCCAGGAATAGCGAGTAATTCGTTGGTCGCATCTTCGCTTTCATCCTCTGCCAACTTTGCTAAGAACTCATAAGCCAATTTAACCTGATCGGGTGATAGTTTTTCGGCGTATGCTTTTATTTGATCGCGCATCTGTTCAGTTTTCATCGGATTCTAATCAACTCTATCCCGATTATACAATCAGTGGGAATCAATTTAAGGAAGGTTTTTATGCGATTGCGTAGTCTTCCGTCAGGTGTATCGTTTTTCTTTTTAGTTAGACCAAACTCTAGTTGAATTAAACTGACTGTTATCAATAAAAAAAGATAGAGATAGTCTCTACCCTTTAATTTTAATTAATTTTTAGGTTGTATGCGATCGCAAATTATATAGTTATTTGCGTCAATAGAACTTTATACGATGAATGATGAATGGGGTTCTTGTGGTGATCAGACTTCTGAATTATGAATGATGAATGAAGAGATTAAGTATAAGCTTATATAATTTTAGATCTCTTATGATTTTAAAATTTTAATCATAACTCTCAAATTCAGGGAATTTTGGCTGAGAATAATTTGCAAGAAGCAACGAGATTGCGTTGTTTCAGGCTTTATGGTATTCTAAGAGTCAAGGGGGACGTATAGCTTAATGAAATTTTGTAGCCCTCAAACCCCATCAAATGGTAGAAAGTCTTGAAATCTTGACGCTGATCTCGACCTGCAATCGCACCAATTTTGAGGATACACGAATCTTACCTTGTGGGCTAGAGTTGACAAATAGCTGGTAATATGTATATTGGGTTCCTGAGGGTATAAGGAACAGGGGACACTGTTTCAATAAAAAAGGATAGAGACAGTTTCTACCCTTTTATTTTAAAGTTTTAGGGTTTGTGCGATCGCAAAGCGTAACATTACCGAGTCGAGCAGCGAAATTATGATATGAAGTTTAGCCTCCTAGATGTAAGGGAGTAGAGCCTATAGCTGAAACACCATACTTCAAAGCTCTGTGTGAGGGGTATTCAGGATCTTGACGATTTTTATTTGTAATTCCACAGGTAATCGCTCCAGATATGGTAGCTTGGCGTATATGTTTAGGAACAAGAAGGATAGCGGTTAAACGCTTAGTTCCACAGTCAATGTATTTCTCATAGGTTCCACGTAAGCGCCAACCAAAGCCATTTGATAGGGCAAAACCTTCAACAGTTGGGATCTGAGTCTCATATTCTAGCTTGTAAAAGTAATCGCGACCTTGCTTAATCTCAATTGTTCCTTCTCCACCGGTAGTAAAGCCGTTAATTGAAGGTGAAATATTTGCACGTCCTGTGTATTTGCCATCTGCTTTTAGATAGACCTTATCTTTTACTTTGAGACCTTCCTTTTCCCATTTTGTTTGAGGGAAAACATCAGTTGACTCAATTGCTGGAGTTATATAAAACTTTATGGTTATGTCCATAATTCTCCAGCTATAGTAAGCATCATTTAGAAGTGGTGTAAAGTTAAAATCTAACCTGTGGAGACTATATTTATCTGAATATTGCCTTACAAAGCTCTGCCTTAAAATCGTAGTTTGATCATCAGTAAGTCCAATATTTTCGAGATTGCTGAAGAGATCTTCTGTTTTAAATACATTTGGAATATCAAATTTCCCCCATGTTACTTTATCAACTAACAAGTCTGGTTTAAACAGTCCCGCTGGTATTCTATACAAGTGTTCAAGAAGCGAAAAGGGGACTTCAACAACACCTGCCACGGTTCCCAATATTACTTTTGATAGAACTACTCCTGCATTTTTATCTTGTTCTATATCCTTAAAAAACCTTAAAGGATCAAATATAGCGTTGGATTTTGTACCTACAATTTTAACTATTGTCATTTATCATCTCTCCTTGAACATTAATATCTGTTTTGAACGTTCAGCATTAATACAAGATTGATCAAATTACTGAGCAGGTCAGTAAATTTGAATAGGTTTGAGCATATTTATGCCGCAAACCATACAATTGCTTTTGCAATTAAGGCTTGTCCTTCTTTAGATTTAAGAAACTGTGTCACTCCTTGAAAGACACGGCTTTCTTGAATTTCGTGGTGAATAATTGCATAACCCTTGACTCTGGGTAAAATATCCGTTGGAACATTTTCTTTCCAACTTTCAGTTCGCTTATCTGGCCCTCCTGGAACCCACGTACCATTCACGCCATACTTGTGAATTTCACTAAACCAAAGTTCATTCTTGTTTTCATCAGTTAGAACAACGATGACACCACCAATGAAACCTATAGCTTCAGAAGTACTCCAAGTTTTAGTTCTAGCACGCAATTTTCCGCTAGAGTCCAGGGTAAATGAGGTTTCCATGTGTTTACCCCGACTTAACCTATCTTTCTTTGATCCACTGATGGGAAAAGAGGTCATGTTCTTAATTTAGCTTTATTTTTCGTAACTACTACCATCTTATAAACTCGTTTCAGGAGATGTCACCTAACAACTATTAGGTATTTTTGGTAATTTTGTTAGGTATTTTGTTAGGTGTGTTAGGTAATTTTGTTAGGTAATGTTTGATATACAGTTTGTTAGGTGTTGGGTAGTTTGTTATATGGTCTGTTAGGATGTTAATATTCTAATTAACTCCCGATGCTCCGCAAATCAGATCCGATTCGATAAAACCTTCTATGGGATTTTAGTTTGCTATCAAAATAGTCAGTAAATTGGTGATAGTTTTGAATTGGAAAAAGGAACTCAGGTGTTAGTAGTTTAAACCTGCTCAACACTCGGAGGAATGATTCTCAGTTTGGTTAAATTTTCGTTTATTTCTCTGAGGAGTTCCAAGTCTTCTTCGGGAAAATAAGAGGTTTTATTCTTTTCTAAATTATCGCTGTTGAGTCGTTTTTGCAGAAAGGAAAATGCTTCCCTAAATTCGTCTGGTTTGGCAACAATAGGCGAGTCAAAATGACAGGCTACTATTCTTTCAAACTGCCAGTTGGCTACCCAGTCGGCCCAAATTAACGTTTCTACCGGGGCGCGATTGAGAATTAGGGTTTGTAAAATCGGGGCGACTAACAGCCGTTTTTGTTGATGCAAGGCTTGAAAAGATTGTTTCCAGCCCGGTTTCCATCGAAACGGAAATAAACCAAAATAGTTTTTAGCAGAACGCTCCGGCGCTTTTGGTGCTTCTTTAATCGCCTTTGGAAACGGAACGGTGTCTAACGCATTGGGGCGAAAATAAAACGAAAATAAACAAATGCGCTGCCATCCTTTTAAACGGTTGGCTTCAGTATCAATAATCTTATCAAAAGCACTATCTCGGGCATGAAAAAGTAAAGGATAGGGATCGAGTTGTAAAATCTCAGGGGGACGTTCGGGAACAGAAACTACAATATCTGTTACCAACAATGTACGCGATCGCCGATCAAAAAATACAACTTCCGAAAATCGTCCCGGCCCCAAATAAATCGGCCCCAATATGGCATAATCGAACTGGTCACTAAAGGGCGCTTGGCTACTATCTTCGGGTAAAATATGGGTGCGTTTTTCGGGTAAACCCAACCAATTTAAGGGTAAATTAACGGGAAAACTCCATTGACTGGGAGCAACAAAAACTTCAGCCAGGGGAAACTGACGCGCAAACGGCCCGACAAAAACTTTGTGTTCGATCCCGGAAATTGTCGGTAAAATAATATATTTGACATCCCCATGTTCGGCAACCAATTCGCGCAGCAAACGAATACATTCGGGCGTCGGGGCGACGGGGGCGTAAATTAACAAGCCACCCCGTTCTAGTTTAACCACGCTCATCCGAATGGGAACAACCACGTATAGAATGCCCTGAAGTTGATCGAACGTCCACAGCGTATCTTTGATCACTTCTCGCCGCAGCGTTCGCCTCTGTCCGTAGGGATAAAGCGGTGCCGCTGGCCACCAGGGCCAAGAAAAGTCTCTCGAACGCATGGACTGTTGCATGGGCTTCGGCTATCGATCGCGATCGCAGTAGTCCCAGAAGTTTAGCAGATTTTCACCCGTAAAAGACAGGAGTCAGGAGACAGGAGACAGGAGACAGGAGACAGGGGACAGGGGACAGGGGACAGGGGACAGGGGACAGGGAAGAGGCGCTTCTTGCAATTTATGTCACCGGTGAGTGCAACGAAGGGTCTTTTCCCCAACTCCTGACTCCGGTCCTCCCAACCTCCGGTCTCTCCCCACCTCCTCACCTCCTATCTCCTGTCTCGGTCTTCGGTCCTCGGTGATCTCTATCACGGGATAGTCCGATTATAATCACACTAAAGCGAGATTCTTCTCATTTCTCGGTTCCCTAAAATAAGGAATAGTAAAGACTATCGAGTTTACCGAGGGTGTGCCAATGAAACTGGCAATGATAGCCACCGCAATTTTACTGATGAAAGTAGGTTTAGTTAATCCGGCGATCGCGCTCGATCCCGCACACCTGAAGCAGTTGCAGGAAACCAACAACTGTCAAGGCTGCGATCTCAGCGATGCTCAACTGATCGGAATGGATTTAAGCGGTGCTAATCTTGAAGGCGCGAACCTCCAGGGCGCAAATTTAAGTGATACAAATCTTAATGAAGCTAATTTAATTCGGGCGAATCTTTCTCAAGCGAATTTCAAGAATTCAAGCTTAATCGCTGCTAAATTACACGGGGCGAATTTAACCAAAGCAAATTTGAGTGAAGCCAATTTAAGTTTAGCGGGAATGGTAATCGCCGATTTAACAAATGCCGATCTCAGTGGCGCGAATTTAGTCGGTGCGAATCTTGAAAGTGCGGATTTAACAGGTGCAAATCTGAAAGATGCGCGTCAGTCGATTGGAAAATTAGGTCAAGTTACTCTGCAAGAAGGTAGTCTTTCGGGGATTGATATTGCGGGAATTAATTTGAGAGGGGCAAATTTAACGGATGCGGATCTAACCGGTGCCAATTTGAGCGCTTCGGATTTGGGAGGTGCCAAGCTAGATAATGCAATTTTGTTTAAAGCAAATCTGGTGAATACTCGCAGATAATCTCTGTTTTAAAATCAGAGTTTTAGCATTGAAATTTAGAGTTTTGAAATCAACATCAGTTTCAAAAAATGACGAATCTTTGATAGAATTGGAATGACAATATTGTTAATATTCTTTCAGGTTAAATCAGTTGTAAATTCACCAAGTCGGCAGTTTTGAACTCAGTTCACATTGTCGGCTTTTGTTTTTGTAAGAGAAACGGGGTTTCTTGGGTGTATAATAAAAGGTTTGACCAATTGAAACCAGACCCAATCTAAATAAAATGAAGCCTGAAGACTGGCGAGAGTTATTAACGGAAAATCGTGTAATTGCTGTGATTCGTTCTCCGAATCTTGAATTGGGAACGCAAATGGCTGCATCGATCGCCAACGGTGGAATTCGCCTGATAGAAATTACTTGGAATAGCGATCGCCCCACCGAATTAATTGCAAAATTGTGTTCCCAATTACCGAATTGTACCATCGGAGCGGGTACATTATTAACCAAAGAAGACATCAAGCAAGCGGTTGATTGTGGTGCAGAGTTTCTGTTTACTCCCCACACAAATCCCTTATTAATTGAAGAAGCAAAATCCTTAGATATTCCCATTATTCCGGGTGCGTTATCTCCCACAGAAATTGTTAACGCTTGGCAAGCTGGAGCGAGTTGTGTGAAAGTATTTCCGATCTCAACATTGGGCGGAGTGGCTTATATCAAAAGCTTACAGGGGCCACTGGGAGAAATTCCATTAATTCCAACCGGGGGAGTAACATTAGAAAATGCTCAAGCCTTTATAAAAGCGGGGGCAATTGCCGTCGGACTTTCCAGCCAATTATTTCCTTCATCTCTACTGGCAGAACACAACTGGAAAGCGATCGCAAAGCAAGCGCAAATCCTCACCCAACAGTTCGGAAAAATTTAGGTGAAATTTAACAAAAATCGACTAAAATACATTCATCTAAAATCCGATCATAGGCAAATAATGTGGAGGAGATTATGCAAAAGATGATGACTCGGAAAACATGGCGGAACTTAGCAACTCTAGTGGCGAGTGTTGCTTTAAGTTTAAACGGGATTGCAACTGAATCAACACCTGTTTTCGCCGACGAATATCACAATGCGATCGCCTATCGGATGCTAGAATTACAGGATTCATCCGAACGGTGGATACAGATTGATTTAACCCGACAGAGGTTAATCGCATGGGAAGGGAATAAAGCCGTTTATGCGGTAATTGTTTCAACCGGGAAACGTTCAACCCCAACTCGCACGGGTACATTTAAAATTTATACCAAATATCGAGAAACCCGGATGACAGGCCCCGGCTATGACGTGCCGGACGTTCCGTATACAATGTACTATGATGGCGGTATGGCTATACACGGAGCTTACTGGCACAATCTGTTTGGCACTCCCGTGAGTCACGGTTGCACCAATGTAGCCGTTAATCATGCCAAATGGCTGTTTGAGTGGGCTTCAGTTGGAACTCCTGTGGTTGTGCATGAGTAAAATTCACAAGCCAAGACGAACGCTTGTAATTGGTGATATTCACGGTTGTCTAAATGCGTTTGAAACGCTGATGGCGACTGTGAACCCTCAACAGTGCGATCGGATTATAACGCTTGGGGATTATATTGATCGAGGGCCGAACTCAAAAGCAATTCTCGATCGCTTAATAGAACTGCATCGTCGGGGACAACTGGTGGCGTTGCGAGGAAACCACGAACTGATGCTGTTGAGGGCGCGTTCTGGCCATCGCTACGAACTCTATCATTGGTTAACGGCCGGAGGAGAAAGCACCTTAGCATCTTACTCGAAAACGGGTTCAAATCGAGGACTCACCAGTATACCCGATGAACACTGGCATTTTTTGGAGAATATTTGTGTCAATTGGTGGGAAACAGCATCCCACTTTTTTGTTCACGCCAATGTTTATCCCAATTTACCGCTAAACCAACAACCCGAACGAATGTTATTTTGGCAAAAATTTAGCAATCCTGCACCCCATTGTTCGGGAAAAGTCATGGTTTGTGGTCATACCAGCCAAAAAAGCGGTGAACCCATTAGTATTGGTCACGCCATTTGTATTGATACTTGGGTCTATGGGCAGGGTTGGTTGACTTGTTTGGATGTGGTCAGCGGTCGGATTTGGCAGGCTAATCAAACCGGACAATTAAAAATGTCTTGGATTGATGATTACTATAATAAGCATAATCGGCGTTATTATCGAGCTTGAGAGCAATGCCTAATGATTTGATCTAATTCTTAAATTTTCCGATTGAGATAACTGGAATACATCACAATTGTCAGAATTTAGATATAATTAACCGGATAGACTGGATGAAGTATTTTATGCGAATACTCGCTATTGGTGATATACATGGCTGTTCTGTGGCGTTTGATACGCTGATGGAAACAGTTCAACTCCAACCGACCGATCGCATAATTACCTTGGGTGACTATGTAGATCGAGGGCCTGATTCTAAAGGCGTGATCGATCGTTTAATCGGACTCCATCATACCGGACAATTGGTGGCATTGCGCGGAAATCACGAAATCATGATGCTGGATGCCTATGATTATCCTCATCGTTTAGAAGGGTGGTTAGTTTCTGGAGGACGAGAAACTCTAGCTTCCTATGCACCTTCCCCCAAGAAAAAGGGAAAATTAGACCATATTCCCGATGAACATTGGAATTTTATCGCTAATATTTGTCGGGATTGGTGGGAAACAGAAGAACATTTTTTTGTTCATGGGAATGTGAACCCTCATAAACCTTTATCTCAACAATCCGGTCACGATTTATTTTGGACTCGATTTTATCACGCTCAACCCCATTGTTCGGGTAAAACGATGATTTGTGGTCATACCAGCCAAAAAAGCGGTCAGCCGATTAGTTTGGGGTATGCTGTTTGTATTGATACTTGGGTTTATGGAAAGGGTTGGTTGACTTGTTTGGATGTCAATAGCGGTCAAATTTGGCAAGCTAATCAAAAAGGAGAAAAACGCAATTCTCGGATCGAAGATTTTAGCATCTCTTGTGCGGTTTCTTCATCCATTTTCGCTTGAACAGCTAGAGATTCAATCTCTTTTCAACTGTTAAATATTCAAGGAAAACACCCTGAATTGAGCGATTGTAATTTAATCAAAAAGTTCTAAAATTTGAGTAATTAAGATTTGCTCCCATTGTTCGGGTGGGCGATCTTCAGGTGCAATGATGAAAAATTCTTCCTCCTCATCATAACCCATCGGACTTGCATATCGTTCATCCCCATTCTGGTCTAAAAATTTTAATCGGGGAGCAGCGAGAACTTGTTCTTCGGTGAATTTAGATTCCATTGGTACAGAGAATTTACGGGCTTTATTTTTATTATTATTGTACTCTATTTTCACGAGAATCTGTTATCTAATATAATTTTGGACTCAAAACAGGCGATCGCATTTGTGGGAATCTGTTCAGTATAAGTATAAATTTTGCTGGCGATCGCACAGTATCTATAACACTGCAAATTCACCCGCCTCTCTAATTTCAGGCGGATGAAATGCTAAAACAATTTTATCTTTGGGAATCCCCGCTTCTAGTAAATCAGTAGCAATACCTTGTTCGGTTCCATCTCGTTGAATCCAAAATTTACCGTTAATAATATCCACATGAATTAAACAACCATGTACTCGGCGATCGCCATCTCGACCCACTAACATTAATAAATAGCGGTCTTGTTCTCGGTCAAAGACGGTTTCAAATTCGATTTCACCATAGGCATAAGGAACTTTGGTATAGTCAATAATAATGTTTTGGATTAATTCACGATTGGATTTTTGGGTATCCATTGCAAAATAACCTCCTCTTTTATAGAGAAAACAATTAAGGGAATTTGGTAATCTTCAAGGATGAGCTTTCCTAGATCATTTTCAAAAATATCCAAAAAAACTTTATTTTGAATTGCTAGATACAAAGTCCTTTCTGATTCTCTCCGTTTGATCACGGAATAATACAGAAAATATTGTCCTAGTGCATCTTCTAGATCATTAACCTCTGATTTTCCGCCAAAGGTTTTAAGTTCAACTGCTATTTTAATCCCTAATTTTTCAGCTTTCAGTATTTTTTCAGCACCTAGATCAACATACATATCTTTATTTCCCCAGATCAGTCGTAATGGATCGTGGGTGATTGTCCATTGATCTTTAATCAGGGCATTTTTTAAGTTGTTGTGATAAATATCCCGTGCTGGCATGATTGATTTTGATTCATCCACTGAAATTGAACGAAGTGAATAACTGCCAACTTTACCTACCATTCTTCCTCACCCGATGAACTGCGTTTCCCCGGAACTAAACCTCGACGTTCTGGAGTAATTGCTAATCGCATAAAACGACTTAAATGTTGTAAATTGGGATGATCGGGTAATAACTCTAACTGTTCTAACGCTTCTTCGAGTCGATATCCCGAACGATATAAAATCCGAAATGCTTTTTTGAGAAGGGCTAATTCTTCTGAAGTCAAACCCGCCCGTTTTAAGCCAATAGAATTCAGCGATCGCACTTTTGGGGGAGTTCCTTCCACCATCATAAACGGAGGTACATCCTGAACAATACGGGTCATCCCCGCAATCATTGCCAGTTTACCAATATGAACAAATTGATGCACACCCAAGACACCACTAATTCTCGCTTGAGACTCGATGTGAACGTAACCCGCCAACGCCACGCCGTTAGCAATAATCACTTGATCTTCTATCACACAATTATGAGCCATGTGAGAATAAGCCATCAACAGATTTTGATTACCTAAAACGGTAGCGTGACCCTCATCAGTCGCCCGGTTAATGGTGACATATTCTCGAATCAAATTATCATTGCCAATTTTGACAAAAGTCTTTGCTCCGGTATATTTTAGATCTTGAGGTTCAGTTCCAATCACTACACCCGGAAAAATTTGATTGCGATCGCCAATTTCAGTCCACCCCTCAATCACGACATGGGGACTGATAACGGTATCACGACCCACCTTAACATTTTCCCCAATCACAGCATAGGCTCCCACCTTAACGCTGGGATGGAGTTGGGCGTTGGGATGAATAACAGCAGTGGGGTGAATTAAGGTGATCATAGGGATTTGAGAATTTATGTTTCAGAAGTTAGGTGATTTCAGGATTTTTAACGGGAAAATTCTATTCATTCTAATCCGATCTCTAAAATCACCCGACAAGGCCAATTAGTCAACCAACGAAAACATCAACTCGCCTTCACAAGCCCGTTTCCCGTCCACTTCCGCAAAGGCTTGCATTTTAGCAAAACGACGGCGTTTGAAGGAAAGCAACTCTGTCGTCATCATCAATTGATCGCCAGGAACCACCGGCCGGCGAAACCTGACTTTATCGATGCCTGCAAACAGGAACAAGTTCCCATCGAGATCGGGGATTTGGGTTAACACGACTCCGCCAACTTGGGCCATCGCTTCTACGATCAATACTCCCGGCATAATGGGTCTTCCGGGAAAATGCCCTTGAAAATGGGGTTCGTTGAAGGTAACATTTTTGATTCCCACCGCCCGTTTACCGGCTTGATAGTCAATAATGCGATCAACGAGGGCGAAGGGGTAACGATGGGGTAACAGCTTGTGAATGTCTTCGATACCCATCACCGTTTGCACCACTGTTGTCGCGGTACCGTTGGGCGTTTCCACCAAGTTAGAATCAACAGAATCAGATTTCACGTCAGACATTTTCTCAAATTTACAGTTTTAAAGTTAGCTTCCTATTTCTCGGTCGGCTAGGACAACAAAGTTCAGCGATCGGGGCTTCAGAGGGCGGCTAGGGCGCCTTCTTGAATGCGTTGAACCAGTTGGGTGTGTAGGTGATGACCGGCCTTGTAAGCCAAGTAATGAGCTTGCGGAATCACTCCCAACAAGCTCAAATCCCCTACTAAGTCTAAAATTTTATGACGCACGGGTTCATTTGAAAATCTCAACGGCGGATTTAACCAACGGTCGTCGTCGCAAACCAAGGCGTTATCGAGGGTTCCGCCTTTGATTAATCCGGCTTGTTGCAGGTGTTGGACTTGTTTTTCTAACACAAAGGTGCGGGCGGGGGCGATAGTCTGGATAAAATCTTCTTGTTGCGGCGCCCAACTGTACCATTGTTGACCTATTGCTAGGCTTTCAAAATCGATAGCGTAGCTAAAACGAGTTTCCTCTGAGGGGATAGCGGCGACGAAAGCATCGCCCTGACGCACAATCATCTCTCGGGTAATGGGTATGACTGGGGTGGTTTGGGAAGTAATTGCCAGTCCGACATTGGCGATCGCTTCTGCCCAGATTTTAGCCGATCCATCTAACAACGGAACTTCTGGCCCGTCAATTTCGATGCGGACGTGATCGACTCCCATGACGGTTAAAGCCGATAATAGGTGTTCGACGGTACGAATACTGATTTTTAAATTGGTCATTTCCTCGAAAATTGCCAATTCCGTCGAAAGGGTGGTGGAAACAACCGATTGTATTTTGGCGGGAATAATCGGTTTTTCGGGTAAATCAACCCGCACAAAATAGCGTCCGACTGCCGAACTGGGTAAAATCCGAACGGTTGTTTTTAAGCCGCTATGTAACCCGATACCGGACTGAATAATTTCGTCGGCTAGGGTGTGTTGAGTGTTGTCAATCATTTGTTATCCTTTGATGGTAAGTTCTGAATCTTTTTGTTGATCTTGAAATTCTAATCTAACCTAATCGTGGGTTAGTATAGAGTTCTGATTTGGGCATCAACGGGTTTGTTTACCAACGAGTGTTTAAGTTCCCCGAGAATCAGAACATTTTAATTACAGAGTAATCACAGATTATCATGGAAACTCAATTTTCGTGGACTCAAAACTGGTATCCTGTTATTCCCCTCAGTTATTTGGATGTGTCTCGCCCGACTCCCTTGACACTTCTCGATAAAAAGTTGGTGATTTGGAGAGATGGAAATCAACAGTGGCGGGTGATGGATGATCTCTGTCCTCATCGATTGGTTCAGCTTTCTTTGGGAAGTATTAATTCAGAAGATGGAACTTTGGTTTGTCGATATCATGGTTGGTGTTTTGATGGGGAAGGAAAATGCACGAAAATTCCCATGTCAACGGACGATAAATTAGAAAAAACTGCAATTAAAAATCAGCGATCGCAAGTTCAATCTTATCCGACAAAAATCTTACAGGGATTGCTTTGGGTCTGGCCGGATAATTGTCCGACTGCGTTTGAAGATTGTCAGTTAAAACAACCTGCAACTTTACCCGAATGCGATCTTGATAGTGATTCTACAGATTGGTTTATGAGTGAAGTTCCTGTCGGTTATCGAGTTTCAGTTGAAAGTAGTTTTGATCCGTCTCATGCCCAATTTTTACATGAGGGTTTGATGGTATTTTCTCCCCAGAATGCCATCCCGATGCAGGAATTTCAACAAGTAGGAGAAATGACGGCAGAAACGGGTTTTAAACTCAAACATACGGGCTATAATATTTATAACCAAAATATGGAAGCCACTCGAACCTTTACGCCCCCTTGTTCCAATACAACCATTTATCGCCATCCTCACGGCAGAACCGATATTTTTCAACTGTATTTTGTTCCCACGAAACCCGGTTATTGTCGGTATATTGGCAAGTTTATCTCGAGTGAAAACTTCCTCGAAAAAAACAAACTCTTGAATTTTATTTTCACAAATTTACCCGTCGATATTCGGGCATCACTGCAACATTTACAAGGATATAAACTCGGCGATCAAGATTTGACTGCGTTGCATTCTGAAGAGGTTATTTGTACCACTCAATCCGAAAAGAATTATTATCTGCCAACCGTTGCGGATGCGGGAGTAATTGCGTTTATAAAATGGTTGGATAAGTTTGCCGGGGGCGAACCGTTTGCCGAAAAAGAAATTCAAGAATTAACCAACGAACAACTCTATGACAGATGGCACCGACATACCAAACATTGCCCCCACTGTAGAAAGGTGGTTTTAAGACTCGAAAACGTTCGTTCCTTTTGTCAATCTTCGGCAATTATACTGTTAATTTTAGCATTAATTATTCTCCCGTTGGGAATTTCTGCAAAGTTCAGCTTAGGATTAATTATTCTCGCTGGATTTAGTTTATTGGGTTCGTTTGCATCGGATAATATTCGCCATTTATTTCTCAGTAGTGTTCCCCAAAAAGGCTTACCTGTTGTGAAGCTTTATTCCTAGATTTGGCAATTTTAAACCCCGGTTTCTTTAAGAAACGGGGAGGTTTTGATTTTTATTAAAATCGGGTTGGTGCGTCAAATTTGACGCCCCCGACTATTTCCCAAACAAACTATTATAAATTTAGGGAATTGACATCAAGGAAGCAGCCGTACAAACCCGCATCATCATTTCATCTGTCGCCGCATCATAAATTGAATAAAGCTTGCCATTATCCATCGCTGAAGGGGGAGCAATATTATTAATTTCATTACGATTTGAAACCCCAAGAATATACCACTGCCAAGTGCGACAATGGCTTTTAGCATAGACCATTTCATCTCCTACTTTATAGGTAAATAAAGTTTCTCCTTTGTCATATAAACGAATACCGTACATGGAAACATCAAGATAAAGCTTTTTTCCCATTGATTCTCCCATATATGACCAATAAAAAGGAGAATTTTGGGCTAAAGCTTGCGGAGAATAGGTTAATCCTAAAGCTGTCACAACAATCGCCAGAGTTTTAGCAATAGATTTGATATTCATAATCAGAACCGAGATATATGGCTACTTATTGGTTACGAATATCTCACCGCAAAATCAGAATAGTTCTCAAAAATATTTGTTAAAATTCATACGTCACCTCTAAAATCTCAGTATATTCAAACACATTGGGACTATGTTTAACCAAAGGATAACGAATTCCACCCAACTCAATAAAGTCTTCTTCACAGTCCATTTTTGGGGAATTATAAGACAAAACATACTCTTTTCCAATGCGTTTTTCTATCTCTTGGGCGACTTCTCCCCGCCATTGGGTTTTCGTGACTAATACTATTAATTGATTCGCCAGTTGAGGAATGATTTTGGCAATTTGACGGCGATAAATTTCATCTAAACTGCCAAACGGAGAATCCATTACAATTGGAAAGGTACTACTATCTGGTCCCATTAGCGTATTTTTTTGACTCCATTCTCGCACCCCTTCAATAATTCCGCCAATAAAAGAGAGACTGAGAATTTGATTTTCTCCCGTAGAAGCGGCGACTTCGGCTTCATCTCCGGCTGTGGTTTCCACTAATCTTAATTCGTATTTATCGGTGAGTTTGGGGAGATAAGGTGTAAAAGAAATTTGACTAAAAATATTTTGAACTCTATTTTCTAATTGCCAACGAAATTGTTGATCTAATCTATCTTTTACTTGAGTTAAACGGGTAATTGCATCTTGGGTTTTTTCAATCCGTCTTTGGGCTAAAACTTGTTTCATCTCGTTCATTTTTTGTTTGTCAATCTGTTTTTCCAGTTGACTCACTGAATTATTTGCTGTTTCGATTTGTTGTTGGTTTGAACCCGTTTCTCGGTTGAGGTTATTAATTTTCGTCTCGACTTCATCCAAACGTTTTTGGAGTTGTTGAATATCTTCGTCGGGGTAACTTCTCAGCTTCTTTTTAACGTCATCCAGTTGGGTTTCTATCCGAGATAATTCAGTTCGATTTTGATTTAATTTGGCTTGCTGTTGATCGACTTTTTGCCAAAATTCGGGAATTCGTTTTTCGATTTCATCGACTTGGGTAGTCATCCGAATTGCCGTTTCTTCGATATCTGCAACTCCCGCTTTTCCCAACCAACTTTCTACCCGTTCTCGGTTGGGGGTTCCTGGGGTTAATTCACTTCCACAAATACAGTGATTTTGATGCAATAAGTCTTGAATAAACTGTTGAGTAATTCCGGTTTGAAGTTCTCCTTTTTCTCTCAACTGTTCAAATTTTTCGCGGAATTTCAGAATAGCTTCTGTGAGGAAAACGCTATAACCTCGCGTCGAAATTTCTTGACGAATACTTTCGTTTGCTTGTTGAAGTTGTTCTCGAATTAATTTGGCTTGTTGTTCGAGTTCATCCCGGCGTTTTTGCAGTTCTCCGGCGCCTTGTAAATCTAATAAACGACTGCTGAGGGTTCTTTTTAATTCATTTTGATGGTCTAATTCTTGTTCGATTTCAGCTTGACGCTTAACGAGTCTATCGCGTTCTTGTTCGGCTTTTTTCTTATCTTTAATGTATTTTTTCGTTTCCGCATTTCCAATTAAACTGAGATCGGTTTCTAAAGACTTTCTCGCTTCTCCTAAATGTTTAATCGCCCGATTTAAAACTTCTACGCCTAATAATTCTTTCGTTGCTTCGGCGATTTCTGCTTTTTTATCATCCCGAACAATTTGTTCAATACGTTCTCCATCAAAGAAAAAATATTGATGTAAACTCATCGGTAAAATCCGATTAATAATCTCATCAGGGGGTTGGGGTGGCATTGTCCAACGTCCATCATCTCCGGCGATTTGCATATACAATTCACTGGGAGATTGTTCGATGTCTTTATTGTTTTTATAGGCGCGACAAACTCGTTTAACTTGATAGCGTTTGTTGTCATGTTGAAAGACTATTTCCACCCAACAAAGCACGGGTTTTCCCGGTTCTGATTCGGTAATCGCCCTTTTATTCACTAAATATTCGGAAGCCGCAAATGCCGCACTAAATCTATCATACAACACCCAAGTAAATGCATTCATTAATGTTGTTTTTCCCGCCCCATTATTCCCATGAATAACGGTTGTATTCCGTTCTCCCGAGGCTAAGATTATTTCCGGCGTTTGGCTGTAGAATTGGCGAAAATTGCAGAGACGAATCGAAATCAGTTTCATCGCACCACTTCCTTGATAATTTTGAGGATATCATCATTAATATTGCGGGGGACTTTCATATAGAGTTTATCCCGTTCTGCTTGTAAAACCCGTTCAATTATTTCTCTGACTTCGGGAGACGCATCGGCTAAGGGGTCTTGAAGATTATTCGAGTCACTTTCTGTCTTGTAAGATGATTTCTTCTCGGCAAAAACATTAGATATTGTGTTAATTAAACTCTCTGAATAGTGCAAACTCATGTTATGGGTTTCGGATTCTCTCTAGATTTTACTTTACCATAGATCGGATTTCATTAAACCAATTTTAACGTTTCTTTGAATTTGATCAAATATCTAACAAACCATATCGCTTTTGTAATTCTAAGAGTTGCATTCTCGCTTCCCCCGCATTATCGGCTAAATCGGCAAATTCTAAAAACCGTTTTAACTCTTTTCTCAACAAATTTCGTTCGACTTCTAAAGTGTCTCGCCCCAAATCTGGCGGAAGTACAATCATATCAAATAAAGTTGCCCGTTCTTTGTGGGGATGGGGGCGCAAAATTCGTCCCCGACGTTGAACAAATTGACGGGGATTGCTACTACTGGCGAGAATTACTGCATTTTGAATCGCCGGAATATCAACGCCTTCATCCAAACAACGAATCGCTACTAACCCCTGTAATTCTCCGGTTTCAAACTGATGACGAAGCTTTTCTCGTTCCATTAAAGGGGTTTCTGCGGTATAAGTATTAACCCGATAACCGAGTTGAGTTCCTAATAATTTTACCGTTGCTTCTAACTGACGAGTCGATGAAAATTCACTGCTATCCATACTCCCATCACCACAATAAAATAAGGTGTGGGTGGTCTGTAAACGGTTTTGCATTAACTGACGCAAGGCTTGAATTTTGTTAGCAGCCGAACCAATTAATCGCGCCCTTTGGATTAATAAAGCGGTAAGGGTTTCATTATTTTCGATTTTTTCTTCATCCATCAACGCCCAACCAATGCGAGTTGTTAACCGAGAATAGGCGCGACTTTCGGCTTCGGTTAATTCGACCAAAATCGGATAATATAAATAGTGAACTAAAGCCCCCTGACGAATGGCATCGGCGAGGGTCAGTTCCGGTTGCAAAACCGAGCCAAAATAGGCTAAAATAGAATCGGTTCCTTCTTCATCATAATGACGTTCGGGTGTGGCGGATAATCCCAAACGCAGCCCAATATTTCGCGGTAAACTTTCTTCTAAACGGGGCGAACCCAAGTTATGAACTTCATCGCCAATGATTAGGGTTTTTTCGGGAAAATACCGCAGTTGAGACTGAAACCCCTCGGAAATTAACGTCGCATTGGTCGTAATAACGGTAAGAAACGGTTGAAAACCCGAACGAATATTATAGAGTTGAACGGAAAGTTGACGTTGCCAGTTGTGAACACTTTCAAACGCCAATAACGGTTTTAAACCAAATTTTTCCGCCTCTCTCGCCCATTGCGTTACCAGATGACAATAGGGACAAATAACCAGCAAAACCTGTAGGTTAATTTTTTGATAAAGTTCAGTTGCAATGGCTAAAGCAGTAATGGTTTTACCACTTCCGGTTGCCATTTTTAAGGTTCCCCGTCCCCGGTTCGCAAACCAACTTTGAACTGCTTTTTTCTGATAAGATCTGAGTTGAATAGTAGACGGAAGTCTCGGAACTCCGAACAAGGAGGTATCCTGTAATGGTAGATTCACCGCTTACTAAAAAAAGATACAAGTGAAATTAGGGAATTAAAAAAATCCTGGATGTATTATCTTTATTTTCTCAAGAGTTTTATCGGAGTTTGAAAACTTCTAAATTATCTCTTGATGAACTCAAAACTAGACCTATTAAGATTCCCAATCCGGACAAGAATCATCTTCTACACCCTCTGGATGCATGGCACAAACCAGCAAATTTCCCCCGTAAACGTGACCATGATAATGTTGACAACCCCGACAAGCTGGATGCTGAGTCGAAGTCGGATGAACGTAGGTAACAAACGGTTCAAACTCAGTCTCGTCGAATTCTAATTCCAAATCCAAGTAAATATCAAGAATCGGTTCAACAATTTCATTCAAGTATTCTTCCAATTCTGGAAAAATTTTATTGTGAACTTCTTCTGTAATTTCTTCTGAAAACTTGGTCAGTTCATCAACCATTTGATTCCAGTCTCTACTTACTTCGGTGAACAATTTTTCGACTTCATAAACTGCCATTCCGACTGCTTCAAAAAAGCCTTTTGACCAATCTTCCATCAGATTTGCTGCCTGCTGTGTTAACGATGTTTTAGACAAAGCCGCACAGAACAGGCTTCATCTGGAAATCCAGTATAACACTGACTCCGACCTAGACTGGGCAGATTTTACTCTCGCTTAAGACGACGCAGTTCTTCTTGTAAATTTTGTACCTGTTGACGCAACTGTTCGGCGGAGTTGCTAGACTGGGACTCATCCTCTTCCGCATCAATAATCTCAATTTGACGGGGTTCTGGGGGATTTTGAGTCGGGCTTTTGGTTTGGGGGGGTTGCTGTTGCGCTTGTTTGAGAGTATCTTCGACAAACCGACGGGCTTCTTCGGTGGTCATCTCGCCCCGCTTAACCAGTTCATCGGCGAGTTTTTGGGCCTCACTTCGCAACTCTGCCATGTTTTTAGCCGCTTTCTCGCCAGCATAAGCAGCCAAACCCACACCTAAGTAAACAGCTTTTTGGACGAGATCTCCTAAACCTCGCTGCATAATGCCTCCTATCTGCCTACAGACAAAAGTGACCCGGAGACTACGCCTACCAAGAGCATCCCGTGTTGCTGCTACCTTCCGGTCCTGACAAGGTTTGGGCGTCTTGATCGCGTAGATCCGAGCCACTTATAAAGTTAACACAAATTTTTAATTTATTCAACCACAACACACCATTCGTGTAGTTCATAGGTGACGCAGTGATTTTGAATCAAAGGGTCTTGCTCAACGATCGCCTGGGCTTCGGCGAGGGAAGCCGCCTCAAAGAGAAGCATTCCTCCACCTCGTTTCCCCCAGTAGCCCGTTTTAGCTTTGTGTCCTTTGTCGATCAAGTCTTTGACGTAGGCGACATGAGCCGGAACATAGCGATCAAAGACTGGTTTTTCGACAATTCCTTTTTCGATCTTAACAAACCAGGGCATTTGTGTTCACAATAAATAGAGGTTCAGAATGAATTATCCAATGTTTCTGAACTGCTACTGTTGAGATGGATACAGCTTTTGCACCCTCAGTTCGAGACGGATCAGAAACAGTCTACTTTCTATAGTTTACTCCACATCTTAACCCAATCATTTTTGACTCAATAAAATCTTCACAATCTTTCAATCTCCGGTCTTACTCTTCTAACGTCTGGACAGTTAAAACTTGAGGCGGTGACGCATCCGGAGGGTAGAGAAAATCAAATTCAACTCGTCTTTGTTGTTGGGGTTCAATTTCCAACCGAACTAAAGGTTCTCCCCGTTGTCCTCGTTTTTGAACCAAATGGAAATATCGGGTTTGACGGTTTCCCTCATCATTATTATAGCGAAATCTCACCGTTCCCCGAAAAAAAGTTTGAGGGGCAGGCGGTTCTAAAAATCTTAATCCGTTTTGAGACAATACATCTTCTTTTAGTGGCGTTTGTAAAGTCAAAATTACCGTTTGAGTTTGATTGGTAGGATTATAAAGCGGTAAATCTAAACTGTATTGAACCCCATAATTTCCATGCGCTTGATAAGCGGTATCGGGATAACGCACCAACATTTCGGCACTTTGATTTTGATTTGTTCCTAAAAGTCCTTTGGGTAGGGTACTTATTCCATAGGAAAACGCCTCTCCCGGTTGGGGAATGGTTAAACGAGAACTCCCCGAATTATCCACTAATTCAGCATTCCAAACCGAACCTCTAGCAACTCCCGCCACCCGTCCATAGATAATCTGATTAGTCTCCGTATTCGGAGGCGTGGGAATGCGATCGCGAGGCGTTGATAACTTTCCCGTTTTTAACAAATTCTTCCACTCAGATAACGAAGGAGAAGGTTCATTTCCATTGCGTTCTATCCTGGCATATTTCGCCAAACTCGCCACATAAACTTCTCTATTACTTTCCAAACGCATATAGGTTGAACGACCGTTTAAAGGCGGTTCTAAAGTTCTAACCGGAATGGGTGCATTTAATAACATTCGACTTTGTTGAGGCGGAATTACAATTCTTTTTGGGAAAATATTCTGCCTTTTTCCTCTTAAAACATCACTCATCACCCGACTTCCAGGCCCTGCATAAATACTTCCATTTTCGTTATCAACCACAACCGGAAGTTCAATAAACGGTGCATCCGGTTGACTTAAATAACTCGCCCCTTCTAAAATTTCAACAGTGACAGGTTTATCATTGGGATTATGAACTAAAATCCCTAAATAAAGCGTTCGTAAATCTTCCGGTTCTGGCGGTTTCGCGACATGATGAGCAAAAATATCAAACCGTCCTTCAAACGCAAAATTCAAATGGGCTTCTGGATTTTTTTTATTCTCAGGTGGAAAGGTTGACAGTAAAATTCCCTCTGATAAAATCAGTTCGGGACTATTACTATTAAAAACCGGAATATTATCTAATTCACCCGGTAACGGACGCACTTCTTGGGGTTGAACAATTTCTGTAGCGGGCGGTTGGGCTTGAGCGAACAAAATAGACGTTAACAAAAGAGGTAAGATCATCTCTGCAATGAGGAGTGTTTCTGCACAAATAGACTATTCTGCAATCTTAGCACAACAACGATATACAAAAAAACGACTATATTTAAAATGATTGTGATTGAAAACGACATTCAAAAATTCCTGTAAAAATCTAGAATTTGGGAAGTAGAGAGATTAGAAAGCTAAACTCTAACCCTCAAGCCTTACAATTTGACTGAGACGTATAAGAATCCGAAGTACATCGTAAAGTTCATTGCCAGGGTTACGAGTTGCAAACACTTTTGATGTAGCATATTGATGGATATTTTCAACCTTAATTAATTTAACAAATACGAAATCACTTCCCGTAACAATTAAACCATAATTCGGACGGTCTAAATTCAAACTGGCTAGCAGATAAGTTAACAGTTGGGCGAGACCTACTTCAATCGAAAATTCTGCTCTTTTTGACTCAATCACCATGACCCATAACTTTTCTTTGAGAACTAGAGTATCAATTCGACCTTTAATCAGAATATCGCTGTCTGGTATCTCTAAAATAATCGATTCTTCTGAACGAATATGATCAGGATGCAGAAAAAACTTCCCCATAAATAAAATGGGGTCTACAAGAGCCATCCGAACAATATCTTCCAGAACCGGAGGATGTTGCAATAAATTAAAATAACCTTCCTGAACTTGGTCTAGTAATTGCTTTTCTAAATCGGTAATTTCTGGTAAATCCTCTTGCCATTCTCGAAAAAATTCTTGATCTCGTATCCATTGTAAATTGAAATGGTCGATCAGATATCGCAGATTAATATTCTGTGCTTGAATAGTTTGAGTCATAGAGAGTTGGGTGCTAGGGAGATGAGAAGGCTAAATCCTCATGTCTAAATTTTAACTCTTAGCACTTTTGTATGAATTATGAATTATGAATTGAGTACAACGCGAAAACCTATGGAACTTATATAAATTGAGATTATGACATATACATTATAATTTTAAAATTCAAATAATCATCTAGAAATTTGATGATTTTGGGCTGAGAATAATTTGCAAGAAGCAACGAGATTGCGTTGTTTCAGGCTTTATGGTATTCTAATAATCAAGGAGGACGTATAGCTTAATAGAATTTTGTTACCCTCAAACCCCCAAAACTCGTAGAATATCCTGAAATCTTGACGATCATCCTGACCTGCAATCGCACGAGTTTTTTGAAGAATCAGTCAAGCCCTGGGAGGTGGAGTTGACAAATAGCTTATAATATGCGTATCGAGAGACTTCGGATTTGATATTACAGTCGGAAGTCAACTCGCATCAATAGCTATTTTCCCAGGAATTAAATACATGACAACTGTAATTTTTGTTCATGGAACAGGCGGTCGAGGAAAAGAGTACCTAGCCACATTTCAGCAAATTGAGAAGGTTTTCGGTGAACGTAGACCTGATGTTAAAGTAGAATCCTGTCTTTGGGGAGAAAAGGATGGAGTTAAACTGAATACGAGATTTTCTGAGTTATATTGGGAATCAAGAGGGAATATTTCAGAATCGCGTGACAGATGTTGTCGTGAACAATGAGCAACCTTTTTCTAACGCGCATAGTGCTTATTGGTCGGATCACTCAGAAACATACGATGAGACTATCAAAGTTCTTCCATGATAGAAATGAATCCTCAGAATGAAATTAATCCTGAAAAAACTTATGCTCTGGTTGTGGGAGTTGAGAAGTATCAGGAGGGTGCTAAAAATTTGAAGGGGCCAGCTCGTGATGCGGTGCAGTTTGCGATCTGGCTTTTAAGTAAAAATGTTAATCCTAATAATATTGGATTGTTTATTTCTCCTTTAGAAGAAGAAAATCTTATTCAAGAAGCACAGGAACAAGAAAAAAAATTCAATCAAATTCCTCGAAACTCAGCAACTTTTGAAAATATCGAAAGCTTTATTGATCAGCAATTACATAATCAGAGTCAATCTGGAGATCTATTATATGTTTTCTGGAGCGGACATGGTTTGATAACTCCCTCACAAGAACAAACAGAAACAAGGCTACTCTTTAGTGATTTTAGTAATTCATCTCCTCGTAATCTCAACCTGAGTTCACTCGTCAACGCACTCAAGTTTACTCAAAAACACAAAGGATTTTCTCGACAAATTTATTTAATCGACGCTTGCGCTGATGTTTATATCTCTAATCAATTTCAAGTCAAAGAAATGAGATTTAGTCCTTTTGGGATGAAAGACAAGCTACAACCTAGACAACAGTATATTTTATTTTCCGTAACAGAAGGTGCAACAGCAATTAATAAAAAATCAGAAGGAGGAAGTTTTTCTCAAGCTATTTTTGAAGAACTCAAACATCAACCTTTGCTACCGGATATGGAGCGCGTTTCAACGAAAGTTATAAATAAACTGGAAATTGATGGCATGAATCCAACATTTTGGAAACGAGATTGGGATGGAAATGATGAAAATAATTTAGGTAATTTATTATCTGATTCAGACACTCCAACTCCAGAAGAACAGAAAAATGCGGTTCTTAACTTTCTAGAAAAAATTGAAGAAAAATGTAAGGATATCAAGCTATTTCACCTTGAACAAAAAATCCCTCTGACTCAACAATATATTCCAATTCAAGTCACGTTAGAACGACGCTACAAAAAATTAACTGAAAATATCGGGAGTTACGCCGAATCTGAAGCGGAATGGAAACAGATTCATGCACTAAAAGGGACAATTGAGCAGTACAAAAAGCAACAGCTTGATTGGGAAGAAGCCCGAAAAAAACATCAAAAAATAATGGTACTGGCTGACCCCGGTATGGGGAAATCAACCTTACTGAAAATGGAGGCTCTCCGAATTGCTAAAGATCAACGAGAAAAACTTGAAACTGGAACAATAACAGTTGAAGAAGTCGTTTTACCTCTCTTTCTGAGGTTATCTGAACTAGCATCTGAACAGAATAAATCTGAGTTTATTCCAGAAGCGATCGCAGATGTTATTAAGCAAATTTATCTGGATAAAACGGAATTTGAAAAAATTCAACCGTTGATTGTGGAAAAAATAAAAAAGGGTCAATGTTTTTTGCTGCTCGATGCTTGGGATGAAGTTCAACAAGATTACCGAACAAATCTAAAAAATAAGCTGGATAATTTGAAAAAAATTGATTTTCCGATTATTGCAACATCTCGAATTGTTGGCTATACGGGTTCACCAATTGGAGGGGCAAAAGAAGTTGAAATTGTTCCTTTTGACCAACAACAAACTGAAAACTATATTAAAACTTGGTTTAAAAATGCAAAGAGATATCTAGAGGATGAATCTGTTTCAGCAGAAAACCTGATTAAAGAGTTGGAGGATAGACCTCAGATTAATGAATTAGTTAAAAATCCTTTTTTATTGTCTTTAATTTGTAGTCTCTATCAGACAAAAAAACTAGAGCTACCCACAAAAAGAAGTGAGATTTATAAACAGGCAGTGGACTGTATGTTGAAAGAGTGGCGCAATCAAAGAAAAGAACAAAATACAGTTGACATTGATTTCAAAAAAGAAGTTCTAGAATCCTTTGCCTATCAAATTAGCCGGGAAGGAAAAGAAGTTTTCAATTTGAGAGAACTTAGAAAAAAAATCCAGTCTTTTCTCCAGAAAGAAGGATATAGTCACGTTGACCCAATGGCTATCATCACAGAACTCTCAGAAGAAGATGGCATTATTCAACAGATTGATAAAGATGGAGAAAAATATATCTTCCTCCACCGCACCTTTCAGGAATATTTCACGGCATCTTATTTGAACCAAAGCGAAGATACTCTTTCCTTAGCAGAGCAATTTTTTTGGAACTATGACCAACATGAAACCCTAACCTTGTTAGCGGGATTGATGGATGATCCGACTTGCTTAATTGAAGATATCTACACAAGGGAAGATGATATCTTCAAAACCCCGTTATTATTGGCAGGTCGATGTCTGGCGGAATGTTCAAACCAAGCTTTAGAACCCTCTTTAACGACAGATATTGGTGAAAATCTTCACCAATTTTGGCTGTCTTACCCCGATGCAAGTTTCATCAACTCTACTGTTGTCACCTTGGCTAAGGTGAATTCTGAAGCAGTCAAGCCTTTAATTGCTGCCCTCCACCACTCGTACTTATATGTGAGAAGGTCTGCGGTAGAGGTTTTAGGTCACATTGGCAATGGCGAAGCACTCAAGGCTTTAATTGCTGCCCTCCACGACCCCGACTATAATGTAAGAAGGTCTGCGGTAGAGGCTTTAGGTAAAATTGGCAATGCTGAAGCAGTTAAGCCTTTAATTGCTGCCCTCCACGACTCCAACTACTGGGTAACAAGGTCTGCGGTAGAGGCTTTATGTCAAATTGGCAATGTTGAAGCAGTTCAGCTTTTCACTGCTGCCCTCCACGACCCCGACTATAATCTGAGAAAGTATGCGGTAGAGGCTTTAGGTGAAATTGGCAATGCTGAAGCAGTTAAGCCTTTAATTGCTGCCCTCAACCACTCCGACTCTGAGGTGAGAAGGTATGCGGCATTTGGTTTAGGTAAAATTGGCAATGCTGAAGCAGTTAAGCCTTTAATTGCTGCCCTCGACGACTCCGACCACTATGTGAGAAGGTCTGCGGCATCGGCTTTAGGTAAAATTGGCAATGGCGAAGAAGCAGTTAAGCTTTTAATTGCTGCCCTCGACGACCCCAACAATAATGTGAGAACGTATGCGGTAGAGGCTTTGGGTGAAATTCGCAATGCTGAAGCAGTTAAGCTTTTAATTGCTGCCCTCGACGACCCCAACAATAATGTGAGAAGTTCTGCGGCATCGGCTTTATGTAAAATTGGCAATGGCGAAGCACTCAAGGCTTTAATTGCTGCCCTCGACGACCCCGACTCATTTGTGAGAAGGTATGCGGCAGAGGCTTTATGTAAAATTGGCAATGGCGAAGCACTCAAGGCTTTAATTGCTGCCCTCGACGACCCCTATGTATTGGTGAGAAGGTATGCGGTAGAGGCTTTATGTAAAATTGGCAATGCTGAAGCAGTTCAGCCTTTAATTGCTGCCCTCAACGACCCCGACGATGATGTGAGAAGGTCTGCTGTCCATGCTTTGGGTGAAATTGGCAATGCTGAAGCAGTTAAGCCTTTAATTGCTACCCTCCACCACTCCGACTCATTGGTGAGATGGTCTGCGGTCCATGCTTTGGGTGAAATTGGCAATGGCGAAGCAGTTAAGCCTTTAATTGCTGCCCTCCACGACCCCAGCAATAATGTGAGAAAGTATGCGGTATTTGCTTTAGGTAAAATAGGCAATGGCGAAGCACTCAAGGCTTTAATTGCTGCCCTCAACCACTCCGACTCAGAGGTGAGAAGGTCTGCGGTATTTGCTTTAGGTAAAATTGGTAATGCTGAAGCACTCAAGGCTTTAATTGCTGCCCTCGACCACCCCGACTCAAATGTGAGAAGTTCTGCGGCATATGCTTTGGGTAAAATTGGTAATGCTGAAGCAGTTAAGCCTTTAATTGCTGCCCTCAACGACTCCGACGAAGATGTGAGAAGGGATGCGATAGAGGCTTTGGGTAAAATTGGCAATGCTGAAGCAGTTCAGGCTTTAATTGCTGCCCCCAACCACTCGGACTTCTATATGTATGTGATAATGTATCCGGTAGAGGCTTTAGGTAAAATTGGCAATGCTGAAGTGGTTAAGGCTTTAATTGCTGCCCTCCACGACTCGGACTTATATGTGAGAAGGAATGCGGCATCGGCTTTGGGTGAAATTGGCAATGCTGAAGCAGTCGAGGCTTTAATTGCTGCCCTCCACGACTCCGACATATTTTTGGTGAGAAAGTTTGCGGCCTATGCTTTGGGTGAAATTGGCACGGCTGAGGTATTAGAACAGTTGCTTCAAGATCGGAAAGTTAACATCTATAAACCTGAGTTATTTTATATGGCAAGACGGATAGCGATTCGGTTTAGTCAAAAGAACTATGAATTTATTCCAGTTTATCCAAAGTATGTAAAGTCTGGGAATTGATTAATTTGGTGGTAATTCTAACGGAAGCGCCCCTAACAACCCTTTGCGAAAATCATTTAAAATCTGACAGGCGGTGCGTTCCACGTCGTCTTGATAAGATTCCGCCGCGAGTTGATGTAAATACACTTCTCCGGTTGTAAGATGATCGGGAGTAAAATTATAGCGATCGCCAAGCTTACTTTCTAACCCCAAATCTTGCAAAAACTCCACCAACGCCGCAGCAACTTCTTGGTTTTCATAAGCCGCCTCGCCGATATCTTCGCAGATAGCCAATTTTAACGCTTTTTCTTCATTATTAATCCGAGAAGGAATCACACCGGGCGCATCCAATAACTCAATTTGATCGGAAATTCTCACCCAACGAAGCGATCGCGTAACCCCCGCACGTCTAGCACTTTCTACCACTTTCCGCTTCAATAACCGATTAATTAAAGCCGATTTTCCTACATTTGGAAATCCAATGACAACCGCCCGAACCGGACGGGGAAGCATCCCGCGACTCTTGCGCTTTTCGTTGACCTCACCGCCCACTTTTTGAGCGGCTTTTGCAATTTCTGCCACCCCCTGTCCCTGTTGGGCGTTGGTAAAATAGGGTGTTTCACCCTGTTCGATAAACCAATCTTCCCACTGTTGCTTAACCTCAGGCGAAATCATATCCATACGGTTAACGACCAACACCTTCGCCTTGCTTCCCACCCATTGGGGAACTTGAGGATGGTGGGTTGACAGAGGAATACGCGCATCCCGCACCTCCAACACCACATCAACTCGTTTGAGTTGTTCTTTGAGGTTGCGTTCAGCTTTAGCGATGTGACCGGGATACCATTGAATAGCCATAAAACAGAGGGAACAGGGAACAGGGAACAGGGAACAGGGGATGGGCAATAGGCAATAGGGGATAGGGAACGGGGAACAGGCAATAGGCAATAGGCAACAGGGAACGGGGAACAGGGAAAACACAGTCACCAGTCACCATCTCCCCATCTCCCCACCTCCCCACCGATAACCCATCCGTTTCCATGCATCATTAACCCAAAAAACCCACCGATAACTCATCCGTTACCCATCTTCCCCCACCTCCCCACCTCCTCCTGCATCTAAAGTTAGGGTACAACCAAAATGGGACAGGGAGAAAGATTAATCACCCGGTTGGTCACGCTATCAGCAGCATTCCCTTCGGCCAAACCCATCCCCCGACTTCCCATAACGATGAGATCCGCTTCAATTTCATCAGCGACATCACAAATGGTAAAAGCAGGTTTGCCCTCCCGTTCAAGGGTTTTGACCTCAACTCCGGCATTAACAAACATGGCTTGGGCTTCACTCAGGAGTTTTTGAACCGCTTCTTCAGAAGTCATTTTCTCCGAGTGGGGAGGTTCGCCGGTTTCGTCTTCCTCCGGTTCGAGGACGGCCAGGATCACCAGGTTGGCCTGGTAAGTTTTCACAATGTTAAGAGCCACATCAGCCGCTTCACGGGCTTCTCGGCTTTGATCGACAGGAAGTAAAACAGTCTTAAACATAACACGTCTGCTCCAAGACGCGGACTCCGGTAAAATGTTTACGGTGAACGGTTATTGATGAAAAGATATCATCATATCGATTGATCGACCGCTTAAACGCTGTTAATCAGTCAGTAGCTCCGCCCCGATCTCATTCAAACTCGATCATAAGAACCAATTAGGAGGTTAATCCTGTGACAAAGAAAACTGTAGCAAATTTATCGGCATCCGACTTATCCGGGAAAAAGGTACTGGTGCGGGCGGACTTTAACGTGCCAATCGACAACGGTTCTATTACAGATGATACTCGGATTCGCGCTGCCCTGCCGACGATTCAAGATTTAACCTCGAAAGGTGCTAAGGTGATTCTCACCAGTCACTTTGGACGTCCGAAGGCTAAGGTGGTTGAGTCCATGCGTTTAACGCCTGTTGCGGGTCGTCTGTCGGAACTGTTGGGTAAAGAAGTTAAAAAATGTGACGATTGCATCGGTGATGAAGTTGCTTCTGTCGTTAACTCGATGAATGATGGCGATGTGGTGCTTCTGGAGAACGTTCGCTTCTATGCGGGCGAAGAAGACAACGACCCCGAATTTGCCAAACAATTGGCGTCCGTTGCGGATATCTACGTTAACGATGCGTTTGGAACCGCCCACCGCGCCCACGCTTCCACCGAAGGCGTCACCAAATACCTCAGCCCGAGTGTGGCGGGTTTTCTGATCGAAAAGGAACTGCAATTCCTTAAGGGTGCCATTGATAATCCCCAACGTCCGTTAGCGGCGATTATTGGCGGTTCTAAGGTGTCGAGCAAAATTGGCGTGATCGAAGCCTTACTCGACAAGTGCGACAAGCTGCTGCTGGGCGGTGGGATGATTTTCACGTTCTACAAAGCCCGGGGTTTGAGTGTGGGTAAATCTCTGGTTGAAGACGATAAAATCGAACTAGCCAAGTCTTTGGAAGCCAAGGCCAAGGAAAAGGGCGTTGCGATGTTACTTCCGACGGATGTTGTTGTCGCCGATAAGTTCGATCCAGAAGCCAATACTCAAACCGTTAGCGTTGAAGAAATTCCCGACGGTTGGATGGGGTTGGATATTGGTCCGGAGTCGGTGAAAGTCTTCCAAGAGGCTTTAGGAGACTGCAAAACCGTCATTTGGAATGGTCCGATGGGTGTGTTTGAAATGGAGAAATTCGCTAAAGGGACCGAAGGCATTGCCCGCACTTTAGCCGATCTTACCGGAACCGGAACCACAACCATTATCGGGGGTGGTGACTCCGTTGCTGCGGTTGAACAGCTTTGTTTGGGTGAGAAAATGAGCCACATTTCTACAGGTGGCGGCGCGAGTCTGGAGTTGTTAGAAGGGAAAGAATTACCCGGTATTGCAGCTTTAGATGAAGCGTAATTTCTAATTACAATTACCGTTTTTTGGGTAAGATCCCAAAAACCCGGTTTCTCTGAGAAACCGGGTTTTTTAAGATAGAGCATAACCAGTATAAGGTCGTTTGTAGGGTGGATGTAAACCCAAAACAATATCTTCAGGTGGAATTCCGCGATTCACCAGTTCTTGAGCGATATTAACCTCTGTGAGATTGCGTTGAATCCAAATTTTGTTATCTTTAATATCGAGATGAATAAAACAGTTGTAAACCCGCTTGAGTCCCTGCCATCCAATCTCTAGTAATTGATAATGATCGTGTTCTCCATCAAAAATAAGTTGACACTCTACATCGGGATTATTACTTTCTCCTACACTTTGCTCGGTTAAGAATTGACAGATACATTGGCGATAACGTTCTAATTTATCCATTGTTAAATTCTCTCCTGTTCAGGATTATAGACGATAAGTTTGAGTTGATACTGCTTCAGTTAGAAGATTCAAGTAAAACTTGCTACTACAACTAAACGCGCAGGTGTTATCATTAAGTTATTCCTGTAATTATCTTAAAAGATGAGTCAGCCGATCGCAATTCCGCAAGCCTCTGAAGAACTAATAGATTTTATCGCATCGGGAGCAACACCCGAGCAAATTATCTCTTTTCAAGCTTCCGAACAGGTTAAAGAAAGGGTCAGAAATTTAATCGAACGAGAAAAAACAACAGGTTTATCTCGCGATGAAAAATCCGAATTAGAGCAGTTTTTGCAATTGGAACATCTAATGAGATTAATCAAAGCTAGAGCATATCAATATGTTGAGAAGCAGTAACAAATATTGAAATTTCATGTCCTTTGTCAATCACTCCTTTATTATTTTCAATGATGAACACAATTGAGATTATTCAAGAATCAGAACCGAATCAGCCAATAACTTATCGGGCGATTTGTGGAGAAAAACAAGCTCTGGGTCGTTCTCCAGGTCAAGCTTTGGATGAGTTAGAACAACAACTGTCAGCACTCGAAACAAATACGCTAATCATCGTTCAGAGATTTTTACCGGATCGGTTTTTTCCTCAGCCACAACATCAGAAATTACAACAATTAATGAATAAGTTTCACGAAGGTCAACACAATCAACAATATTTATCGAATGAAGAACAGAACGAATTAGAAACCCTAGCAGAAGCCGAGTTAGCTGCCGCAAATGAACGAGCAAAGGCACTTTTAGAGAGAATTAAATCTCAGCAATCCTCATCTCAAGAGAATATTTAGTTTTAATTAACTTTAAACTTGATGAACCCTAACTATCCATTTGTTGCTGCCAGGGCTAGGCATCAGTGTGAATATTGTTGTGCGCCAGAAGTTATTTTTAATCTGGCTTTTGAAGTCGAGCATATTATCCCCCTTGCCAAAGGAGGAGTAAATGAACTACAAAATTTAGCATTGGCTTGTCGAATTTGTAATCTTCGGAAGTCGGATTTTATTGATGGCATTGATACTGTAACTAAAGAGCAAGTTCGCTTATTTAACCCTCGTCTAGATACTTGGCAGGAACATTTTGTTTTTAATCGAGAAAGTAATCAAATTCAAGGTATAACTCCGATTGGTCGCGCTACAGTAGAACGGTTACGCATGAACACCCCAGAACAAATTACTGCTAGGTCGCTTTGGGTGGCTTTGGGGATTTTTGGGAATGAGTAAAATTTGCCTCAATCAAACTCCATTTGCATAACCTCCCGAACATCAGACATACTTTGATATGAGTGGTTCTTGCGGTGAGGAAATCCTATTCATGCGTCTACCCCAACAGTGGCTATCGGTTCTCAGCGTTAACAGCATCTTTCTGTTGAACTTGGGTTTCCCTTTGTTAACCCTACCTACAACCCTGCATCGCGGAGAAGTTATCGCCCAAACTGACCCCAATGCAGAAGCAAATAGATTATTTAATCAGGGAGTTGAACTGTTTCAACAAGGGACAGCAGAATCTTACAAACAGGCAATTGTAGCTTTAGAAAAGGCACTACAACTTTATAGTCAAGCCGGAAACTTGAGAGGACAAGCTGCTAGTTTGTTAGGACTGGGTACAATTTCTGATTTATTAGGAGACAAACAGAAGGCACTCGACTTCTACAACCAATCCCTTCCTCTATCGCGACAGGTGGGGGATAAAGCGGGGGAAGCTAGAACCCTCAACAATATTGGCCATGTCTACCATGCTTTGGGAGACAGACAAACAGCCCTCGACTTCTACAACCAATCCCTTCCTTTATGGCGACAGGTGGGGCATAAAGCGGGGGAAGCAGCAACTCTCAATAATATTGGCCTGGTCTACGATGATTTAGGAGACTCTCAGCAGGCGCTCTCATTCTACAACCAATCCCTTCCTCTATCGCGACAGGTGGGAAATAAAGCACTCGAAGCCACCACCCTCAACAATATTGGCAATGTCTACAATGCTTTAGGAGACCAACAAACTGCCCTCGATTTCTACAACCAATCCCTTCCTTTATCGCGACAGGTGGGGAATAAAGCGGGGGAAGCGACCACTCTCAACAATATTGGCCTGGTCTACTCTGATTTGGGAGACTCTCAACTTGCCCTAGACTTCTACAACCAATCCCTTCCTTTAAGGCGACAGGTGGGGGATAAAGCGGGGGAAGCGGTCACTCTCAACAATATTGGCGCTGTCTACAATGCTTTAGGAGACCAACAAACTGCCCTCGATTTCTACAACCAATCCCTTCCTTTAAGGCGACAGGTGGGGGATAAGGCGGGGGAAGCGACCACTCTCACCAATATTGGCGCTGTTTACTCAGCTTTGGGAGACTCTCAGCAGGCGCTCGATTTCTACAACCAATCCCTTCCTTTAATGCGACAGGTGGGGGATAAAAGGGGGGAAGCCACCACTCTCACTGGTATTGGCCTTGTCTACTCTGATTTGGGAGACAAACAAACCGCACTCGATTATCTCAACCAATCCCTTCCTTTAACACGACAGGTGGGGGATAAAAGGGGGGAAGCCACCACTCTCACTGGTATTGGCAAAGTCTACTCAGATTTAGGAGACAAACAAACCGCCCTCGATTACCTCAACCAATCCCTGATTATAACGCGACAGGTGGGGGATATTGCTGGCGTTGCTAATACTCTTAACAATCTTGGCCAGGTCTACTCAGATTTAGGAGACAAACAAACCGCCCTCGATTACCTCAACCAATCCCTTCCTCTAAGCCGACAGGTGGGGAATAAAGAGGTCGAAGCCGCCTCCCTCCAAAATATTGGCTATGTCTACTCGGACTTGGAAGACAAACAGCAAGCGCTCGATTACTACAACCAATCCCTTTCCCTATTGCAACAGGTGGGGCATAAGGTGGGGGAAGCGACCACTCTCAACAATATTGGCATGGTCTACTCAGATTTGGGAGACAAACAAACCGCCCTCGATTTCTTCAACCAATCCCTTCCTTTATGGCGACAGGTGGGGGATAAGGCGGGGGAAGCTAACACTCTCTATAATTTTGCCTTCCTCAAACGCAGTCAAGGCAACCTCACCGAAGCTTTAACTGATATGGAATCAGCCATTAATATTATTGAAGAACTCCGCACGAAAATTATTAGTCAAGACCTACGAACCACCTACTTTTCTACTGTTTATGGCTATTATGAACTTTACATTTATTTGTTGATGGAGTTGCACGAACAAAACCCCAATCAAGGTTATGATGCCAAAGCGTTACACGCCAGCGAACGGGGTCGGGCGAGAAGTTTATTAGATATTTTAGCGGAGTCAGGGGCGGATATTAAAAAAGGGGTTGACCCGCAATTGTTGGCGGAAGAACAGAGGTTGCTGCAACGACTCAATGCGTTAGACCAAACTCGACAACTCAATCCTGGAGAAAGAGATTTTGAGGAATTAAAGCAAGAAATTGAAGCGGTTCGCAGCGAACTCCGAAACCTAGAAGTTGAAATTAAACGCAATAGCCCCCAATATGCCAGTTTACAATATCCCGAACCGTTAACCGCCTCGGAAATTCAGCAACAAGTTCTCGATGATGAAACGGTGTTGTTAGTGTATTCGTTGGGAACTGAACGCAGTTTTTTATGGTTGGTGAGTACAACCGAAGTGAAAAGTTATCAACTCCCCAAACGTGAAGAAATAGAAGCGTTAGCAACATCGTTTTTACAAGAAATTCAATCTCTGGCTGTCGTTCCGCCAACGGGTGAAAAGTTGAGTCAAATTTTATTATCTCCGGTTATTAATCAGTTGGGAAATAAACGGTTAGCGATCGTTGGGGATGGGATTTTACAAACCGTTCCTTTTGCGGCGTTACCGATTTCTAATAATTCGACCTCTCCCCCAACCCCTCTCCTAGAAGGCGAGGGGAGTCAGAAAACTGAGGGGGGTTACACACCGTTAATTGTTCAACATGAAATTATCACATTGCCTTCCGCTTCCAGCCTAGCAATTCTCCGAGAACAAGTTCAAGGACGAACACCCGCCCCGAAAAAAGTTGCGGTTATTGCTGACCCCGTTTTTGAAGAAAATGACCCCCGTTTTCAAGTTGCATCATCAACACAAACCGAAACCAATGATGTTAATAAAATCGTATTAAGACAATCCCTAGATGATTTTCTGGGTAAATCTTTTGGTCGTTTACAACACACTCGCCAAGAAGCGGAAGCAATTTTAGCGTTAGTTCCCGACAATTTAGAACGATTAGCACTAGATTTTAATGCGAACCGCCAAACTGCAACTGATTCTAATTTATCTCAATATCAAATCGTTCACTTTGCCACACACGGACTCTTAAACGAAACCCAACCGGAATTATCAGGATTGGTGTTTTCTTTATATGATGAACAAGGAACGGACAAACCCGGGTTTTTACAACTCAATGATATCTTTAATTTAACCCTCTCGGCAGATTTAGTAGTATTAAGTGCCTGTCAAACGGGAATTGGTCAGGATATTCGGGGTGAAGGATTGGTGAGTTTAACGAGGGGTTTTATGTATGCGGGTGCGGAACGAATTGTAGTGAGTTTGTGGAGTGTGGCTGATAATTCAACTTCGGAGTTTATGCAAAATTATTATCGAAAAATCTTGGAAACGGGTTCAAATCCCGCCACAGCGATGCGAGAAGTTCAGTTAGAAATGATTCAATCTGATAACTATAATGCACCTTTCTTTTGGGCGTCGTTTGTGTTTCAGGGAGAATGGAAAACCGGACTTTCAACTCGGTGATTTATCCCCCTAAATCCCCCTTAAAAAGGCAGGGCTGTTTCATTCTCGACCCGAAATTTGATGACCTAACCCCCCAACCCCCTTCCCTACGAGGGAATGGGGAGCAGTTTAGACCTTTTAAACATTTAATACTAAGAATTCTTTTCCCCTCTCCAGGCAGGGGAGGGGGCGAGGGGGAGGGGTCTAACAAATTCACTGGGAAAATGAAACAGCCCTGCTTAAAAAGGGGGACTTAAAAAGCTTCGTTGAGTTTTGTTTTAGAATTATAATTTATCGATTTTATCCCAATATAAGACAACATATTCGTCATCAAACTCAACCCGTTAAACCGAGTCAACCTCCTTCTGAGATGCCAACCATTTTTCGTAAGCCTCTTTATTCCCCCCAAACGAATCAATAGAAACCTGACGTTCTGGCATGGGTTTCAGAGGCGCATTAATTGGGTTATATTTACAATAGCAAATAACAATCATATCGAAATCTGTGTTAATAGGAATATCTGGAGTGTAGGTTTCAACCCGTGTAACTTCCCAATCTCCCTCACGATAATGAGTGCTATAACCATTTTCAGATGGATTATGAAATGCGTCAACGCGAATAAATTCAGTGGGTCGATAGCCCGGTTCTGGAATGGGTTGGTCGGATGAGTCGAAATGTTCTGTTAAAATTCGAGTCAGACCTTGTGTATGTTCAAGCTTCCGTTCTTTCCAACCCGGTTGACGCTTTTCAGCCCGAAAAATAATGTATTTACGCATTAATCTTCCTCCTTATCCGTGTCATAATAGGATTTCGGAAACTCGGTCTCCCCTTCAAAAATGCAATCAACTTCAAGAATTGGGTCTGTAGTTACTTCCACTCGAACAAGATTCCATCCATACTTACGTTCCATTTCCTCACAGCATCCTTCATCTACTGCTGCATGGCGAGATTCGTTCTTCTCTTGATCATATCTAGGTTCAATCATACTTCATTTTAAGCTTAAGTGTGGCTGCACTCTGGGGAGACGCAAATTCCTTAAGCAGATTATACAGTATCCCCTTGGAGCATGATTTAACAGTGTGAATAGTTATAGAAAATTACAAGGTATTAATCACCACAATTGCTACAATGATTCTAGGTTAATATAAAATCGTTAAAAATGTCTTTTACTTCTCGCCGTCGTTTCATTGAATTTGCGGGTTCAACCTTTGCTACCCTCGGACTCAATTCTGTAAACTTGCTTCCAAAATTCGACCGTTACGGTAAAGTATTAGCCCAAAATACTCCTCGCAAACTGGCTTTATTAGTTGGGATTAATCAATATCAAAAAGATCCGTTAAACGGCTGTGTTAACGATGTAATTATGCAGCAAATGTTACTCATTCATCGTTTCGGATTTAACCCCAAAGATATTTTAATTTTAACGGATAAACAAGCCACCCGTAAAGGTATTTTAGATGCTTTTGAAGAACATTTAATTAAACAAGCAAAACCGGGTGATGTGGTAGTTTTTCATTATTCAGGACATGGTTCTCGCGTTTTAGATCCTAATCCTATTCCTCTCAAAAGTCCGATTATTGATGGTACGGGTTTAAATGGAACTTTTGTTCCGGTTGATAGTTCGCTTCCTGCGGGTTATCCGAATGTTGGGGGTGAGGTTGATGATATTATGGGACATACTTTATTTTTGTTGATGTCCGCAATACAAACCGAATATTTTACCGCAATTTTAGATAGCTGTTTTTCGGGATTAAAAACGAGAGATTTTAAAGTTCGTTCGCGAGATGGAGGAGAAAAAATACAAATTTCGTCTCAAGAAAAAGCCTATCAAGAACAGTGGCTTTCTCGTCTTGATATGTCTCCCGAAGAGTTTGTACAAGGGTATAAAAAAGGGGTTGCTAAGGGTGTGGTTCTCGCTTCCGCCCAACCCAGTCAAACGGCTAAAGATGTCAAAATTCTTGATTTTTATGTAGGTATTTTTAGTTATTTTTTAACTCAATATCTTTGGCAAAATACTGGTACTCCAGAAAGTGCGATCGCCTATACGAACGAACAAATTCCACGAAGGTTGACTCAAAATCCCCTGTATGAAGTTAAAATAGAGAGCGAATATGAAAATCAGCCAATATATTTTTTAGACAATAAAATCCCAGTTGCTAATGCGGTGATTACAGAAACTACAGGGAATCAAGCCAAAATTTGGTTAGGAGGATTAACCGTTAAACAAAAAGCGGAGTTGACGTCAGGAACTCTCTTTAATATTGTGAATTCTCAATCAAATTCGTCTGGAAAAGTGATTTTTCAGTCTCGCAAAGGGTTAGTTGGAACTGCAACTCTTGAAGGAAATCTGAAAGTCGGAACGTTGTTGTCTTTATAAAAGTTGGATATCCCGCTTACAGCGATAACACAATGAGTTTTAGTATTTTTTAAATCGGTTTTAAAGATCAAAACCCGATCTCAGAGAAACCGGGCTTTTCATCTGTTTAAGAGAGAGTGAAATTAAACTTTGGGCTTAGTTAAGTTAGCACAATAGCCCTCATCAACCACTTTTGAAGAAATACGAGCGGGTTGAACGTCCACGCCTTTGGGGAGGGGACGGGAAACGGTATGAAAAGCCACCTGCTTACAGACCACTTGGTTACTGCCGATCGCAGTATAATCCCAAATGTACACCTGAGGATCGTTTGGAGTTGTATTTGTCGTGGCGTTAGCGGGTGTGAACGTGCCTGAACCCCACAAGACTAAAACCAATGCCGTTAAAGCGGCGATCAGGTACTTGAACATAGTGAATCGTTTGTTTGAAAAGTCAGTTCATCAATTGATTCCTATTATATCCTCGGAATCTTCAATACTTATCAAGTTTAAGGGTTCTATTTTCCCCTTCTGGGTTCTCACCATTTGGGGTCAAGATCCAACATTTGTTAAACCCGGTCGATTACCATAAATAAAACCCCGTCTGATGGAACGGGGTCAATCTGGGGTGTTTCTCTATGCATCTGTAAATAAGATATCAAGGAAGCTGGGTTCGCCACAATGTATGAATTACGGATCTTTTTTTTTGATCGGAACCGCAATTTACGTGAAAACACGTAGAAAATAGCGACCCTGTTTTCACAACAGATACATAGAGGCAAAAAATCCGCTTTTCTCACCCTCAAAAACTCACCCGGAGAACACCCCTAATGAAGCTCAAACCCTTTGCAATTGCGGCACTTTTCCTTACACTCAGTAGTACACTTAGTTGTTCCAGTCTGACCGCAGACCAAACCCCCGAAAATTTGACAGAAAATTTCTCGACGTCTACCCGCACTTGGGACAACGACAGCGAACAAGCCTTTCAACAACGCAGTCTGGCCATCCGTCAAAGAGTCGCCTCAGAAGACCTCAATAAACTCGATGCGTGGTGGCGACGCATTAAACTGGGCGATCCCCACAAATACCTGCTTCCGGTTATTCTCGCCCGTCTGAGTCTACCCGAACAGTACGACCCCGAAACCCTTTGGCCGTTTTTACGCAGTTTGGACAAAGATCGCCCCGACTTGTACCATTTTCGGGCTATCTACGATATTCGCCTGTTTTTCCTGCTTCGCGATCAACTTCCCCCCGACCTCGAAACCACCTATCGCCAGATGTTAGAAAGTCCCGAAGTCACCCAATGGATGGAACAAGGCACCGAAAATCATATGTTCATGCAGCGGGGTTCGGGACTGGCTTTGATGGATGGTAGCGGTTGGCCTAATGGGGCGCCCGGTGTGGCTGCAACCAATGAAGCGTGGTTACGGACTGAACTCAATAAATTTCTCACCATCGGTCAGGGCGAGTTTCATTCTTCCACTTACTACGGTTATGCGATCGCCGGTTTGCTGAATATCTACGATTTTGCCAAAACTCCCGAACTCCGACAACTCGCCAAAGCCTCTCTCGACTGGTTTGCTGCAAATATGGCGGTTCGTCTCAGTTGGGGAACCGCAGGGGGCGCCGAAAGTCGGGGGTTCGATCGCGGAACTTGGGATGGTAGCGAGTTGGCTGCTGTAGGCTGGGTGTGGTGGGGGGATGACCCGCAAACGGCTGACCGTATCCCGCTAAATTATGCCAGAGTTGGGCTGACTGCGGCGTTGAGTTCCTACCGTCCTCCTGCGGAAATGACGGCTTTAGCAAAAAAAGAAGTACAACTTCCGTTTTTATTGAAAGCCAGTCATCCCAATTATTATAGTTATTATCAAGATAATCAATTTTGGGAAACGTTTTATATTACCAATGATTACAGTTTATCGACGCTGTTAATTCCGTTTCGATCTTATCAGGTTCAGGGGACGATTAACGCTCAATACGCGACTTATAAACTGGTTATTCGCGACCCCAACGGTGTTGATAATGCGGTGGTGGGTTTGGGGGGAATTTATCACAGTCCGATGGCGGAGGGGAATTCGACTGGCGATCAATTTTTGCAGGAAAAAGGAACGGTTCTCTATCAATTAAGGTTGAGCGATCGCGATGTGGAAGCGGGGGTTCCTGCGCGTTCTCATTTGGTGCTTCCGACTCGTTATGGTGAACCCCAAAAACATGAGAATTGGTATATTTGGCAAGTTGAAAATGTTTGGTTATCTGTGCGGGTTTGGGGAGATACGATAGACTGGAAACCGCAAGTTTCAGAAAAAGATTCTGATTACCAAGTGTTAGCCGCAAATGGGGTGAATACGGCTTGGATCACTGAGGTGGTTTCTCTCGATGATGCGCCCAATTTGGAAGCTTTAAAAAAACGTTTAGACCAAACGGAAGTTGACGATCGCCTCTGGACGAATTTAGGTCAATTATCCTACAAATCGATCACAGGCGATCGCTTAGAATTGATTTACGAACCCAATGGCGGTATTGGACGGGGAAGAGTGAATGATCGAGAACGTATTTTAGGAAATTGGGCGGTGTTAGAGAGTCGCTATTTGAAACAAGAATTATCCGGTGGGGTTTTAGAACTTATTCACCCGGAAGGACGCTGGAAATTACGCACAACATTAGCGGCGCCGCAATGGGAAGAATAAACTTTTTGTAAGCGTAACTTGGGTTCTCTGGATGACTCAAAATCCCCACATTCTAAGGCTTCTTCTGTTAGCGCCATTTTGGGATGAACTGTACATTTGAGGTGATAATCTCCGGTAAAATATGCACAGCGACTACAAGGAATACTATGCAAGCGTTTAAGATGATGAATTCCATCTCTAAATGCTTGCTGTAGACTCCATATAAACAAAGCGGTTAATCCCAAGGCGCTGATAGAATAAAGCAAGCGCACGGGATGGAAGATTACACTTAATAAAACGACTTGAATCATCAAACTTACAACCTCACAATTAACAGTTCTTAGAGGTTCTTTGAAGAACGTCTAACATTTGATTTCGGACTTTTATGAAATACAAACAATAATGCTGTTGATGATTCATCCAAATTGATGAGAAATCATCGGTGGCTATTTTTTAAGTATTTCATCTTATATTTCCGCACAATTTTTATAAAATTTCAGCTAGTGTTTTGATGAAGTTTAAGCTAACTATGTTGAGGATAATCGCCGTTTGAACATCCCGAGTCAATAGAAAATGGAGTCGGTGTTTTTACAATCATAAATAGCGTTGATTTCAATAACATTTTCTCGATTTTTGGGCGGGTTTATGTCTCTTGATTTCTGGTGACTGTAAAACCCGCCCTTACTTGACTTATAAATAGCCTTTGAGAGTTGAACAAATTGGGGTTCTGGCTTCGCCTTGAGTAGAAAACCACTCCATTTCCGACCAGAAATTGAGAATTTTGTCTTGAACTAATTGGGGATAAAAGTGATGGAAGAAATGACCGCCTTGGGGAACTTGAACAACGCGATCGCCGGTTTTTAACATACTTCTCCAGCCTTGTAATTCCTGATCATCGACAATCACATCATCTTCGCTTCCACAAACCATTAAGGGTACGGAAACCGGAATGGGAGATAAACTGGTTCGTTTGAGTAAAGAATGAACAGAAAGAGATTCTTTTAAGTCTCGATCTAGCATCGACATTAAGCGTAAACGGGTAGCTAATTTCTGATATCCGAATAAGGTTTCAACTGTTTTTTCGAGTAGGACTTGACGGCTACAAGGCATTAGTTGAAACTGCACATAATAATGGGCTTTCCAGTCTACTGTTGGATGAACTCCGACGGATAATAGCGTTAAAGATTTGACTCTTTCGGGATGTTTATTGGCGTACATTAATGCAAGTAATCCGCCCGTACTATGACCGATTAAATGAATGGGTTGATCGTGGGATTTCAGATAATCATGCACTAATGTTATTGCGGTTTCCATACAACTGGGTTCATCTGCACTTTGACGATATTCCCAATAGGCGAGTCGCACGGTTTGAGAGAGTTGATTGACTAATTGTTGGTCAAAGTGTCGCAAACTCGGACTGGTATTTAACCAAAGTGCATTGGCAAAATTAGACATGAGATTGACTCCAAATGAGATAGATTTACAGAGAAAACAGCAAACTGTTTTTGAACGGACTATTTTTATATTCAATTTTAAAAAAACTTAGAAAGTCAGAGATGAGTTAATGTTTGTAGAGTAATCTCTGACAGTGTTTAATGATTAAACTCCAAATTCGGTTTTGAGTTGTTGAACCCAACTTTTTATCCGTTTGTCGGTGAGTTCAGACTGATTATCTTCATCTAAAGCCAAACCGACGAATTTACCATTTTTAACGGCTTTTGAGGCTGTATGTTCGTAGCCGTCAACAGACCAATGACCTACGGTTGTTCCGCCTAACTCGGAAATTTTTTCTTCTAACATTCCCATTGCATCTTGAAAATTATCGGGATAACCCATTTGATCTCCGGTTCCAAAATAGGCGACTTTTTTTCCGGTAAAATCGAGGTTATCCAGTTCATCAAAGTAACCATCCCAATCACTTTGAAGTTCGCCAATATTCCACGTCGGACAGCCAATAATTAAACAGTCATAGTTTTGTAATTGTTCTAATTCGGCTTCCGCAATATCATGGATTTCGACAATATCTTCGCCGCCAAATTCGGCTTGAATCATTTCCGCCGCACTTTCTGTTTTTCCGGTTGTTGTTCCGAAAAATAGACCAATTTTTGACATGATTTCCCCTTGAATAAAATGAATAAAGTTAGACCCCAAAATCCTCCTCAGCGTTGATATTTAAGCAGAGAAAAGAGTGCTGTTCTTAAACCTCGGCTGAATCTCTTGAGGATTAATAGGATAAATTCTCAATTGTTGAGAAAATTCTCTCGGCGTTCTTGATTTGAGTCTTGAGCAACCTGTAGAATTCTTCTAGATTCTAAATTACCAGATCTCCGGACTTATTGCAAGACTTTTTCAATAAATATTTAGAGGTCTGGCAGGAGATTTTAGCTGAAATTGCCTCTAGATATGGGTTTCCGGGAATAAAGCCCAGATAGAATTGATATTCTATCTCAAAAATTTTATCCCGGAAAACCCTTGAGTCACTCGTTTGTAGAGACAGGCAATGGCGAGTCTTTAGCCGAAGCCATTATCTACACTTATTCCTCAACGACTGTCGTGACGGGAGTGCCAGCCCCATCGAAAGCTTGTTCAACCCGTTTGAAGTCAAAGCCAATCGCCCGTAGAGCGTGCCACAGATGGCCTTGCAAGAAGAAAAATGCCAAGAAGAAATGGGCATTCGCCAACCAACAGCGAGAGGTATGAACATTCAAGGGAAGTTTCACCGTATCGGCAAAATAGGGTGTAATCCCCAACTTGATATCGAGTACGGGGCCATAAAATTCCACCGGATAAGCCAGAGTATTAACCGCACAGAAATAGGCAGCCACAAACCCCGCCAAAGCAATCCCTCCCAAAGAATAAGAGAGAATCGCTTCCCCGGAAAAGATTAACACCCGCTTGGCCCAAGGTAAAGGTTCTTTGACAATATGCCAAATTCCCCCTAAAATCAAGAGAACACCCACATAAATATGACCGCCAACCAAGTCTTCCAGGCTGTTGAGCGAGGCAAAATGGGTCTGATAGCCGTAAATCACAAACGGGTCGAGAGTCGGATGGGTGACAGTGCGAACCGTTTGGGTGGTGGCATCGTAAAGTCCGCCCAAGTACATGGCTTTGGCGGCGAGTAACAACGCTCCTGCACCGAGAAACAGCAGGTGATGTCCTAAAATAATCCCCAGTTGTTTGGGGTCACTCCATTCAAAATGGAATTTTTTCGCAGGGCCAGAAGCATCTTTGAGATTTTCCGGGGCTTTGAACGCATGAAACAACGCTCCCGCACCCAAAACCGCCGAGGAAATCAGATGAACCGCACCAATGACAAAATAAGGATAGGTATCAACGATTGTACCGCCTTCACCAACACCAAACCCCAAGGTTGCCAGATGGGGTAAGAGAATTAATCCCTGTTCGCCCATCGAAATTTCTGGGGAAAAGCGGGAAATTTCAAACAAGGTGAATGCACCCGCCCAGAAGGTAATCAGGGCAGCTTGGGCGGCGTGGGCGGCGATAAACAAACCGGATTGGTTCGCGAAGCGGGCGTTTCCAGCCCACCAACCGTATTCAACTTCAGATTTTCCGTAAGTTTGCATCCGTCTTCGGGTCTCCTGAATAACTGGATGTTTTGCATAGAGTTATTCTTTCAGCTAAATGAGATTAATTCTTATTTGTTTGGATTTATTTAAGAATTATTCTCATTAAGAAAATTATTTTTAGAGAGAAAAATATCCTTTCTCCTGAGCGATGATATCAGTATAGTAAGCTACAATTTCCCCAGTTTTTAATCGAGCGCCGATAACCAATGACAAAAAGGAGGAAGACTTCAGTTCTTCGGCGATTTTATGGGGTAAAATATTTATTGAAGAAGGAGTCAGGAGGACCGAGTCAGGAGTCAGGAGGGAAAATTGCATGGGGATTCGCGCCCCCAAACAATTTTGATCACCGTGTAGACGGTGGGGTATTAAACCCATAAGGGAAATGATAATAGTTGATCGGATTTCTGTTTTTCACTTTCCAGTTGAGAATAAAGAAATTTTAACTCTTCAAATCGTTTGGCATTGGCGATCGCCGAAGCCTATTCTAACGCCAGTAAATATCCAATGCGAATTTATTAAAGTTTGTCAATCTATCAAAAGACTCTACTTCGAGTTTGAAGAAATCAACCCCAAAAACCCGCTTTTTCTTAGAAAGCGGGTTTTTATACAGCGATTAGATCGGGTTTAAAAAAGAGTCAAATCGAGGAAAATTACTTTTTGCGAAAATGCAAAATTCCCCAAGTGAGATACCCTTTCTTACCCGATTCAATCCAATGATTCAAACCAAGTTTCATGCGTTCAATATAGTCTTCTCCGCAAGTTTCTAAGGCGTCTTGATAATTTTCATCAACCGCCTTGAGAACCCGGCTGTAATGATTGACCAATTGTTCGGAAAGATCGATAATTTCGATTTCCTCCAACCCGGTCGCTTTCGCCACCTGACGATAGAATCCCATCGAACCCAAAGAATCCAAATGAATGCGATCGTAAACAGGTTGAAGTACCCCTTCCGGACAGTCATCACTTTGCATCGGATCGGTGAAAATAAACTCTCCACCGGACTTAAGAACCCGATAAACTTCCTTAAAAACTAAAGACCGATTTCCACTATGTAGAATCGCATCCTGTGACCAGACGACATCAAAGCTAATATCATCTAAAGGAATATCCTCAAAACTACCATCAACAACATCAATTTTTGAACTGAAACCCTGTTCCCGATTTAACAAACGATTGCGTTCGTTTTGAACTTCGCTCAGATTCAAACAACTAACATGACAGCCAAATTTGTTGACCAGATAACGAGCGGCGCCGCCATAACCCGAACCGATATCTAAAACGCGGCTATTTTCATTTAATTTCAGACGAGAAGCAATCTGTTCAACGGTGCGACGACTCGCATCAAATACAGGTTCATCTTCGCTTTTATAAATGCCAACATGGATATCTTCTCCACCCCAAATGCTGGCATAAAACGCATCTGCACTATCACTATTGTAATAGTTGCGAGCGGTATCAACAATGTTGGAATAAGTCATTTGCCGTTTTCCTTGTTCTTCATTTTCATATCGCTTCTCAGCCACATGAATAAAGAAATCCGGGTCATCTTGGTGATAGGTTTCTTGGAAATCCCCATAGGTTTTAATCCGTTGAAAACCGACATCTTGCATCAGCTTCCGGGTGTAATCTTTCCGCAAGGGATACATATTCAGGTGAAAAACCGATTTGTCGGGAAACTCGTAGCGAAAACGAGCTAAACCTTCATCAACGTGTTCGGGTTCGGCTTTAACATTTTCTCCGCAATAGTAATAAATATGCTTGGAAGAAAAGCCATTATCGAGGATGCCATCATAGTTGCGCTGATCTAAAATTAATAGACCATCATGGCGTAAAGCGGCATAAAATTCTGCTAAGGCTTTACGGCGATCGCGTTCAGAAAACAGATGGGTAAAAGAATTTCCCAAACAAATAACCGCATCAAATTTACCATGAATATCGCGGTTGAGCCAACGCCAGTCGGCTTGAACGGTGCGTAAAATTAATCCATGATTGCGACCATTTTCAAAGGCTCTCGACAGCATTTCCGGACTTCCATCGGCGCTGACGACTTCAAAGCCGGCTTCCCGTAAACGAATGGAATGAAACCCGGTTCCAGTCGCCACATCTAGAATTTTACGAGCGCCATGTTTTTTGAGAATATCAATAAAGAAGTTCCCTTCGCTTTTCGCTCTAGCTTCCCAACTGATTAGTTGATCCCATTTTCCCACGAAATCCTGAATATATTCTCGCTGATAGTGAGCGGTCTCGCGAACCGCAATGGGGTCAGTACCGTAGTCTTGTTTTTGAGGATGTGTTTTGTATTCAGTTTGCATTGCTCTTGGTGTAGTTATGCTTTCTTTCTTGCTGGGAAGAAGCCGCACTCATCAAAATTCTTACAAAGAAGAATGTTCAAGTTTCCAGTTGTGTGCTACCGCCATCTGGTTAATTGTCTTGGTTTGAGGTTGGCTTCGTTCCCGGTTTTTAGAAGTGAGTTGACAGCAGCAAACCAGAAGACATTTACAATTCAACCACAGAACTCGAAAACTATCAAAAGAGAGATTTTTGATGCCTTCGTCAATCTTCAACGGTTTGATATTGAAGGGAAAATCGAACTCAAAAACGTTGAATCCCTCTGATCACAGAGGGTAAAGCTCTTTTAGACTTTGCTGGTAATTGGCGAAAAGTTAGCTGTTATTAACTTTAATTTTTTTCGGATCTTAATAAAAATTTAAAATTTGCTTATATAAACTTTAAATTGATACAAATAAACTATGGTTTTAAGGATTTAATTTTAAAATTTTGATCGGTCAATCCGGGATTGGGGATGAAAAACTGTTGCTCTAGATAGGCGAGCAGTTTGATTGAGAAATCCTCACCAAATAGAGCGATGTCAAACTTTAAAAAAATTAATCTAGCAAAACTTCCTCAAATCTGTTACTCTAGGAGGAGTGATTAAATTAAATCCCGAGATCAAAAAGAAAATTCAGCCCCTAATCTTTTCACTCCCCAAGGGGTGACAAGAGGTTGAATGAGATTAAATGTTCATCGGAAATGACCCTAAAAAGTTATATCATGTCCGGATAATTAGTGATAAAAAAACTTTCTCCTTCTCCTCCTTTTTCTTCTTCAAAATTTTCTCCTGTCTCCTGTCTCGGTGTCTCCTGTCTCGGTGTCTCCTGACTCGGTGACTCCTGTCTCGGTGTCTCCTGACTCGGTGACTCCTCGGAAAAAATATCAGCAGGGGAAATTGAAGCGTTCATCTCAATTCTAGACTAACCGCACACCGACAAAAAATTAGATTCTTTGTTCAGTTGAGTTCATCTGAGTTGAGAAAACGCCTCAAAATTCCTGAAAATTCCAGCTTGTTAACATTCTCGAACACCAGCAGACAGGGATTTGGGATTGATTACCAATTCCCCATTCTAAATATACTTCGAGATATCTTCTTGGCAATCATCAGCCAAATAGGAAAGCGCACGAAAACGCAAACCGACAAGCTGTTCATAGAGCGGGTTAATTTTACACATGGGCGGAATGTGAACAATTTTGCGACCAAACAGCGTCACATCCCGTTCAAAAGGACATTGAGGAGGAATCATCTTGCAGATAAAACGAGCCACTTTCGGATCGTGAACCTCCCAGTCATCCAACCAATGTTTAACCGGATGTAAAACATTAAGCTGAGGTCCTTCGCCGGGTTTAACGATTCCACCCTGAGCGCTTTGAGCTTGTTGAGCCTCAAGATCCTCTAAAGTATGCCGTAAAGACTTCAAAACCTCATCATTAAGATTCAAAGCCTTACAAAACTGATGCATGAGGTCATCTTCGCAGACGGAATAAATCCCATCGGCTAAAGCGACCATTACCGCAGTTCTGAGGAAATTTTCCGCCATTTCAGTTCCTTTTCCCAAATGAGCGGCTAACTCTTGGGGTGAAATGGGTTCGAGGGTGGATACATCGGTATTTGTCCCCAACTGTTCCTGAGTCAGAGAAACAATTAACTCCTGTTCTTCTGGATCAAATTGGCCATCTGCCAAAGCCAGAGTCAATAGTCCACGTATCCAGGCGGTGGTTTGTTCGTTGGTGTAGGGTGATTGAGCTGTCCTAGTCATGAGTTGCGATCTCTATCGGGAGATTAAATTGGGATCTGGAGAAAAGCAGTTCTCCAATTTTTACGATAACTGGGCTACCATGTCTCGATCAACTTTCATCCTCTCAACAACAGCTAGAAATTCTCGTCCAATTTGCCAAACTAAGCGCTCATCGGTTTTAGAATTGTTACGCCATAAGCCGTCGCTGACAAATATTGTTGAGCCGCACCGAGAAGATCTTCGGCGTTGATCGCTTGAATACGAGCCGGATAGTTCAAAGCAACGCCTAAATCTCCAACCACAGACTGATAATAACCGTAGAGTCCCGCGCGATCGCTGGGCGTCTCATTTCCAAAGATATAACGATTTGCCACTTGAGTGCGAATGCGAGCAATTTCGGCTTCTGAGATCAACTCGGTTTGTACCCGTTCGATGTGTTCAGCAATAGCGGCTTCTACTTCGGCTACATTTTCCACCGGAAGCCGTGCGGAGATGTAAAATACCCCTTGTAGGCGTTGAGTCATGTGACTGATGGAAATCGACGAAACCAGACCTCGGTTTTCTCGCAAATCTTGAACTAAACGCGCGGTTCGTCCCTGACCTAAAATCGTTGCCAGGATATCCAGCGCATAGGTTTGGTCCAGTTGATTTAATCCGGGAGTCCGCCAAACCATCACCAGTCGCGCTTGTTGTAAGCTTTCATCGATAACTTCTTGTCGGACAATGGTGTTAAAACTGGCTTCTGGAGTTAAATGAGCGGTTATCGGTTCAACAGTTGTCGCTTCTACGGGTTGAGGATGAAATTCATTGATCGAATTTTCGACAATTTCAATCAACCGTTCCGCAGGTAAATTTCCCACAACCGCCACCGTTGTCGAACTCGGTTGGTAGTAACTGCGATGAAAATCTCGCATCTGTTGACAGGTGACTTGAGCAATGACCTCAGATGGCCCTAAGACCGGACGTCGGTAGGGAAGCCGTTCAAAGGCCATTTCCATCGCCCGTCGGAAAGAACGGCGACTGGGATGATCTTCTGCACGACGAATTTCTTCGAGTACCACAAACCGTTCCCGTTCAAACGCATCCTCGGGAATACTAGCATTAAACACCACATCGAGTTGTAACGGGGCTAACTCGGCAAAATCTTTCGGGGCGGTTGTGATGTAATAGTGAGTGTAGTCTTGGCTGGTGGCTGCGTTGGTGACAGCCCCGCGTTCTTCGATCAGTCGCTCAAACTCACCCATTTTCAGTTGGGGTGTTCCTTTAAACACCATATGTTCGAGAAAGTGAGCCATTCCGTTAATATTATCCGGTTCATAGGCAGAACCCACATTCAGCCACACATTTAGGTTCACCGCTTCGACGGGTAACTGTTCTGCTACAATCGTGAGACCGTTGGAAAGCCGATGTACCGTTGGTGCATTGATCGAACGACTAGAAGAGGGTTTGATTAAAGTTGAGGTCATTGGCTGCCATCCCACATTGTTTTTTCACTTTCTATCTTAAGACGCTGGCTTTTTATCTTCAGCACAGTTTGAAACATTCTTCAAAATTTACCGGATAATTCTAGCAAATTATCGTTTGACTCTGCCAAAGCGATCGGTTTCGGCTAAATTAACTTACTCTAAAAGAATTGCGGGCTTGTTTTTGGTCTAACTTCTACGGTCTGCTCAACTTACACGTTTTATTGTTGGGGTGTTCTCTCCCTACAGTTGCCGAGAAGAACACCCGATTTTGCGATCGCCAATTTTTCTACTATAGACTCTCGGGATCGATATTTAACTCTCGCAATTTAGCCGCTAATTTTTCATTTTTTTGTCGTTCTATCTCCAATTGTTCTCGTTCTATTTCTAATTGTTCTTGATTGGCTTTCGCTGTTTCTTCGGGAGTTAAAATTAATTCCCCTTCCGGCGTAAAAAACCGCAACTGTTCTTGATAAACCCCCAAACACAATTGAAGTTGTTGACTCCAAAGCAAACCTTTTTCATTCGGTTGCAACTCTTGATATTCTCCATCGAGCAAATGAAACCCTTTAAACTCGAACGTATGGGGATCAAACCAAAAATAGTCCGGTGTGCGAAAGGTATTCTGATAAATTAACTTTTTCTCCCCTCTATCTACTTTCGCTGTCGAGTCGGAAAGCAATTCAATAATAATATTAGGATACTTCCCCTCTTCTGCCCAAACCACCCAACTTTTCCGGGGTTTGCGTTCGGTTCCTAACACCACAAAAAAATCCGGCCCTCTAAAATCTTGAGTTTTAATCTGACGGGGACTATAATAAATAGTCAGATTTCCAGCCGCAAAAAAATCATCTCTATCTCGCCAAAACCATTCCAAACCCGATAACAGCAATAAAATTTGTTTGAGATGTAGATAACTTTCCAAAGGCGGTTCCTCACTGTACAAATCACTCGGAGGAACTTCAATTTCCTCGGAGTTTTGAGTTTGCAAAGCTTCCAAATCTTTCGCTACGGACATAAAAAATAGGGTTATAAAAACACCGAATAACGATTAGTTTAACACCTCATGCGCCGTCCGGTGGCGATATCTGCGCGATCGCGAAACTTGAATTATGATAAAAGACGTTAAGAAATATTAAGCTTATCCATGTCAACGGTTCACAAAAATCAGTCAAAACCGCGAGTTATCGTAGTTGGTGCCGGAATAGGGGGACTCACCGCAGGCGCGTTACTGGCCCGTAGGGGTTATGATGTTCTCATCTTCGATCAGGCGATTGTCCCCGGAGGATGCGCCTCTACCTTCAAACGACGGGGGTTTACGTTTGATGTGGGGGCTACCCAGGTCGCCGGACTCGAACCGGGAGGAATTCATCATCGGATTTTTTCTGAACTCAATATTGAACTCCCCGAAGCCACACCTTGCGACCCCGCTTGTGCGGTATTTCTCCCCAATGAAACCTCACCCATTAGTGTTTGGCGAGATCCAAAAAAATGGGAAATAGAACGTCAAAAGCAGTTTCCGGGTAGCGAACCGTTTTGGTTATTAATGAACCGATTATTTCAAGCCAGTTGGCGGTTTCAAGGGCGCGATCCGGTTTTACCTCCTCGCAATATTTGGGATTTTTGGCAACTGATAAAAGCACTTCGTCCCGATACGGCGATTACGTTTCCGTTTACGTTTATGACCGTAGCCGATGCGTTGCGGTTGTACAAATTGGATGATAATTTACGGTTAAAAACTTTTTTAGATTTACAACTAAAACTTTATTCTCAAGTTGATACCGAAGAAACGGCGTTATTGTACGCAGCAACAGCTTTGGGGGTTTCGACTGAACCTCAGGGGTTGTATCATTTACAAGGCAGTATGCAGGTGTTGAGCGATCGCTTGGTGGAAGCTTTGGAACGAGATGGTGGTAAACTGTTAATGCGCCATACTGTTGAAGCAATAGAAACCGAGAACGGAAAAGCAACCGGAGTTCGGGTCAAAAATCAGAAAACCGGGGAAGTTTGGCGAGAAAGGGCTGATTTTGTGGTTGCAAATGTGACGACTCAAAATTTAGTTCAACTGACGGGAATGGGGAACAGTCAACCTCAAACGCCTTCTGAGGTTCTCCAACAGGGTTATAAACGCCGAGTTGATAAATTGCCTCCCGCTTCTGGCGCTTTCGTTGTATACTTAGGTGTGGAAGAATCTGCAATTCCGGCTGAGTGTCCGCCTCATCTGCAATTTCTTTATGATTACGATGGCGTAATTGGTGAGAATAATTCTTTGTTTGTTTCGGTGAGTCATCCCGGCGATGGACGCGCACCCGAGGGTAAAGCCACAATTACCGCTTCCAGTTTTACCGATACTCGCCAATGGTGGAATTGTAACGATTATCAAGCTTTAAAACAACAGTATACCAAAGATGCGATCGCCCGGTTGAGTTCCTATTTTCACCTCACCCCGGAAACGCTGGTTTACCAAGAAGCAGCTACACCTCGTACTTTCGCACATTTTACCGCCCGCGATCAAGGGGTAGTTGGGGGAATAGGTCAACGAATACCGACCTTTGGTCCGTTTGGGTTTGCGAACCGAACCCCTTTTAAACAGTTGTGGTTGGTGGGAGACTGTACCCATCCCGGTGAGGGGACTGCGGGGGTGTCTTATTCGGCGTTAACGGTAGTCCGACAAGTAGAAGCCAGTCGTTTGTAGAAATTTGTAGATATTATCAATCATTTTGAGTATATACCCGTCAAGGTCTGTATTTCAAGCCTTGACGGTATTTTTATGGAAATTTTGGGTTAATTTCCATTGCGTTCAACCTGGGTTCTATTCTCCTCTGCGTTCAACCCCCAGACTACAAATAGAATAAATTGATTTAAACCTGTATCTATTTGAGAAAAAAAGAACAAGATTTCAATTTTGAGAAAATTCCGGTGTTTTGACGGATAGCATTGAGTAAAAAAAGTACAGACATACGGAGAAAAGTTCATCTCAGAGTCAGAGTAGAAAGACTCACAAACTGCCGTGTGAGTAAAAATAGATAACTTTTGCTACAACTCCCAGTTTACAAGCATTTTAAAGACGAGTAGTATACCGAGCAATATAACATCTAATATCAAATTGATAATTGTTTATTATTCCATCCTATCTCATGTTTATCGAATTGGTTTATTTGTAAAAATTCTGTAAAGATACCGAGAAAATACGGACATTTATCTTTCAGTAAATTACACTGGACATATAGCCAAACTCCGAGAAATCACGTAGACGTGAATTAACTCACCCAAAAATCCCTCGACAAGATTTCACAGCCTGTGGATTTCCGAGTTTCAAGTAATCCTCTAAAAACCATTAATTAAAGTTCATATTTGTTCACACTCTAATCGAAAGATTAGAATCAAACCGGAGTGCAAATCTATGACTACCCCGATAAAAGATCTAATTGCTGTCTACGATAATCTTCCAGAAAATACTGAAGATCGGTATACCGTTCAAGAGGTTAATCCTCCAAAGCAGACATTTAACCACGACTATCAGGTAGGGGAAGAAAATAACCTAATAATTACAGGCTTTACAAGTAACACCAGTGAAAGCTATGATTTGGTGTCCTTTGTTAATAAAATCGATCTCAAGCGAGTTAATAACGATCAAGTCAAAGGTGAACGAGAAATTATTTGGTTTGAACAGCAAGATAGAACCGAGAGTGATCTATTATTAAAACCTTCTCTTGTCACTACAATGGAGGAGAGTTTACTGAGTAATGTTATTAATAGAGGAACCGATAATATTTTCGCAAATCAAGGAAATACAGATGGCAATAATAATAACATTGAAAGGGTAGACTTAGTTGCCACTCAAGGATTATCAACTACCGAAAATTTTTTAGGTAAAATTGGTTTTTTAATTTTAGAAAGAAGCGGAAATGACCCGTTTAAAGTTGCACCGATAACCGCAATTGATGAACAGGGAAATCCGACAGAATTTGGAAAACTTCAAAGTATTAGTGCAGACAATTGGGGGAAATCATCCTATTCAATTCTCGCGGAAGTCATGCGAAAAGACCCCGGTGAAGCGGATTTACGTTCCACCACAGCTTTAGGGGGTTTACAAGCGATCGCCGGAGTTTTTATTAGCTATGCCGATCTCGATATTAGCAACGATCAAACCTTCTATGGTTTCTCAATTTTTCCGCCAGATGTTACCGAAAGTAATGATTTAGTTGGTTTAAGTGATTTTCCAACAAATACATCTGAAGTAGATAGCCAAGGAAAATCTTTTGGCAGCTTAGATATGATTTCTGCCGGGAGAATTTTCATTCAAAAAGATCTTCAAATTTCTCCTAAAATTACCAGCGATGGAGAGGGTGAAGAAGCGGATATTTTAATCGCTGAAAACACAACATTAGTCACCGACGTTAATGCAACAGACGAAAAAGATAGCGAAGGAAACGGCTTAACTTATCAGATTAGTGGGGGAGAGGATAAGGATTTATTTACCATTGATTCAACAACAGGGGAATTGAACTTTAAACAGTCTCCCGACTTTGAAAACCCCACAGATGTTGATAGAAATAACCTCTATCAAGTGGAAGTTACCGTGACAGACTCCGACGGTTTAACCGACGTTCAAACCCTGAATATTACTGTTAGCGACTCCCAGGAAAATACCAAGCCTCAAATTCCTCAAACTCCGGGAGTTGAAAACGAAGAAATAACCCTTCCTGAAAACACCACTTCCGTCACCGACGTTAACGCAACAGATGACAACGATAGTGAAGGAAACGGCTTAACTTATAGCATTACCGGGGGAGATGATAGGGATTTATTTACCATCAATCCCATCACGGGAGAAGTAAGTTTTCAACAGCCTCCTGACTTTGAAAACCCCACAGATGTTGATAGAAATAACGTCTATCAAGTGGAAGTTACCGTGACAGACTCCGAGGGGTTAACCAACGTTCAAATTATCAATATTATTATTAGAGATGAATTAGAAGAAAATCCGCCTCCCGTTGATAATGGAAATAATCAACCTCCTGTAGATAATGGAGAAGAAAATCCGCCTCCTGTAGATAATGGAGAAGGAAATGAACCTCCTGTAGATAATGGAAATAATCAACCTCCTGTAGATAATGGAGAAGGAAATGAACCTCCCGTTGATAATGGAGAAGGAAATGAACCTCCCGTTGATAATGGAAATAATCAACCTCCTGTTGATAATGGAAATAATCAACCTCCTATAGATAATGGTGGAAATAAACCTCCCGTTGATAATGGAAATAATCAACCTCCTGTAGATAATGGTGGAAATGAACCTCCCGTTGATAATGGTGGAAATGAACCTCCTGTAGATAATGGAGAAGGAAATGAACCTCCCGTTGATAATGGAAATAATCAACCTCCTGTAGATAATGGAAATAATCAACCTCCTGTAGATAATGGAAATAATCAACCTCCTGTAGATAATGGAGAAGGAAATGAACCTCCCGTTGATAATGGAAATAATCAACCTCCTGTAGATAATGGAAATAATCAACCTCCTGTAGATAATGGAAATAATGAAGGAAATGAACCTCCTGTAGATAATGGAAATAATGAAGGAAATGAACCTCCTGTAGATCAAGAAGAAAACGATAACGACACACCCAACTCACCCTCTATTCCTCCCACCGAAGAAACAGACGACACCAGCATTCCACGAACCGATGATGGAAGTTCCGAAGACAACTCACCCACACCTATCCCCACAGGAAATAACTCAAATTGTGGATGTTCAATAATTCCTCAATTAGAAGCAATTTCCTTACCCTCACATCCAACTTTAAACGCTAATATTGTCGCAGCAATGGGAACTTCCATGAGTGGAAGCGAGATAGATGATATTCTGAGTGGAACCTCAAATAATGAAGCAGTTTTCAGTTTTGGAGGAGATGATATTCTCAACGGAGTTGAAGGTCAAGACTGGCTTGAAGCGGGTAAAGGAGACGATCATGTTCGCGGCGATATCGGTCACGATAGCCTGGTTGGAGACAGTGGAAATGACACCCTTTTAGGAGGTCGAGATGATGAATTTTCCGCAACTCGGGACACCAACGGAAACGACTGGATGAGTGGCGGTTTCGGGAATGATTTTCTCTCAGGAAATGAGAGTGAAGATATGCTGATGGGAGATGAAGGGGATGATATGATCTACGGGGGTCAAGAGAACGATCAACTCTTCGGTGATCAAGGAAATGATACCCTGTGTGGCGATCGCGGTAATGATACAATTATCGGGTCTAATGGAAGTAAAAACCCCGTTGGTAATGCGGTCGAAAAAGACGTCTTATTTGGTTATCAAGACGATGATTTAATTCAAGCAGGTCAAGGCGAAGATACTATTTATGGTGGTAAGGGAGATGATTTTCTTCACAGTGGAAAAGATAATGATCTAGTCTGGGGAGATCACGGAAACGATACCCTTTCTGGCGATCAAGGCGATGATACATTATTCGGTGATATAGATGACCATAACTCCTCTGAAGGCGGAAAAGATATGGTTTGGGGAGGGAGTGGAAATGATTTCATCTGTGGAAATCAGAATAATGATACTCTTATAGGAGGCACAGAAAATGATACCATTCGAGGTGGAAAAGAAGATGATTTTCTCTATGGTGAAACTGGAGATGATCTTTTATTTGGGGATTTAGGAAATGACAAACTCTGCGGAAATGATGGAAATGATACCCTGTTTGGCGATACAGAAGATGAACTTGCTTCCGGTGGTCAGGATACTTTAATTGGCGGAAATGGAGATGATTTTCTCAGTGGAAACCAAGCCGCAGATACTCTCTGTGGAGGTGAAGGAAATGATAGTCTTCACGGTGGAAAAGATAACGATATCTTGAAAGGAAAAGCAGGAGAAGATTGGCTATTTGGTGATGAAGGTCAGGATACTTTAACGGGTGGAGAAGATCGCGATTATTTTGTTTTCTCTACTAATAGTGGAACTGATACTGTTGAAGATTTTAAAGTCGGTGAAGATTTAATTGTTCTCGATAATGGTCTCACCTTTGCAGACTTAGCTATTTTTCAACGGGATACTTCCACTGTTATCGGAATATTGGAACTCAATCAACCGATCACAATTTTAAACAATGTTGTTGCATTTTCTATCACTGAGGACAGTTTTATGAATGTCTAATGCTTTGAATAACAGATGAATTGATTCGTTCATTTGTACTAAGATGGGTTACGCTATGCTAATCCATCTTAAAGTTTACTGCGATCGCCCCCAGTTGTAAAATTATAGTCAAGGAGTTATTAATTCTATCATTCATCTCTAAATTCTATTATGAGTCAAACCTTCCCAATAGAGCGTACCCTCAAAACATTCAGTCAACTGCAAAATCAATTTAATCTACAACGCAGTACAGATGAACAATTTTTTACGGAATGGTTAAACCTTGAAAATGAACTAACAGAAAAGGAAAAATAAATCCTTGATCGCATTCAGAAAAAATATTTTTATCAACTCTCTGATGGTCAACTGGGAGAAGAAACAATTAAATTAATTGTTCTGTCCCCACTGCTGGATTTAGCGGGATTTTTTGAGCCTCCCTTTCGCTTTAAAACTGAAACAACCGTACAAATTAATGTCGAAAGTGATGAGGTAATTTATCGGGGTAGGATTGATGCACTGGTTCTTATAGAAACGCTTTGGATTGTAGTCATAGAATCCAAAGAAACCAGCTTTTCTTTAGAGCTTGCGCTACCACAAACATTAGCCTATATGTTAGCAAATCCTAATGTAAATAGACCGGTTTTTGGAATGGTCACGAATGGGGGAAATTTTATCTTCGTCAAACTGCACATTCAAGAATTTCCTCAATATGAATTATCTAATGTATTTTCCCTTCTACCGCGTCGCAACCAACTCTATGATGTATTGCAGATTCTCAAATGTCTGGGAAAAATTGCGATTCAGTGAAACCAGAAACCCAGTCTCTAAAAGAAACCGGGTTTATAAACCAAATAATATTAAGCGTGAGGTGCGCCAGGATTACGCTTGGGAGGGTTTCCGCGTCTACCTCGTGGTCGATAACTTAAGAGTTGTTCAGCAGAATTTGAGGAGAATAGATTGGCTTGAGAACTTCGAGAATCTAAAGAAAAATTCTCTTCATTATTCAAAGCTAAGTCTTCTATTTCTGATAAAATTTGTTTTAATTTCCAGTTTAAATTAGAGCGACTATACATTACAAAACTCCCGCGTTATGTGTTCTTAACTGTTCCTAAATTAATCTTCGGCTATCTTAAATAAAAATCCGGAACTTTTGGGTTTTAAAAACGTCTATACTTTGCTAAAAAAAACTCAATTATAACTACAACTCCGTCCAAATCGATCCCGAAACTATTCTATAAATCGGGTTTATGATAGATTTTAATCAGGATTCGTCGTTAACATCATTACCGTTGCACCACTGATTAAAATAGCCAACCCTGCTGACACATTCGGCACCCAAAACCCAATCAATAAAAGGCTGTAACAAGCCACAGATAAACCTAAAATTGCACCCGTTGTTGCCATTCCCCAAAGCCAAACTCGGCGAAATTTCCACCCCATAAACCCCCCCAAAACAGACGCACTCCACAGCCATAAATTCTCACCCCAACCCGACCAAAATTGAATTTGAGGTCGATGATCGAGTACGGTACTTAAAATTTGACTCACCATTTGCGCGTGTATTTCAACGGCTGCCATTTCCCGATAAGGTTGTTCTCCGGCACTGTAGGGCGTAGAATAATAAGTTGAAGAAGCTGTCGTTTCATCCATCACCCCAATTAAAATTATCCTATCTTTAATTAACTCCGAACTGACTTGACCTTGTAAAACTTGAGAAACTGTCACTACCTCAGCCACCGTTGGGCGATAATTTAGTATCGTTTGAAAACCTGCTAAATTCTCTCGTTTATGATGATAAATCCCCGGCTGCAAAGATAAATTAGGAAAAACGGTTTCACCAATTTTAATCCAATCAATATGATCTTCAAATTGCATCCCCTCAACGGCTAAATAGTTCAAAGCTAACCTTAAACTAAATGCAGTTTCCGGATGACAAGGATGATCTTGATAGGGTTTCATCAACATTAAATGTCGCCGCAAAACATGATCTTGATCGAGTAGCACATCGCTAAACCCCAAACGAGAAATTGGAACGTCTGGGGGCGGTTGAATTCCGGGTTTATTGGGGTTTTGAGGTTCAGGATACTGACAGAGGGCAACTAAATGATCGTTATTTTTTAATTGATTAATAAACTCATCTTCTACCTGAGTCCGAAAAAAAGCTAAACCCATTACACGGGGTTGACTTTCGTTTAATTTGGCAATCACATTTTCCCAAATATTATCGGGAAGGGGATAACCATATTGATTAATATCTTTCGGAGTTGCTGCAACAATTAATAACCGTTGATCGACCGTTTCATCGGGTCGCAAACGCATTAATTGATCGAAACTTTGCCATTCCCAAGTTTGTAACCATCCTAGAGATCGCATTGCTATAATTAACAAAGTTGTTGCTACACTCGCCCCCTGCGCGATCCGCAGCCGTTTGGGGTCACTTCCCCGCAATTTTTGCCAGGTTAGAGGTTCAGAAGCCGGATTTTGACAGAGTATCGGCATCCAACTCGCACAGGGAAATTCATCTTCGAGGGGTTGTAGCTTTTCTCGCGCCTCTTGGACGGCTTGATGCAGAGGAATTTGACGCCATCCCCGACGGGCAAAAGTTGCTAAAAAATACTTTAAAAAAGCTTGCGCTACCCCATCAGAAACGGGTTCGCGCATGACAATAATTTGCCCAATATTCAGGTCTTCCAACTGTCGCGCTAATCCTAATCCATCACAAGAGTTAAAAATCGCCAATTGTAAACCCCTAGCAATACTGGTTCGCAGGGCATTTTTCAGTTGAGAAACGGTAATGCTATCGGTTTGATTAATATGTAGTAAACCTGTATCTCCGTCGGTGTGGCTATGTCCGGCAAAAAACAAAATATCCCAACCTTGTTTATCCCAAAGATGTTCGTCTAATTCCCGCCTGCGGGGTTCTTTTAGGAACACAATCTCTACATCGGGTAAAGCTTCTAAAAGTTGGCGATCAGCTTCAATATCCACCCCAATACTGTTCCCTAAAACCGCTAAAATTCTCACTTTTCCGGGTTGAGTTTGCGAACGAATCCCCACAGATTCAACGGTACTGAGTGCCATTTCTGCCTGGGGATAATCTTCAAAAAAATCCCATAAATGCCAAGGAAGTCGCCGCAATTGATCGTCATCGGTTTCAACGATCATCCGAATTTCATCCTGGGGACTAAGATATCGCCTCAGTTGTTGGTCAATGCGTCGAAAAGGTTGGGAGTTTAACCAACGATTAAGCTGAATTTGTAACTCCATACAAGTGCGATGAAAATCAACTTCTGAAACTTGGAGGATTTCTTCGTTTTCAATTCTAATTCGCACCGACCAACCCAAACGTTGAGACAGGGCATTATATAATAATTGCCATTGTTTATAAAGCTGTTCCAGTTCCGGGGCGGGAGGTAAACTGCCTAAAAATTTCATTGAATTTGGAGTTGCAGTTGAGGCCGAAAATCGCTTTTTTTTGAACGGTTTATAACCCCGATAAAAAGGTTCGTTTCGGGTCTCAAACCCTTCCGTCCATAACTGGGCGGTAACGAGGGGAAAACCGTGTTTTAAGCTTCCCTGTGCTAAACTTAAAATGACTAATTTACTCATCGCTGAAAACCGATAGAATAGAAAACCCCGGTTGAGAAAGTTTTAATGAATTTAGATGACAAAATCTTCGCTGTTTTGATTGTTTTTGTAGGTGAGTTTTACGGTAAACTGTTCGCCCGGTATGCCGCGAAAATAGGGCAGTTGAATAAAGTTATCCAAACGCCGAGAATAAATTTCTCGCAATATTTCTCCGGTTTCAGATAATAAACTCAGTTGGATATTTTCGGGCAAATAGTTCATTCCACAAGTCGGATGAACTTGAACTCGAATCCCCATTTCCGTATCTGTTTCTGGCGTAACACCGACGAGTAAAATCACCGCAGGTTCTCCTGTTCCTTCTCCTAAATCGATTAATTTTGCCCCTCGAATGCTTTCTTTAGGAGATTGATTTTTACTATCAATGGGAGATTTATTTCCCAAGTTTACACCACTACGATAACCCAAGGCTAAGGCTCGATCTAATCCCAGTAATGTTTCTACACTTTGCCATCCTTCTCCGATTGTATTTTGGAACTTGTTGTGCAACCATTCACTTAAATTTATCGCAGGTTTAACGGTTTTTGATTGGCGAATTTTATTGAGGTACGGTGATAAATTCTCTAGAGATTCAAGTCGATTAAGTTCTAGGGTTTCACCTTTGATTTCTTCCACAAATCCCAGAATTTCGGCTTCGGTTAACGCCGAATTAATCTGCACAAAAACATAGGCAATTCGTTCGGACTGAACTTCGGGCGGAATCTCACAAATTTGGTCATTTTCTAAAATTGGGCGACATTCTAATTTCCCACAATGTTTAATTTCTAAATCCGCCACATCCAGGAGGGTTTGCATCACCGGATCTTCACACAAACTTTCATCTAAATCCAGTTCAAAACCCAAACATTCTAAATAAAATTTAACGGCATAGACCGCTAAAGTATTCAGATAAACTTGTTTGGCTTTGCTTGGTTGCGTCTGATAGCGACAAAAATTTTCTGCTTTAGAATGAGCCAACAACGAGAGCGAGACTTTAAACGTTAGTGGAGTCAAGGTAGGATTAGTCATGGTTTTTTTGGCGATCAGTTCAGTCTTGATAGCGAGTGAAAGTCAGATTTTTTGGTAACTTTTATCCCGTTTAAAGATATTCTTTAAAGGTGGGAGCAAGTTTGCGGCAAGTTCGCCCAAAGAAGCTACTTAAAGTTCCGATAGGTAAGTCAAATTCTACAGAGATTTCTTTCCAACTTTTTCCCGCAATAACCGCCAAGGCAATTGCTCGAAAGTTAGCATCTGGACGCTCTCGAATATGTTGTTTTTTGAAGAAGTTATTCGGATCTTCTTCTAAAACTTCTCGCAATTGCATTGACAAACCGGGAGAGGGAGTTAAGGGTTGCTGCTTTTCTAAGGCTCGTTCGAGATCATCGACACAAGCAAAAGATTGAGTTTGGGGAGAACTAAATTGGCGATAACATTCAATCACCAGTTTATCCAGCCTAAAGTTCACCCAAGTCATAAATTTTCCGCCTCGGGAAGTATCATAGAGATCGATTTTTTGGCAAACATAAACTAAGGTTTGATTGACGGCTTCTTCATACAAGAGTTTGTAAAACTCCGGTGAGAATTTCCCCCGATGCGGACGACACAATTTCCCCGAACATCGAATCGCTTCGACTAATTCTCTTAACGCATATTGCCGAGATTCACTATTCTGTGGATTTTTTTGCGCTTCTAATGCTAAAATTTGTAAGCGATCGTGAGTTAGTACCAAGCGCAATGCTTGATAACGTAACCCATTAATCCATTCCCTCACGGGTATTTTTTCGGGATCATAATTATCAATTTGTCGGTCTACCTCACTCGCCAGTTGCTTGTGTACCGCTTGGTAAATTTCTAGATAAATTCCCGATAGCGGTTGACCTCGACTCGGACGACACCAACTTCGCGATCGCAACATTTCATCAACAAGTTGGTTCAATAGATGGCATCTATCAACCCTAGATCCACAGTCGTGAACTTCCGTGATTAACTGTTCGAGTCGCTCGTCCATTCGTTTGATGACACTGGCAGAATTGAGGGTGTCTTGGGAAAATAGAGCAACAACCATGGTGGTAGAACACCCCTCAAATCGTAATCTTCACTGCTAACTCATGGAAAACATCGGGAGGTTCTGCACTTTGTTACAAAACTTAATATTTTGCCCGATGATTTAGGATTATCCTACCGATTGCCTAAGTTCTCAAAAAAATTTTCGCAAATTGCAGAAAACCCGTTCAATTTCGATGAGTAAGGAATGTGTCTACCTTGGATGTTCAAGTAGGAGTCTGTCCAATTGAGGGATTGGCAGAAAATCCAACAGATTGAACGGAGTTTCAACTAGGGATATCTTTGGGGATTCTGTAACCGATGAGCAGAAAATTTGAGGCGTTTGCAGAAAACCCAAAGATTTTATCTGAGTAATAGGTGTCTACCCAATGTCTAAACTCAAATCCGGAAGCAAGATCGTGTATTGCTTCTGGATTTTTCTTTTGTCAGCACCAACTCACTGCTGTAGAAATTTACAGTAAAGCGATCGGCCCTCTGCTAGACTTAATTTTGTGAGTCATGGAGGGATGCAATGGCAATCGAGTTTACAAAATACCAAGGTTTGGGTAATGACTTTATCTTAATTGACAATCGTCATCAGTCAGAACCCCTGATCACTCCAGAACAAGCGATGCAGATGTGCGATCGCAATTTTGGCATTGGTGCTGATGGCGTAATTTTTGCCTTGCCTGCAACCTCCAACGGTGACTATACCATGCGGATCTTTAACTCCGATAGTTCAGAACCGCAAATGTGTGGCAATGGGATTCGCTGTTTGGCAAAATTTATCGCCGAATTGGAACACCGTGATGGTAAAATTCAAGAGATTCCGTCTTCTGTCAGCTACAAAATAGAAACGTTGGCAGGGGTGATGACTCCAGAGCTTCTCGCCGATGGACAGGTCAAGGTGGATATGGGGAAACCCAGACTGCTGGCGGTCGAAATTCCCACAACTCTCGCGAAAGCCGATGAGAAGGTGGTCAATGTACCTCTGTCTGTGGCATCTCGGTCCTGGCTGGTCACTTGTGTGAGCATGGGAAATCCTCACTGTATTACCTTTGTCGAAGATGTGGCGGCGATTCCCTTAGCCGAAATTGGCCCTCAATTTGAACATCATCCGGCGTTTCCAGAACGAATCAATACGGAATTTATCCAAGTGATCAAACCGGATTATCTGAAAATGCGGGTTTGGGAACGAGGTGCAGGTGCGACCCTCGCTTGTGGAACCGGGGCTTGTGCCGTTGTGGTTGCGGGTGTGTTAACCGGAAACTGCGATCGCTCAGTCACGGTAGAATTACCCGGAGGATGCCTGATGATTGAATGGTCAGCCCAAGATGATCGACTGTATATGAGTGGGCCTGCTGAACGTGTATTTACAGGTCAGTGGTGACTTAATCATTACTCATCGAGCGGAAAAAATTTAAGGCTGATACGCTCAGAAAAGACAAAAAACGCCAGAAAATCTGAAATCGTTAGATGATTAAAATCAGTCTTAAAATCGTTGATGGGTTAGTGGGGTGAATCTCAAAGCTGGAATTTTTAAATTTACAAAATTGGCATAATGGCTATGGGTGGAGGTATATATCTGATCCAAGATGACGATCGGCTTGTGGAAATGATGGAGCAAGCTTATGACTCTGAAGATCAGCTTCAAGAATTGTTAGAAACCTATCCAAATTTGTTAGCAGGAGATGAAATTGATCGAGCCACACCGAGACGATGGTTGATCATTTCTCGGGAAGTGGCAATTCCCGCAGAAGAAGAAGCTACCGGACGTTGGTCACTGGATCATTTATTTCTCGATCAAGATGCAATTCCAACTTTAGTAGAAATTAAACGCTCTCACAATGCCGAGACTCGCCAAAAAATGCTCGGTCAAATGCTCGACTATGTAGCAAATGTGGGGATTTATTGGCCGGTAGAATCTACCATTGCTCAATTTGAAGCCAATTGTCGCGAACAAGGTCGCGATCCCGAACAAGTTTTTGAGGAATTTTTAGGTTCAGATGCCGATGAAGAACGGTTTTGGCAAAAAGTAAAAACCAACATCCAAGCCGGAAAAATTCGTCTGATTTTTGTCGCCGATGAAATTCCGGGTCCCTTACGACGGGTCGTTGAATTTCTCAATGAACAAACCGATCCGGTAGAAGTTTGGGCGTTAGAAATCAAGCAATATGTTTCTCAAGATGGCTTAAAAACATTGGTTCCCCGTGTTATCGGTCAAACCGCAGAAGCACAGCAGAAAAAATCCAGTGCAACCGGAGAAAGACGGCGCTGGGATGAAAATTCTTTCTTTGAGGAACTCAAGGTTAGACGGGGTGTTGATGAGGCGGAAATGGCGCGAAAAATTCATGCTTGGACGCGCAAACAATCGGAAACCGATGTACAATGGGGAACCGGAGATATTTATGGGGGTTTTGCCGCAATTGTTCATCAAAAAGGGAGAAAACCTCATAAATTATTTAGCGTTGATATTTCCGGCCGCTTAGAAATTTCTTCGATTAAATATGGATCTCAACCGCCTTTCGATCGCGAAGAAAAATGGGTGGAACTGCGGGGAAATTTTAGTTCAATTGGTTTATCCCTTCCCGTTGATAAAACTGAGTTTAGATCGCCTGCTATTCGTTTATCTACCGTTCAAGATGAAGCCGAACTCAAAAAAGTTTTGGAAACATTTGATTGGGTGGTAACGGAGATTAAAAACTCATAATTCATCATCATTATACTAAGGGTTAAGGGCGCAAGCATTGCGCCCCTACGAATTCCTAGAAAATGGGGTTTTAATTGATTAAATGGGATTAAGATTGACCGGGAGAAAAAGCACCCGCACGGACACTTAAATCTAAAGATTGACCGTTACGGCGTAGTCCTAAATTCAATTGGCTACCCACCTTTTCTCGGTTAACGGCTTGCTGCACTTGATCGGCATCTTTAACCGTTTCCCCGTTAATTTTGGTAATCACATCTCCCGCCCGTAAACCTCCGCGATCCGCTGGAGAATTGGGAACAACCCGAACAATTAAAACGCCTTCATCTTCATTAACCATGATTCCACTATTGGGATCGCGATTTAACTCATTCTTTAATTCCGGCGTTAATGTTAACATTTGAATCCCTAAAAATGGATGTTCAACTTTTCCATTCGCAACTAATTCATCGGCAATTTCCTGTACAGTATTAATCGGAATTGCAAAACCCAATCCTTGGGCGCCTTGTAAAATTGCCGTATTCACCCCAATCACTTCACCGTTTTGGTTTAACAACGGACCGCCGGAATTACCGGGGTTAATTGCCGCATCCGTTTGGATAAATTCAACTCGTTTATCGGGAACTCCAACTTGAGCGCTAGAACGTCCAATAGCACTCACAATTCCGGTGGTAACAGTATTATCTAATCCTAACGGATTTCCAATCGCGATCGCCCAATCTCCCGGTTGCAATTGTTCGGAATTTCCCAGTTTAACGGTGGGTAAATTATCAGCTTCAATGTGAATAACCGCCACATCTGTTACCGGATCGGTTCCCACGACTTTTCCTTCAAATTCACGACCATCTTTGAGGGTAACAGTGACTTTATTCGCCCCATCAACAACGTGAGCATTGGTAATAATTTCGCCTTTGGAGTTAAAAATAAAGCCCGAACCCGTACCCGATTCAATTTGTTTGTCGGGAATATTGGGGATTTGATCGCCGAAGAAACGACGGAAAAAGGGATCGTTAAAAGCTTCTGGAACTTGATTTTCTACGGTGCGTTGAGCGTCAATTCTCACCACCGCCGGCCCAACTTGTTGAACGACCGCCGCGACAAAATTAGACGGCATTTGAATTGTATTTGCCGCAGAGGGAATGGTTTCTTCCGATGGAATGAGAGAAGATCTAGAGAGCGTTTCACCACCAGATTGAGCATTAATTAATTGCGTTCCGCCAATGGCTAATCCGGCTCCCAATGCGATGAATGCCGTTGAACTGACTAATTTATTCACGATAGAATTCGATGATTTTCGAGTGCGAGATTGAGTGTTTAAATCAGAGGAAAAATCAAAGTCTTTCATGTCTGTGGTCATGGTTAGTGATTTTATATAATGTCGCTGTTTGCTTTAATAAAAGTATTAGGAAAAGTCAGCCCAGGGGTGTGAGGAGCTTGTCGAGGAACATTCTGTGTTTTGGGCTGACAATTCTTAAGATAGGGGAGCGATGTGACAGGGGTATGACAGTGAGTTAACAATTTTGTGACATTTGGCTAGGAATTCCTCTAAGCCTTGTAGAATCGGCTTTTGCAGTCGTACACTCGGTTAAATTGCACCCCGGTTTCCTCAGTGTAACGCAACCTACCCGTCTAACTCCTGTAGAATTGGCCTGGGAAGCAATTCGTCTGTTAATCGTTGTAAATCCTTGAAACATCTGATAATATATCTCTATTTTGCATGAAAAATATGGGATATTTTGATTCTCTCGTTGAAAAATTTGAACAAGAACCTGAGTTAGAAGCGGCTTTTGGTCAGCATATTCATTGGGGATTTTGGCAATATCCACAACAAGCTACAGGAGAATTAGAAGACTTTGGTAAAGCCGCCAATCATCTCTCCAAACTGGTGTTAGAACTGGCTCAAATTCCGGAAAAAGCTAACATTCTAGACGCTGGATGTGGCTTTGGAGGAACGATTAATTTATTGAATCAAACTTACAGTCATTTAAAACTATTTGGTCTCAATATTGATCGGGTTCAAATTGATAAGGCTCAAGAAATCATTAAGCCTATCAATGGAAATTATGTCGAGTTTATTCACGGAGATGCTTGTCAGTTTCCTGATTTTTTGGAGAAATTTGATATCATCATTGCTTTAGAATGTATTTTTGCTTTTCCCAGTCGAGAACGGTTTTTTGCTGAAGCTCATCAGGTTCTCAAACCCGGTGGGAAATTAATTATCGTTGATTTTTTGATTAGTCCGAAATTATGGTTATTTTGGTCATTTTTTGAAACGCAAATCCTGAGTCGGATGATTACGAATACCTACGGATCAAAAGCAACGCAAGTTGTGCAGTTTATCGGACTCGATAGTTACAAAAAAATCGCTACAAAAATTGGATTTGATCTCGTTCAACAACTGGATATCACCGAAAATGTACAACCGACATACAAAGCCATTAATCAATTAATTATTGCCAATTTACAAGATTGGTTAACCGCCAAAGGACTAGAATTTTTTAGTTTGGCAAAATTAATCACCTATGAAATTTTAGTTTTTAATTCAACAGATACAGTTAACTCAATTATGAATGTAAAATTATGAATGATGAATGAGAGATTAACTGCGGGAAAGCAGAAGTTAATGACAGTTATTAAGAGGGAAAACTTAACCAACTGAATAATTGATTAACTGAAAGTTGTAAATCTTTCAACACTTCCAGAACGGGTAAAATTTGTTCAGCTTCGATAACTTCCGGTTGTTGCTGCGGTTTAAAAACTAACACCAATCGTTCTTTTGGGTCAACTAACCAACCCAATTTTGTTCCCTGTTTGAGACAAAATAAAATATTATTAATCACGCGAGTTGTATTTTGACCGGGTGATAAAATTTCGATTGTCCAGTCCGGTGGGATGTTAACATCGTTAGTAATTTCGCCTTCTTCATCAAGGGGAATATTTGCCCACTCAAACACAACAATATCCGCGACAATTGACCGTCCGCCAAACGAACAGCGTAACTCGGGGAAAGCACAGGCTAACTTTTGTTCTTCTCCGACTGTGCTAATGGCATTCATTAGACGACCTTGGAGTAAGCTATGTTTTCCTTTTGGCATGGGTTTTTGATAAATTTTGCCGTCGATATACTCGCTGGCGGGTGTCGTTTCGGGTAAGGCTAAAAACTCATCTAAAGAGAGGTTTTGGGTTTGAGGTTTATCGGAAATTACCATAAGTATTTTATTGGGAACTCATACTAGGAGTTGGAGGAAATGATAGAATGATTTTAGCATAAATTGAGGTAAGATTAACGATGAGTCAAGCCACATCAGAGCGTCAAATTTGATCAACGCCTAAAGCTTTGACCCTGGAATAATTTCTAGATTGGTATCCCGATGGCTACGGACGTTTTGAATTGCACGGAGGAACAGTTATCGAAATGCAACCCACAGGAACTCACGAACAAGTTGCAGGTTTTCTAGCATTAAAACTAGGTGTTCAGATTGAAAACCTAGAACTTCCTTATTTGATTCCTCGACAATGTATTATTAAACCTATTAATTCCGAAAATACGGGTTATAGTCTCGATATTGCGGTAATTGATAAAAACGCTTTAACTGAGGAACCCCTGTGGAAAAAACGCTCAACTTTAACCCGAGGCGAAAGTTTTAAATTAGTTGTAGAAGTGGTCAGTACAAATTGGCAAGATGACTACTCCGTGAAGTTGGGAGAATATGAAAAACTGGGAATTGCTGAATATTGGATTATTGATTATTTAGGATTAGGCGGAAAGCGATATATTGGCAATCCCAAACAACCGACAATTTCAGTTTATCAAATGATCGAAGGCGAATATATGGTAAAATTATATCGGGGAAGCGATCGCATAGAATCTCTCATTTTTCCCGAGTTAAATTTAACCGCAGAAGACATTTTTCAAGTTGGGCAGTAATCTAAGTTATCGGTAAACAAAAGCGGAAGGTACTCCCTTTACCGAGTTCACTTTCTACTTCTATTTTACCGCCTTGAAGTTCAACTAAACGCTTAGTAATTGCCAATCCGATTCCCGTTCCGCCCCACTGACGCGATCGCGATCTTTCCCCCCGCCAAAACCGTTCAAAAACATGAGGTAAATCGGTCTCAGAAATCCCAACACCCGTATCAATCACCGCCACCCAAACAAACTTTAACTCTTGCCAAACTTTCACCGTAATTGAACCCGTTTCAGTATAACGAATGGCATTTCCTAAAAGATTCACTAAAATTTGTTCGGTGCGATCTATATCCGCCAAAACTGACGGTAAATTCGACGGCAAATCTAATTTTAAAATCGGCCCATCTTCTAACAATTGATCGCCAAAACGAGCCACTAAAGACTCTAAAATCGGACGTAAATTGAGGGGTTGAGGATTGATCGCTAAATATCCCGCTTCGGCTTTAGAGAGTTCTTGTAAGTCATTAACTAACCGTTCTAAACGGCGAGTTTCTCGAATTAAACGGTGATAAAGTTCATCAGAAGGTTCAATTCGCCCTTCCGAAATTTCTTCTAAATACCCACGAACAACCGTTAAAGGTGTTCTCAATTCGTGGGTCATATCACTAATTAATTCCCGACGTCGCTGTTCAACACCCTCGATACTTTCCGCCATGCGGTTAAAGCTTAAACTGAGTTGATTCAGTTCCGGAATTTCGCTTTTAACCATGCGTTCATCTAGCTTTCCCGCTGCAAACTTTTGGGTAATTTCTCGCATTTGAGTTAAAGGTTGAGTGATCCGTTTAGCCACCCAATAACTCAACGCACCCGCCGCCGTTGCACCAACACCAACCGACCATAAGGTACTGCGATTCCAAGTAATTTCAAATCCCCGAACTAGATAGGTTTTCACCGAACGAACATTAAAAAATTGGGTTTGTTCGAGGCGTTCGAGTTGTAAAACAAATAAACGAGGGGAGTAGACTTTACTCATTAAAATAAAACTACCCAGTCCGACTCCCATCACTAACAAATGAGACAACAGTAAACGCGATCGCAAGTTCAATTTAGCCATAATTAATTTTTACCATTCCCGACTCCGGGGCGGGTTCGATACAGTTTACAGTTATGCAGTGACCAGTGACCAGTTTTTTCAGCGATCGCCTGTTACCTGTTACCTGTAACCTGTTACCTGTAACCTGTTACCTATTTCCTATTCCCCATTACCGATCTATTGTGGCATCTTCAAATTTATATCCCGTTCCCACAACTGTTTTGATAAACTGAGGATGAGTCGGATCGGGTTCAATTTTTTTTCGCAGTCGGGCGATATGAGTATCGACAACTCGTTCATCCCCAAAAAAGTCATCTCCCCACAGTTTATCAATCAATTGAGTTCGGTTCCAAACCCGACCCGGATAACTAATGAGAGTAACCAGTAAATTAAATTCTAAAGGACTTAAATCTAGGGGTTCGGAAGTTTGAGAGTCTAATTGTCGGTAAGCCAGATGTTGGTCCAGATCAACAGTAAAATGAACCGTGCGGTAAACTTGGCTTTGTCCCCCATGACGCAAACTGCGCCGCAACAAAGCGCGAACCCTGGCTACCAACTCTCGGGGACTGAAGGGTTTAACCAGATAATCATCAGCCCCCGTAGACAAACCAATCACCCGATCAATTTCTTCTCCTTTAGCGGTTAGCATCAGGATATAAGGGTCTTTCACCCCAGGTTGTTGGCGAATCCTGGCGCAGACTTCTAAGCCATCAAGACCCGGAAGCATCAAGTCCAGAATGATCAGGTCTGGCTGCTGGCTTTGAAACCATTCTAACGCCGCCCAACCGTCTCGGGCGGTTTCGCAGGAAAATCCCTCGTTTTCTAATGTTTGTTGGATGAGTTGGGCGATTTCCCAGTCATCTTCCACAATCAGAATTTTCATCAAAACCTCCTTTTTGTTGGAAACCATTTCATAAACGGGAGTGGAGGAAAACGGAAAGAAGCCTTTAGGCTTGTGGAACTGTGATCAGACCATCTGTAATCATCAGTACCTCAGCTATTGATGTTCAACACCCTCGATAATTCCCGGGAATTTTTGACGAGATTGAGTAAAATTGTTGGTATGAATTATTCTTAGGCTTGGTTTTTTCATGCCTAAAATGACAAATTTGAGCAGATGTTAGTTTATTCCCTATTCCTCCATAGCCCTTCTACTTCATTTTCAGCCTTAGCCTCCTGCGGACTTCAGGTGAAAGCTTAAGAAATCATTGCGTTCTGCTTGAAATCTGAGGTTGATAGTAGGATAAGTAAAGCAAGAGGTTTAGATTCTCCTCTGCTCTCTTGTACCCTGCCTTCTCTAGCAGATAGGGTCAGTGTAGTAACTACCCTATCTGGTTTCCCTAAAATCAAAAGTTAGGCAATTGAGTCTTTAGGAAGTCATCGGTGCGCGGTAATTTTTAAATTGAGGTAGATTACCGCTCTAATCTGAAATACAGAAATTAATCCGACAAATCGCTCCAATTCGATCCGAGAGATATAGTAAAACCGTTAACTCCCACCCCCAAAACAGTAAAACGAGATTGAGAAATCAATTCTTTCCTCAATTCAAGTTTTTGAGTTAATGATTAAGGATTTACCGCTTGTTTTTGTTCAACACCAAAACCTGCTAAGACAACAGTTTCTAGGGGTTGATTTTCAGGAGGACGCTGATAGTTTAAAATTTGACGAATGCGTAACTGGGGATTAATCAAGGTAATCGAATCAACCGAAACCACGCGAGTATACTGAGTGGTCATTAACAGTTGTCGGGTGTGAATATTGTAGCGAAAATGAGCAATCATCGGTTTGGCTTCTTCATAGGCTTTATCTCGCAGATAATCTCCTTCAATGAAGGGAAGTTCAACCTTTTGAGGAACAAACAGAATATTCAACTGTTGGGAGACCCGCTCTCCTTTCTCAGAAACCGTCTCAAAAGCCAATTGGTATCCGGGTAACTCCTCTAAATTCTGTTCCCTCGAACGTTGGTTATCGGTCAATACTCGGGCTTTCGTCTCCGAGTCGATCGGATGGATCACAAACTCAGTATGGGAGCGTTCCACCTCCTGATAAGTCAAGTAGTGATAGGTGCGTTCTGTAGTCCAACTTCCCACACAATGGTCAAAAAATTCTTGAAACTGAGCAATAGACATAACAATTTGCTGCTCCTGGCCTAAATATTGAAACACTTGTTAACATTTTTTTATCAAAAATCGATCGCCAAATTAAAATCTAAACTAAATTCTTAATATTAACTGATTCGGTGTGACTGACCTGGAATGTTTTCCCTATAGTGTTGGCCATGCAAATGAGGGGATTTGTCTGATGCTACGAATGGGGCCTCATCGTATCCTACTCGATTGTGGCCTACAGGATATTTCACCCCTCTTGGCAGCCAGCGTTGGCTCCCCACCAGCCGATCTGGTCTTCTGCTCTCATGCTCATGGCGATCATGCTGTTGGTTTACTCGCACTCCATCAAGCCTTTCCGCAATTGGCGATTTATGCGAGTGAAGTCACGGCTCAACTGCTGCCTTTAAATTGGCCGGAATTTTCCCCCCAGGAAGTTCCTCAATTTTGTCAGCCTTTATCCTGGAAATCTGAGATTGAACTGCGGAAGGGACTCTCGGCGACGTTGTTTCCGGCCGGCCATTTACCGGGTGCGGCGGCAATTTTGCTGAAATATGATGCTCCCGAACGAACCTATAGGTTGCTGTATACGGGTGATTTTTTCCTCTCCAATTCTCGACTGGTGGAAGGATTACCCTTGGGAGAGTTGCGCGGCCTCAAACCGGATGTTTTAATTTTAGAAGGCTCTTATGGCACCGCACGTCATCCCCATCGCCGCCAGCTCGAAAACCAGTTAGCAGAGCGAATTGAACGGGCGTTAACGGCGGGATATTCGGTTTTGTTCCCCACTCCACCCTTAGGACTGGGGCAAGAGTTGTTAATGTTGCTTCGCAGCCATCACTATTTTACCGGCCGTGATATTGATATTTGGGTTGACAGCCAAGTGGCTCAAGGCTGTGATATTTATCTGCAACTGCTGCCCTATTTTCCCACCAGCGTGCAGAATTTTGCCCAACATCAACCCCTGTTTTGGGATGAACGGATTCGTCCGCGAGTGCGACGGTTAACCCCCGAACAGAATCCGGCTTTGAGTGAGTCTCCCTGCGTGGTGATTGCCGAAAACCAAACCTTTTGGCCGCAATATACCGCTTCTTCTAGCCAGTCTTGGGTGTTGTTTTTGCCGGAAAGACCGGGAACGGCTTTGAAGATTCCCCCGGAGGTCGAGTCTCAGTTTGGGCGGGTAGAAACTTATTTGCTCTCCCAACATAGTGATGGGGCGGGTACAACACAACTGATTCATAATGTGCGACCTCAGCACGTGATTTTTGTGCATGGGTCTCCTTTGTATTTAGCCGACTTAGCCAACCTCGATGAGCTACGCAACCGCTATCAACTCCATTATCCTTCTGGGGGGACGTTGCTGGAGTTGCCCATCGGTGAAACGTTTATACAGCCGGCTATGCCAGAAACCCATTATGAAGCGGAAGTGACTGAACTGGCAACCGAGATTAATATTGTGATTTCTCAGTCGATTACCACCGACCCTCGCTGGCCCAGTTTTGCGGATACGGGGTTGGTGGAAGTGCGTTGGCAAGGTGAGGAGTTGGTGTTGCGGGGCATCTCCCAGCGAGAATTGCTCAATCAAGCCAGCGATCTGGTTTTACCCTTGGAGCTAGAATGTTGTGGCAATTGTCTGTACTATCGCGGCCAACGCTGCTCAAACCCGTCTTCGGCTTTTTACAATTTCAAGGTGACACCCGATGGCGCCTGTCCTGTGTTTGAACCCAGTCAAGAATTGGGAGATGGGGATTGATGCAGTTAACAACTCACAGAGTAGGGGGTAAAACAGAGCTAGAAACGATTCTAGGGCTTCCCTACCCCAGTGGGATGGCATCAAATCGCGGCATGGGCATGGCGCGGGGACTATTCGGGGTTGGAGTCTGAAGTTGGATTGCGAATTTGTTCGGCTTCTGGACAATCTTCTGCCACTTGCGGATCGAAATAAGCTCTCGATACCGAAGCCAACTTCTGACTGACCGCACCAATACTCTCTAGGCGCACCATTTCTTCCCAAGAAGAGATTTCGTCATCTTCTTCTGTTTCATAGCGCAGGGTGACTAGATCCCCCTCGATATCGAGGATACGGGCTTTTTCGATCCAGCGTTGCTGATCCCGCAAGAAGATACAGACTTCACGACCGTCACAACAAAGTTGATAAATCTTGCGATGTAGCATTTTTAACTTATCCTGAGATGTGCGCTGACTATTGGAAGTCTTGAACTAACAACATTATCAAGCATTGGAATGCTAAAGATTAGCATAATAAAATTTTACCCGATCGCTCGACAAAATGCATTAGTCCGTCGGCAGGTCTAACCAAGCGTCTACAGCGAAGCAGTCTGATTGGAAAATTTCGGCCTGATTACAGACTGCTGTATCCGGGTTCGCCCAAACCTGTTAAACTTGGCTGCAAAATCGAAAAAATTGCCAAACCGAGAAGTCAAAGAGCGGATTTCCCCCCTCAATCTCGATGGCAGGGCAGCCGAGCAGAAGTTCTGGGGTGAACTGAAACCCCTGTTCTCAATCCGTAGCTAAAACCGTAAAATAATTGGGCAGGTGAGTAGCAATTGAGAAAATAGTGATCGGTGCCGTACAGCTATTACTGGTCAATCCGGCGAAAAAAGTTAAACAACATCTGTTTTCTACAGTTTAGCTTTTAGGGTATCTCTTGCATTAAATGGTCGTTGTATTAGGAAATGCGTATATATGGTTTATGCCGAAAATTTATCTCAACCGTCTATTTTTGATCTGGCTCGCTCCGGTGACTTTAAAGCCATTAGTTACCTAATTAACAGTTATCTAGGCCCCCAAGGGATTTACGCTCATGTCGGTTTTCAACGACGGGGACGCTTGCAGGTTTTAGTCGAGTTCCAAACTGAACCCGTCGCCGACCGTATTATTAAATTTATTTGTCACTTTTTATGGAAGCTCAACTCCCCAACCGTTGAAGGCGTGCAGATTCTTGGCCGCTATACGGGGGATCAGGGGGTTTTGTGGCAACAATCCGTTCGGATTGTTACACCCGCCAACCAAGTCCGGCGACGCTCCTCTGTGAGCGGAACAGTCGATGGACTGAAGTTCAGAATGTTCCGCACCCTGCTGATGATGGGTTCGGCCCTGAGCGCGTTTATCTTAGGATGTTGGGTGAGCTATTATGAAGTATCGGCTCAACTTCCTCAAACTCCCACGCCCGTTCAAGAAAATGTCGTTTCCGCTACCCTACCTCCAAAGCGTCCGGAGCAAGTGCAAGCGGCTTTGGAAGTTGTTCCGGTGGTTCAGCATACCACAATGCAAAAACCCCAAGACCCCACTGTAACGCTTATGTTTGGCGGAGATGTCACTCTTTCTGACCATTTTGAAACGGTTGTCGGCAATGACCACACCTGGGCCTTTGAAAAACTCGATGAATACCGCGAGGCTGATGTGGCGATGGTGAATTTGGAAAATCCCTTAACCCGTTCCACCCTGCGCCGTCCCAACAAGCAGTTTAATTTTAAGGCCGACCCGGAAGCGGTACAAGTGCTGACCAGTGGGGGGGTTGATATTGTTAATCTCGCCAATAACCATGCGATGGATTATGAGGGTGAGGGATTGATTGAAACCCTCGAAACTTTAGAAAAGGCGGGAATTCACGCCGTTGGGGCGGGTCGGGATCTTAAAGAAGCCCGACGTCCGGAGATTCTGGAGGTTAAAGGTCAGCGAATTGCCTATTTTGGCTATTATGACGCCGATTTTCATGCGGCCGATGACAAGACTCCCGGCACCAATCCCCGTTATGATGAACGAATTGCCGCCGATATTCAAGCGGTTCGCGATCAAGTCGATTGGATTATTGTTAATTTTCACTGGGGCGTGGAACTGGCTCAATATCCCGGCGACTGGCAAATTGAACTGGCTCGATTTACGATTGAGCAGGGGGCCGATTTGGTGGTCGGACATCATCCCCATGTGTTGCAGGGTGCGGAAATTTACAAAGGTCGGCCGATTGTTTATTCTTTGGGAAACTTTATTTTTGGAGGCAATAGCCGTACCAACTATGATACAGCGGTTTTAAAGGTTTCCTTGAAAGCGGATCGGAAGATGAAGGTGGAATTTTTGCCTGTGGAAGTGCGGCAATATCAGGCGAAAATTGTTAAGGGCAAAAAGGGAGATGAAATTTTAGGAATTGTTGAGCGTCTGTCTCGAATTTTTGAGCAACCGATGAATTCTCCGATGGTCTTGGATGGTCCGAGTTCCTCTGGAGTGCGTTCGGTTGAGACGCAACCCGTGACTCCGGCTTCCCCCCAACTCCCGAATTTGTCAGCCCCCACCGAACAATCTCTCGAACCTGAAATTCCAGCCGATTCTGTAGATGAGGTTGACGTTCAACCCCCGGAGACGGAAACGGTCAATTTACCCCCTCGGTTAGCTCCGGCGGCTTCGGGAACTGATTCTTTTAAACCTTACATTCACGACCCTTTTATCAAAGATCCCTTTATTTCCGTTCCCCAAGGCACCCCACAACCAACATCGACTTCTCACAGTTACAATGATCCTATCGGTTCGATCTCGTTTGCTCTGTCTAAGTCAGAGGTTGAGACTCATCGAAAGCCTCAAGCACAAACTGAACTAACCGTTGCATCTCAAAAGGGAAGGGTTGAGTTACCTCCGATGGTTTAACGGGTTCAAAACTGAGCCTTGAGCTTTTGAGAGCTTCCAGAGAACAACGTTCAGGTAAGAAGATTCCCCGGTATTCAATGTTAGGGTTCGCCCCGAATGCACCTTCTTTATGCGACAATGGCTAGGCATTCTCCTGTTGAACCCTTTTGGCTCAGGTTTACCGAAAAAATTGGGTTTAGAGCCAAGTCCTTTAGGACGGCTTTATGCTAAACTTTTGGAGTGGTCATGGTAATCAACCACACTAAAAACCCAGTCGCCGAAAGGCAACGCACCTGTCGCGCACGCTCCGTTATGGGGTTCCGTCGCCGAAAGCTTGTGCGGGTAAAAGCTTCGCTTCAGCAAGTACAGAGAAACCAAGATTTAGGTTTTGAACTGTACGGTAGGGCATACCGAAACAGGCTTCTGAAATGGAGCGCTCACGCCTCGGTCGAGACTGATCTCTGCTTGAATGGGGAAATCCAATTAAGTAAGTCAACGAGGTAGTTAGAGGAAACCCAAACCGTGAGGTTTGGAATCCCCGTCGTTTACGGTGGGGAGGATGTCAAATCACTGAAAAATCACTGTGTTTGCGATCGCTCTAGAACAAAAACAATACAAAACTTACTGCTTGTGCGATCATCACCATCAATCTCGCTTAGAGGTTGTACCCGAACGCGGGGGGATGATTACCCGCTGGCAAGTTAAAGGTAAAGAATTACTCTACCTCGATACAGAACGGTTTGCCAACTCTAACTTGACTGTGCGCGGAGGAATTCCCATTTTGTTTCCCATTTGTGGGAATTTGCCGGAGGATGCCTACCAATACAATGGTCGGCGCTACAGGCTCAAGCAGCATGGTTTCGCTCGCAATTTGCCCTGGACAGTGACCAACCAAGTGGCAACCGATTATGCTGCCATTACAGTAACGCTAACCAGCAATGGGGAGACTCGCGAGGTTTATCCGTTTGATTTTGAGTTGGAGTTTACCTACAAGCTGAAAGGTTCGGATTTGATCATCTTTCAGCGCTTTACCAACCTCTCGGGGACTATCGACGGTTTACCTCCTCAAGTGATGCCGTTTTCGACGGGGTTGCATCCCTATTTTTTCGCCTCGGATAAGTCTCAACTCCATTTTGAGATTCCGGCGATGCAATATCGGGATCAGATTACCCAAGAAGTCCATGATTTTACGGGTCGCTTCGATCCCAATTTGGATGAGATTGACGGGATTTTTGGCCCGTTAACGGGGTTGGCGGCCACTGTAACGGATTTCAGCCGCAATTTGCGAATTGCTTTGAGTTATAGTTCGGCCTATTCAAATGTGGTGTTTTGGACGGTGAAGGGCAAAAATTACTATTGTCTCGAACCCTGGACGGCTCCCCGCAATGCCTTGAATACGGGTAAGTTACTGACTTATCTCCAGCCCGGAACCACCTCGGAAATGTTGGTTCACCTCAAGGCAACATTTTTTTGAAAAGCGGGTTTGCATTTTCCAAAAAGCTCTGCTATAATGATTTATCGTTGAGAAAAAACGAATGGGCGGGTCGCTAGCTCAGTGGTAGAGCACTCGGCTTTTAACCGATTGGTCCTGGGTTCGAATCCCAGGCGACCCATAAAAACGAGAAAAAGCGATAGACAGGAGCCATAACGCCTATCTACAAGCTAGTATTGCAGATTTACTCGGCAACCAGATGGGCTAACCGTTTCATTACTTGCAGAACTTTGGGTAAATCGCCCTGATTTTCGAGAACAAATTCTTGAGAGCGATCGTAACAAAACTCCCCATTTTGTTCTGAGAGTTTCAGGAAAACAAAGTTGCTCCCGTTTGTTACCAAACCGTAAAGCGATCGCCAAGAACGGGGAGCGGCTAACATATAGGCTAAAGCTTGAGGAATTCCAACTTTGAGGGAAAGTTCAGCCCGTTTGGACTCGATAACCAACAGCCAAAACTGTTCTTTCAACACCAAGATATCGATTTTTCCCCGAATTATTTGCTCTTGCTCCGGGAGGGAAATCTCAACTTCTTCTTCCGTGCTAATGTAGAATGGGGGTAAAAATAAATTGGCTAAATCTAGCAACGGCGAAACCACCGCCAATTTAACTGTATTCTCCAAAACCGAACGCCGAGCCAAATTTTCAAATGCCATTTTTACCCGTTCTAAGCGTTGGTGTTCTGCTTCGGTGATCTCCGGTAAATCACTCCGCCATTCCCAAAAAAAAGATTCATTTTCGACCCGTTTTAGATTAAATTGCTGTTCGAGTTCATAAAGGGTTATTTTGTCCGCAGAAATTGTTTTGACCATCTTTTCTATCTTCCGTGATTGTTAATCTCTAGAACCCAAATTTCCCTATTTCGTTGTAAGTTGTGTCTGTCATAATTTTCTGAACGGAATCTCAATAACGACTTGAATGATCTTTATTCTATAGTCTATACGCTCCGATTCTCCAACTTCTCTAACTGCTCCTTCGCCCATTCACTTAACCGTTCATCGGAATCATTTTCGGCCCTATCCTGCAACAATGGCAACGTTTGAGGATGATTGGGATAGTTTTTAATAATGGCTTTCAGTGCGATTTCTCTGGGGTTATCTTGCCATTTTTCCTCACGTTCAAAGGGATCATTAAGAATGCGATTTTGTAGAAATTCAAACATCCAAGGTTCATCTTTCCAGCCTTGAGCGAGTTCCTGCACTGCTACATATCGCACATCTGAATCTTCATCATTCTCAGCCCGGGATTGGAGAATATTCACAGTTTCGGGGTGATCTTCGTAACCTCGGGCGAGTTCCTCCACCGCCGTTTGTCGCACATCCCAATCTTGATGATTCTCAGCGAGAGTTTTGAGCCATGTCAAAGTATCGGGGTGATCTTTGTAACCTCGGGCGAGTTCCTCCACCGCCGCACATTGCACATCCGAATCTTGATCATTCTCAGCCCGGGATTGGAGAATATTCACAGTTTCGGGGTGATCTTTGTAACCTCGGGCGAGTTCCTCCACCGCCGTTTGTCGCACAAACGAATCTTGATCATTCTCAGCGCGAGATTTGAGGATACTGAAAGTATCGGGGTGATCTTCGTAACCTCGGGCGAGTTCCTCCACCGCCCCACATCGGACAGCCCAATCTTGATGATTCTTAGCGAGGGTTTTGAGCCATGTCAAAGTATCGGGGTCATTCTTGTAACCTCGGGCGAGTTCCCGCACCGCCGTTTGTCGCACAAACGAATCTTGATCATTCTCAGCGCAAGATTTGAGGATATTCACAGTGTCGGGGTCATCCTTGTAACCTTGGGCGAGTTCCTCCACCGCCCCACATCGGACAGCCCAATCTTGATGATTCTCAGCGAGAGTTTTGAGGATATTCAGCGTATCGGGATGATCCCTGTAGCCTTTGGCGAGTTCCCACACCGCCACAAATCGCACATCCGATCGCACAAACGAATCTTGATCATTCTCAGCCCAGGATTTGAGGATTTTCAGGGTATAGGAGTGATCCTTGTAACCCTTGGCAAGTTCTTGCACCGCCGCACGTCGCACACGCCAATCTTGATCATTCTCAGCCTGGGTTTTGAGGAATGTCACAACAGTATAGGAGTGATCCTTGTAGCCTTTGGCGAGTTCTTGCACCGCCGCACGTCGCACATCCCAATCTTTATCATTCTTCGCCCGGGTTTTGAGGATATTCAGCGTATCGGGGTCATCCTTGTAGCCTTTGGCGAGTTCTTGCACCGCTGCACGTCGGACAGCCCAATCTTCATCATTCTTCGCCCGGGTTTTGAGGATATTCAGCGTATCGGGGTCATCCTTGTAGCATTTGGCGAGTTCTTGCACCGCTGCACGTCGCACATCCCAATCTTCATCATTCTCAGCGAGGGTTTTGAGGATATTCAGCGTATCGGGGCGTTCTTTCCAAGTATTAGCAACAGTTTGAACAGCTTGGATGCGAATCTCTAGAACTAACTCTGCTTCTCCAGATATGTATGCCTCATAATCATAATGCAAATAGTAGTGGGTTAAATCTTTTATTTTTTCAAAGAGTTCGTCAGCAACTGTTCTCACCGAATGACGAGTTCTGACTTCTGCCAAACATTCTGCGGCGAGAAACAAATTCATAAATTTATCCGCTTCTCCATCCTGCGCTATCAAATATTCCAACACTTTCCCGATAAACTTCGCATCCAACATTCCCGCCATTAACCGCAAGACTTCGTGCCAAGTTTCCTCGCGCCAATGATCGGCATAAACTTGAACTAATTGATCTTCGGTTAGCGATCGCTCTTTTTCAAACTCCCAAACAAACTCCCAAGCACAGAAATATTCCAAAAACGTTCGGTGAACAAAAGCATAAAAATCACTTCCCACATAACAGAGAATAAAATTGCGAGTTCGCAACTGTTCAATCAAAGCACGGGCAATTGTACGGGCATCGCTGACAATATCCCGCAAATATTCTGTTAAAATTAGTTCTAAATTTTCCCGATTAATCAGATTTCCGGCTAAACCTTGTTCATTTTTTTGCATGAAAAACGCGACTCGCCGCAATATTTCCTGTTTATCTTTGTAGTCAATTGCTATCGGGTCAATTTTCTCATCTCGCAATGTTCGTTCAATATCCCATTGATGCAATAATACCCGTGAGGCTTGGTTGTAAAGTTCGGGGCGATCGCGAGGCAGTTCTTGGTTACGATTAAGAATAGCCATCATGGTCAATAAGAGGGGATTTCCCGCGAGTTCTCGAATGGCTGAGGAGGTAGAAATTCCCTGTTTTAAGCGATCGCGTTTTCGGATTTTATCGGCTTCATCAGTAAAGGTTAATTCGTGCCAATTTTGAATAAATTCTTCGATTTGTTCATCTTCCAAATCTTGTAACATGAAATGCCGGAATTGTGCATCCCTCAACGGTTGGGCTTTGTAACCAATCACGCGAGAAGTTGCGATCGCTCTAATTTTTGGATAATCGTTAGTAAAGCGGTGAATATCGGTAATTATTTCTTTCCGTTGGGCGGGATCGAAGACTTCATCCAACCCGTCAAACATTACCAAAACTTCGCCCCGTTGTAGTCGGGTATGAACTTCCTGTTGGGGTAAACGACAAGTTACATTACCCTCATGGAAAAATTCTAGAAAATCTTTGCACTTTTTACTTTGTTTTTCTCGGTTGTAGGTTCGCAATTCAATTAATAAGGGAATGGGACGATCGGGTAATTCTTTTGGGGGAAGTTCTGCCCAGTTTAAAGCGAGATATTGTAGCAGTGTTGATTTTCCCGAACCCGGATCGCCCAGAATTACTAAATATTGATAATCGGGATTGTTGACAACCTCTAGAACCGATTGAATTTGCTGTTGGGAATAGAGACTGCGACGCCGATCTAATTCTTTCAAATTTTCTGAAGAAATATTTTCATCGAGTTCGCCCCGTTCTTTCAGTTGTTTTAAATACTCTTTGGGAAGTTCGTAAATTTGCGGTAAATATTCCTGACATTCCCGCACATTTTGAGGTATAAAAATTCTCCATAGTTTTAGGGCGTTGTAGGCGTAACCCGTTGTATCGAGGTTTTCTAGGTTCAGATTTCCATACCGTTCTCGGAGGCTTTCTCTATATTTTATCAGGTCAAATTCCGGCTGCACGGGAACAGCATCGGCTAATCTTTTCAAGTTCTGAGAATTAAGAATTTCTCGAAGTTCTGGCGTTTCTTGGATAATCTCTTTAACTTTGTACGAGTATAATGTAGAAACTTTTTCCCAGTTAAACTGGTCTGGAAGCGTTTTTAACTGTAACTTTTGCCAAGTAGATTTGAGAGTTTTGGTGTTGATAGATTGGTTTTTAAAGGCACTTCCTAAAATCTCAGCAACTTCCTTATTTTTGATAAATTCTTCAAGATAAGGTTTATATTGAAGTACGGCTGTTTTGTCTAACTTCGCCAAGATAAGTTCTTGTTGAATCAGTTTAAGAAATTCTGTCAGGGCTTTACCCGTAGCAATTTGAATTTGTTGGGCTTCTTTTTCGGGTAATTGTGAAACTTTGGATAGACAACTTTTAAAAAAGTCTTTAACGTAATTTTTGGCTGCATCTTTTGCTAAGTCTTCTAAAATGGGTTTGAAGACAAAGCCAGCAGCCTGAGTAACACCCCACAACGCTAACCAATCTATCATCGTTGAGAATTACGAGTATAGGTTCGCTTCTATGATAACCCGCAGGTTGATTATTCGTAGGGTGCATCAGACTAGAAATGAACTATTCGCATCATTAGCATAAAGTCTGATCCAACTTATCCGTTTCTAACTCCGAAGCTTTCACCCCAGTCGTCGGATTGCTTGGGGATGATTTCAAGTGTGCGATCGCAATAGTTTCTAACTCCGAAGCTTTCACCCCAGTCGTCGGATTGCTTGGGGATGATTTTAAGTGTGCAATCGCTTCGAGTTTCCAACTCCGAAGCTTTCACCCCAGTTGTCGGATTGCTTGGGGATGATTTCAACCGTGCGATCGCTTCGAGTTTCCAACTCCGAAGCTTTCACCCCAGTCGTCGGATTGCTTGGAGATGAAACAGCCCTGGCCCAAGATTGGGGGAATTAGCGGCTGTCCTCAACTTGAATAGAAAATAAGCGATCGCGTTCCTCCCACCGACAACAACCTCAGACCCCCAGCCATTACCCGCCTCGGTTTTTTGTGAAAATCAATAAAATTTCAGCGATCGCTGACTTCCCTGTTCTTCCCGGTACCCAAATTCTGATACAATTCACAATAACTTAAGATTTTGTCTTAAGATTATCTCAAGAAGACGGTCTAAGAAAAAACTCACCGACAACACAGTTTAGGAGGAGACTATATGGCGCTCGTACCCATGCGGTTGCTACTGGATCACGCGGCAGAGAATGGCTACG